>JBEPZK010000018.1:0-42993 GCA_041640855.1 Candidatus Kryptoniota bacterium
AGGAAGGAGACCGTGAAAATTATGTTCGATGGCTTAGCGTTTTTAAATCTGAATTAGCAAAGTTAAATGATGTTGAAAAAAGTAAACTTATGGATTTTACCTTGAGATCGCTTAACCCTATTAAAAAGGAGTTTTCACCGATGGAATTGTCCGAATGCGAGGCTAATTGTCCTCTGACTTCATGTAAAATTCAATGTCCGGAGGACACCAAGCCCAAATGTCGATGTGAATGGTTCTTTGCGGACTGTGGGTGTGAAACATACAAATAATAAACAAAAATGTCAAACTAAAATAAGGAGGCTGCTATGAAGCGTCTCATCTCAACTCTCGGCGTCATCCTCGTCATCGTCAGCTTGTCATTCTTCTTAACAAGCTGCGCAGATAATCCCGTTGGATTTTCGACGAGTAAGCCTGGGATAGTCAACAGAGATGGACAAATTAAACTGTTAAAATGGAACGATGCCTTCAAGCAGGAGGTTTTGGCAAAGAGAGGTTTCGCTGGTAAATGGGTATTCCCATCAAAGGATGCTGAAGTTGGAGGTCCCCAAACTTATAATAATTCAGTTTATATCCCTGCAGGTGCGGTTAGCAAACCAACCTATGTCACGGTTGAAGTCCTCGGTGGAGATTACGCAGCAGTTGAATTCAATCCGAGTATGACATTCAACAAAGATGTTACAATTACGCTTTCATATGCTGGGGTTGACCTCGGTGGTGGTTCGCCTTACGATCTAAAGCCAGTTTGGTACAACCCTGAAACTGGAAATTGGGAATATGTAAATAGCCCGGTCACGGTTGACACGAAAAAGCAGACAATAAGCTTCCAGACGAATCACTTCTCAAGATATGGCTGGTCTTGGTAATCAACTAAAACTCCTTAACGAAGGAGGCAAACTAACATGAAGCAATATAAATCAAACTTTCTCGATAAAGTTATAGCGGTCGCCCGCAGATACTGCGGGGACGACTTTCTTAAAAAATTTAACGAGATAATCAAGGAGCGAGAGGAAAATCTCATCGCAGATTTAAAAGAGGCAAGAAACAAGATCGAGGTTGGACCCGAAACTCAAGAAGAAATAATCAGTGAGATTAAATTTGATACTTTGCTAAGTTTGTCGGGCGAATTTCTCGAGCCCTTCAAATTCATCCAGATGTGTTTTGAGCTTGGCGATGTCTGTTTGACTTACGGCGAGCTCGATAAAGCGGAGAATTGTTTTCTATTGGTCATAAAGAGAGCGGGTAAAGGTCGAGAATTCGACGAAGCAAGGGCAAAGGCTTATGTCAAACTTGGCGAAGTTAAAACGAAGCGAAACGAATTGAACAACGCTATATCTGCATTGAAACAGGGATTAAAAATTTATCAAAAATTGAAAAATACCGACGGAATCGCGTTATGTCAAAATGGACTCGGCATAGCATTCTATGAAAGTGGAAAATATGATTTCGGGACGGCTTATTTCAATCAAGCGCTTAAAAAGGCTGAGAAGACGAAGAACGAAGAACTTATCGCAAGGTTGCACATAAACCTTGGAATAATTGAGAGCATGCGAGGTAATTGGGATAAAGCAATTTCACATTTTCAACAGGCTCTGCCCTTGCTTGAAAAAAGAGGCGATGCCCTAAGGCTTGCTCAAACTCATCATAACATTGGCGTTACGCTAATTCATAAAGGCGAATTTGACGCTGCGATTAAGGAATTTGATAAAAGCATTGAACTTGCACAAAAACTTGAGGATAGCTATATGCTTGCCCTCGCATACCTTGGAAAAGGTGATGCTTATGTCAGAGTAAAGGATTTACCACTTGCAACTGCGTATGTGACTCGTTCGCTCGACCTGTTTTACAAAATTGGAGATAGGCAAAGTATCGCAGATGCGTATAGAATTCTCGGTATAATTCAACTTGAACGCGGAAATCTACACCTTGCTGAAAGCTACTTCAAGACGGCGATCGACTTAAATCTCGAATTCAAAAACTGGCTCAACCTTGGCGAGACTTACTACGAATTGAGCCAACTCTACAAGAAACAAAAACAACTCGACAGGGCACGCGAATCATTAAGTTCATCGTTGAAATATTTTAAAAAGATTAAGGTTAAATCGTACATCTCTCGAATCCAAGCGGAGCTGAGTGAATTAAAGTCAGTGTAATCAAATCCGGGTGGTCCCGTAAGGACCACCCGTTTGTTTTTAGACTTTGGTTTAATCACTAAATAAAAAAATAACAGGTTAGTTTAATCATATGACTGAAAAAATCGACATACTTGAAGAAGTAAAAAGTAAAATATCTGATATCAGGCAAAAGATCGTAGAACTCGAAGGGGAAAAACACCGAAACCTCGAGATAATACTCAACGTTGTAAAGGCAATTAATTCCTCTTTATCTCTTGACGATGTTTTGAAAATAGCTCTCGACAATTTAATATCACTTGCAAAAGCAGATAAAGGATGTCTCTTTCTCGTTAACGGCGGTAAAGAGTTAAAGTGTGCGCTGGCGAGAAATTCAAAAGGCGAGACAATTGATGAAAAAGCGATCGAATACAGCAAAACTATAGTTTGGGATGTCTATTTGAGCGGAGAACCGATAGCAATTGAAGATATCGCTGGTTACGATGATTTTATGAAAAGGGAAAGCATCCTTGCACTAAATTTAAAAACAATAATTTGTATTCCACTAACCGTTGATTCTGAAAGAATAGGAGTTGTTTATGTCGATAGCACCAGAATTTCAGATATCAACAAAAATGAAATACTTCAACTTTTCGAGATACTTGCAGGACATGTAGCTATAGCGATAAGAAACGCAAAATTATACGAAAAACTTTCGAAAGCGTATGAAGATTTACAACATGCAAATGAAGCAATGATAAAAGCGGAAAGAATGGCAACGCGCGGTGCGCTAGCTTCTGAAATAGGCCATGAACTTTCAAACTACCTAACCATAGTTTCTTTAAATGCCAAACTTATCTCGAAAGAAATAGAAAAAATTTCACAAGATGAAAAACTGAACAATTCTTTATCTTCCCTTCTCTCTGGCATCAACAAAATGAAATTTTTCATCAGGGGTTTGCTTGACAGCGCGGAAATGAAGCCAAATAAACAGATTTACAACATAAATAATTTAATTCTCGAAACAATTCAATTTGTCCAGCCACTTTCAAGATATTCAGCCATCAAATTTATCGAAGAACTTGACCCAGAGGTTCCATCTACAAACATCGACCCATTTCAATTTCAACAACTCCTAATAAATCTTTACAAAAACGCATCGGACGCCAGAAAAGACGCAACAATAATAACAAGAACATATTTCGACAAGGAATCCAACAGAATCGAAATAAGAGTTGCTGATAACGGTCCGGGAATTCCGCCGGAAGTTATGGAAAAACTTTTCCATGCAAGTTTAACTACAAAGCCTGAGGGGCACGGCTATGGCCTTATGATTTGCAAAAAAATCGTGGAAAATCATAACGGGAAGATCGAAGTAAGAAGTGAAATTGGGGTTGGGACAGAGTTCATAGTTTCAATACCCGTTGAATAAAGTTTAAAAAATGGCGCTCGGGGACATTGGGAGGCTAAGCGCCTCCCTTTATTTTTATTAAATTGTAATTCGATATCTGATAAACTTCCGCATCGCTTATCATCTCGATGATTGAATAATTATGCGTTGCCACGATTACAGATGTCCCTCTGAAATTAATTTTCCTCAAAAGTTCGATTATCTCCTTGGATGTCTCGGGGTCAAGGTTTCCTGTTGGCTCATCAGCAAGAAGTAAGAACGGGTCATTTACAATTGCTCTTGCAATTGCAACTCTTTGTTGTTCGCCACCTGAAAGTTCATCGGGCATACTGTTCTTTTTATGGCTAAGCCCGACCTCCGCGAGCGCCATTAAAACCCTTCGATTAACTTCTTTCTTTTTTGCGCCGGTGACATAAAGAGCAAAAGCGACGTTTTCAAAAACGTTTCTGTCCTCAAGAAGTTTAAAATCCTGAAAAACTATCCCAAGCCTTCTTCTTAAATACGGTATCTGTCTTCTCTTTATTCTCTTTGAATCAAATTTTCCAACTACAACTCTGCCACGATTTGGGAAGATATCCATATAAATCAATCTCAAAAGCGTGCTCTTGCCCGAACCAGTTGGACCTGTGATGAAAACAAACTTTCCATCCGGGACAACAAAATTCAAATCTTTAAAGACAAGATTATCTCCAAACCACACTGATACATGATGAAATTCAACCATTTCACTTTCCAATTTTCTTTAAAACAAAGTGAACTCTTTGCGACCACTCATCACCAGCAAAAAAAGAAAAACCATCAAAACAGCCCAAGGTTTCAAAAAGCCCGGAATTTTTAACGACATCTTTGATTTCTGAAATTTTGTAAATCCTTTGGATATGTTTCTCGAAAAAAATTCCATCTCCGGTTTCAATTTTGAACTCATTTATATGAAGCCTTTTGTCCCTTAAATAATAACTCCGCCTAACATACCTTAAACCTAAGCATCGTTCCTCAAGGTTCATTAAAATGGCATTTTGAACAGAGTTATATTCAGTCGATATATCAAATATAAAAATTCCGCCGTCGTTAAGTGAATTCCACACACTTTTAAAAAGCCCGTTGAATCTCTCGAGCTCAAGTAGATAATTTACACTGTCATAAAGACACAACTGCACATCGTATTTTTGATTGACTTCAAAATTTGATATATCTGCTATAAAAAATTTTACATTTTCACCTTGAGCTTTTTTTCTCGCTTTTTCTATCATCTTTGATGAAATATCCAATCCATCAACTATAAAGCCATACTTTCTCAGCAACATCAGCATCGTCCCCGTCCCGCAGGCAAGTTCAAGGATTAATTTCGCTTTTGGATGAAATTTTTTAATGAGCTTAACTATATACCTTGCCCATTGTCTATATGGAACATCTCTCATCACACAGTCGTAAATTTCCGCAAGTGCACTATATGGCTCAGTTTGAATCATTTTATCAAGATAAGTTCTTTTTGAGGTGTGCTCAAAAATTCCGCGCCAGATTCAGTTATTAAAACATCCTCTTCGATTCCAATTCTTAAATAACCGTTCCTCTCTTTGCTATAAAGATAAACCGATGGCTCGAGCGCAAAAACTTGACCCGGCAAAAGTTTATAAAAGACCTTTTTCCCGTACCTATCCTTCCAATTTGGACCTAATATTGGACCTATTTCGTGGGTTGAATAACCTATAACATGACCCGAAGCATGCGGAAATTCTTCATACCCTGCGGTGACAATTACACCTCTTGCGGAACTGTCGACCTCAAATCCAGTTGCCCCCGGCTTCATCTTTTTAAATCCCTCTTCAATTGCCCTTACATTTGTCTCCCACATTTTTAAAATATAATCCGGAGGTTGAGTTTCACCATCTTTTAGAACATACGCTGTTCTTTGAATGTCGGTGCAATATCCACTAAGGTTAACACCAAAATCGATGACAACTATATCCCCAGGTTGGATTACATTATCCGAGGGCGCGGAATGACCTCGCGTAATACCAGCATTTACACTTGGACAACTTTCCTCCTCCCAAGACGGCGTAACCCCATAATCGCGCATCAACTTTTTTATATAGTTTGCAACATCTTTCTCGGTCGTTTTCCCAGGTTTTATAAAATCTTGGCTAAGTGCTTTCGCTATTATTTCTTCGGTTATCTTAACTGCCTCGCGCATAATTTCAATTTCCTCCGGAAGAAGTCTACTTCGATAGGCGATTACGATATTTTCCGACGAGACAAATCTTTTCGCATATTTTTCACCAAGCACATTTTTAAGATACTGAAACATACTTGCGGAAAGACCATCTGCAATTGGTGAATCCTCGGAGATGTTCAAAGCAATTTTTCTCGGATTTCTCTCTTCAATTATTTTCTTAAGATGAGGCGCAAGTCCTTCTTTCTTATAAGATATTATTGTGTCATAGATTCCGGATTTTTGCAACGGGTCAACATCATAACTTGCGCAAATTGCAACTTTTCTCAGTTTATTTTCTTCGTTAATAAATATAAGCGCTGTCTTTGCAACAGCTTTATCTGCGGACAAATCCTTGGCAAGCGGGTCGACAACATATTCACGCGTCAAAACAAGCCACATATCGATTCCCTCCTCTTTCATTGCAGGAAGGACGAACTTATCAAGCTTGGTCTTTTTTATTTCAAAAAATTTTTCCTCGCTCATTTTTTTGATTTTGCGCGGTGCTTGCACTGGGGTCTCCCTTACGCAGGAGCTTATGTTTAAAATAAGTAAAAGTGCGAAGATGAAAACTGCTTGCATTTGATTTCTCCGTTTATATTTTTTTGTTAAATTAAAAAAGGAAACACAATTAAGCAAAGAGCAAAACTTGTGAATACAAACGCAAAAGTTGAAATTAAACTACGAAAGTTATATTTTAAAACTAGTCGCTAACAAAGCCAAGGACTGCATATAGCTAAAGGGCTACGGTGTTTAAACATAATCGCAGGAAAAATCGCTATATGAAGTTTAGATCTTATGTTATTTTATTTATCGCATTAATAATCTCATATGCCAAAGGTTTTAATTTTACACTTACCCCGCCGGACACGACATCTTCTGACACGAGCGCTGTGAAAGTCGATTCAACTGCGCGAACGAAAATTTTTAATAAAAAATTCTTTTTAAAACCATACATTCAATTCAATAAATCCGACCCTCATCCACTGCTCTTCGCTCCCACGAACCTGATAAAACGCGACGTTAAAATTGATTCAACTGGTAAATTTGTCAAAATAACCGAGGTAATTGCTGGAACCGATTATGTTTTTTCGGTCGTCGTTCCACTTGAAAAATATATTCAAATGAGACTTGAAGAAAGCAGACGTAGATCTTGGATAGAAATCGGGCATAGTTATGAGAGAAAAGAAGAAAAAGACGACATTGAAAAACTTTTTGGAAGTATAACCAATATTCAAATCCCAGTTCCCGCAAATCCAATTTTAAGCATCTTTGGTCCCCCTGTGATAAATCTTCACATCTCCGGTGCGGTCGATATAACCGGCGCATGGAGAAATGAAAAAACCGAGCAGTTGATAATATCTCGCCTCGGTAGCGTCAGAAACGAGCCAGACTTCTCGCAACAAGTTCAAATAAACGTCGGAGGAACAATTGGAGATAAACTCAACATAACAGCTGACTGGAACACGCAAAGACAATTTGAATTCGAAAATCAACTCAAGATAAAATATAAAGGCTATGACGATGAGATAATTCAAAGCATAGAAGCAGGTAATGTATCACTTCAAACCCCATCTTCATTGATTGGAAGCAGCCAAGCGTTGTTCGGAATAAAAACGAATTTACAACTTGGGCCCTTGAAACTTACAACAATCGCAAGCCAAAAGAAGGGAGAATCGCAAGAAAGGGTTCTAACGGGAGGAGCGCAATCGCAGGAAATAAAAGTTTATCTCTACCAATACTCGCAAAATCATTACTTCATAGATGAAAAATATATCCCAACATTTGAACCGTTCTATCAAAATAGTCCGCCTTTGAGAATAGCCCCTGAATTACAAGTCAAAGATATCGAAGTTTGGGTATCGCAACTTGAAAGACCTGAGCCTGGATTGACAAGATTTGCAGTTGCAGATATAAACTTACCTCCTGTCACAAATAAAGCATATTACGATAGTTTACGAACACAAGTTTTACAAAGCGACCCCGGGAGAATTGAAGTTGGGCTTTTCAGAAAACTCGAACCTGGAAAAGATTACACAATAAATCCCGACATTGGCGTCATCTCGCTTAACATAAATATACAGGACAATCAAGCTCTTGCGATCGCATACAGGGTTGAAGGTCCGACGCAGATAGCGGATGACGATACGGTTTACGGCGATTTCATAAACTCACTTTCTGATACATCTGCCACACTTGTTTTAAAACTTGTAAGGCCAAGGTCGCCACAGCCATATTTCAAAAAAGCATGGGAATTACAACTTAAAAACATCTATCCGCTTGGAGGCGCGCGAAACATAAAGAAAGAAGGATTTGATTTAAAACTGCTTTATCAACCAAGCCCTGACCAAGAGCCAAAGGAAGAAATAGATGGGATAAACCTTTTACAAATTTTCGGATTTGACAAATTCCATGAGGATGGCTCACCTGGACCGGATGGGAAATTTGATTTTTCTGAACTTACGATAAACACAACCCGAGGCGAGATAATTTTCCCGTATCTTAAACCTTTTAGCAAAGAAACACTGAAAAAAATTTTCAAAGACAAAAGCGAAGATTTTATAAATTCAATCGCTTACGATGATGTCTACGACACAAACCAAGTCGCTGCGCGAAACAACACCGCAAAGGCATCAAAATTCACAATCTCCGCTAAATTAACAAGCGATGTTCAAGCAACTTACAACCTTGGCTTCAATGTTGCGGAAGGAAGCGTGCAAGTTTACCTAAACGATAGAAGATTGGTCGAGGGCGTCGATTATAGAGTTGACTATATCCTTGGTCAGTTGACAATCATAAATCGCGAGGCTCTACTTCCAGGGGCAAATTTAAGGATAAGATATGAAACGAATGACTTATTCTCGTTCGCTTCAAAGACAATTCTTGGTGCTCGAGGCGACCTTGACTTCGGTGAAAATGCTAAACTTGGTTTCACACTTATGAATTATGCACAGCAAAGTTTAAGCGATAAAGTTAGATTAGGCGAGGAACCCTTGAGCAACACTATGCTTGGGATTGATTTTTCAAGCAGATTTAATTCAAGGTCGATTGCGGAAATTTTCAACATATTGCCTGGCTATAAAGCTCAGCAAGAAGCTACATTTTCACTAAGGGGTGAATCCGCCTTAATACTTGCGGACCCAAATACGAGAAAAAGCACAATTGCCGGAGATGATCGTAAAAGTATAGTTTATATAGATGATTTCGAAGGCTCAAAAAGAATAATTTCGCTTAGCTTAATTTCAACTCATTGGCACTTTGCAAGCCCACCAGCGTTTATGCCATTACTTGGTGAGACGAAAAAAGAAGAAATACACGATACGATAAAAGTTCAAAGGAAAGGATATCTCGCGTGGTTTAACATCCCGCAGTCCGTCCAAGTTCAAGAAATATGGCCACAAAAAAGGGTCGCTCAAGAAGAGCAATTTATAACACCGCTTGATATTCGATTTATCCCAAACAAAAGAGGTCAATACAATTACACCACAAAATGGGACTCAATCAAAAATTTCCCACGCCAAAATTGGGCTGGGATGATAAGAGTACTTCCATACTTTTCAACCGATTTGACAACAGAAAATATAACATACATCGAACTTTGGTTTAAAATTATCGGGGATCCGGGACCAAATGCAAAGATGCTAATTAACCTTGGGCAAATTTCCGAGGATGTGATACCGAATAGAAAACTTGACACAGAAGATAAAAACGGAAACTTCCGTCTTGACCCTGATGAAGACGTCGGGCTTGATGGAATGAGCGATGAAGAGGAGAAAGCGAAATATCCATATCTTGGGGATGACCCAAGCCAAGACAATTTCAATTACAGTGACCCAATGGAAAGAAATGGAACAGAGGGAAACAGAAACTTAAAGCCCGAGCCAGACCAGGAGGACCTAAATGGCAATCACATCCTTGACCTTGTGAACAATTATTTTGAATACGAAATCCCACTTGATACAGCAAATAATCCCTACATAGCGGGTGGCGGTTCAAATGGATGGTATCAATTGAAAATTCCCCTTTCCTCATACACAAGGCAGGTTGGAAACCCAAGTTTCACATTGATTGAATTTGTAAGAGTTTGGTTTACCGGATTCGATAACGATGCGATGATAAGAATTGCAGAGTTCAATCTTGTCGGAAACTATTGGGAAGAATTTGTAAAAAACGATGATATCTTCAAGGTGACTGTTGTAAGTATCGAAGATAACCCCGATTATACACCGCCACCTGGTGTTCAAAGACCTAGAGACCGAAGAAGACCCGATCAACAAATTGAAGGAAATGAGCAATCGCTTGCTTTTATAATTCGAAATTTGCCGGACGATACACTTCGATTTGCGATGAGGAGATTTCCACAAAGGCTTGACCTTTTCAATTATAAAGTTATGCGTCTTTTCGTTCATGGTGACCGAAACTTTTACGTCCGCGATACAACAGATTACGCTGCGGAAATTTTCGTTTGGATTGGAACCGACACGTCAAACTATTACGAATATCGCCAACCGATATGGCCAGATTGGGATGTTAAAAATAACATTAAAATCGTCTTCGACCAACTCACTGCATTAAAACAAACGCGAGATTCCATTAATCAACCGATTAAAAGAGTTCCCGTTCCAGATGGACCACCTGGAGCAACTTACTGGGTTAAAGGAAATCCAAGTTTGACGAACGTAACTTTCATTGCGATCGGCGTCACAAATCCAAGAGGCAAAGGTCCGACATTTATCTCTGGCGATGTTTGGGTGAATGAGTTGCGACTTCTTGAAGCAAACGATGCTTTGGGTTGGGCATATAATTTATCTGCTCAATTCAATGTGCCGGAACTTTTGAGTATAAACTTTGGAATAGCAAGGAAAAGCCCAGAATTTAGAGGACTTTCAGATAGATTTGTCAATTCATCCGCTCGCGTCATGGCAACAAATTGGAATTTTTCGACAAATATAAAACTTGAAAAAATTCTACCCTCACTCTTAGGTTCATCTTTAAATCTCCCACTTTCATATTCAAGGTCTGAAAACATTGGCATCCCCAAATATATCCCAGGAAAAGATATACTCGCAACGGAAGCTGCAAAACGTTTAAGACAAAGCATTATCGAAAGAGGTGGAACAGAGGAAGAGGCAAATCAAAAAGCGGATAGCTTGCTAACTGTAATACAACAAATAACGATCTCCGAAACATGGGCGGTGCCATCAGCAAACTTCAAAATAAACTCTCAAAAATGGTATATCAAAGATGTGATCAACAAAATTAACTTCGGTCTAAATTTTAACCGTTCGAGGTTCAGGGATATAAACACAGAGTTGAGCAGTAGATGGGGTTTTAACTTCCAAACAAATTACTCAACGAATATAAATCCGATTAAAATAAAACCGTTCAAATCAGTTTTCGAAGGTGTTCCCCTGTTGGACACATTCAAAGATTGGGAGATTCAGCTCACGCCATCGAATTTTTCTGGAGTAATGAGATTTGACAGAGGACAGGAAAATAGAAAATTTAGAACAAAAGCAACTTACGAGCCAACGACACGCGTATTCAACGCGCAAAGAGGTTTTTCGTTCGATTGGAGATTCACAAACAATGGTTTAATCAATCCTTCCCTGCGATACTCTGTAGACATAGGTAGTAATCTTGTCCATTTGGAGACGGATTCGCTTGGGAGACAAAGAAAAACAAGTGAGATTTTAAACGATATTTTCCTTAAAGATGGTTTAATAAACTTTGGCAGGACATCTAGTTTATCTCAACAAATAAGCATCGGGACAAACCCAAGGGTACCTCCGATATTTGGGTTAAATAAGTATTTAAGCACCAACTTCAGTTATTCATCCTCTTACAGATGGCAAAACAACTTTCAACAGGGGACGCTCGGAAGAAGCGCCGGTTATTCAGCAAATTTAAATTTTGGCCTTTCACTTAAACTAAAATCTCTTGCGGATTCATGGTTTGGCGAAGAAAAGGTCGGACCAGGACAAAGGGGTCGCGGGGCTCAGGCGCCAAAGGATACAACAAAAAAGTCAACACTTTCAATAAAAGAACTACTGAAGATTCTCATAAAGACGCCATTTCTAGATTATGACAATATTCAGATCACATTTACGCAAACGAATACAGCTATGAACACCGGGCTTTATTCAGAAAGGCCCGGAATGGGTAACCTTTTGTCCTGGCTCCCATTTGTAAAGGATCGACTTGAATATGGTCCATCGCTTTTATATCAACTTGGGCTTGTCTCCGACCCAAACGGTGATTTAAAATTCTCGCCAAGGAAAGGTTTTCCATTCTTCGGATTTGAGCAAACTCCGGGATTGCGAGCTCCGCGAGGAAATTTGGATAACACTTACTCGCAAAATAATAGAATTTCACTCACAACATCTCGACCGCTTTGGCAAGGCGCGTATCTTGATTTAAATTGGAATTTAAGTTGGGGCTATCAAAGAAATCAAAGAATTATAACAGATACACTTGGAATTCCAAAGATCACATCATTTACAAGCTCCGCTTCAGTGAGTAGGTCTTTCTTAACTTTGCCACCGGTGTTTATCTTCAGCATATTTAAAAGCGGAATTCAGTCAGTCGCGTCAAAATATGCTGAGTTTAAAATTGACCCAACCGACAAAAGAAGCGATGACGAAAAACTTGCACAAGCGTTTGAAGAGGGATTTGAAACTTTGCCTTTTTTGAGCAAAGTTTTGGGAGGTTTCTTACCGCGTGTAAATTGGAGACTTAGATGGGATGGGCTTGAAAAAATACCGATCTTTCAATCATTCGCAACGCGAGTTTCACTTGAACATTCGTATTCATCGAATTTCGAGAAAAGATGGCGCAGTTTTGTCGGTCAACCCCAAACTTTCGAAGGAGAAAGGACAGGCTATGATTTCAATCCTCTCATTGGATTAAATTTGACGTTCAAACCGATGTGGAAAGGAAACTTAACAGGTGGTTTTAGATATATAACCTCAACTTATTATGACCTAAACTTCTCTGCAAAAGCAATTGTTGAAACATTTAGACGGGAAATTTCATTTAATCTAAACTACTCAAAGCGTGGCTTCAACATCCCACTTTTCGGGCTTTCTTTGAAAAATGATGTTGATATAATGTTAACCTATTCATCATCAAAAAATTCGAGGCAAACATATCAAGCGAGAAATCTTTCAGAAGCGATACCTTTGGATGGAATTTTGAGGACGACACTTGAGTTCAGGTTTAGATATATGTTAAGCACGCGCGTAACAGGTTCACTTTTCTATCGTTTCACAAAATCTAAATCAGATTCAAGGAGTACTTTTATTCCCGGCTCAACGATAAACGAAGTTGGAATTGACCTGCACATTTCAATCGGAGCATAAATTTTTTATCAAAAACAAAAGCCATTTCAAAATGGAAAAATTTTTTGATGCGGAAAAATTCAGAAGGACAAAAATAATATGCACGCTTGGTCCAGCTGTAAACACGCTTGATAAAATAATCGGGCTTATCGAGGCCGGAATGGATGTAGCCCGATTAAACTTTTCCCACGGAGATTATGAAGAACATTTAAACTTTATAAAACTTGTAAGGAAAGCATCCGAAATAACGGGAAAGCACATCCCCATTCTTCAAGACCTTCAAGGACCGAAGATAAGAGTTGGCAAACTCAAATCAGAGCCGATGGATTTAAAGACCGGCGAACTTGTCATATTGACGACAGAAAAAAATTATACAAGTTTCAGCGGCGAAAACGTAATCCCAGTTCAATATGAGTATCTTACCGAAGACCTCAAGCCGGGCGATACGGTTTTGCTTGATGATGGTTTGATTGAGTTGAAAGTTTTAAAGGTTGAGGATGGAAAAGTTAAATGTGAAGTCGTCGACGGAGGAATTTTAAAATCTCATAAAGGTGTAAATTTGCCCGGGGTTGATGTTCGAATTCCATCTCTTACAGAAAAAGATGTTGAGGATTTGAAATTTGGGCTTGAAAACGAAGTTGATTTCGTCGCGCTTTCATTCGTGAGAAAAAAAGATGATATAATTGACCTGCTATCTAAAATGGAAAGTTTCGGGAGAAATGTCCCAGTGATTGCTAAAATTGAAAAAGTTGAAGCAGTTAAATCGATTGACGAAATAATTGAAGTCGCGGATGGAATAATGGTTGCAAGAGGTGACCTTGGGGTTGAACTTCCAACTGAAGATGTTCCAGTTTTACAAAAAATGCTGATAAAGAAAGCAAATAAAGCCGGAAAACCCGTAATAACTGCAACGCAAATGCTTGAATCAATGATTTCGAACCCGAGACCAACGCGGGCTGAAGCAACGGACGTAGCAAACGCTGTCCTCGATGGAACAGACGCTGTTATGTTAAGTAGTGAGACATCGATAGGTAAGTTTCCGATCGAGTCGGTCCAAGTTATGGATAGAATTATAAGGACAATAGAGACGCAATATAAGTTTTACGAGCCAGTTTTTGATTCAAATTTAAAATTAAAAGACGAGGTTGATGCCATCGGGCGTGCTGCATGCCTTCTAGCTCAACAGTTAAACGCTAAAGCCATCGTAACAATAACTCATACTGGTGCAACTGCGAAGGCAATATCAAAATATCGACCAAACGTTAAAATCATTGCCCTAACAGATAGTTATGAAGTTGTGCGAAGACTTAACATAGTTTGGGGTGTCATCGGAGTAAAAATAAAAGAGATAACTGAAACGGACCAAACTATTCAAAATGCGAAAATCCAACTAAGAGAAAGTAAACTTTTAAATCCAGGTGATTTAATAATACTGACGGCTGGGATACCGCTATTTCAACGTGGCTCGACAAATATGATAAAAGTTGAAAAAATTTAAAAACAAAAAAGTCAAAGCTATGGCACTTGAAAATAAAAAAGAAATAGCAGTCGTGCTTGTAAGCGGTGGGCTTGATTCATGTGTCACAGCAGCGATTGCACACTCTCAAGGATATGAACTTGCCTTTTTACATCTAAACTACGGTCAAAGAACTGAAAGAAGGGAATTAAAAGCGTTCAACGATATAGCGGACTTTTACGGCGTGAAAAAACGACTTGTTGTAAACGTAGAACATTTAAAATTAATCGGTAGCTCAAGCTTAACTGATGAAAATATACCTGTTGAAAAAGCGGATTTGAAACGAAAAGAAATTCCAAGTAGTTATGTTCCGTTTAGAAATGCGAATATACTTGCAATCGCTGTTTCTTGGGCTGAAGTTTTAGGAGCAAGCAAAATCTTCATCGGTGCAGTTGAAGAAGATTCGTCAGGTTATCCCGACTGCAGAAAAGAATTTTATCGCGCATTTAATGAGGTTATAAGATTGGGAACGAAGGCAGGTGTTGAGGGAAGACTGATCGAAATAGTGACGCCGGTTATCGACATGAAAAAATTTGAAATTGTAAAGAAAGGCGTTGAACTTGGCGCGCCCCTTCATCTCACATGGAGTTGCTATCAAAATGAAGATATCGCCTGCGGTGTTTGTGATAGCTGCGCACTTCGATTGAGAGGTTTTCAACTTGCTGGGATAGAAGACCCAATCCCTTATGAAGTAAAACCAACCTACATATAAAAAGGTCTGGGCTCAAACCTCTTCCCAAGGCTTTCACCCAGACCCTTTAAAGAAGCAGGACCTCCCCCCAAAGTCCTTGCTTCACTTCAACTTAATTTTCCCAATGAAAATATAAATCATACATGCACACATTATCATTGACTCAAATCACAAAAGCATAAATCTGTTGGCAAGATTTTTGTAAAGATCGTGGAAGGTTTAAAATGCTTCGTTCAATTTGGAGCTATGTGCACACGCCAGTTGTCATCTCTTATCTCATTTCGCTTGGTCGAATGAACAAGGATATAATCAGAAAAGCCTGCTTTATCAACAAAAACAAATTCAACTCCTCCCTCGATATTGTGATAATACCATATCTCATACGGCTTGCTATCAACCTCGCTCGGATGTCTTTCGATTTCGTCAGGAGGTCCATACATAATATAAACTCTTCCTCTGTCGGTTCTCCAACCTTCTTTGCTACCGATGGTGAATTGCTGGTTTGCATATTCTACCCTTCTAAAGTATTCGATTTTAAACTCATTTATTGTAGTGCTTTTGTCAGAGTCTCGTTTTTTCCAAAATTCCGCAAGAAATTTTCGCTTTGCTTCCTCGCCTTTTAACTGCTTATACCTATTTACCTCGTCAGGTGTAGCTACATACCTTGCCATAGCGAATTCTTTATCAAGTTCAGCTTCGCTCATCCCCATATATTCTGACGCAAGGTCATAACCTTTATAAACCTGCACCGTATCCAGCACAACAACGTTTGGATTATAAACATAAAATCTTTTAACCGAGCTAACGCCTTTCTTTTCAACTGTATCGATTGCCACAAGGGCAAGTCTATATGTGCCAGATGGTAAATTCGATAAATTAACAGTTCCAGCCTCGACAACAGCATTTGCGGGGGTTTTTGCTCTCACCTTGCGACCACTTTTCACAATGTTTCCAAAAGAATCATAAATTCTCCACTCGACAATGTACCTATCTGAATTCACAGTGTTGATGTTGTAAACCTCCGCATAATAATAAAGCACGGGCAAACCAAGTCCATAAAGTAAACTTGGGTTCGGGATAACCTCAAAAGTATTTTTGTAAAAAATGCTTTGTTGATTTTCGGAATGATAAATGTTCGAACACAACTGCATATCACTCAACCATAGCTTGTCATTCGGAATAGGATTTATAACTGCTGGGATTACTACGCTATCGAACCTTGAAAAATCAATCAAATCTCTTGCTATAAAAATGAACTGATACTTTCCCGGCTCAACAAGAAACGCAGTCGCTCCAACTAAATTTTTATTTGGTTCGATTGTTGCGGTATCCGTAAGTTCGATCGGCACTTTCCACGCTTTCCCCTGGACTATTGAATCTTTTTGGACATCTTTCAAAAGGATTTGAACAACGAGCCCTCCTTTAAATCCAGTTTCATCCCTCACAAATTTGAGTTGCTTGTAATAAAAAGAATAATAAACCTCAACATAATTTCGCGTCCCGTCATATCTAAACGAGGCATAGTCGACATTTAACCGTAGCAAATCTTGCCCCAAGGAAATTTGCGAAAGAATTAAAATGAAAAATATAATCGCAAACATAGCTTTGAAAAATGATTTGTGTTTTCGTCTAAAAATATTTTAGGTAAAAATTTGAAAATTGCCAAATTTCAAATTCCATGCGAATGTAAGCAGCGTTGCTTCGCGGTTTGATGATTCAATCTTGCAGCTTTTCTCATTCTATTAACATCCATCCGCTCGAGGCTATAATTGGAATCTCAACCGTTATCACAAATTCAACCACGCAATCAAAATGAAGCTCTCGTGCAAGCAACAGCATAAATACGGGCAAGTGTGTGCGAAAGTGTAAGTGAACACGAAATATTGAGATATATGAGCAAATAATCATTTTACACCTGCGCTATTTTTTGAATAAATTTGAAATGAAAGTGTGGATTTTTTATCTTTATTTAAAAAAGACAAAATTGACCGAAAACGGAGGATTCGAAACACACGGAAAAGTAAAGCCAGCATCTGAATTTTACGACGAACTTTCGGAAGATTATGTGGATATGATAGGATTTGCTGAAAGAATCGAAACCGAAAGCAAAATCTTCGAAAGAATTATCTCCGATTATAAAATTTCAAAATGTCTCGATGCCGGTTGTGGTATTGGATTTCATTCGATAATTTTATCAAACCTTGGCGTCGATGTCTTGGGGATAGATATTTCGCGGGAAATGATCGAGAAAGCGAGAAAACTTGCACATAGTTTTAACTCCAACGCAAAATTTGAAGTGCTTGATTTCTCCCAGATTAAAGACAAATACAAAGAGGAGTTTGAAACCATCTTATGCCTTGGGAATACGCTACCGCATTTATTAAATGAAAAAGATTTACTGGTAGCACTGAGAAATTTTTACATTGCCTTGAAAACTGGCGGGATTTTGATAATTCAAATTCTAAATTACGACAGGATAATTGAAAACGAAGAAAGAATTGTTAACATCCGGGAGACGCCAGAAAAAATTTTTATAAGGTTCTACGATTTCGAACCAATGATAGTTGGCTCACCAAGCTTGAGGGTGTTTGAGATAAGAAGAGATTTCTTGAAGTTCAACATTTTAATCGTCGATAAAACGAAAAATTACTCACACAAACTCATAACAACGAGGATAAAGCCCATAAAGAGTGACGAATTGTGCAAGAAACTTCAGATGGTCGGATTTAAAAACGTCCAAATTTTTGGAAACATTCTAAAAGAGGAGTTTGACCCCAAAAATTCTACAAATTTAGTTGCCTTTGCAAGTAAAATTTAAAATCAAAAACTAAACGAATCGCGTTATATGATAATTTTACCAAAGGAGCATGGCTCATGGGCGATACTTCTTATTCCGTTCATAATAGGCGCAAAAATTGGCGGGGAATTTGAAATAAAAACTTTGCTTTTTTTAATATCCGTGCTTGCGATTTTTTTAGCATATCAACCGACGACAATGGTCGCGAAGTCAAAACTTCGGATATCAAATGAAAACTTGAAAGACGCGATTAATTCACTTCTCATTTTTCTACCTCTGGCGATAGTCCCATCGCTCGTTTTGCTTTTCTATTTTAAACTTTACGGGTTGTTGGTCTTTGGCGCGATTGGAATACTTGCATTTTTAATTCAATTATATCTTTCGAAATTAAACCTTGATAAAACACCTACCGGTCAATTATTCTCAATGAGTATGCTTGTTATGACAGCGCCATCTGCATATTATGTTCAAACAGGAAAGTTTGATGATATAATGCTCAACCTTTACCTTTTGAACTTAATATTTTTCGGGAGTGGAATTATTTATGTTAGGACGAGAATCTCCGCGCTTGCGACGAAGAAAGATAAGTTCACACTGAATGAGAAACTTTTCATCGGCAAATACAACATCGCCTATCATATTTCAATATTAATTTTACTTACCGCTTTATTTGTGAGAGGTTCGATTGGAGTTCTGATATTTATCGGATTTTTACCTGTAATAATTCATTCAATTATGGGGACATTTATGCTTGAAAAGAAGGTGAAGTTCAAGAGACTTGGCTGGATTGAGACAATTTACTCAATTTTGTTCGCCATTATGACGATTATCGAATTCAGAAAAAATTTGTTTTGATATTTTTTCCCAACATTTGGAACAAAATGTCGCTGTTTTGATATCAACTTCTTCAACTGATGTTGAGGGATGCATAACGCAGAGATAATCCTCACAATGTAAAAGTCCGAAGTTATGTCCAAGTTCATGGACCGCTTCTTTTAAAAGCCGTTCCTCGGTTAATTTTCTATTTTCCGGCAGGCCATAGGCAAGTTCACTTAATCTAAAGGTTGAAACTATTGAAATTTTCCCACCTAATTGCGCCTCGCCGAATACATAAGTTAACACAGGTATAAACAAATCAACCGATATAACCCCGAGAATTTTGCCATCGAAATTTTTAAATTTGTCAGAAAGAATCGAAATTATTTTTGTCGAATTAAATTGAGCCCTTGAACTATCGTACGCAAATGAAATATTGATATGATTTGTGTTATCAAGAAGTATATCACACTTGAAGATATCTCTTAACGAACGGGCAAGGCTTACTGCAAGCTCAAAATCAGCTGGATATATTGGGATAACAAGGATTTTGCACGATTTAGATGTTCCCATAAAAATTTTTATTCAACACTATTTCTCTTCAATTTATATTTTTTAATTTTGTTGTAAAGTGTCACCCTATCAATGCCGAGAATTTTTGCTGATTGGGCTATGTTCCAATTGGTTCGGTTAAGAATTTTAAGTATATGGGCTTTTTCAACCGCCTCTAATGTTTCGTCCTCGGGTTGTTCCCCTTGAACAAGTTGTATTGGCAGATCTTGTGGTCTAATTGCTGGGGGTTTTGCAAGCACCATAGCCCTTTCGATCGCGTTTTTCAATTCCCTCACATTCCCGGGCCAGTCATACCTTATCAAAATATCCATAGCCTCTGGTGAGATTTCCGTAATGGGTTTGTGCATCATCGTCGCATATTTTTTAAGGTAATAATTTGCAATTAGCGGTATGTCCGTTCTTCTTTCTCTCAACGGAGGGATGAAAATCGTGAAGACATTAAGACGATAATAAAGGTCCTCTCTAAATTTACCTTCCTTCACCAATTGTTCAAGTTCACAGTTTGTAGCACAAATAACCCTGAAATCGCTTGTTATTATTTCATTTCCTCCGATTCTTGTAAATTGTTTCGTTTCGAGAACTCGAAGAAGTTGAACTTGCATTTTCAAACTTATCGTCCCAACTTCATCAAGGAAAATCGTTCCGCCATCAGCAAGTTCAAATTTTCCCTTTCTTCGGTAAAGCGCATCAGTAAAAGCTCCTTTCTCATGTCCAAAAAGTTCTGATTCAAGTAACGTATCAGGCACCGCTCCACAATTTACAGAGATAAATGGGAAATATCTCCTTGGGCTATGCGCGTGGATTAATCTAGCCACAAGTTCTTTGCCTGTTCCGCTTTCCCCTCTTATCATAACTGTTGTATTCGTAGGGGCAACCGTTTTAGCAAGTTCAATTACTTTTTTAATTTGCGGACTTTCACCAACGAGTTCCTCTCCCATTACGAGTTCAGAGACTTGTTCCCTAAGCTTGATGTTTTCGTCTACCAACTTTTTCTGTTTGAGTGCGTTTTTAACGAGATGTGAGAGATAATCCGGGTCGATTGGTTTGGTAACATAATCATAAGCACCTTCTTTCAGTGCTTGAACAGCGGTATCAACCGAGGCAAACGCTGTAATTATAATTATTGTAGCGTTAGGGTCAATCTCTTTTATTCTCTTTTGCAGTTCAAGTCCATCCATCCCTGGCATTTTGATATCGATAAAGATAATATCCCAAGGCCCTTCGTTCATCATTTTTAAAGCCTGAGCTGCGTTTTCCGCAACGCCAACCTTATATCCATCTTGTGCAAACCATTTCGAAAGCGAATCTCTGACGATAAATTCGTCATCGACAATTAAAATGCTAAACTCTTGAGTCATAGTTCAAATTCATCTTTTTTGGTAATTTGATTGTAAAAGTTGTTCCTTGATTTACCTTTGATTCAACTGATATATTTCCACCATGTCTTTCAACTATACCATACACAACAGCAAGACCAAGCCCTGTCCCTTTACCTTCTTTCTTCGTTGTGAAGAAAGGCTCAAATATATGAGGCAGAACATTATCTGGTATGCCGACGCCGGTATCAATTATCTTGATTTGGATTTCTTGTTCATTGAGTTCTTTAAGTTCAATCCGCAAAGTTCCACCATCTGGCATCGCCTCAATTGAGTTAATTTCCATAGCAAGTAACATCTGCTCAATTTGCTGGGCATCGCAAAAAACGATCACGGGCTCATCGGGTATGTCAAGTTCGAGTTTTATATTGTTCATCTGTAAATGATGAGATATCAAAGCAGTGCTTCTTTTTATCACCTGGCGTATATCTTCATCTTTAAATTCACCGACCTTTTGCTTTGAGAATAAAAGCAAGTTCTTAACTATATTTCCACACCTTGAAACCTCATCAATTATAATAGCAAGTTCGTTCAAAACCTCCTCCCTATTATCTTCCAGCTTTCCGTTTTGAATCCTTCGCCTTAAAAGTTTCGCATAAGTTAAAATTCCTTCAAGTGGATTGTTAAGTTCATGAGCTACGGTTGCCGCAAGTTTACCCAAGGAAGCCATCTTTTCAATTTGGACCATATACGCATGGGCTCTTTGAAGTTCAGCGGTTTTTTCATTCACCTTTTGCTCTAAAACTTTTGCCCAATTTAAAAGTTCCTCGTGTACCCGTTGCAACTGTTCGGTCATTTTATTAAACGAATCCGCAAGCATACCAATTTCATCTTTGGAGTTAATGGCAAGTCTAAAATTGAGATTTCCATTCATTATTTCTCTTGTCCCAAGGGTCAACTTTTTCAAGGGCAAGTTAACAAATCTCCAGATGAAAACAAGAGAAAAGAACGAAATCACCAGAAACATAACTACACCGCTCGCATATTGAATCTTGCTCAATTGATCTATACTTTTGTTTATATCTTTAAGTGAAAACATCACATCGAACACACCGAGTATGGTTTGTGTTTTTTTATGGGCGTGACAATCTGCACTGTAACATGATTCTTCGTTTTTTATCGGAGTAATCGCCCCTAGAACTTCGTATCCGTTAGGGGAATGGAAAACGCGCGTAAGTTGGGATGCTTCCGCTGGAACACTTATCCTTCCGCCCGAATGACAAACATAGCATGCCTCACTTTCCATTGAAACGGATTTGCCAATTTCATCCGGAATCGTTGAAAAACTTATTATTCCCTGTTTATTGTAAATTCTTATTGCTTCGATCCCTGCCTGATTCCCAAGCATTTTTATAATTTGATAGATATCTTCCCTTCGGTTATGAAGCATACTATAATGCGTTGCTCTCCTTATAAGGTCACTTGTTTTAAGCGCATTTTCAATGGTCATATTCATATAATGTTCTGTCTGCCACCTTATAATTAAAGTAGTAGAAATAATCGTTACCCCCAGAACTATGACAAAAATTATCATAAATAATTTAAAAGCCAAACTTTGGAATACCTTCATCCTATCTCAAGATATTATTTAATTGTCGCGTTCGCTTAAATAAATTTCAAATTCTGTGCCATCGTAAATTTCCTAAAAAATCTAACCACATTTTGCTTTAAAACCTTCAAAAATTCACCAATTCCACATAAAACTTTGTCTAAAAAGAGGACAAATCTCAAAATAGCCCAAATGTTTTGCTAACAAGCGCAAAATATCTCTTCGCACCAAGCAAATCCTTCACGGTTTCAACAATCTTGCCTCCGTTTTGAACTGTGGGGACCGAAACCGGCCCAATTGAATCGGACAACGCCGAAAGTATCTCGCTTCTAAATTTTTCAATCTTCTCATTATAAATTTGGATAAACTTCGAATGCTCCAGCAATTCTGATAAACTTTCCTTTTTATCTAGCTTAACTTTGAATAACCATCCTTCAAAATACGGGTCTTGATTTAAAATGTTTGGGGATTTCAGCAGCGCCCCATTTATTTCAAAAAGCTCACCTTCTACAGGAGATCGAATAGTCAAAATCCCATCTCTATGAACTATCCAAACGCAAGGGTCATTTTTCTTTAGTGATGTCAAAACATTTAGAAATATGACCTCAACCAAAGGAATAAAAAGGAAAACAACCGAACTACTCACTCCAATTGTTGCATATTCATCTTCAATTTTTACCCATGTATGTTTCAAAGTATAAAATCTATCCGCTGGGAACTTAATCTCCATAAGCTTTTTCACGAAACAGGAGACAATATCAACTGCAATGACATTTGAGATATTTTTAAATCTTTCATCGAGCATTTAATAGACTAAATTTGCTCTTTAAAAACTTCTTTTATCGGGATAACTTCAAAACCTTCAACAATTCCCTTTCTCTTCTCAACTTCCGGTGGAAACACTGGGAAATGTTTCGCGATCAATCTAAACAAAGCAAATCCAAGAGATACGAGGAAAAGCGTAATTACTACTTCAGTCCATTTCGGGAAATAACCTGCTTGAGAATAGCTTTCAAGTCCTGTGATGCTTACATTTAATCGGTTAAGTATGAAGCCGATAACGGTTATAAATTGCGCCACAAATAATCCTTTTTTGCTACTTCTTATCCGCGAATTTGTAAGCAGTATTATCGGAACAACTACACCCACTATAAACTCAAGCAAAAACATTATTGCCTCGTAATTCAACTTAAGGATATAAGGGAAAAGGTTATAACGAACTATATCTTCAATCTTCAACACAAAATAAACCATCAAAGCAACCGCTGTGACTTTTGCAAGCTTTGATAAAATATGAATTTCGATTTCCTTTTTGAAAGCCCTTGAGCTAAGGTAAGATTCAATCGTGACCATCGCCGGTCCAACCGCAACCGCAGAAAGGAAGAAAAGGTAAGGCAAATTGCTCGAATACCAAATTGGATAAAGTTTCTCAGGGACAATTAGATAAAGCGAGCCAAGTGAAGACTGATGTAAAGTTGATAAGATAACGCCCGCCACAACAAGCGGAATCGTTATACCCTTTAATATCTTTTGAGGTTTTTCAAGCCGTAATTTTTGAAATACCATTGGGCTGAATTCGAGTGCAAGAACAGTCGTATAAAGCATAACGCACCATGCTACTTCAAACATAACTGATTCTGGATTCCACATTATGATCGGATGCCATATGTTCCATGGTTTTCCAAGGTCATAAAGCAAAGCAACGATTACAAGAAGATATCCAAGGAAAGCAGTTAAAATTGCGGATGGCAAAATTGTTTTATATTCTTCGAGATTAAAAATGTAAACCGCTGCAGCTAGGACAAATCCACCAGCAGCAAGTCCAACTCCACACAACACATCGAATCCAATCCATAATCCCCATGGAAATTTATCACTCAAATTCGTGACTGCACCCAGACCCTTTGTAAATCGCAATATAGTTGCATATATGCCAAGTATAAAGATAATCCAAAAGATGGCGCTCCAAAATGTAAGCTTTGGAATTTTTATTTTCATTTTTCATCTCCTTTTTTGTTGTTCTCTTCCATTTCTTTCAATTTCTTTTGAAGGCGTTGAACCTCATC
Organism: Candidatus Kryptoniota bacterium; assembly: GCA_041640855.1. Classification (GTDB taxonomy): domain Bacteria; phylum Bacteroidota; class Ignavibacteria; order Kryptoniales; family Kryptoniaceae; genus Kryptonium. Next base: position 24,453 of record JBEPZK010000018.1, read on the forward strand.
CCTTCGCTTCGTTATCCACCAAATTCCAAAAAGCAAAGTTCCACCCCAGAAGATGTAGCCGGGGATTTTTGACATAATCTGCTCTGTGAAGTGTGAAAGCGGAACATCCGGCAAATGAACTTTGAAACCAAGTTTTTCCATAGGTCTATCAGCAATGTATAAAATAGATGTGCCTCCAGCTTCTTTTAAACCATAGATGTGTGGATAGTAGGTTTCTGGATCCTCGCTAATTCTTCTTTTAGCTTCTTCAATTAATTCATCCCTTGTTCCAAAAGTTCTTGCGGATGCAGGACAAGCTTCTACACAAGCGGGAAGTTTGCCATTTATAATCCTCTCATAACACATATCACATTTTGTAACCTTGGGGTTTAACTTGTTCCATTGATATTTTGGAACGTCAAACGGACACGCTTGCATACAATATCTGCAACCAAGGCATTTAGAAGGATCGTAAACTACCGGACCAAATTTTGTCTTTTGGAACGCCCCTACTGGACAAACTGAAGCACAGGTCGGTTTTTCACAGTGCATACAAAGCCTCGGGACATAAATACCATCGTGGTCTTCGACAGCGGTGTTTTGAATTGCAGATAGTTGATGAGTTTCTGTGACGGGGTTTCCCCATCTTTCAGCACAAGCTTCTTCGCAAGCATAACAACCTATACACCTCGTTATGTCGATTAAAATTCCGTATTTTTGCATTTTCAAATCCCGCTTTTAATTTTTAAAGTTTTTGAATAAACTCTTTTTCAAATTTTTCCCATGTCTTCTCATCAACATTCTGCAGAACACCTTTTATGACCAAACCACCATCCGCAAGCGTTGGCTCAACCGCTGGCGAAAACTTCGGCGCTTCCATACTAATGAACTCCCTAAATCTCCTAATTTCATTTCTCAACCATTGCGAGGCTTCGCTTCCGATAAGCATATCTTTAACCTCGGAAGCCAAATCCTCCGGTTCAATCATCACAATCCATCCATTTAAATATGGGTCTTTCAAAATTACATCCGGAGATTCGATAACCGTTGGGTTAATACCTGCAACCTTACCATTTACTGGCGAAAGAAATGTCAAAGTTCGAGAACCCTGTTTAAGCCTTAACAATGGTTCGCCCTTTTTAACTTTTTCTCCTACAGGTAAAACTTCAACCGCGTCAATTTTCCCCGTCACCTTTGAAATAAAATCATCAACTCCAACATAAACTTTCCCAGAAAACAAAAGTTCAAGCCAGGTATGAGCCTTGCTGAAAAAATATCCCCGTGGAAGGACGAAACTTTCTGTGCTTAGAACAATTTGCGGTTGCAAAGCCTCTTTTCTTTTCTCCGCTTTTTGGACGAAGTAATCAATTGCGAGACAGACCAAAATTGTTGCTATTACAAAAAGTGCTACCATGGCAGTTTCTCCATATTTTTTGTTTTTTCTCACACTTATATATGATAAAAATTAGTGCCAAATGAAGTGAAAGTTTACAAACAAATTGAACAACAATAAGTTTAATCCACAAAGTAGAGGTTGTTAACCTTGCCTGTGTTTAAATTTTCAACTGCCACTTTTGATTTCCTATACAAAATTTTTGATTAACAAGTTTTTTTACTGTTTAAAAATTCAACCAATACTTGTTTAAAATCTCAACGCGAATCCCAATGAAGAAATTTAAAATCAAACAAAATTTGCAAGCCATGGAGATGGTATAGTTTTTGTAAAAAAAAATACAAGTGAGCACAAATTTTTCAACTACAAAAACAAAATCATACATTAGGCTATGGGCACAAAGATATCACGCAAACAATTCCTTGAGCTTACAACCAAGGGAGCAGTTGGCGGGGCAGTAGCTCTTTCAATTTTTAATCTCACAAACGGAGCAAAAGCACAAACTCAAATTACTTGGCCTCTTCCCTACACCCCGCTTGACCCGGAACATGTAAGAAAACTTGGGCATCAATTCTACTGGACAGGCAAAGGTTGTTGCTATGGTGCATTCAAAGCGATCGTTTACGCTATGCATCAGAGCGTTGGTGAGCCATTTACAACTTTATTGCCTTTATGTGAAATGATGATTTATGGTCATGGCGGTGTCGTTGGGTGGGGAACAACTTGTGGAGCATTGCTCGGGGCAGCTGCTGCGGTCAATTTGTTCTGCGATAAGACTACAACCGATAAAATCGTTCATGAACTTATGGGCTGGTATACACTAGCAATGTTTCCAAGCGACATAAGTAATCAATATGGTCAAAATGGACAATTTTATGACAACAGATTAAATCAAGCTTTACCACAATCTTCATGTGGTTCCCCACTTTGCCATGTTTCAGTTTCAAAATGGTGCGTTGTTTCAGGTTATAAGGCAGGTTCAACCGAACGAAAAGAAAGATGTGGGAGATTAACAGGCGATGTTGCAGCGCAAACAGTTAAGTTGCTTAATGACTGGTATAATAATCAATTCCAGCAAACTTATCAAACCCCAGGCGTTGTGACCGCATGCATGACTTGCCATGGTTCGTCGTATAAGGACAATGTGAAATCAGTCATGACATGCGATCAATGCCACAAAACGAATTGGGCACATCCGCAGACAAAGGTTGAACAACTTTCAGAAGTGGCTCTTAACTTTAGACTAAGCCAAGCGTATCCTAATCCATTTAATCCGACTACAAACATTGAGTTTTCCGTGCCGAAGTCATGCGATGTTAGATTGGAAATTTATGACACATCTGGAAGAATTGTGAGAAGATTAATCGATGGCGAAAGATATGAACCCGGCGTCTACAGAGTTGTTTGGGATGGAACGGATGACCATGGGAATAGGGTCGCAAGCGGAGTTTATCTATATCGAATGATAGCTGGCGAATTTGTTGCAACAAAGAAGATGGTTCTTACGAAATAATCTAATTTAACCTTTGCCCCCTTCTGGGGGCTTTTTTAGAATTTATCCCTCATTGTTTTCTTTTTGTTAAAAGGAAATTGAATTTGGATAATTATGTCGAATAGCAACTTATCACTGAAAACACAAACATAGGTTTTTCATTTGAAATTTAGCTCCATCAGAAGCGGTATGTTAATAGAAACTCATCTATTTAAAACCTTCTCTACCCCCACCCAGTTTAAAATTTCCCCCATGTCCCTCTTAATTAATAAAAATTAAAAATGGGATAAAGCGACAATTGTTATTCGCCACTACGAACGAAATTTATACCTGCAAATAATCACTTATGCGCTGCTAACTTGATATATTCACCCAATTTTAATATCTTTCAAAACAAAAATCGATGGTGATGAATGGTTAGAAAAATTTTGAGATTTTTTCTGATAAATACGTTTCTCGCTTTTAAACTTTTTTCGCAAATAGAGATTTACGATGATTTAAATAGAAAAATTCAATTCGCAAACCCTCCTAACAGAATCGTCTCGCTTGCGCCGAGCATAACCGAAACTCTATTTTTCCTTGGACTTGGAGATAAAGTCGTCGGAGTTACAAGATATTGCAACTTTCCCCCAGAAGCACAAACCAAAACAATCATCGGCGGAGTCATCGACCCAAATTATGAAGTCATAGTCTCGCTTAAGCCAGATTTAATCATAATGACAGTTGAAGGCAACACAAAAGAAAGTTTCGATAAACTGTCAAACCTTGGATTTAAAATTTTCGTCACCAACCCGAGAAATTTCAACGGAATTTTCAAAACGATACTTGACATCGGAAAGATATGCAAAGTTGAAGACAGAGCAACCTCGCTCGTCGATAGTTTGAAAAGAGAACTTGATAAAATCAAAAAGAACAACGTCGCGAAGGCAAAACCCAAAATTCTCGTTCTTCTCTCACTTAACCCAATTATGACCGCTGGTAAAAACACCTTCATAAACGAAATAATCGAAAAAGCCGGCGGTGTAAATATAGCTGGAAACTCAAAACAAAATTACCCAATCTTCAACAGGGAAGAAATTTTGAAAGTTAATCCTGACATAATAATTTTAACTGACCCGAAAGTTGGGAAAGACGAACTTTTAAATATGTTTCCCGAATGGAAATACATCAAAGCGATAAATGAAAACAAAATTTTTAAAATTGATCCCGACATCCTACTTAGACCATCACCGAGAGTTGTGCTTGCAACGAAGATAATTGCGCAATTGATAAATAAATTTTGAAAACAAAATCCAAAAAATTTAAATGAAAAAAGAAAAAGTATTCGTCGCGGTAGCCGGAAATATTGGCTCCGGGAAATCATCACTGACGAAGTTGTTAAGCGAACGCTTCGGATGGAAAGCTTATTATGAATCGGTGGATGATAACCCTTATCTTGATGACTTCTATAAAGATATGAAAAGATGGTCATTCCATTTACAAATTTACTTTCTATCGAAAAGATTCAAGGATCACATGGAAATCATTAACTCACCTTATTCAATAATTCAAGACAGGTCGATCTATGAAGACGCGGAGATATTTGCAAAAAATCTTTATGAGATGGGCAATATGGACGAGCGAGATTATAAAAATTATGTCGAGCTTTTCAGCATAATGACCGGTTTTCTAAAACCACCGGATCTTATCATTTACCTTCGCGCATCGGTCGACACACTTTTACATCAAATAAAATTGCGCGGGAGAGCATTTGAGCAAAACATTCCGCGTGAATACCTCGAACGCCTCAATAGACATTATGAAAACTGGGTCACGCGCTATGATCTCGGCGAACTTCTGATACTTGAAACGGATGGGTTAGATTTTGTCAAGAATAAAGAAGATTTTGAAAAAGTCGTAGAAATTGTAAGCGATGCACTTGAAAAAATAGGTTATGAGATTAAAAACAAAATGTTTCAAAAATAGATGAAATATCTTGTGATTGATGTTGAATCAACGGGGCTTGAGCCCGGCTATCATGAGATAATTCAACTTGGGGCTTGTCTCCTTGATGAAAATTGGAACGAAATCGGGACTTTCTTAACAAATGTTTATCCACTTCACGAAGATAGATTCTCCTTGCCAGCGATGGGGATACACCAACTTTCACTTTACGATTTAAAAGATGCTCCGATGATTTACGATGTCATTCCAAAATTTGAGTCATGGATTTTACGCACGCTTAAAAAACCTGAAACAGCAAGGTCTGCTTTGAAAGATTTAACTCTTTGCGGTCAAAGCGTCGCATTTGATATAAACTTTCTACACTTTGCCTACAGGGAGGCAAAATATGATTGGCCATTTTCAAGCAGGGTTCTCGACCTTCACATACTTGCCTTTTACTATTTCACAATTTTGAAAAATAACAATTTGCCGACGCCAAAATCTCTAAGTTTGGATTCAATTGCCGAATATTTCGGCCTCAAGCGAAAATCAGATGTTCACAACGCACTTGAAGATGCCTTGATAACCGCAAAATGCATTGCAATTATAATGAATGAGTCGAAAAAGTTTAAAATTCAATTATGAGTGGGACGAAGCATGATTTTGCTTGACATTTAAATGCTGATTTTTTTATTTTAAAATCAAAAAGACAAAATGATAGATTTAAAAGGTCGTGTCGCACTCATAACTGGAGGTTCACGGGGTATTGGAAGAGCAACCGCAATTCTATTTGCTAAAGCAAACGCAGACGTCGCGATTACATACCATGTAAACGATGAATCAGCAAACCAAGTGGTTCAACAAATTAAAGAGCTTGGTCGAGATGCGCTTGCGGTAAAAGGAGATGTCGGGAAAAGCGCAGATGTGAAAAGGATGGTAAAAGAGGTTCTGGAGCACTTCGGTAAAATTGATATACTTGTGAACAACGCTGGGATATGGACTTACGGGGCAATTGGAGAAATGTCTGAAGAAGTTTGGGATGAGACAATGGACGTAAATTTGAAAGGCGTCTTTCTATTCACAAACGAAGTTGTCCCAATAATGAAAAAGCAAAGATGGGGCAGGATAATCAACATTTCATCAACAGCGGGACAACGCGGCGAAGCTTTTCATTCGCACTATGCAGCTTCAAAAGGAGCAATAATTGCGTTTACAAAATCGCTTGCAGTTGAACTTGCGAAATATAACATACTCGTAAATTGCGTCGCCCCAGGCTGGGTTAATACGGATATGTGCGCAGAGGTTTTTAAAGACCCAAATTTTGTCGAACAGGTTAAAAGCACAATACCACTTGGAAGGATTCCAGAACCTGAGGAAATCGCGGGTCCGATTTTATTTCTTGCGTCTGAACTTGCAAATTGGATAACAGGAGCAACGATAAGCGTAAACGGAGGTTCAGTCCTTTGTGGATAAAAAACTAAAAGATGAAAGAAATGGAAAAATCATCGAGGTTTAATCCAAACAAAGACTTTTACGGGAAAAATTTAACCGGGGTTGAAATTCTCGTCCGCTCTTTAATCGAGGAAAATGTCGATGTTGTCTTCTGCACACCGGGAAATGCAGTTTTGGGCATATTCGATGCTTTGCTTGATATCGCCGGTCCGAATTCTGTAGGAGGGGAAATAAAAATAGTGTTCACAAGACATGAATCTTGCGCTGTCTTATCCGCAAGCGGATATGCGCGGGCAACCGGAAAACCTGGCGTCGTAATTGTTTCATCAGGTCCAAGCGCTTCAAATGTCGTCACAGGTATAGCAGATGCAAATATGGATTCAATCCCTTTGGTTATATTCACCGGGCAAGTTCCGACAAAATTAATAGGAAACGAAACGTTTCAAGAGGTTGACATAGTTGGAATCACAAGACCTATAACGAAACATAATTTTCTCGTGACGAAAATAAGCGAACTTACAAACACAATCAAATCTGCATTTTACATAGCCACAACCGGGAGACCCGGACCAGTTCTTGTGGATTTACCAAGGGATATACTTTCAGAAAAATTTACTTTCGAATATCCAGACGAAGTCAACCTTCGCGGTTACAATCCAGTTTATTCCGCACATTCTGGTCAAATAAGACGCGCAGCTGAAATAATAAACAATTCTTCAAAGCCTTTGATAATAGCCGGTGGTGGCGTTGTCATAAGCAATGCTTATGGGGAACTCCGCGAACTTGCCAGAAAAATTAACTCACCGGTGACAACTACATTGATGGCTCAGGGAGTTTATCCTGAAGATGATCCGCTTTCGCTTGGAATGCTCGGAATGCATGGAACATATTACGCAAATAAAGCGGTGAACGAAGCAGATTGTATAATTGCAATTGGTACGAGATTCGATGAGAAAATCACAGGCGATGTCAACAAGTTCGCTAAAAAAGCAAAGATAATTCACATCGATATCGACCCAGCATCAATTAGCAAAAATGTTAAAGCGGATGTCCCAATCGTCGGAGATGCGAAAGACGCCATCAAAAAACTAATTCCACTTGTAAAAAATTTGAACACAGAAGAATGGCTCACACAAATTAAGAAATGGAAACAGGAGCATCCGTTAAAATACGACTCGGATAATAAAATTCGCGTTCAATTTGTCATAGAAAAACTTCGCGAATTAACCGGGGCAAACGCGGTGATTATCTCAGATGTTGGGCAATTTCAAATGTGGACTGCACAATTTTTCCGATTTCTTTATCCACGAACCCATATAACAAGCGGTGGGCTCGGGACCATGGGATTTTCCCTCCCTGCTTCAATTGGTGTAGCAATGGCCATAAAAGATAAACCCATCATATCGCTCAACGGAAACAGGGGCTTCCAAATGAACATCCAAGAACTCGCAACCGTCGCATCTTACAATCTCCCGATAAAAATTTTAATCTTCAACGACGGACATATTGATATAACGAGACAGTGGCAGGTATTAAACTGGAAAAAATCTTTTGATGAAATTCTGGTTGATAAATCTTGTCCCGATTTTATTAAAATTGCGGATGCTTACGGGATTCAAAGTTTTAGAGTCGATCTACCCTCCGATGTTGAACCAACGCTAAAAAAGGCGCTCGCACTTCGAGATAAACCAGTTATAATTGAGTTCAAAACAATTTACGAAGAAAATGTCTACCCATACATCCCAATTGGTGGCTCGATAGACGATATAATAGAATATCAAAAATCCGGAGGTGGAAGATGAGACACACAATTTCAATTCTGGTGGAAAATAAATTTGGGGTTTTAACTCGAATCGCCGGGCTTTTCAGCGCCAAAGGTTATAACATCGAAAGCATATCCGTAGGACCAACGGAAGACCCAACAATTTCAAGAATGACAATCATCACCAATGGCGACGATAACCAAATTGAGCAAATTATCAAGCAATTAAACAAACTCATCGATATCTTAAAAGTTGTCGACCTCACGAACGAACAATTTGTAGAAAGGGAACTCGCTCTGATAAAAGTTAAAGTAAATCCGTACACAAGAAGCGATGTCATCCAGATATCGGATATTTTCAGGGCGAAGGTTGTTGACATAGGGCCAACAACTCTAACGGTTGAGGTTACGGGAAAAAGCGACAAGATAACAGCGATGATAAATATGCTTGCTCCTTATGGAATTGTTGAACTTGCGAGAACAGGCGTCGTAGCTTTGAAAAGGGAATTTAAAGGTGAAGTTTATGAATCAAAGGAAGTAAAACTAATCAAGAAAAAGGCAAAACAAAAGCCTGGTTCCGAGACTGAAAAAAGTTAACTCAAAGCATCACCTCAAGCGCTGAAAATACAAAGTAACTTGTGCTGACCAAACTATTTATGTTGTTAAACGCAAAATTTACCCTCGACAAATCACTCGGATTCACTATCCTATGCTGATAAATCAAAAGGGCTCCTATCAAAATCAATCCAACGGTATAAATCGTGCCGAGATTGAGGAGAAATTTTAAAGCGACAAAAGATAAAAAAGTTAGAAAATGAATTGCGGATGAAATTTTCAATGCTTTTTCAATTCCAAACTTTTGCGGGATCGAATAAAGCCCATGTTTTATGTCGAATTCGTAATCTTGACATGCGTAAATTATATCCGAAGCAGAAATCCAGGTGAGAACTCCAAATCCTAGCACAATCGGTGGTAAGTCAAATCTCCCTGCGATGGCGAGCCAAGCCCCAACAGGTGCAAGCCCAAGCGATATCCCAAGGAAAATATGTGAAAACCATGTAAATCTTTTTGTAAACGAATAAAAAAATATGACCGCAAGAGCAACAGGGGAAAGATAAAAGCAAAGCAAATTGAGTTTATACGCGGAATAGATGAAAAGAGCAGAGAAAATAACAATGAAAATAATTGCTTCAACCATCGATATCTTTCCAGCTGGTAATTCTCTATTCTTCGTCCTCGGGTTTAAGGCATCAAAATCTTTATCAACGACGCGATTAAAGCCCATCGCAGCACTCCTTGCGCTGACCATAGCGATTAAAATCCAGAAAAATTTTTCAGGTCTGACATCATAAAAAAGTGATGAAAAGACAACACTTGAAAGCGCAAATGGAAGGGCAAAAAGAGTATGGGAAAATTTTATCATTCTTCCATAGATTATGACTTTATCAATCAGCGCCTTCAGGTTCATCTTCAATGGCATCTTCAGGTTTTTCAAGTTTATATTCTTCAATTTTTCTATAAAGCGTTCTTCTATCGATCCCAAGTATTTTCGCAGCGTTCGATTTATGCCAACCTGTTTCCCTTAAGACTTTCAAAATATATCTTTTCTCAAGTTCCTCAAGCGTTATCTTTTCTCCAAGCGTAAGTTCTTCGACCAAAGTTTCAGCCTTGCAAACTCTTATATGTTCAGGAAGATCTGAAACCGTTATCTCATCACCTGGCGAAAGAACGACAAGCCGTTCGATCAGATTTTCAAGTTCTCTGACATTTCCAGGCCATGAATATTTCATCATACAGGCAAGCGCCTCACGCGATATTTTGATATTTGGCCTGCCTGCTTCTTCTCCATACTTTCTCAAGAAATACTCAACCAAAAGCGGAATATCCTCAACCCTTTCCCTTAATTCAGGCAGATAAATCGGTATAACATTTAACCGATAAAATAAATCTTCTCGAAATGTTCCCTCTTTAACAGCTTTCTCAAGGTCCTTATGCGTTGCTGCGATGATTCTAACATCGATCTTTCTGGGCTTATCGCTTCCCACAGCCCTTATCTCTTTATCTTCAATCACTCTCAAAAGTTTAGCCTGCATAGCAAGCGACATATCTCCAACTTCATCGAGGAAAATCGTCCCACCGTTTGCCTCTTCAAAAAGTCCCTTCCGCGAACTCACCGCGCCGGTGAACGCACCTTTCTCATGTCCAAATAATTCAGATTCAAGCAAACTTTCCGGAATCGCACTACAATTTACCGCAACGAAAGGTTTGTCCTTCCTCGGACTGTTATAATGAATTGCCTTGGCGACTAACTCCTTACCAGTTCCGCTTTTTCCATAGATTATCACATTACTGTTTGTATTTGCGACTTGCTTAATCAATTGAAAAACTTTCTGCATCTGCGGGCTCTTCCCGATGATGTTCCCAAAAGAATATCTCTGCTGAATTTCCTTGCGTAATAACTCGACTTCTTTCTTCAAAAGTATTTGCTCCGACGCTCGATCGATTATCAAAACGAACTCTTCTATGTTGAACGGCTTTACTATGTAATCATATGCACCGAGTTTCATCGACTCAACCGCAGAACTTACCGTCGCAAATGCGGTTATCATAATCACTATTGTATCAGGGGATGTCGTTTTAACTTGTTTTAAAACTTCAAGTCCACTCATCTCAGGCATATTTATATCCGTCACGACAATATCAAAACCATCTCTGACAAATTTCTCAATCGCCTCTTTAGGCTTGGACGAAATATCGACCACATAACCACGTTTAGATAAAACCTTTCTCAAAAGTTCAAGCATCTTTACATCATCATCGATAACAAGGACTTTTATATTATGTGCTGATTGAATCTCTTCTATCATTTTTCTTCACTTTCTTTTTTTGTATAAACTGGGATTTTAACAGTAAATGTCGTTCCAACTCCTGGCGTGCTTTCTACTTCTATTTTTCCATTATGCTCATCAATTATCCTCTTACTTACAGCAAGCCCAAGTCCAGTCCCTTTACCAGCTTCTTTTGTCGTAAAAAATGGCTCAAAAATTTTATCAAGATGCTCTGGCAAAATGCCAACGCCATTGTCTTTAAATTTTATGTTTACATATCCATCCTTCGCAAAGGTCTCGATCTCTATCAAACCGTTCTCATTTATCGCATGAATTGCGTTAACAATTATATTCAAAAAAACCTGGTGAATCTGCGAGCAATCCACGCAAACCGGTGGTATATCCTCGCTTAATTTCAAATTTAATTTTACATTTGCCTTTTCAAACTGATGTTTTAAAAGTTCGATGACGTGCAAAATTTCATTGTTAACATTTGCTTTTGTATAATTTGCTTTCCTTGGTCTTGCAAACTCAAGAAGTTGCTTTATCAAATTCGCTATTCTCTCCGCTTGTGAAATTATGGTCTCAAGCTCCTCTTTGTATGGGTTATCTTCGCCCATCTCCATCATTATATATTCCGCATTCCCAGAGATGACATTTAACGGCGTCCCAATTTCGTGAGCAATTCCTGCTGCAATCTGTCCAATTAAAGCAAGTTTATCTGATTGTTGAATTTGTCTTTCAAGTTCCTTCACCTTCGTGATATCTTTTACAATCGCTATGCTTCCGAGAATTTCGCCATTTTCATCTTTAATCAAACTTCGCGATAAATTTATTATAATTCTTCTACCGTCTTTCGTCACCCTTTCGGTTTCATAATTTTCGATATAGCCTCTTCTCAATGTTTCCTCAAACAGCCATTGAAGTTCCCCCTTCTCCTTCAACTCTTGCGGTACTATCGGGTCGACCGTATTCCCAAGCATCTCCTCAGCTGTATAGCCAAAAATTCTTTCCGCGCCTTTGTTCCAGAAAAAAATTTTGTAATCATTATCAAGCGCAATGACAGCATCGGAATAGTTTTGTATGATCGATTGCAAAACTCTCTCATGGATAGAGCGCCCTTTTTTCGCGAGATCAATAACTTTGTGGATGTATTTGACCAAAATCTGATGAATCTTCTCAATATCCTCACCCTTTATAGAAGTAAAATTAGTTGCTAACTCCTCCCTGATGGATTTATCTATCTCCTCGAGAAATTCCTCAATTTTACTTAGAATTCGCTGTTCCATAGTGCAAAATGAATTTAAATTTCTTCAGGTTTAAAATTACGAACAAGACGCCTAAAAATCAATTTTGATTTTTTCCCCACTTTCCACAAATTAAATTTAAAAGTAAAACTAAAAACTAGGTATGAAAATCGAACAAATAATTTTACCATCCCTTGTCCTAATAGCTCTTGGATGTGGAGTTTTGAACACACAAGATGAATATATCTACGAAAAAGTTTACATCTCGAAAATCGCGGTTGACGACACAGTTAAAGCTGGGCAAGTCTTCAAAGTGGAAATTTTCGGTGAATTTCCAACCCCGGGCTGGGAATTGTATAAAATCGAGATAAAGGAATCAGGAAATGAAATCAAGATAACCCCAATAGCAAGGATAAAAAAAGGCATAATTGTCCCACAGGTCATTGTACCATTTACAAAGACAATCGAACTTGTAGCAAAGCGGAACTACAATTCACTTAAAATTTCAGTCGTCGGGAAAGATAAAACAGCGGAAAAAACAATAAAAGTCATCTCTGGATAAGATGCCAACGGATATTGAAATCGAAAGGAAAGATGAATTTTACCTCGCGCGTTGCCTTCAACTTGCAACCAAAGGCAAAGGTTATGTAAGCCCAAATCCGATGGTTGGATGCGTAATTGTAAAAGACAACAAAATCATCGGGGAAGGCTACCACGCAAAATATGGAAAAGAACATGCGGAGGTGATAGCGATAAAAAATGCCACAGAAGATGTCGAAGGAGCAACTCTTTATGTCAATCTTGAACCCTGTGTTCACTATGGTAAAACCCCACCTTGCGTCGATTTGATAATAGAATCAAAGATAAAAAGAGTTGTAATCGGAACAATCGACCCAAATCCTCTCGTCAACGGAAAAGGTGTCGAAAAACTTAAACAGGCTGGAATTGAAGTTAAAGTTGGAGTTCTTGAAAATGAATCAAAAAAATTAAACGAAGTATTCATAAAATACATAACCAAGAAAATACCATTTGTGGCTTTAAAAATAGCTCAAACGATAGATGCGAAAATTGCAGACATCGATGGAAATTCAAAATGGATAACATCGGAACAATCCCTTCGGTTCGTGCACCAATTGAGAAGTGAATATGACGCAGTTTTAATCGGAAGTCGCACTGCAAAGCTTGACAATCCAAATCTCACAGTTCGACTCGTCGAGGGCAGAAATCCATTTAGAGTTATACTTGATTCAACCCTGAGCTTGCCTCTTGAATTGAACGTCTTTTCGGATAAATTTACTGACAAAACAATTGTATTTACATCCGGGCTTTCGATAAAAAACAAGAAAGAAAAGGTCGAAAAACTTAACTCGCTTGGAATTGATGTAATCCCTGTAAAATCGAGGAGAAGAAAACTTGACTTGATGGATGTGCTTAAGAAACTTGCGGAAAGAGAGATTGCATCGGTTTTAGTTGAAGGAGGAGGAAAAATTTTCACCGAATTTTTGAAGCAAAACCTCGCTGATAAAGTTTACGTCTTCATAGCTCCGAAAATTTTGGGAAGCGGAATTCCAAGCATAGCCAACATTGGGATAAAATCAATTCGAGATATACTAACCCTGAAAGATGTTTCAATTCAAAACTTTGGTGACGACATCTTGATAACCGGCTATCTATGAAATCATTCCCTATTAATTTTTTTATGAGCGTTCACAATGTAAACCCCGCTGAAATATCCAATCGCGGAGCCGAGAAAAACATCAGAAAACCAGTGTTGATTATTATAAACCCTTGCAAGCGCAGTTAAAACCGCCGGCGTATAAATTAAAATTTTTACAAATGTATTTTCAAATCTTGAAGCGAGAACAGTTGAAATAGCAAAACTTAAAGTCGCATGTCCAGATGGCAGTGAATAAAATTTATTGCCAGCGAAACTGAACGGATGAAATTTAAATTTATTTCCACTAACATAAGGTCTTTCCCTTCCGAAAGAAACTTTCAAAACGCTTGTCACAGCCCCAGAAAATAGCCCCGATTCAAAAACCATCAATCCTGTCTCCCTCACCCCATCCTCTTCAAGCAAAAGCCCACCCCCGTAAAGCAAACCACCAACTAAACCAAACATCCAGACAGTCCCGTAATAATTATCAATCTTCATCAAGGACGAAAACATTTTATCGTCAAGTTTTTGAAAATCCTTATTCAAATGGTCGAAGCCAAAAAGTAAAACTGTCCCTGCACCAACAAACATTGCCCTTGAAATGTCAACGTTTTTGAAATGCAATGGAGCAGTAAAATAACCGGATAAATTTTTCGAGAAAACCTTCGCGTCGGAAGCAATCGTCCCAAATAAACTTTGGGAAAGAGAAATTTGATAAACGAAGATGAAAAACAAGACAATTGACTTGAGCCAGCGATCTTTCATCTCACGATTTGACTTTTATTTTTCACGGCTTTAAATTTACACAAAAATAAAAACTTGCTAAAAAGATGAACCTTAAAAAAGCCGCACCATTTGTACTTTTGATTTTGCTTAGCTGTTCCAAAACAAAACAAGACGAACTAACCTTATTTCAAAAAGCGGAAACTGAATATCAAAAGAAAAATTTAAAAGGCGCAATCGAACTTTACAATCACTTTGTCCAGATTTATCCGAACAGTCCGAAATCTCCAGAAGCGCTTTTCAAACTCGCCCAAATCTATCTCAACGACCTTCGAATCCCGAAAGAAGCTTGCAAATTTTTCGAGCAAATCTGCGAAAAATATCCCAACACAAAAGAGGCTATGAACTCCCTTTTCATGCTTGGTTTCATCTGGGCAAACGAACTTCACGATTATGATAAAGCAAAGGGATATTATCAAAAATTTCTCGAAAAGTATCCCGATTCAGAACTCGCCATATCAGCAAAATTTGAACTTGAAAATCTCGGAAAAGAGCCAGAAAAACTTCTCATAAGTAAACAACCTGATGATTGAAATCAAACGCCTCAAGTTCATCAAACAGCTTCTCGATCAAACCCAGACCATATTTGTTTAAAAAGTAAGTTATGTTTAAAACTCTCTCTTGCAGTTCACCTTCCGGAAGCAAGTTAACTTTCAATTTTTCTATCTGTTGAGACATGACTTCGTTTCTTTTTTGATGTCCGGAGATAGCTTTTTCGTAAATGTTGTTTATGTGGTATAAAATTTTACTCCCGGAGTTATCAACAGCACCTGCAAGCGTCGGGTCAATTTTTGTGACGAATTCTTTAATTTCACTAAGCATCGATTCAAACCGAGCTCTTGTGACATTGAAAAAGCCGTCTATGTCAAGATCGGAACTACTCAATAAAATTTTTTTCGCGACAGCTCCAAAGTCTGTGAAAACTTCTTTTATATCGACGCCATATTTTTCCAAAACTCTTCTCACCTTCGGCTCAATCAAAGTAGCGCTAATCCTCGGAAATATCACAGGCATCGGGATATTGAAATAAACATAAGCAGGTTTCAACTGCGCAAAATAAGCAATTTCCGAAGGACCCGCAACATAGCAAATTGTCGGTAAAAGGGTATCCTGACAGATTGGCCTTAAAACCACATTCGGACTCAAAAGATGTGGGCTCGTTTCAAGTATATTCTTCAATTCCCCCTTGCTGAATTTAAACCTCGCTCCCTTCAATCTAAAAATCCCCTCTTCATCAGCAGGCTCAATCGGAAACCTCCCACCTTTATATAAAAGGAATAAATTCAGCGGTCGAGGTTTAATTTGAGCATGATACTTTTGCTCAAGTTCAGCGCTGACATCAACTATAAACCCAGATAACTTCGGATGCTCGTCGATTTCCTTTTCAAAAATTGGAATGAAAAGTTTTTTAAGCTCTATATCATTGGGATTCAAAAAAATTAAGCCAAAATCTTTAAACAACTCACCGACAAATTTAACAAACGCCTGAGCAAAGTTCGAGCCTTTGCTATAAGCAAAACGAACGAGTTTTAAAACTTCATCTTTAAACTCCGTCTCTTGAAGCGCATCCTCAAGCGCTTTCAAAGTTTCATCAATTTTCTCGTCAAATTTAATCTCGCCAACAGGACCATAATTTTCCTTTTTTAAATCAGGGTTGAACTCAATTTTTACAATCTCATTTTTCGAATTTAAAATTTTTGCATTGTTCGATTCGAGAAAATCATGGTCTTCGCTTTCAAGATAAAAAACCGGGACAAAGCTAAACTCAGGAAATCTATCCGAAAGAAAATATGCAAGCTTTATCGCTGTGATGATTTTATAAATTGTGTAAATAGGTCCCGAAAAAAGCCCAACCTGTTGACCTGTGACGATGGCAAGCGTGTTATCTTTCGAAAGGAGTTCGAGATTTTTATCGACATTAGGGTTTCCACGCGGAAGATTTTGATTTTTTAAAGCATTTACAACTGCTTTGCGATTTTTGTAATTTTTAAGCACCGTCTCAATTAAACGAGGCAAATTGTCGAAGTTGTTAAAATCATAAGCGTAATATCTCTGGACATTTTTGAAATTGTAAACATAATCGATAAAAAGTTGACTTATCCCGCCATAATTTGGGAAAAAATATCTAAAACTTAGCGAATTCATCTGGAAAATTTGTTTTTAATTTTAAATTTCTTCAACGATTATCTCAGGCTTTACAAGTTCCTTAGGTATCAAAGTTGGCCAATAAGCTATAACTTCGCTTGGATGCGGTCTCCCACCTCCAAAACCAGTCACCCCCGGGGGCCCAGTCAAAATCAAAGCAGGAACCTCTCTCCCAAATCTATCAACCGCTTCATAACTTTTACTCCTAACAGCAACCCTTAACACAACTTCATTTGGCTCAGGTATATCTGGAGCGATAGGACCATGGCAAGAATTATAGCCTAAAAATTCAGTATGGATTTCATCAAATTCAAGCCCTAAATCCTTAAGTCGAGTTCTGAGTATTTCATCTGCTTTTTTAGCCTTTTCAAGCGCATCAGGCCAAGAATAGGTCAAAGTCCCAACAGCCATATAACCATCGAAATAAGACATCGAAACTTTATAAAATTGCGTCGGCGGTTTACCCTTAACTCCATAAACTCTCACCCTGTCCTTACCAACTTGTTCAAGTTTTATCGTTGTAAAATCAGCTATCACCTCAGGAGTTATGTAATTAGTTGGGTCACCAATTTCATAAACCAATTGTTCCGTCACAGTTTGAATAGTCACAAGCCCCCCTGTGTTTTCATGTTTTGTTATCACGATTTCACCACTTGGATAAGCCTCCGCAATTGGGAAACCAATATGAGCCATATCAGGGACGGAACGCCAATCATAAGAAAAATTCCCTCCCGTCGCTTGAGCTCCACATTCAAGTATATGTCCTGCGACGATTCCACTTGCAAGTTTATCATAATCGGTTTCACTCCAATTAAACTCATAAATCATAGGTGCAAGTGTTATGCCTGTATCTGTAACTCTTCCAGTTATAACTATTTGCGCGCCTTGTCTTAAAGCCTCAGCAACAGGAAAAGCACCGAAATAAACATTTGCACTTGTTATCCTATCGCGTATTTTTTCAATCGATTCCCCTGTGTCCATATTTTTAAAGTCAACTCCCATCTTGATGAAATCATCAATTTTATCAAGGATGTCATCTCCAAACACGACGCCTATTTTCAAACCCTTTATCCCGAGTTTCTGAGCGACTTTAAAAATCGCATCTCTGCAAGCAATTGGGTTAACACCTCCACCATTTGTAACAACTTTTATATTCTTCTCGACAATTATGGGCAAAATCCTTTCCATCAAATTCACAAGGTCTCGGGCATAACCAAGATTTGGGTCTTTCTTCTTTTGCTTTTGCAAAATCGACATCGTAACCTCGGCAAGATAATCCATAACAAGATAATCGATCGGTCCTTTTGTGACTTGATGGATTGGAGCTTCAAGCCAATCGCCCCAAAAACCTTGACCCGAAGCAATTCTTATTTTATCTTTCATCGCTAAAACAACACAATTAATTTTTATCTAGTTAAAAATGTTTCGGAATTAAATTGCTAAATTCAAAAATTTCAAAATTTGTTCACGATAAATTATGACGACGCACGCCAAAAGCCAAATGAAAACATTCAAAATTATCCCGAGGTCGCTTAAAATCACGTCTGTTGGATTTTCTCCGCTTTTTCTTTGATAAATCAAATACATATATCTAAAAATTCCGTAGAGAACGAAAATCGTCGTATAAATCAACGCTTCCGTCTTGAAGAGCGAAACAGTTCTTTCAGAAATTGTATAAAGAGCGTATGAGATAACTGAACCTCCAGCAGTTATAGCCAACATTTGGTCAGCAAATCTAATGCTGTATTCATCTAGAACCTTTCTTTGTTCACCCGGGGATGAATTTTGATTTTGAAAAGAAAAGTAAATCTCCATCCTTCTCTTCGATATTGCAAGGAAAAGCGAAAGAAAAAGCGTCGTTATAAAAAGCCACTTTGAAA
>JBEPZK010000019.1:0-19377 GCA_041640855.1 Candidatus Kryptoniota bacterium
TTGTCGGTTTAGCTCTGTATTCAGCGGAGATGAAAAATCTCAAAGCCTCAGGACTTGAACCAAGAGGACCACCAAAACCTAATAAGAATCTTTTATATGAGAGTTTTCTATAATCATACACTCCAAGGGGATTAGCTCCACCGTCAGGGGCTGGCGAATAATTTTCAACCCATTTCTTCCACATTTTATACAGCCACTCATCTGACGAATCAGGATAAGCTTTCTTCCATCCATCAATTGTTCCCCACTTTTTCCATTCAACGTTTTCAGGACCATAAAGATAATGTCCCCAATGATATTGCCCCGGCGGTCTATATTCAAATCTGAATTCGCCGGATAATTTCATCCCACCTTCCTTCGTTACGACTTTAACTACGCCTGATTGTGCATTTCCATATTCAGCACTGAAACCGCCGGAAATTACCTCCATCTGTGCGACTGCAAGCGGATTATAATCATATTTCCAACTATTGTTCGATTTATCCCACGCAAAACTATAGCCAGGGACTCCGGTATTTGTCGTAATCTGTTCAACTCCGTTTATCATAAAGTTCAATTCATATGCGCCCCCACCGCGAACGCTATAAGTTCCATTCGGATTCTGGATAATTCCAGCGGTTAACTCCAAAATTTGTTTTAACCCCTCTATCGGCGCGCTTTCAATTTCCTTGGATTCGATATTTACAGAGGTTGATGTTTTATCTTTTACAATTACTGGTCGCTTTGCCTCGACAACGACAGGCTCAACTTCGATTACCGCCGGCTCAAGTTGAAAATTAACAGTCGTCGTCCTGTCGACATAAACTACAACATCTTTGACAACAATCCTTCTATAGCCAACCATACTCGCGAGGACATTATATCTACCGGGCGGGACATTTATGATAAAATACTCTCCATCCAAGTTTGTCGCTGCTCCCATAGTCGTACCCTCAATCAAAACATTAACACCTGGCAAAGGTTCGCCCGTTGATTTATCCACAACCTTCCCTGCAATTTTACCTTTTGGAGTTTGGGCAAAGCTAAATGAGACCATCAAAAGAGATAAGGCGAAAATTTTCCAATGTCTCATGGCTTTTAACTATTTTATTAAAATCATTTTTTTCATCCCAGTTCTGTTGCCCTCAAATTCAAGATAATAATAATAGACTCCGCTTGGTAAATTCCCAGCATCAAATATCGCGATATGTTTCCCTGGTGCTTGAATTGAATTTACAAGTGTAGCAACCCTTTGTCCAAGTGGATTGTAAACGTCAATTCTTACAAATCCTCCTGACGGTATTTCATAAACTATGACGGTAGATGAATTAAATGGGTTCGGATAATTTTGATGTAATTTGAAATCAACCGGGATATATTTTTCGCTAACGCTTGTCACTTTCTCAAAGACGAATGCTTTTCGAGCAAACATATCGATGACGTAAGCCCTTGATTCATCTGGACTTAACGCAACATCACAAGGGGCTTCAAACGGTGCTCCTTCAAGCGTTAAAACCTCCATTGCGAAATTTCCAACAACTTCAAAAGCCTTCACTGTTTGAAAACCGGAATCAGGTCTGCAAACCCACAACCTTCCTTTCTTATCCACATAAATTCCATAAGGAATAAATTTCCCAAGTGAAAGGAAACCAGCAAAATCAGTTAAAGCCTGACCTCTATAATCTTTTGGCTCGACCTGCGTTCCACCGGTCCACACAGCAACATTTCCTGCGGTTGGATTATCATCCGAACTATTCCTTGAGGTATAGAATGGAGTGTTTGGATCATTGTAATCACCATCGGGAATAACTGCCACATCACGTATCGCATCGATGCCAGCTGGGCTGTATCCACCTGGGGTGGTTGAATAAAATGCCGGAGGAACGTAAACACCAGGGTCAGAGGAGCCCACTGAATTTGTTATAGTTCTACTTGTAAAATTAAAAATCCTCGGTGTTGGTCCGGGATTACCAGCCTGATATGTTGTCCCAGCATAAACAAAGCTATCCTTCGTCGCACTCAAACCATATACAAATGTCCCATACCCACCTTGCCCAAATCCAAACCCATATCTAGTTTTTTGCCCAGGTTCACCATTCTTAAAATAATCAAGTCCTGACACGCCAACAAGACTTACCGATGGCGGTTGCCTAAAGATAACAAGCACATCATTCTTTATAGTCGTAATACCTCTTAGAGAATGAACATTCGTTGTATCAGCTCTTGCTGTGTAATCATAAACAAGCGTGAAAAATTCATCATTTGGTCCAGCTTTCCAAAGGGCATTGTGAGCGGTTGTATCAGTTGCTTTCGAAGAGATGACCCATAAATTTCCACTTTCATCAACAGCGCATAAAAATGGTCTAACATAAGCAGTATCAGAAACAGGAAACTCAATTGTCCTCTTGTACACCCACTGTTCCTCCTGAGCTAAGAGATTGATGGAGATTAAGAGTGATAGGATAAGCAAAGGTTTGTAGAAAAATTTCATAGCAAACACCAATTTTGTTTTCTCGCTTAAAGTTAAGAATAAATGAATGCAAAAGTCAAGTAAAAAAGTGGAAAAAATCTAGTTGCCTCTTAAAACTGACATCGATGTCAACCCTTAACTTAAACTCCCTTAATTTGAATTTCAGGTCCAACATTTTTAATTTTGTTTTAAATTAACTAAAGCAAAACTGACTAAATGATAAGAAGAATTTCGAAGTTCTTATTCGATTTAAAAGCATGGGTTGAAAACTTTGCAACCAAGCCCTATGCGGGATTTGCTCTATTTCTAATTGCGTTTGCTGAATCATCATTTTTTCCGATTCCGCCTGATGTGCTTTTAATCGCAATTGCACTTTTGAAACCTGACCTATCTTTTAGATATGCCCTGGTCTGTTCGGTTGGCTCTGTCCTTGGCGGTATGTTTGGGTATTTAATCGGATTTCAATTTTATGAACTTATCGGGAGGAAAATTATCGAATTTTATCATCTTCAAGAAGAGTATAGTTTAGTGAAAGTTTTGTACGATAGAAATGCGTTTACAGCGATCGCGATCGCGGGATTTACACCGATTCCATATAAAGTTTTCACAATTGCAGCAGGCGCTTTTCAGATAAATTTCGCAACGCTTGTCCTCGCATCTGCGCTCAGTAGACCAGCTCGTTTCTTTCTAGTTGCAGGATTAATATATCTTTTCGGTCCAAGGGTTAAATCTTTCATCGATAAATACTTCGATTGGTTAACGGTTGCTTTTATAATCTTGCTAATCCTCGGATTTACAGCAATCAAATATCTCAAATGAAATGAGAAGAGGGAGTGTAAGCCTCGAGCGTGCGCTATCAAAGCTTGGATATACATCGAGAAAAAATGCAAGGGAATTGATAATCCAAGGGAGGGTCAGCGTAAATTCAAAAATCGTAAATAATCCATCTTTCAGAGTCGACCTCAAAAAAGATAAAATTGCGGTCGACGGACAAACTTTAAAACCGAAAGAAAAAATTTATATCGTCCTGAACAAACCTAAAGGGGTCGTTACAACAAGAAAAGACGAACTTAACAGAAAAACGATCTACGATATCGTAAAAGTTGACGCTTGGGTTGCACCTGTCGGTAGACTTGACAAGGACACAAGTGGACTTTTACTTTTAACAAACGATAACAGATTTGCGGACTTCATCACAAACCCTGATTCAAAAATTCCAAAAACTTATCTGGTCAAACTCAACAAAAAAATAAAACAAGAGGACTTACTCAAGCTCCAAATAGGCATCGAAATAGAATTAGATGGTCAAGCATATACCACGCTTCCAGCGAAGGTCAAGGTATCAAAATTAAATCAAAAAACATGTTGGGTTGAAATTGAAATCGTCGAAGGCAAAAATAGACAAATAAGACGGATGTTCGAAAAACTTGGTTATAAAGTCGAAAATCTGATCAGAACAAAAATAGGCAATTTCGAAGATAAAAATTTAAAGCCGGGGATGTGGAGATTTCTAAAATCTGAAGAATTAAAACAAATTGCACCTGGATATTTCAAATGAAACCACTTGTAATTGGAATTGCCGGTGGAACTGGCTCTGGGAAAACAACAGTTGCAAGAAAAATCGCTAAAAGAATTGGAGATGAAAATGTTATAATACTTGAACATGATAGTTATTACAAAGACATAACTCAATTCGAAGGTAAAAAAATCGAGGAGATAAACTTCGACCACCCAGATGCACTTGATACAAAACTCCTAATAGAACATGTCAAGGCGTTGAAAAATCGTCAAGCGGTTGATGTGCCAATTTATGACTTCGCAACATATAGACGACTTCCGGAAGTTAAACATATCGAGCCAAAGGATGTCATAATAATCGAAGGCATCCTCGTTTTCGTTGAAAAAGAACTGCGCGATTTAATGGATATTAAAATTTTTGTTGATACAGACGCTGACGAAAGAGTTTTAAGAAGGATAAGAAGAGACATACTCGAACGAGGTAGAACGCTCGAATCGGTAATAAATCAATATATCTCAACCGTAAAACCATCTCATCTTGAGTTCGTCGAACCAAGCAAAAGATGGGCTGATGTTATAATCCCAAGAGGCGGAGAAAATGAAGTTGCTATTGAAATGATAGTTTCAAGAATAAAAACAATGCTGGAGGATAAAAAATGAAAAAAGTTGCTTTTCTAATTCTGTCATCGTTAATACTTTACTCATGCACAGCGAAGAAATATTCAATTACCGAAGTAGGAAATACGAAGATAATCGTTGGAGAATTCCCAATCGAGATTCTACAAACCGACGAGTTCAAATGGTTCACCGAAGGCTATTCAAAATTCATAATTGAAGAGAAAGAAGATTTTGAAATAATTAAATCAAAAGCCAACAAGTTCGATGTTTTAATTTTCCTTGGGACATGGTGCCTAGATAGCAGAGAATATGTTCCGAAATTTATAAAAATCATAGACGAAGCTGGCATCTCAAGAAAGCGTATTAAAACGGTTGGGCTTAACAGAGATAAAGTTTTAAAAGGTTTAACGGATAAATACGATATAAAAAGGGTTCCAACTTTTATTTTCTTCCAAAATGGAAAAGAGATCGGAAGAATCGTTGAACATCCGCGCGTAAGTTTGACAAAAGATATTGCAAAAATTGTGGAGCAAATAAAATGAACTCGTGGGTTTCAATTTTACCTCCGCTTTCAGCTATAATACTTGCCCTTATAACGAAACAAGTTTATCTTTCTCTATTTCTTGGTATATGGCTTGGGTGGACAATACTTTCGGGTTGGAACCCTTTGCTTGGACTTCTCAACTCAATAGACGGGATAATAAATGTTTTCAAAGAGCCGAGCAATACCAGAGTGATAATTTTTAGTGCTTTAGTCGGAGCTTTGATTGCATTGACCCAACGCTCGGGCGGGGTTCAAGGATTTGTAAATTTAATTCAAAAGAAAGGTCTAATAAAATCGAGAAAAAGTGCGCAACTTTTTGCATGGGCAATTGGATTGTCTATATTTGTCGAATCAAGCATAACTTGCTTGGTCACAGGGGCTGTCTCAAGACCAATTTTTGATAAGTTAAAAATTTCAAGAGAAAAACTCGCTTATATATGCGATTCAACATCTGCACCGGTTTGTATTATGATTCCTCTCAATGCATGGGGAGCATACGTAATTGCTCTGTTGACCCAAGCTGGGCTTAAAAACGAAATTTCTCTTTTTATCTCCGCGATCCCATTAAATTTTTATGCAATTTTTGCAATTTTACTTGTTTTTTTAACCGCGATAACCGGAATCGATATCGGACCGATGAGAAAAGCAGAATTAAGGGCTATGCGCGAAGGCAAGGTCATTGCGGATGGCGCGATGCCACTTGTCTCTGAAGAAGTTATAAACATAGGACCTAAATCTGACTTAAACCCGAAAGCTAGAAATATGCTTGTTCCAGTTTTGACGATGGTCTTTATGATGCCGATAGGCCTTTACATAACGGGAAACGGGAATTTAACACAAGGTTCCGGCTCAACGTCAGTTTTATGGGCTGTTTTAGCATCCATAACTGTTGCCGGAATAATGTATAAAGTTCAAAAAATTCTCTCAATCCGCGAGACGATAGAGTTAACATTAAAAGGTATGGGCGGGTTAATTCCACTTGCGGTGCTTATGACATTCGCATTTGCAATTGGCGCTGTATGCAAAGAGTTAAAAACCGGTGAATACGTTGCACATATTGCGGAAAGATTTCTGACGCCATCTTTACTTGCCGGCGTTATATTCGTAACCTCCGCTTTCATCTCATTTTCGACCGGAACAAGTTGGGGAACATTTGCCATAATGATGCCCATCGCAATCCCAACAGCGTTGGCTTTAAATTCAAATTTACCACTTGTAATAGCAAGCGTTTTAAGTGGGGGCGTCTTCGGCGACCATTCCTCACCAATTTCCGATACAACGATTATATCTTCAATGGCTTCAGCGTGCGATCACCTCGACCATGTTAAAACTCAATTGCCCTACGCAATTATTGCAGCTTTATTAGCTCTGATCTTTTTCATTATTTTCGGTTTCATCTTAAACTAACAAAAGCAAAACAATATGACTTCATTAATTTTAACACTTGGATTAATAGCAACTATAGCAGAAATCCTCGGCGGTTCGATAATAATTTTTACAAAGAGATGGCCCCAAAAATTTCAGGATTATCTTCTCGCCATCAGCGCTGGTTTTATAATTGCCCTCGTCCTCACGCAATTAATTCCCGAATCTATAAAATCAATTGGCGAAGTAGCACCGATTTTAATTATGCTTGGATACGCTACGCTTCATCTCTTTGAACATTCCCTTGTCCCACACCTTCACTTTGGAGAGGAAACACATACCGAGCATATGATCTCAAAAACCGCGAGTTACTCCCTTTTCTTTGGTCTTTTCGTCCATGCGTTTTTTGATGGAATGGCTATCGCGATAAGCTTGAAGTTCAACTATATAATCGGGATTCTCCTTTTCATCGGGGTTTTTTTGCATAAATTTCCTGAAGGAATGACTGTTGCTTCTGTTTTATCCGCGTCGGGAAAGAAAACATCGATTTCGTTTTTACTTGCTTCGATAGTTGGACTTGCAACTTTCGCGGGAGCATTGACTGGCTTAATTATCCCGAAATTTAGCGAAAAAATAACAGGTTATATGTTTGCATTTATATCGGGAATCGGATTATATGTCGGAACGACGGATTTAATTCCAGAGATAAACAATTCGAGGACCAAATTAGCACCGCTTATCGTTTTTATGGGAATGCTTCTCTTTTACATAACCGCGGATTTCTTACATAAATTGATCGGTTAAGATGAAGGGAAAGAAAAACCTTAAAAAATTATCAGACGCTGAACTCGTAAAACTTGCAATTAAAGGCGAAGAATCCGCATATGTTGAACTTATGAATAGATACAAAAATAAAGTTGAAACTATCGTTTCAAGAATCGTGAGGCAAAAAATGGAAACCGAGGACCTGGTCCAAGAAATTTTCACAAAAGCCTTTACATCAATTTCAAGTTTTAAATCTGAATTCTCATTTTCAACATGGTTATATAAAATCGCAACAAACCACTGCATTGACTTCATTCGGAAGAAAAGACTTTCAACTTATTCTCTTGATGAAGATTACGAACTAGAAGAGGATTCAATTCAGCGCGAAATCCCCGATTGGAGCAAACTTCCTGACCGTGAACTTTTCGAAAAACAAAGAAATGAGATAATCCATCAAGCTATAAATTCACTCCCAGAACATTACCGAAAGGTGATAATAATGCGACACTTTGAGGAAAAATCGTATGAGGAAATTGCAAAGGAGTTAAAATTGCCCATTGGAACAGTCAAAGTTCAAATTTTCAGAGCAAGGGAGCTACTTTACAAGAAACTCAAAGACAAACTAAAACAATTTTGAAACTAAACTCTACCTCTTGCGTAAAAATTAAGGTAGAATAAACAAAAACAACCACTAGTTTTGAAATTATCAAAATTAAAAATACTTCTGCTGTTGATTCTACTTCAACTTCGAACGATTTCAATTGGAAACGATGATCAACCTCAATCAAGATTTCATAAAGAAATTAAACGCAAAGATGAGAAGGAGTTAAAGGTGAAGATAATCGGTGGCATCGGCAGTTTTTATATTCTCCCCGGAACAGACAATAAAATTGCGATAATCGACGGTTACTTTGATAAAGAGACTGAAAGAGAATTTATCGATGTAAATTATTTCGTTGAAGATGGTGTAGGCTATCTTGAATTTGAAATGCAAAAAGCATCGTCGAGAGGCGCCTCTAAAGAGGGAAGATGGTATATAAAACTATGCAAAGATATCCCAACTACGCTTGAGATTGAACTTGGGGCGACGAAAGCGGATATCGAACTTGGTGGATTAAGTTTGAAAAATCTTAAAATTTCAACCGGCGTAAGCAAAACAAATTTAAAATTTACAAAGCCGAATCAAATCATAATGCGAAGGCTGGAAATTGAAACAGGGGTTGCAAAATTTGACGGGGAAAATCTTGGAAATGCGAAATTCCGAAGTTTAAATTTCTCCGGCGGGATGGGCGATTTTAAACTTGACCTCTCAGGCGAACTGCTTGACAATGCAAATATAAATATCTCAATGGGATTTGGAAATCTTGAGTTATATCTACCAAACGATGTCGGTGCAGCGATTAAATACTCAGGTTTCTTGTCATCGAGAAAATTTGAGAACTTTTACAAAATGGGGGATGAATTTATAAGCTTTAACTTCGATGATGTTCAAAAAAAAGTTAACATCTACATTGATTCAGGATTAGGAAATGTAAGGGTTAGATGGATCGATTGAGTTCAAAATTTTCGTGCAAAACAAATCAACTTTAACATCATTACGTTGAATATCCGACCGTTTAAATTTTTCGACTGCTATAACATTAAACCCCAACTTTGCTTTCAACTTCTCAATATAAACATCTTCTCCGAACCCACCATAGGTTAGAAAAATTGCAAACTTTGACTTTATCTTGTCCCTTGATTTCCTCAAGAAACGAATAAACGATGTAACAGGCGGACAGTTGAATGTCCACTTCGGTGTTCCAAGTATGATAACATCGTAAACATCCAAATTTAAAATTTTTAAATTTTTCACCGGAAATGACAACGAAGGGATAAATGACAACAGAAGCCACAGAAAATATGGCAGATTAAACAAAGGCTCGATTTTGTAAACATCACAACTTATACCTTTCTGCTTAAGATATCCTGCGATCAAATTTCCGACTTTCTCAGTATTTCCGGTAAAAGAAAAATAAACCAGCAAAACTTTCTTCATTGAAGCGATTAGCTAAAAAATTTTAGTAACAAAGTCGCGATGGTTAAATATGTTGCTGAACTTAAAATATCAGTTCCAGTTGAGACAAGCGGTCCGACAGCTGTTGCCGGATCGCGTTTTAACTTGATGAGAACGAATGGTTCAACAGAACCCATAATTGATGCGAATGTCATAGAGGCAACGCAACCGACGAAAGCTGTGACTGGCAAAATAAAAGAATATTTCAAGCCGTAAACAAGCAAGGTTATCCCAGCAAGGATAATCCCATAACCAAGTCCCATTATAGAACCAGCGAGGGCTTCTTTAACAACGATTTTTCCCATATCATTCATTTTTATACTTCCCATTGCAAGTCCTCGGACGCAAATGGTTGATGCTTGAGTTCCAACATTACCTCCCATTGCTGCAATAAGTGGCATATAAGATGCAAGGGCTATAATTTGCTGAAGCGTGGGCTCAAAATGTCTCACAATGAACGAAACGATCAACTCGCCAAAATAAGTCAAAATGAGCCATGGCATCCTCAATCTTGCTGATTTTAAAGGCGAAAGCAAAGTCTCTATATCCTCCAACTGCGTTCCAACCATTTTAGCTATATCTTCAGATGCCTCTTCATGAATGACATCAATTATATCATCGACCGTTATGATTCCGAGAAGTTTTCTGTATTTGTCGACGACAGGTATAACTGTGAGGTTATACTTTTTCATAATGTTTGCGACTTCCTCTTGGTCAGTATCAACATCAACACTTATAACTTTCTCATCCATTATGTCGCTTATTTTTCTCCTCGGGTCAGATAAAATTAAATCTTCCAATTGAACAACGCCGACGAGAACGCCTTTTTCACTTGTTACATAAATTGAATGAATCGTTTCTTTATCTGGTGCGGTCATCCTCAAAAAGTCAATTGCCTCCCCCACGGTCATACTTTCAACAACAGAAGCAAATTCCGTTGTCATCAATCCTCCCGCGGTCTCAGGAGGATATGAAGTTAAAATTTCAACCTCACGTCTTACTTCTTCAGTCATCAAAGATTCATACTCATGAGCCTTCTCATCCGTCAATTCTTCAAATAAGTCAGCCCTTTCATCCGGGGACATCTCGTTCAAAAGATATGCCCTATCCTCAACTGGCAAATATTCAAGGATGTAAATCTGATCTTGTTCATCAAGTTCATCAAAAACTTCAATTGCCCTATCCTTCCGAATCAACTTAAACAAACTTATTTTCTCGTCCCCAGGCAATTCTGAAATTATTTCCGCTATGTCAACTGGATGAAGGTCCTCCAAGATGTCAACCAATTCTTCATTCCTTCCAGCCTGAATCAATTCCCGAATGTCAGGAATTAATATGAGCATAGTTTTCATAGCTTGACTCCGATTTACTTTTTCAATGCGTCCTCCTCAAATTCGTAAAACTTTATCTCAGGTATAAATTCTATCACGCCGTAATAAAAAGCATATGTGAAAAATTCTTTCATTCCTTCGATTTCCAACTCACCAAGGTCATACTGTAAATTTTCAGTTAAATAAGATTTACAGGCATCAAAATCAATCCCATACCTTTCACTTGCCTTTTCACAAATCACATCTATATTTTGAAGCCCATATTTTTTAGCCTCTATCAATGCAAGTACATCATCTTTGCTTAAGCTATCTCTTCTCCCAACCCAAAGCGCATAAACGAATGGCAACCCAGTTAAATCATCCCATTCGTCGCCAAGGTCGAGATAAGATTCATCCCCCGAAGATTCAAACAAAGCGTTATCCCCGATAAGCAGTGCTGCGTCAGCTTTTGAAAGCATCTCTTCAAGATTTGGTTTCATCGCGACAAATTTCGGTCTGACGTCATATTTTTCAGAAAGTATTATCCTCGCAAGAATTACGGACGTCATCGAACTTATATCTGTCGCGACAGTTTTTATATCGTTTAAATCTTTTTTGAAGTAAAGCCGAATGCTTTCAACCGCCCCATGCGATGCTATGCAAATTTCCGGGACGATGCGATACTTAACCGAATATTTTGCATAGTGAATGGATGGAACAAGCCCAGCGTTTATCTGTTTATTCAAAAGATTTACCGCAACTTGCGAAGGTATATCGTAAATTAACTCAAAATTATGTTTAATCTTGTTTTCCTCGATTGCGTAAATCAACGGCTTCGCGTTCAAAAAACCAAACACACCAAGTTTTACCTTTTGCACATCAACCCAAAATTTTATTTTTAAGGCAGGTTCAACGGAAATATCTTTTTTATCCTTTTCAAGAACCTCGAACCAAGCTTTTCATATTCTTTGTAAAGTTCGTTCAAATCCTTACCCCTCATCAAACTTTCTACAAGAACGATATGTAATCTCTCAAAATTATAACCATATTTTTTTGAAATCTCAAAAATTCGCTCAATTTTCTCGCTTTGAATTTTTCCCCTCAACAAAAAGTCGATTTCAATCTTTCCAAGTTCGGTATAAATAAATCCTCTTTTATCCCCCGTTTCTTTAAAAATTTTTTCCGCTTGCGAAAATCTATCAATTGCAGTTTCAAAATCCCCAAGCACTTTTGCAAGCGTTCCCTCACCCCACAATGTATAAGCATAGCTTATCTTATCTCCGATTTCTTCATAAACTTTTGTCGCAAGTTTAAAATATCTTCGCGCTTTCGTAAAATCACCAAGCATCCTATTTGCATTTGCGATGCCGCAATAAGAATAAGCAGTTCCAAATTTATCTTTTATTTCCCTCAAAACTTGATTCGCCTTAGTATAATACTCAAGCGAAAGCTCAAAATTTCCCATCACCCTTGAAACCCCACCAAGCCCACAAAGCGAATAACCAACGCCAGATTTATCCCCCAATTTTTTATAAATCGAAAGCGCTTTTTTAAACATTTCAAATGCATCTTCGAGATAGCCCATAAACCTTAACATTCCACCTTTTGCCCAAAAGATATAACCTTGCCCTTCCAAATCCCCCAGGCTTTGATAAACTTTCAACGCCTGCTCAAAACTTTCAATTGCTTCATCAAATCTTCCAATCGCCCTAAATGCAGTCCCAAGCCCAGCGTATGCATCCGCAATAGGTTCATCACCAATTTTCTTTGCAATTTTTAAAGCCAACCTATAATAATTTATCGCCTTTTTAAAATCGCCGGCAAGCCTTGCGCAATGCCCCTCACTTAACCGAAGATAATAGAGCCATTCATCGTCAAACGAATTTCTCTTCAAAGATTTGTCTATCTTCTCATAAATTGAAAGTGCTTTTGAAAATTGACTTTCGCTTTGTAATTTTTCTGCTTTCTTCATCTCCAAAATAATGTCCATTACCATAACTCCTTCATTCGTTTTACAAGTTTTTTAAGTTCCTCTTTCATAACTTGAACTGGCAAATTAATTCTTTGACCGTGCGAAGGAAGCACCCATTCAAAATTAAAATAAATCAACTTCTCCATCGATTCTATTTGTTTATCCCAAGAATACCAACAAACATCTCTTCCTGCGCTGAGATTTTCCTCCTCCCCATCCCACCAAAGATGGTCACCTGCGAACAAAAATTTATTTTTATAAAGCAAAACACAGTGACCCGATGTATGCCCAGGGGTTGGAATCACAACGAAATCCGGAGCGATTTCAATCGGTTCATCACCTTCTATGATTATATCGGGATTATTTATCGCAATTTTATCACGAGCGTGAATTATCGTCTTAGCTTTAAAATGAGATGCAAACTTTTCCGCGTCAGCCACATCATCGCGATGTGTTAAGAAGATATAACTTACCCCATCCATCATCTCAAATTTTTTAACAAGATGCGAAACAAACCTCGGAGATTCAATCAACCAATTACCACTCGAATTTCGAACAAAATAACTGTTTGCTCCAAAAGATTTCTCTGAGTTAAAACCACAATAGAAAACATCGCCTTCAATCAAAATTGGAAAACTGTCGATAACCTTTGAGATTTGAAATTTAAAATCCTTGCTTATCATCCCAATTGCCCCAACAGGGCAGGAAAGCAACGCTTGAATTGCTTTTACTTTTTCAATTTCATTCCTAGGCTGAGAATAAACATACGAATATCCCCCTGATTCTGTGAAAACCTCAGGGGCAATTTGTCTACAAGCACTGCAATCTATACATGTCGAATCGACGAAAAATTCACCTTTGACATTTCTCTGCAAAATTTTGGTTAGGCTTGCCATAACTTAATATTCTGCAATGACATTATAATACGCATCCCTTTCAATGGGAATTCTGCCCGCATCTTTTATGAGCTTAATGAGTTGATTCTTCGATAGATATTGTGCTGTATCTGCACCCGCCATATGATAAATCCTCTCCTCTCGAACAGTCCCATCAAGGTCATCGACTCCAAAACTTTGCGATATTTGAGCAACTTTTACACCTGTTGAAACCCAGAAACATTTTATATGTGGAAAATTGTCAAGCATCAACCTCGCCACGGCGAAACTTTTCAAATTTTGCAATCCGGTCGTCCAATCGCCAGCATATTTATTATTCTTTGGATGATATGGAAGTGGAATGAAAGCTAAAAATCCGCCAGTTTCATCTTGAAGTTCTCGCAATTTCATCAAATGTATAACTCGCTCCTCGATCGTTTCCATATGTCCATAAAGCATCGTCGCATTCGTCCTTATCCCAAGCTTATGAGCAGTTCTGTGAACCTCGAGCCATTCATCTGCGCCAATTTTATCGGGAAATAACCTTTGCCTAACTCTTTCGCTGAAAACTTCCGCACCACCACCTGGCATCGTGTCAAGCCCAGCATTTTTAAGTTCAACTAAAACCTCTTCATAAGTTTTACCGAAAATTTTCGCAAAGTAATCTATCTCAACGGCGGTAAAAGCTTTTATGTTTATGCTCGGATTTATCTCTTTTATACCGCGCAACATATCGAGATAATAATCCCAAGGCAATTTTGGGTCAAGTGATCCGACAATATGAACCTCAACAATTTCATCCTTCAAAGGCCTTATCTTCTCAAAAATTTGCTCAAGCGTGAACCTATAAGCTCCATCCTGTCCTTCTTTTCTGTAAAATGAGCAAAATTTACAATCGAGTTCACAGATGTTTGAATAATTGATTATGTGATTTTTCACGAAATAGGTCTTATTCCCACTCAGTCTTTCTCTAACAATGTTGGCAAGAAATCCAAGCGAAAGGATATCATCCGTTTTGTAAAGCCTAACTCCCTCGTCGAAACTTAACCTTTTGCCCTCCAAAACTTTTTCTAAAATATCTATTAACCCTGCCCTTTGAATTTGCTTTTCCTGAACCGGTAAAATTTCTACTTCCATCGCCTTCACTCTTTATTTTTAAATTCATTCAAAATTTTTTCGAGCGCTTCCGCGATTTGAGCGGTATGATTTGAAACTTCAACATTGTTTATGACCCAAGCTATCTCGCCATTTGGATTAACGATAAAGGTCACTCTCTTTGCAAATCCAAATAAACCAGAAACGCCAAAAGATTTTATTATAGCCCCACTATCATCTGCGATCAACTCATATGGCAAGTTATATTTTTCTTTGAACTTCTTCTGCGTTTCGATATTGTCTTTACTAATTCCATAAATTGTCACATTGTATTTCGAGAGCAAATTAATACCATCGCGCAAATTGCAAGATTCCGCTGTGCATCCAGGTGTAAAAGCCTTCGGATAAAAAAACAAAACCGTCCATTTCCCTTTCAAATCATCGGAAGTTATAACTTTCCCATCAGTGCACTTTCCTGAAAAATTTGGGACTCTATCTCCAACTTTTAAAGTTTGCGACTTCGCGCTCGCCAATATAAAAATTGGCAGAAACAAAGAAATTATAACTCGCATAATTTTTCTCGATTTTATTTTGCTAGCTTAACTTTGATTAGGTGACATTCCCAAGCTTTGTCTTACACAACGATCATATTTTTCTTTTCATCATCCTTTACCATCACAGCATCGTATCTCTTTAAAAAATTTCTTTTGTCCCAAAAGAGTCTAAAGTAGTTTTTCTTACTTTATCATAACAAAGTTTTATTTCTATTCGGTTTCTTTTCCATAATGGTTATGGTTAATTTAAAAAAGAGACACGCGTGTGCGCGTGTCCCAAAATTACTCCGCAGTCTTCTGTCTTACTTGCTTTGAGCTCATCTCACGCAGATAATAAAGCTTTGCTCTTCGCACGGAACCACGCTTTTTAACTTCAATCTTTGCAATCGACGGAGAATGAAGTGGAAATATCCTCTCAACCCCAACACCATCGCTTATCTTTCGAACGGTAAAAGTCTCATTTAATCCACTGCCACGCCTTGAAATTACAATTCCCTCAAATTCTTGGATTCTTTCCTTATCTCCTTCGACTACCCTGACATGAACAGAAACAGTGTCCCCGGGCTTGAAGTCCGGTATGTCCGTTTTAAGATATTTTGACTCCACAAGTTTCACCTTATGCATTTTTATCATCTCCCGTGATTTTGTTTAACAAATCCTTTCTTCTTTTCAATGTCTTTTCAAGTGCTTTTTCATATCTCCACTTTCTTATCAGCTCATGATTTCCAGAGAGCAAAACCTCGGGAACTTTCATTCCTCTATATTCTGCAGGTCTTGTGTAATGTGGATGATCAAGAAGACCTGTTTGAAAAGAATCGGTCATTGCAGATTCAATATCGTTTAAAACTCCAGGGATAAGCCTAATTGTCGCATCTATTACAACGAGCGCGGGAAGTTCTCCGCCTGTTAAAACATAATCTCCTATCGAAATTTCCTTCGTCACCAAAGCTTCTCTAACTCTTTCATCAACTCCTTTATAATGTCCGCAAAGCAAGATTATATTTTTAAGTTTCGAAAGTTCATTTGCCATCTTTTGATTAAAAAGTTCTCCATCGGGTGTCAAAAATATCACCTCATCATATTCTCGCTCGCTTTTCAATTTTTCAACGCATTCAAAAATTGGCTCAGGTCTTAAAATCATACCTGCACCTCCACCATAAGGATGGTCATCGATTTGTCTATACCTCCCAATTCCGTAGTCATGTAAATCATGGACATATATTTCAACAATTCCCTTTTCCCTAGCTCTTTTAATTATACTTGAGTTTAATGGGCTCTCAAATATCTGAGGAACTGCGGTTATTATGTCAATTCTCATCTTAAACATCACCTCCATAAATCATCAATCAAATTAAACCTTCAAGCAATTCAACTATAATAATCTTCTTCTCAAGGTCGACTTCTTTTATAACATCTGCTATAGCCGGAATTAAAATTTCCTTTCCCTTCGACTCAACTACATAGACATCGTTTGCTGGCAAAAGCCAAACATCAGTTATCACACCGATTTTATTCCCATTCGTATCGTAAACCTTCAGGCCGATCAAATCGTGAACATAAAACGAGCCCTCGGGCAGTTTAACAAGTTCATCTTCCGGTATATAGATAAATTTTCCAGAGAACGATTCAGCCCTAGTTCTATCGTTTACGCCTTTAAATTTCAAAATTACATCATCATCTCTTAAGATAGAATTGACAACAAAATATTCATCAACTTCAACAGGATTATCTCCAACATATACTCGTTTTAACCTTTTGAATCTTTCAACGAAATCGGTAATAGGTTTAACGCATACTTGCCCTTTAAGTCCATACGGTCTCAATATCTTTCCAATTATACAAAGGTCGCTCATAGAATTTCATCGTCTCTTGGGTTTAGAGATTAAACATTTCACTCAGAAACAAGCGGATTTAAAATCTGCATCTTATTGCAAAATCTCAAGCACAGCTCTTTTGCCTTCTTTCGCAGCAACTGCACCCAGAAGAACACGCATTGCATTTGCAGTTCTTCCCTTTCTACCGATTATCT
This sequence comes from Candidatus Kryptoniota bacterium, assembly GCA_041640855.1. GTDB lineage: Bacteria > Bacteroidota > Ignavibacteria > Kryptoniales > Kryptoniaceae > Kryptonium. Next base: position 17,151 of record JBEPZK010000019.1, read on the forward strand.
TGCCAACATCTCCTTGCCCAACTTGCAATCTGAAAACCACACGGTCACCTCTGTCGTCCATTGCTACTTTAACTTCTTCTGGTTTGTCAACCAGATGTTTCGCGATAAATTCCAGGAATTCTCTCATCTTTCAGCCCTCCATAGTATTTTCAGTTATATTTCGGAGGGCGTCATCATCAAGAAATTAACTCCCTTGAGATGGCGCCTCTCCCGCTTCTGAACCTTCTTTCCCTGACTCTTTCTGCTTCTTTCTCAATCTCATCCTTTCCTTCTTCTCCTTTTCTCTCTTCTCCCTATCAGCCTGAAGTTGAAGCCATTTTTCATACTCCGCCTGAATGAATGCCTCATCCTTACCTTGCTTCATCAAAGACCACTTCAACCAAATTCCCTTCCTTCTCAATAAAGCCTTGACTGTATCGGTTGGGATTGCACCTTTTTTGAGCCAATGAATCACTCTGTCCTCCTTAACTTCAACCTGCATCGGCTCTGGAAGTGGATTATACCAACCGACTGCTTCAATATACTTACCATCCCTCGGTTCTTTTGAGTCCGCAACAACTATCCTATAAAAAGGTTGTTTCTTTTTACCAAATCTTTGCAAACGAATCTTTACTGCCAAATTTCCTCATCTCCTTTTGTTTTTTAATCATCCGTTTAATTAACATTTAAACTCTGAACAACATTCACACAATGATAAAATCAGAATGGGATTTTAAAACCTTTAAACCTTCCTCGATTTAATTGCTTTAACAATTTCTGCATTTCCTCAAATTGCTTCAACAATCGATTTACATCCTGAACCGTAGTTCCGCTTCCCATTGCAATTCTTCTCTTCCTGCTTGCATTTATAATTTGAGGCTTGCGTCTTTCTTCAGGAGTCATCGAATTTATTATCGCTTCGATTTTGACCAGCTCTTTCTCGTCTATATCAACATTTCTCAACGCGCTTCCAACACCTGGAATCATACTCAAAATCTCCTTCAATGGACCCATTTTCCTTATTTCTCTTATCTGCTCCCTGAAATCTTCAAGCGTAAACTGATTCTTCTTCAGTTTCTCTTCTAATTTCTTCGCTTTTTCTTCATCAACTTGTTTTTGTGCCTTCTCGACAAGAGTTATTATATCTCCCATTCCAAGAATTCGGGAAGCCATTCTATCGGGATAAAATGGTTCAAGCGCGTCGAGTTTTTCTCCAACGCTTACAAATTTTATCGGTTTATTCACAACAGCCTTGATTGAAAGTGCAGCTCCACCTCGAGCATCCCCATCAAGTTTCGTTAACACAACTCCGTCAAAATTCAATCTCTGATTAAATTCCTTCGCAACTTCCACAGCTTCCTGTCCAGTCATCGAATCTACAACAAAAAGAATCTCATGCGGTTTTACAGCCTCTTTTATCTTTTCGACCTCACGCATCATCTCTTCGTCTATGTGCATTCTCCCAGCGGTATCAATTATGACAACGTCACGGTAGTTTTTCTTTGCGAAATCAATTGAATTTACGGCGATCTGAATAGCGTCAGCATTTGAATCTATTGAAAAAACCGGAACTTGGATTTGCTCACCGAGTTGTTTCAACTGCTCAACCGCAGCAGGACGATGTATATCACTGGCAACTAAAAGCGGATGTCTTCCCTTGTGTTTCAAATGGTTTGCAAGTTTTGCGCAAAAAGTTGTCTTACCCGAACCTTGCAAACCGACGACCATTATCACAGTTGGCGGAACCGGGGAAAATTTTATATCGCTCCTTGTCGAACCCATTAATTTAACAAGCTCATCGTAAATTATCTTTATCAACATCTGTCCCGGCGTTATGCTCCTTAGAACTTCCTGACCTATCGCCCTCTGCTGAACTTTCTCGGTGAATTCTTTGACCACTTTATAATTTACGTCCGCTTCAAGCAAAACGCGCTTAACCTCACGCATTGTTTCTGCGATGTTTGACTCCGTAATCCTCGCTTGACCACGAATTTTCTTGAAAAGTAATTCGAATTTTTGCGTTATCTCTTCAAACATTTTTGTAAGTTTAATTTCTTAAACCAAAACTTCCATCTTATGCTTTGCAAATTTACAAAAAATCAACAACTTTTACAATTTGATAACAGGATTAACCCTTCCCCGCAAAGTATTTTATGACCTCAACCTTCGGCCATGACCCACGCACCGGGTTTAGCTCTCCCGATCAACTTCTCCATATCAAAAATGACAAACCGATTTTCTCCTCAAA
>JBEPZK010000019.1:19477-42553 GCA_041640855.1 Candidatus Kryptoniota bacterium
AACAGGATTAACCCTTCCCCGCAAAGTATTTTATGACCTCAACCTTCGGCCATGACCCACGCACCGGGTTTAGCTCTCCCGATCAACTTCTCCATATCAAAAATGACAAACCGATTTTCTCCTCAAATCGACAACTTCTATAACGATTGATAAACCAGTGGACAAATCAAGCAAACTCAACCTGCGAATCCCATTATCCGATCCATAATAACATTCAATCCCTTTCACTATCATCACTCTTTCAATTCCAAGTTAAAGCTTTTCCTCATAACCTACGAAGGTTCTTAAAAGTTTCCATGTCCCTTTATATTCTCATTAAAACCCTATTTTGTCAATAATCCCGTCAAGACGCCACCAATCTATGTCATACCAATACAACTTGCAACTGCAACAGAAACCTTCACATATGTGCTAAGCAATCTACATCCAAGGTTTGATATCATTAAATCTAAACCCAGAGCTAATAAATCCACCAAGCCACATCAAAAATATCTTCAGAGTTCATCTTAGCTTAATTTGTTTTAGATAAACAAAACAAATTAACGACAAAATTTGAAATCCAATCGAAAAAGCGATTAAATAAACTATAGAAATCTCATACAATTTACCGAGCGCAAAATTTCCAACAAGCCATGCAAATCCAAATAAACCATGAAATATCCCAAAAGCTGAGCCTCTCTTTCCAACAGGCGTAATCTGCGCAATCGCTGATTTCATAATTGTCTCTTGAAATCCCATCACAATTCCCCACAAAACAACAGCGACGACCACCAAAAAAGCTTCCCTTCCCAAAAAGGCAAGGATCGGAATTGGAATAGAAAAAAGCGGAATGAAAAAGAGAAGTTTGAGTTTGAACCTATCAAACAAACCGCCAATGAGCAGTGCGGTTATCGCATCTATCCCCATAGCCAAAGCGAATAAAATCGGAATTATCTCATCGCTGACAATTTGAACTTTTTTGAAGTGATAGGATATAATTTGAAAATGTGGATATCCACAAACCGTCAGCATACTGAACAAAACATAAAGATAAAAAGCCTTGTCAAACTTTATATCACTTGGTTCATCGGATTCAACTTTCAATGTTTCCGGCTTTGGATAAATTGTAACGGTCGCAAAAAGCGTCAGCAACGATAAAATCGCCGGTATCCCCAACCAAAGGAAAGCGTTTGGATAACTTTTGCTTGTATATATCACTGCACTTACAACTAAAGGTCCAATGATTGCACCGATTTGATCTAGAGCCTCATGTAGACCAAATCCCCTGCCGTACCCTATATTTGAGGAAGCATACGAAAGAATTGTATCCCTTGCCGGTGTTCTTATAGCTTTACCAAATCTTTCTGCAATAATCAAAGCAAGTGCTATCTCCCAGTTTCCAGCGAAAGCAAGTAATGGCACCGCAAGCAAATTGATAAGATAACCTGCGACAGCTATAGTCCAATATTCCCTCGTTTTATCAGCTACATAGCCCGAAACCAATCTGAATCCATAGCCAATGAATTCCCCTAATCCCCCTGCTAATCCCACAACCGTTGCGCTTGCTCCAAGAGTAAACAGAAAAGGACCCGTAATTCCACGTGCTCCTTCATAAGTTATGTCTGCGAATAAACTGACGAAGCCAAGGAGAACGATGACTTTAAGTGCTTTGCTCATCTTTTACACATTTTTATTTTTTACAATTTTGTGCTAAACTGTCTAACCTCAGCCCAAGCCCTTATTATATCTTTTTTGCCAGAGAAATACTCAAGCACCCTGCGCCACGATTTCAACTCCTCATCTTCAAACGTTTCTTTACGCCTGTAATCATGCTTATCAATAAAGTTAACCATATCGTCGAATAATTTTTCAAGTTTTGAAATTTGAACGTTTGCAAAATAAACAAACGCATCTTTATTTCTTTTTTCTATGCACTTCTTTAAAATTTCAATGAAATGATAACGACACAAAAGGATTTTCTCACTTTCAAACAAATTTTTAAATTCTTTACTTCCACTTCGACTATAGAATTCATCAATATATAAACTTTCTGCTGACCTTTCTTGAAAGCAGGCAGGACATTCGCCAGTTGGATTTAGCTTATTGATTAGATTCAGGATATTTTCAAAGTTCTTTTTCTTTAAAAATTTAGCCCAAAATTTTCTTTCAAATTTAAATTTATCCTCACCTTCCTTTCCCAAAGCTTTAAGTTTCCTAAGTTCTTCACCTAAAATCGTCTCGTATAAAATTGCAATTTTTGAACCATCGTCATTTAAACGTCTTATGATATCCAAAAGCATATAAGCATGGTTTGTACAAAAACCAACGGATTTATGAAGTTTTCTCCTAACGCCAACGTCAAGAACATATTCGTATAGCAAACTTTCAAGGTAATGCTGGGTCGATTTGCTCATAATAAAACAAATCGGGCAGCCTTCATTTTCAAGAGATTCTTCAATTTTGAGCCATATTATATCCGACATCAGCGAAAACTTGATTTTGACGATTAAAATTTTTATATTAAAAATGAAATTTGGGCGGTTAGCTCAGCCTGGTTAGAGCGCTTGCTTGACATGCAAGAGGTCAGAGGTTCGAATCCTCTACCGCCCACGCTTTTTAAGTTTCTATCTTAACCGTAAACTTTCTCCCGCACTTTTTACATTGATATTCAACTGTGACCCAATTGTTTCTCTCGTAATAGCTAATCTCTTCAAGCTCACCACCGCAACCTTTGAAAATACACTTTTTCATTTCAACGCTAAACTGCCTATTCCCATTTCTTATCTCGTCCATTTGCGCCTTAAAATTTTTTCTCCAATCATTATTCCCGCTATCGACTTCGCATCAACTATCTCACCATTTAAGATCATCTCAACTGCTTCATCAATTGTCTTATACTCAACCGAGAGGACTTCGCCCTCTTCAAGATTTTGCTCTTTCTTTTGAAGTTCCTGCGCAAGATAAATGTAAAGTTTCTCACTACAAAACCCAGGGCTTGTGTAAATGTAGGTCAAAAGCTCAATTTTTCCAGCTTTATAACCAGTCTCTTCCTCAAGTTCGCGCATAGCACAGACCATTGGGTCTTCCCCTGGGTCAAGTTTACCAGCTGGGAGTTCGTATATAAATTTATCGATCGGATAACGATATTGTTTTATCAAAATAATCTTTTCATCCGGAAGGACACCAAGCACAACAGCGCCTCCAGGATGCTCGACAATTTCTCTAATCGTATGATTACCTGATTCGAAGTATTCAAGCTCATCGACGATGATGTTGAAAACCTTTCCCTGATAAATTACATTTCTTTTCTTCAACTTCATATTACCTTTGATGCTTTCCCCTGACATTGGATAGATTGACAAAATTTAAGTTTTTAAAAAATTCCTCTACTTCCTGGTTTCTCGATTTGTATCCCTTCTTTACACAAGGGACATTCCTCCGGTTTGAAAGTTGGAACTTCGAGTCGCACAACGGATGCAAATCTCGTTCCAAAATCAATTTTTCCACCGCTTCTATCCACGATACAGCCAACACCGACAAGTTTCCCGCCAGCATTTTTGACTAATTCGATCACTTCAAAAACACTTCCACCCGTTGTGACAACATCCTCGCAGACAAGGACTCTTTCCCCAGGTTTTATCTCAAATCCACGTCTCAATTTCATCACCCCTCCCTCCCTTTCGGCAAATATATTTCTCGCCTCAAGTTGTCTCGCAACTTCATATCCAACTATTATTCCGCCGATTGCCGGTGAAATTACAACCTCCACTTCACTGGTATAAAAATGCCTCGCGATTTGCCTACCCAAAGTCTCAGCATATTCGGGATATTGCAAAACTTTAGCACACTGAAAATACTTTGAACTATGCAAACCCGATGTTAAGAGGAAATGCCCCTCGAGAAGTGCCCCTGTTTCTTTGAAAATTTTTAAAACTTCCTCAGTGGAGATTTGAGAGAATTGCATATTTTAAAAAATTTATTTTAACAAAAGCGGATGGCTGAGCCATCCGCTTAATTTCATTTCTCCTCTTCCGCAAGTTCTTCTGGCTCTCCTTTTTGCTTGCTAGCATCGTAAAACACAAGTTCATCTCGATTCTTCGACAATTTAACCTTAATCACGCTTCCAGATGTGAATTTGCCCTTAAGAATCTCCTCAGACAATGGCTCCTCAAGATATTTCTGAACAGCCCTCTTCAAAGGTCTCGCTCCAAAAGCCGGATCGTATCCTTTTTCAGCTAAAAATTCTTTCGCGCTTCTGGTCAATTCAAGCGTCATATTCATCGCTTTAAGTCTCTTCAGAACATCTTGCACAGCGATATCGACAATTTGAATTATATGCTCCTTCTCAAGCGGTTTGAAAATTATTATTTCATCAATTCTGTTCAAAAACTCCGGACTGAAAACGCGTTTTACAGCCTCTTCTATAGTTGCTTTCATCGCCTCAAATCTATCCTTTGGGGTCTCTCCGATTCCAAAACCAATTCCACCTGTAATTTTTATATCTCTCGTCCCAATGTTTGAGGTCATAATTATAATCGTATTTCTAAAATCCACCCTGTGACCAAGGCTATCCGTAAGTTGTCCATCATCAAGAATTTGTAGCAAAATGTTAAACACATCGGGGTGAGCTTTTTCAATCTCATCGAACAAAACAACTGAGTAAGGCTTTCTCCTAACCTTCTCAGTTAATTGTCCACCCTCTTCATAACCAACGTATCCCGGAGGTGCACCGATTAATCTCGAAACATTAAATTTCTCCATATATTCGCTCATATCGATTCTAATCAATGCATCTTCTGTATCAAATAAATATCTTGCGAGCGCCTTTGCAAGTTCTGTCTTTCCAACCCCTGTTGGTCCAAGGAATATAAACGAACCAATTGGTCTACGCGGGTCCTTTAATCCAGCTCTTGCTCTTCTTATCGCTCGCGTTAATTTCTCAATCGCTTCGTCCTGACCAACAACTTGTTTCTTCAACTCCTCAGCCATGTTCATTAATTTCTCAGACTCAGATTGACTTATCTTATTCACAGGTATACCTGTCATCATAGCAACAACTTCAGCTATATCTTCTTCTGTTACTTCAAATACCATGCTTTGTGCTTTTATTTCCCACTCACGTTTTGCTATCTCAAGGTCACTTAAAAGTTTCTTCTCAAGGTCCCTTAACCGCGCAGCTTGCTCAAAGTCTTGATTTTTGACGACCTGATTTTTCATTTGTCTAATTTTTTCTATCTCTTCCTCAAGTTCAACTATCTCCTTCGGAACAACTATATGAGAGAGGTGAACCCTTGCTCCAGCTTCATCCATAACATCAATCGCCTTATCGGGCAGATATCGGTCCGTGATATATCTATCGCTTAACCTTACAGCAGCCTCAATTGCTTTATCTGTATATCTCACATTATGATGCTCTTCATATTTGTCCTTTATGTTCATCAAAATGTAAATCGTCTCTTCAACGCTCGGTGGGTCAATCATAACCTTTTGAAATCTTCTCTCAAGAGCTCCATCCTTTTCAATATACTGTCGATATTCATCAAGTGTTGTAGCTCCTATGCACTGCAGTTCACCTCTTGCAAGAGCTGGTTTGAACATATTCGAAGCATCAAGCGAACCAGAAGCACCTCCAGCCCCAACTATAGTGTGTAATTCATCAATGAATAGGATTACATCTTTTGCCTTTTCAAGTTCATTTAAAATTGCTTTAACTCTTTCCTCAAATTGACCTCGATATTTCGTCCCAGCAACAAGTGCGGCAAGGTCAAGCTGAACAATTCTCTTGTTATGCAAAACTCTTGAAACTTTCTTCTGAACAATCCTCAGCGCAAGTCCCTCAACTATCGCGGTTTTCCCAACTCCAGGTTCACCAATTAAAACCGGGTTATTCTTTTTTCTCCTACTCAAAATCTGCGCAACTCGGTCTATCTCTTTATCTCTTCCAATCACAGGGTCAAGTTTTCCTTCCATTGCTAACTTCGTCAAATCCCTGCTAAAGTTATCTAAGACCGGGGTCTTTGTCCTCTCTTGTTGAGCTCGAGCTGACTCAGCGTAGCGAACTTTCTCTGAAGCGCTAGACCTCCCGCTCAAAATATTATCAAGCTCATTTCTCACAGCTTCATAAGTTACACCAAATTGTCTCAAAATCTGCGACGCAAGATTGTCCTCATCCCTCAAAATTGACAGGAGAAGATGTTCCGTCCCTATAACGTCCGACTTATAAAGCTTCGCCTCAAGATAAGTTATCTTTAAAACCTTCTCGGCTTGCTTTGTCAAAGGCAAGCTACCCATGACCAAAGTTCCACCGGTAGTTCTAACCGTATCTTCAATTGCCTTCTTTAACTTGTAAAGGTCACATCCGAGATTACGTAATATCTTAACCGCAAGCCCTTCTCCTTCCCTAATTATTCCAAGTAATAAATGTTCTGTCCCTATATAATCATGACCAAGTCGTAACGCTTCTTCACGACTTAGCCTTATAACTTCCTGAACCCGGTTTGAAAAGTTGCCTTCCATAGAAATTTATTTTACCTTTGTTTTTGTGTCCTCAATTTACTTAACAATGCTCGATTTTTCGGAAGTTTCTCAAGAACAAATCCCTTAGTCAAATATAAAACCCATTTGTCAAATTACCAAATTGAAAATTTCAAAAGCGTTCTATAAATTCATCTTCAAAAATAATAAACGACAAAGTTTGTTAAAATGCAAATTTTAGCTCTGTTTTTTACCTTGATTCAACTTACATTTTATCAACCAAGTTCCGACACATCAAAGCCTTTCCTGATTTTCATTATCGGAAAAATCCTCCAAAATCATAAAGCTGAAACTACGCTCGACCAATTCGAAACCATCGATTATAAAAATCCATCCGACATAATAATTTTAAAAAACAATATCTTATCAAATGAACTCGGCGAAAACGGCAAACCTGTTAACTTGAACTTCAACTTCATCGATATGCGTTCATCTCAATTCCTTCTCAACGGGAGAACATTAAACGCTTATATCTACCCATACATATCGCTTAATATCCTCCCGATGGACAACGTTTTCTTGATTGAAACAGACAAAAGTTTTTCATCACCCCTTTTTTCAAATGCGAACTCATCCATCACAAATTTTATCTTCAAAAGCATCTTTACATCAAAACCTATCACGAGGATAAGGTATATCGAAGATGCATACGACCTGACAATCGCGGATGGAAGTTTTACGTATAACGTTATGAAAAATTTAAATCTCACATTTGGATTTAGGAGGAACTCTTCCGCGGGAAGATTTTTAAACTCGCAATACGACGCATGGAATTTATTTGTAAACTCGCTTTGGATTCCAAAGCGAAACATAGCTTTCTCGCTTTTAAACATTTACACAACCGAGGACAACGCTTTTAACGGCGGAATAGACACAACAAATATATCGCTTGATAACGAAAGCGTAATCTATAACGAAAGAATAGCACCAGTCCTTGAACAAAATTCGAAACTTGACTTGAAAAGAAACGATTTTACCCTATCCTCAAATTATTACCTTGACTCCCTTAACCAAATTAACCTCACGCTCTACCACACTATCCAAAGGGACAAATTCACATCTTTAAGAGACCCAAATAAAAGAAATTCGAATTTTTACGGGGTGAAAATCGGTTTATCAAGTTCGCTTCCATTTGTAGATTTAAGCGCCTGTTTAGAACTCCAAAAAAGCAACTTGACGGTTTCACTTTTAAACGATACGCTTTCAACAGGCTATTTAAAACAAGGCTCAACTTCACTTACGATGTTTTCATCTTTTTTAAAAGCCAAGATTAACCTCGATAATTTCAAACCGCTGGCATTTGTACGGCTTGAAAACTTAAACAAAAAAATAATTGCGAACTATGGGTTCGGGATTTCAACGAAATTTGATCTGCTGGAAATACACGCCGGATTATCGCGCTCTTTCAGAATTCCAACTTTGCTTGAACAAATTATAACTGGCTCGTCAGAATTTGAAAAACACACCGTCTATGAATTTGGCACTGAATTCAGAGTAAAAAATTTCTCAATCGAAACCAAAATCCAAAATCGGAAAATTTCGAATTATCTCGCCTTCATTGATTCAACATTTAGCAAAACTTATATAAGCAGAACTTTTGCTGAGACAAATCTTTCTCTTGAAATTTGGAAACTTACATTTAGGGTTAACCCACAAATAATGCTAAACAAGGTCACGAAACCATATCCACGATATTTTGTAAAAGGCGAGTTTTTCTTTGAAGGCAAATTGACAAAAACTTTGTATTTAAAAGCGGGCGCAAGGTTTACCTTATCGGATAAATTTTACGGATTCAGATTTATAAATTCCGCGTTTTTATTCGCAGAAAATGGAACCGAATTGAAAAAATTCAACACTTTGGATCTATTCGTAAGTGGAAGGATAAAAAGCGTGGTCATATTCCTAAGCCTTGCTAACGCGACAGATACAAAATATATGACAACTTCATTTTATCCGATGCAAGATAGAAGTTTAAGATTTGGTGTTGTCTGGAACTTTTTTGATTAACGCCAAATGCCTCTCGTCCACTCATCCCAAAGCGGGGTTATCAAACGATAATCACCAAAACCAGTTTCATCAAGAAAAATGAACCTTCTGTTAATCTCATAATAATACCATATTTCATACGGCTTGCTGTCGATGTCAAATGGATGTCTATCAACACTGCTTGGTGGTCCGAAAATTATATAAACCATCCCCATATCGGTCTTCCACCCCTCAATATAGTGTCCAAAATGTTCATTCGCGTATTTTACTCTTCCATAATATTCTTCCATCAATTCATTTCTAAGCGTACCCGGGGTTGGATCCTTTTTTCGCCAAAATTCCAGAAATCTCTTCTCTTTCTCAGCGTCATTTGGAGCGGACTTAATATAGTTCAATTCCTCAGGTTTTGCGATGTATACAAGTTGTTCAATCGCTTTATCAAGGTCGGAGATTAACTCGGGTATCTCATGCCATCTTATCACAAATTCCCTTTGGGCTATTGAATAATAATTACGGTTTGACTTCATCCTAGTCTCAACCAAGATGACATAATCTCCAAAGCCAAGTTGTAATCCGGGTATTTCAAGAATTACCGAATTTTTGCCTGCTTTCACAAATTCTGTCGTAAACCCCTCGTAAACTTGCACAGGTTTTCTCTTCCGTCCCTCGAACTTGCTTATCCTATATGTTATGTTGACTGAATCTTCAATGCCTATATTGTTATAAACCTCAAAGAACAGATAAAAACTCTCCCCTGACCTTGATAACAAGGTGTTCGAAACATTTGGAACAATTGTCTTGACATCACCTTCAATCTTTACCGAGGAAACCATCATTAAATCGCTTACCGATAATGGTTCATTCGTGAAATTTCTAACTCTTATAGTTCCATCTTTCCTAAATCCACGCTTTGTGTCGAGATCGACAACTTGAACGGAAATTTTATAATCGCCGTAAGGAAGGTTCAAAAAAGCCTGAGATATGTCCCAAAAAGCCTTTGAGATAGTTTGGTCAAAATTGTCAGCCACAACCTTTTGTGTCCATACTTTCTCAATTACATATTTACCCTTGTTCGTTGAGACATTTACTGTGACCTCATAATTTGCAACATAATGAGATTCATCCTTTATAAATTGTAGAAACTCATACGGAACTTGAACATAAATATCAACTCTGCTCTGCCCCGAACTTGTGTTCAAATCGCCAGCAAAGTTTAACACGCTAAAATAAAATTGAGGCATCGCATAATTTCTCGGCGTGCTAGTCTCAACCTGAGCAAAAACCACAGCGCCCAAGAAAATTGCCGATGTTAAAATTAAATATCTCATTTTACCTCACACCCGATTTGAATCAGTTTTTTGTTTTCGAAAGATTTAACAAAAACAATTTTAGTTTAGTTTCTCATCAACCCTTCCAATCAAATTATATTCAAAATTATCGAAAATTTCAACTTCATAAAACTCACCAACTTTCAAATTTTCACCTTCGACCAAAACCTCAAGGTCGATCTCCGGCGCATCCCATTGCGTCCTTCCGATATAACCATCGCCTTCCCTTGCATCGATTAAAACTTTTATCTTCCTCCCTATTAATTTCTCGTTTTTTTCAATTATCACCTCACGCTGAGCGTTCATAATCAAAGCCATCCTCCTCTCTTTTTCTTCCGGCTCAACCGGGTCACCAAGTTCATAAGCTGGAGTCCCATCTTCCTGAGAATATGTGAAAACCCCAAGCCGTTCAAATTTAAATTCATAAACAAAGTTAAGCAACTCCTCAAACTCTTTCTCGGTCTCGCCAGGATAACCAACTATCAAACTCGTTCTTATCGCAACTTCTGGGATTTTCTCTCTGATTTTTTCAAGAAGTTCTATCGTCCCGCGCTTCGTTATACCGCGTCGCATCGATTTTAAAATTTTATCGGAGATATGTTGAATTGGGATATCGATGTATTTACAAATTTTGGGATTTTGCGCGATAACGTCAAGAACATCTAAAGGAAATTTAGCTGGGAAAGCATACATAAGCCGAATCCATTCAATCCCGTCGATCTCAGATAAACGGTCTAAAAGAAGGGCAAGTTTCCTCTGTCCGTAAATATCAAGCCCATAATAAGTTGTATCTTGAGCGATTACGATCAATTCCTTGACCCCTTTCCATGCAAGTTTCTTCGCCTCTTTAATTATCTCCTCCATTGATCTACTTACATATCTCCCGCGAATCAAAGGTATTGCGCAAAACGAGCACGGATTATCACAACCTTCCGCAATTTTAAGATAAGCGAAATGCTTTGGCGTAAGTATCTGTCTCTCACCAAGCAGTTCATATTTATAATCGATTCCAAATTCGTTTAAAATCTCTTCAAACCTTCCCGCGCCGAAAAATTTGTCAACCTCTGGGATCTCTCTCTCAAGTTCATCTTTATATCTTTCAGATAGACAACCCATCACATATACATTTTTAACTTTCCCTCTTTCCTTGAGTTCGACCATTTCGAAAATTTTTTCGATCGATTCTTGCTTTGCGGATTCGATGAAACCGCATGTATTTATCAAAACGATTTCCGCTTTCTCAGGTTTATCGACAATTTGAAATTTATTTTTAAAACCGCTGATTAAAATTTCTGAATCGACAAGATTTTTCGGGCATCCAAGCGTCAGCACATGAATTTTTCTCTTCCCATTTCTCATGGAGCAATTTCAGTTATTTTGCTCGTAATGTAAAGATAAACAAGCGGAGCGACATAAATTAAACTATCAAACCTATCGAGAACCCCACCATGCCCCGGGATTATATTTGATGAATCTTTAACCCCGACATCTCTTTTAATCAAAGACTCAACAAGGTCTCCAAGTTGACCGAAAATTCCAACTATCAATCCCACAACGACCACATCAATCAAAGTGAAATAATCAAGAGCTAAAAATCTCGCAACGAAAGAAGAGACAAGAGCAAATATCAAACCACCGATAAAGCCTTCAACTGTTTTATTCGGGCTTACCCTTTCATAAAGCTTTCTCTTTCCAAAAGATTTCCCAATAAAATAAGCAGCGGTATCACAAATCCAAATTATAGCCAAAACCGAAATTATCAAAATCCCACCATCGTAATAATTCGACCATTTCATCTCCCTCAAGCCAATCAAGGTCCCGAGAGATAATCCAATGTAAATAACTGGAAACAATGTCACCGCAAAATTCGAACTCGCAGACCATCCCGGAAACTTCGGTTTCCTGAACAGTTCAATAAGTCCGGATAAAAGAACAGTTAAAATGATAAGCGGAATCAAAAGTTGAATTTTTCCAGAATAAAAAATGAGATCAATCAAAAAGACAGCCACCAAACCGACAATAATAACGGGTGAAAAATTTTTTCGCGCGATGAGTTGATAGTATTCAAACGACGCAAGAATTGAGATTAAAATTATGAAACCAAGGAAAAAGATTTTGCCTTGAAGTGTTATCAACAAAATTAAAGGTATCCCGACGATGGCGACTAAAACGCGGGTTAAAAGATTGCTTTTATAAGTCCTCGTCACGGTATTTTAGGTCCTCGATTATTTTTATTGCTATGTCCTTTTGAGACTTTGGGACAAGAATTTTAACGATGCCAAAGCCAATGGTCATAAAGTATGAATGGTCCTTTGTTGAAAAAACCACGCATGGAACACCGGCACTTTCAATGTTAGCCTTCAACATTTCCGCCTCATATTCATATTGAGTGGTGTAAACAACCGTCCAATTCTCATCATATTGTCTGTGGTTTTCCTCCTTGCAATAAATTTTCCCATCGATTTCAATCCCACATTCACCACAAACTGGCTTTCCACAGATGACGCAAATTCCAACTGCAGCTCTTTCGATGTGCTCTTCACATTCTATTTCATCCTCCTCATCAAAAATTCTAGAAACAAAAATTTTCCCACACTCGGGGCAATAAAGCGACCCCGGCTCGATCTCAGCTCCGCAGTATATGCAAATTTCCGGCTTTTCATCGATTAAATTTATATTGCAGTCGGGACACACGCTGATATCGTCCGTATATATAAGACCACAAAGTGGGCATTTGCGCATTTTTAAATATCAAGATTGATTTTTGTTTGTTAAAATTTCAAAAGCATAGATTGAACTTACAAAAATTGCTATTGAGAAGAAAAAAATTAAAAATAATGACGCTGTCGAACCAGAGACAATTCCCTCTCTCCCAAAAGCATAATAAAAATACGCCGCTGTGAAATTATTTGTAAAATGTGCCAACATCGCAAGGAAAATGCTACCAGATTTATAAACAACATAACCGAAATAAATCCCAAGAGCAATCAAAGGGATAAAACTAAACGGATTAGAATGATACATCGCAAAAATTATCCCTGTTATCACAAACCCAAGTTTATGACCACTTGCCTTTGAAAGATTATATTGAACGAGACCGCGAAACAGAAGTTCTTCACAAACTGCAGGGGTAAGAGCAACGACGAGTATAACAAAAGCAAACTCAATCGGAGATTTCGCTGAAATTAAAGTTAAATAAGTCTTTTCCATCATTTTTCTCAAGGTCTCGAAAATTGGCGAAAGTTTTTGTATGGGTATAAGCATATCTTGGAGATAAAGATAGACTTGGGCTATATTTTGAAGCGAAAGCGTTCCAACGATGACAAGAACAACTTCAACAATGTTTGGAATTTTCAACTTAAAAATCTCTCTATAACTTACTTCCTGCCATCTCGCGAAAAGTAACGTCGGAACGAGGATAAAAAGAAATTGTGAAACCATCGTCATAAATCTAAAACCTTGAACATTGCCCTCGCCAAGTCCACCAAACACAAGGAAAGTAATCCCTGCGCCAAAAAATTGATATAATACGAACACAGTCCCAAGAGCTATCAAAGTCATAGCGATAGGAGATGATTTAAGCAAAGTTTTAGTATTTGATGTTTCAAAGTTGTCTTTTTCGCTCATAAAATTTCAAATTTTACTTTTTATCATTGCAACCAAAAGTGGTATCATAATCTCATGATGCCCGGTTATCATAAAGCCTTGGCCGCCACCTTGAGTTGGGCGTTGCACTACATTTACGGTCGGTCTATAATGACGCAACATATCAAAATTTGCAGTTGTGAAACCAAAAGCATTGTACCCAAGGTTCCGAACGACGGTCAAAGCTTTAAGAAAAACTTCAGGCATAATTACAGCGGAGCCAATATTTATAACGACTCCGTCAGAATCAAGTCGAGTTAAAACATTGCATAGAACCTTGAAATCTCTAAAACTCATCTCACCTGTTACAGCACCGTTCATCGTTGGCTGTTGATGAACTATATCTGTGCCTATCGCTGCATGAACGGTTACTGGTATATTCAAATTGTAAAAAGATGCGAGAACACTATAACTTTTGTTCGGCGCATCTATATCATTAAGTTGCTTCCCTATCGCTTCACCATAGCCAAGTTCGGAATTTTTATAATAATGTTCGAGGGTCAAATTTATAAAATCGCCGGTTTCCTTCACCATCCCAAAGCTCCCGTCCATTATGTTTTCAGCTACATCTTCAGAAGTTTGTCCAAATAAAGCAGTTTCAACATCATGAATTACACTTGCACTATTCATGGCGAGCGCTTTTATAACGCCAAGTTTCCCAAGTTCAATCAAAAGCGGAGCAAGACCAACTTTTATCACATGCGCACCGATCAAGAAAACAACAAGTTTGCCCTTTTTATAAGCATTCACAATTTTATCGACCAAAATTTTCAAATCTTTCGCAACGAGGATATCCGGGAGAGAATCGATAAATTCGATAAAACTTTGTCTTTTAGGATCAAATACCTTTGCAAATTCACTTGTGTTAACTTTGCTTTTTCTATTTTTGATCGATATCGTTTTTACCTTCGTCAGGTCGATTTTTTCATACTTTGATTTCATCAATCGAGTTTTGCGCTTATTTTTTCGATCCCTTCAAACTCTCTCAATTCCCCAGTTACATTACCTATTGGAATTTCTGCCATCATTTTGACGGGGATTTTTTTATCATCGTTTGTAACCCAGAGAAAAAATCTTCCCTTCGCTTTGAAAAGACCACCTTCAACAATTAAAGGTTCAAGTATCACACATTTAAATTTTCCCGCTTTAACCTTCACAACTTGCTCACCGAGATATTTTACCTCAAGAGGATAAGTCCGATCATTATAAAAATTCTCAAGTTTAACTTTTTCACCAATCCTTTTCCCAGAATAATCCTGCGTTCTGGCATAATAAAAAGCGGAGAAGACATCTTGAACATATTGCGGTATCGGATAAACTCCCCCGGGCGTTGTAGCAAGCAAGTTAATATGATCAAACTCAGCGTAAAAATCGCGTTTATATCCACCTTCCCTTATGCGTTGTTCAAATCTCCACGGATATACCCCTTCAACATCAATATAACTTTCATATCTATCGTCGACTTTATAAAAAATTGAGAAAAAGGGCAAAGACCACACACGAAATATCGCACGATAACATTTTCTACCTTTATAATCGACGATTTCTGGAATTGAAATTTCAGCTTCGCCAACCTTAACAAATTGATATTTGACATCGTAAAGCAAACGCTCGCCAACTTTGAAAGCATTATGTTCAATTCTTCTGCTGTTAAACTGAGCAATCGCTCCATCCTGCTTAAAAGACAGTGCATAAATAAAAACCAAGAGCAAAATTAAACTTTTATACCCTAACATTAACCCCAACGATTTTTTCTTTTACTGATTTAACAACTTCATCAATGCTTATCAGATCCATACAATCATAAAACTCGCATTTTTCTCCAACGCATTTTTTACATTCGAAAGGAACATCCGGAACGAAGATAATTTTATCCTTTGTATAAGGTCCCCATCTTCTTGGGCTCATCACTTTAATCGGTGGATAAAAGCCAACCACAGGAGTTCCAACCGCAGATGCGATATGAATTGGCCCAGTTGAGTTTGAAATAAATATCGAAGCAAACTTTATCAAAGCGGAAAGCTCCTTCAAATTAAAAAGACCCGAAAAATCAAAAACATTTTCAGTATCACCACAAACATATTTTACAAGTTCTTTTTCATCCTCACTTCCAGTTACTACAACTTTAAACCCCTCGTCAGCCAATTTTTTCACCATCTCTCTAAATCTACTTGGTTTCAAATCCCTCGCTGAACCTTTACTTCCAGGATGAACAACGATATAATTTTCCTTGCTTAATCCATGCTTAGCAAGAATTTGTTCAACTTTTTCGAGCGCGGACTGCGGGATAAAAATATCAAATCTAACTTCGTCGACTTCTATACCAAGACGTTTTATCAAATCCAAATTATATTCCACCTCATGCCTTTGGGCATATTTCCTATGTTCGAAAACTCTTTTATTGAAAAGAAAGGAGAAAAACCTATATCCAGTGCCAACTCTTACCGGAACTCGCGCAAGCCACAAAGCAAGTGCGATTTTAAAGACCGGGAAAACTACAACAGCAAGGTCAAATCTTTTTTGCCTTAACCTTTTCGCAAGTTGAAAAACATTTTCATCCGGTTTGTAAATCATAACCTCGTCAATCGCCTTATGCCCCTGGAGAATTTCGCTTGTGTATTCACTTGCTAAAAAAGTTATTCTCGAATTCGGATAAAAATCCCTCAAAGCATTGACCACTGGCAAAGTTAAAACCACATCGCCAATTCTATCGGTTCTACACACAAGTATATTCGAAAAATTATTCACCTAACTCGATTTTGCTCTTTTCATTTCGATTTGCTTCCTAAAAATATAAAGCAACTATGCCTAAAAAACAATTTGACCTGTGTGTTTGCTTTAATCTTCCGCTTTGCCCTGCAAAAACTTTTCAGCAAGTTTCACATCTTCTTCGCTTCCAATGAAAAGCGGAGTTCTTTGATGTAGGCTTGTCGGCTTTATATCAAGTATGTTTTGAAATCCATTGCTCGCCCTTCCCCCTGCTTTTTCGACAACATAAGCAAGCGGCGCAGCTTCATAAATTAATCTCAATTTCCCCTCGGGATTTTTCGAATCACCAGGATACATAAAAATTCCGCCATAGAGAAGCGTCCTATGGAAATCTGCAACAAGCGTTCCAACATACCTCAACTTATAAGGTCTGCCCGTAGCTTTATCTTCAGCCTTGAGATAGTTGACAAACTTTTTCATATTTTCATCCCACCTTTCATAATACCCCTCATTCACGCTGTAAATATCCCCCTTCTTCGGAATTCGTATATTTTCATGCGACAATAAAAATTCTCCAATGCTCGGGTCAAGCGTAAATCCGTGAACTCCGTTCCCAGTCGTATACACAAATATAGTGCTTGAGCCATAAACTATGTAACCAGCTGCGACAAGATTTCTACCGGGCTGTAAAACATCTTCAATCGTGCCTTTCCCGGATGGTGTGACCCTTCTATAAATTCCAAATATGGAACCAATCGAAACATTCACGTCTATATTCGAACTCCCATCGAGCGGATCAAACACAAGAACATATTTACCTCTTGCAAGTTCTTCTGGGATATCAATCAATTCTTTGCTTTCCTCACTTGCCATCGCACAAAGATGACCTCCTTTTTGCATCACGTTGATAAAAATTTCATTTGCAAACTCATCAAGTTTTTGAACGACATCGCCAGATATATTCACTTTTCCAGTTGAACCGATGATATCAACAAGCCCCGCTTTTGAGACCTCACGCCACACGATTTTTGCCGCAAGAGCGAGGTCTGTAAGAAGTTTTGAAAACTCGCCAGTTGCCCCGGGAATTTCATGCTCCTTTTCGATGATGAACCTCTCAATTGTGATGATTCTTTGCATGGCTTTAACCCTCTTTGTTTTTGGTTTAAAAATAACTCATCCCTTTTGGGGAATTTAAATTTTTAACTTGTCCCCGATAAACTAATAGCTTTTCTCTTTCTCTCCTTATACTGCAATTGATAGAGTCGATAATAAATCCCTTTCATAGCGAGCAATTCCTCATGCGTTCCAATTTCTCTAACTTCTCCTTTGTGAAGGACAATTATTTTGTCCGAGTTTTGAATTGTCGATAACCTATGGGCGATGATTATGGCGGTCCTATTTTCAAGGAGCTTTTCAATCGCATTTTGAATTATCCGCTCCGTCTCGACATCAACGCTTGATGTTGCCTCATCGAGGACGAGTATTTTGGGATCGCGAACCAAAGCTCTCACAAACGAAATAAGTTGTTTTTCACCAACGGATAAATTAGCTCCTCTTTCATGAACATTTTCAAAATATCCCTTTGGCAACTTTTCAATGAACTTATCCGCCCCGATCAATCGAGCGGACTCGATAACTTTCTCCAAATTAATTTTTTCATCTCCAAGCGTTATATTACTTAAAATGTCACCGGAAAAAAGCATAACATCCTGCAAAACAACCGCAATGTTCTTTCTTAAATCTCTCTCATCGATGTTTTTTATATCTATCCCATCTATTAAAATTTGTCCTTTTTGAACCTCGTAGAACCTTGAAATCAAATTTATAATCGTACTTTTCCCTGAGCCAGTTGCTCCAACAATTGCTACTTTCTCTCCCGCATTAATTTTAAAAGAAACATTTTTCAAAATCCAGTCCTCATCCAACACACTTTCCCCATCGTCTCTATATGCAAACCACACATTTTTAAATTCTATCTCGCCGCGTATGTTTTCAAGTTTAACCGGTTTCTCTGGTTGTTTTATGAAAATTTTCGTATCGAGAAGTTTAAATATCCTCTCCGCTGACGCCATCGCGGTCTGAAAAATATTGTATTTCTCCGACAAATCCCTCACCGGTCTGAAAAACATCTCAGTATATTGAATAAACGATATCAAAGTCCCAATCGTCACAGCCCCTTTTATAACCCCGCTTCCACCATACCAAATTATCAAAGCTATACCGATGGCGCTTATCAACTCAACCGCTGGAAAGAAAACAGCGTAATAAAAAATCGATTTTATATTTGCGTCCCTGTACTTGGCATTTATCTGGTCAAACTTTTGAAATTCTTTCTCTTCAACATTAAAAATTTGAACAACGCTAACGCCTGAAAAATGTTCTTGCAGAAAAGCATTTATCCTCGCAATTAAAGTCCGGATTTCTCTATACGCTTCCCTTGCCTTTTTTCTAAATAAAAATGTCGCGTAAAAAAGCAAAGGCAAAACACTTAACGTCACAAGCGAAAGTTCAAAACTTAATCTGAACATAAAGTAAAGTATTCCCACTATCGTAAATATATCCCCAAAGACGAGAATTATTCCCGATGAATACATCTCATTCAAAGATTCAACATCATTTGTAACCCGAGTTACAAGTCGTCCCGTCGGATTTTTGTCAAAGAACCTTAATGCAAGCCTCTGCAAGTGTTGAAAAACCTCCATCCTCAAATCAAAAATCGTCTTCTGCCCAATCCATCCAGTTATATAGCCCAAAAGATATTGCAATACACCTTGTAAAAGTAGGATTCCGAAGAGCAAAAGCGAAAGTTTAACAAGCCCGTTATAGTTCGACTTCAAAATGTAATCATCTATCGCAAATTTAGTTATATAAGGCCGTAGCGGATTTAACACCGCAAGGATTAAGACGATTATAACCGAAACCACGACATGTTTCCAGTAAGGCTTTACATATCTTAAAAGTCTTTTCATCAACCTCGAATCGTACGCCTTGCCAAGTATTTCATCCTCTTTGAAGTCGTGCATAAAGAATGGGCAAGTTTATTTCACATTTTTTCAAGTTCTTCTTCCAAAACCTGTTTCTGATATAAATCTGCGTAAATTCCGCCGAGATTGAGCAATTCTTCATGCGTGCCTTTCTCGACGATCTCACCGTCATCGAGAACGATTATAAAATCTGCATCTTTTACAGCTGTTATCCTATGGCTTATAATTATCGTGGTTCTTCCTTTTCTAAACTCCCTCAGATTTTTCAAAATCATCTCCTCAGTATAAGCATCGACGGAAGAGAAAGAATCGTCAAGTATCAGAATTTTCGGATCTTTTATCAAAGCCCTTGCAAGCCCAAGCCTTTGTTTTTGACCGCCCGATATCATTATTCCCCTTTCCCCGACGACGGTATCAAATTTATTTGGAAAATCCATCACTTCGTCATAAATATGTGCAAGTTTCGCAACTTCAACTACTTTCCCATCATCAACCCCATTAACTCCAAACTTTATGTTATTTTTCACCGTATCTGAAAACAGAAAAACTTCCTGCTGGACATATCCGATGTTTCCCCTTAAAACTTTAAGCGGAATTTTTTTAATGTTAATACCATCAATCAAAACCTCTCCTTTATCCGGGTCGAATAATCGCGGTATCAAATTTACAAGCGTCGTTTTTCCACTGCCGGTATAACCGACGATTCCAACGGTCTGCCCTTGTTCAATCTCAAGATTTATCCCCTTCAAAACATAATTTTCAGAATCGGGATATTTAAACCAAACATCTCTAAAAGTTATCTTCCCCTTTATCTCTTTGATCGAATAGTCGGTTTCATCTGTATCTTTTATCTGCGGTTCAACCTTCATAACCTCAAGCAATCTATCCATTGACGCGGATGCCCTTTGAGTTAAATTAACAATCCATCCAAATGCTATCATTGGCCATATCAAATACCCGAGGTAAATCAAAAAAGAAGTCACCTGCCCCAAGGTCATCGTCCCCTTTATAACTTGATAACCACCATACCAAACGACAAGTATAATTGAAATCCCTGTTATCAAAATCATCAATGGATAAGTCAGCGATTGAATTTTGTTCAACTTAACATTTTTCACAAGATATTCCAAATTCAACTTCCTGAACTTCTCAATCTCGTAATCCTCCCTAACATAAGATTTTATAACCCTTATGCCGGAGATATTTTCCTGAGCTGCTGTTGTGATGACCCCGAAATGTTCTTGTATATCTTCATACTTCTCATGTACAATCTTCCCAACCTTATAAACAAGGAAAGAGATCAAAGGCAAAGGTATCAAAGTAATCAAAGTAAGTTTTAAACTCATCGAAAACATAATCGCAAGTATGACGACAAACTCAATTATCGTCTCGACAGAATACATTATCCCGGGTCCAACGAAGTTTCTCACCGCCGGTATATCGTTCGTCGCATAAGCCATAATATCCCCTATCTTTTTATCCCTAAAATAAAGATAGTGCAAGCCTTGCACGTGGCGATAAAAATCGTTTCTCATATCATATTCTATTTTGCGAGATGCGACGATTATCGTTTGGCGCGTGAAAAAAGAAGCGATGCCACTTAAAAGGGTCGAGCCTAATATAAGGGAAGCAAACCAGATAAGTTTTTCACCTGTAACTCCAAATTTTAAGCTATCAACCGCACGACCAATTAAAATTGGGATAATCACATAAAAAAATTCACTGGCAAGGATGGATAAAATTCCAAGCCCGATTAACTTTTTGTATCTTAAAATGTATGGTTTAAGTTCAAATAATGAGCGCATACCCCAAATCTATGGAAAATTATATAATTTTTATTTTCACTTCTTTTGCGGTAAAACCAATCTTTCTATGTGTTCCATCGCAGAAAGGCTTGTTATTAGAGCCGCCACACCTACACAGAGCAATTGTTTTCTTTTCTATCGTTTCCTTTCCCGAGTCCCTTTCAACTTCAAAGGTTCCGCTCTCTATTTCAATCACATATGGACCGTTTTCATTTGCTTTTATTCTAACCATTGCTTTCACCTTCTTTTTTTAATTAAACTTAACCAAAGCAAATAATTTTTACAAACTTTAACGGATTAGCCCCATGCTCAATTCCTGACCCCGGAGCAAATGACCATTAAGAAAGATTTTATTTACCAATTGCGCTGGCGAAAATATGCCACTACAAGCAATTGCTAATAATCGCACCAAGATGAGGAATCATACCCCGCTGTTTTTACAAATACCCGCATTCCATAATCCATGCTCAAACCTTCTGCCTATTAAGAAAAGAACGCATCTTGTAATTCGGTCTTGATTTTTTTAAATTTTGTTTATGTAAATACAAAGTGTATAACACATAAAGGTGATATGAAGGCTAACGACCACGGGAAAAGCAAACAGCTAAGTTTATGGCTCGAAAGCGAAACTGGGAATCTCACGGATACCTCGTCCGGCAAAATTTCCATACTTTTTAGAAACACAATCCCAGAGATTCCTTCAACTACATATGGAACATTCGCAATTTATAAGTATCCTGCAAAGTTCATTCCACAGGTGATCGCGTATGTGTTGAAAAATTATGCAAAACCAGGCATGAAAGTTTTTGACCCATTTGCAGGATACGGCACCGTTGGAGTTGTATCAAGGGTTTATGGATACAGCTATGAGTTATGGGATTTGAACCCGATTATAGATGTTATACATAAAACTGCAATTCAAGATGTACCCGAAATAAATGTTTTCAAACTAATTGAAGAAATCAAAAATTCCAAAGAAGAATTCATCCCTAAGTGGTCCAATTTAAATTACTGGTTTCCCGATGAATTCATTTCTATCCTCTCGAGGGCATGGGGATTTGCTCATTCATCAGAAGACAGAACTAAGTATTTGCTTTTAATACCATTAATCAATGTGACAAGATATTTTTCCTATGCTGACGAGAAAGTTCACAAATTATACAAATCAAAGTTTTCAAAGAAAAAGATAGAAGCGCTTTTAAAAAGCGATTGGAAATCTCAATTTTACGAGATGTTACAAAGGGAGATATTTAAGCTCATCGGAAAAATCTCAGAATATAATAAACTAAAACCCAAAAAAGTTGATTATCAAATCAGGTTCGGGATAGATACACTTGAAACAAAGTTAAATTATGAATTTAACATTTTAATAACATCGCCACCTTATCTCCAAGCGCAAGAGTATATTAGGTCCACAAAACTTGAGCTATTTTGGCTCGGTTATGATGAAAATTATATAAGAGAACTCAGCAAAAAAGAGATACCATATCGCCCCGTTAATGAGATAAAAATTTACTCTGAAAAATTTCACGAATTTAGAGAGAAAATAGAAGAACACCATCTCAGAACTCTGTATGACAGATACTTTCATGCTATCTTAAAAGTTTTTTCCGTTTTAGGGGAAAATATAACTGATTATATGTGTATCTTTGTCGGTCCCGCAAAGATAAGAGGAATTCCGATTCCAATAGATGAGATAATTGTTGAGCACCTAAAAGAATTTGGCTGGAAACATGAAGTCACATTTATCGACAAAATTGTATCAAGGGTAATGTTTGAATCTAACATAAATCCCGCCTCAGGCATAGAGGACAAGAGGATGAAAACCGAGCATTTGGTAGTATTGAAAAGGGGGTAAAAATATGTATCAAATTTTAAAAGAAGATTTAAATAGCCCAAGCAAGTTTAAGGCAAAACTCAGCGATTACATCAAAAATCTTGAACTTATGATAAACAACGAACTAAAGATAAATCTTGACGAAAACGAGATTGGCGATTTGTTATTATCCGCATGTAGATGCGATGATTTTAACATAGTTCAGTATCAAAAAAATAAAATGTTCCTTGATGAAGACAAAGTCCTAAAATGGATTACCGAAAAATTAA
>JBEPZK010000020.1:0-35847 GCA_041640855.1 Candidatus Kryptoniota bacterium
AACGCGGTTCACCTCCAGAGTGGCAATCAACGCAATTTAACTTGAAAAGATGCGCCCCATGCGGAAATCTTTTTGAATTATACTCGCTGTTTAAATTCTCAATCCCAAAATGACAATCGAGACATCTCGAGTTATTTTTATAAACATATTCAAGTTCAGGCTTTTTAACCCGCGCTTTTATCTCTCTTTCGACCGCATCGAGAAGAAGATTCACATATTTCACATTGTGCACTCCAAAACTTCCATCTCTTTTGATAATTTCAAGATTTGCGATCATATTTTCGTCAAATTTTTTAATGCCTGCTCTTTTTAAAATTTCTGCGATTTCAACCTCAAATTCAAGTTTATTCAACCTCTCTTTAACTATCTTTTGCCATTGCTCGACAAGCTTATCATATCCTTTACCGTGACAATTACCACATGAATTCGGGTTAAATTTTGGAAGTTCAAAAAGTGTTTCAGTCCGCGTTTTGACAAGTTTAACTTCATGACAACCTCTACATGAAACGCTCGCAAGGAACATCGGGTCAGGAGATATTGGAACGTTAAAGCCGCCGCTCCCGGAATAGATCTTCTCTTGGGTTGAATGTTTATTACCGTGGCACTCTTGACAAACAGGCGAAAAAACCTCGAACACCTCAACTTTACCATGCTTTATTTCGCTGTGACATTTGAAGCAATTGATTTTTTCATTGCTGACATGAATTTGATGAAGCCTCTTTGATTCGATTTCGATGGAAGTTATGTTTATATGACAGGAATTACATCTTTCTAAAGTTACATCGCCTCGCCCAACCGCTACATGAAGATGGCATGTTCCGCACTCTATTTTATTCTTCACATACTCAGAATGATTGAAGGGAATTCCCCAAATCATTATATCATCTTTTGGTGGACCATGGCAACTACCGCAACCTGAAACCGGATGGCTTCCGATGACTTCACCTCCCGGAAAATGACATAGAATACAAATTTTTGTTGAAACAGCTTCATGCCTTCCTTGAACAAGTTCAGAATGACATGTTTGACATTGCATTTTAAATCCAATTCTATCCTCGGACAAATGCTTTGAGTGTGAGAATTTTACTTTCCCATTTACAAAAAATATCTCTTTATCCGCAAACTTTTTCTCATCATGACACTTTATGCATGCGGTATTATCAACTTTTGATGTAATTTCATAACTGTAAGCCCCAAGGTAATACCTTGCTATTTCCGAAAGCAACCTAACTTTACCCTTTAAATAGTTTCCTAATCCGGGCCCACAATGGCAAGTTCCACAGTTTACTTGATTGTGCGAGGAAGAAAGCCAATTTTCATAATACGGCTTCATAAAATGGCATGAGCCACAATACTCAGGGTCATCACTCGCTCTCAAGAAAAGAAAGAAAACATAACCGAGAAAGAGCACAGAGAGAGATAAAACTACAATCCTTCTGCGTTTACCTTTCATCTGACTTCTCCTCCTTTGTAAGTTTCATCTTCATAATTTTCTCGTACTCGAGAGGATGTTCCCTCATCATTCTTTCTTTTGAAATTTTTCCTGTAAATATCGTCGGGTTAAATGGAAAAACATGCGGATTGAAGTGAGCATTGTACCAGTGCCATATGACAATAGCAAGAGTTGCAAGCATCGCCTCATCCGAGTGTGCTTCCTTCGCTATATCAAAAACAAACTTCGGGAAAATCCCAAGGAAAAAGTTATGAAACCAAAGGATTAAACCAGACAAAACCATTATAACCATTCCCCAATAAACAGCCCAGTAGTCAAACTTTTCAATATACGAGTATCTACCATACTTAGGTCTTTCGTTCGTCTTTCCAAGCATGTATTTTATATTTTGGTAAAAATCAAGGAAATCCTTCTTCCTCGGTAGGAGTTCTTTAAATTCATTCCTTCCTTCCTTTGTAAAAGCAATGTATATCGTATGCCATATCGAGACAAATATCAATAACCCCGCGCCAACCCTATGAACAATTCTTGAGACCTGAATCCCGCCGATGATTTCAAAAAATAACTCTGCCCACCAAGACTCATGAAATTTTATCGGAAGTCCGGTTATAATCAAAAGTATCACTCCAATTGCGAGCGTTAGATGTTGAAGTCTGATATTCAAACTAAAACGAATGAAATATTCCTCTTCCTCAACTTTTTTCTTCTTCAATTCTTCTTTCTCCTTCCGCTCGAGTTCAAGCTTTATTTTTTCCTCGACTTCTTTTTTCAACTTCTCTCTAAATTCTTCATCAAGTGTTATTCCTTTTGAAGATTCAATTTCGCGAATCAATTTTTCTGCTTCTTTTTTTGGGTCCATCATTTTGAAGATTTTCTTTTTCTTCTAAAATGTCCGATTAAATCAAGCGCTATATGCGCAAATAATCCAGCAAGAACTATCAAAGTAAACCATTTGAAAAATGTATAAACATAGTAAACAACACCAGATTCCCTTTCACCCGGCAGAACATGAAATTTACCCTTTGCAACATTCTCATTTGCCCTTGGATGACATTTCCCACAGGTCTTGGCTAAATTCACCGGATGAATTGGAGACCTTGGATCGCGCGAAGGTAAAACATCATGATATTCGTGACATGATGCGCAGTTTGCAGCTCTCACGACACCAAATTTTAACGCTATCCCATGAAAGCTTTCTTTATATGCATCTGGATTTTTAACTGGAACCCCAACCCTTTTCATCAATTTGACATCCGAATGACACTTTTCACACGTCCCGACAACATTTTTCGGATTTAAACTTGACCTTGGGTCCTCCGGTGGCAAAATGTCATGCTCCTGATGACAATCCGAACAAACAGCGGAACCTAATTCTCCTCTTTGAATTCCGGCCCAATGAATAGAGTTGTAATACCGTTCTTTCACATCTTGATGACATCTACCGCAAAGTTCAGGGATATTTGTCTTAAAAACGCTCGATTTTGGGTCCTCTGGCTTTCTAACATAATGAACGGTATGGCAATCTTTACAATCGGGAGCGTTTTTTCCCTTGGCAAGCGCTTTTGCATGGACGCTTTCCTTGTATTTCTCTGGCTTTGCACTAACAGGGGCTCCAACGACATTTCCTTCAAAATGACATTGCAAACAATGTATCTTGCGTGGCTTCGTCAAATGTGGTATGACGCGAACATCAACATGACAAGAAACGCAGGCGAATTTACCATGAACAGATGCTTCGAAATCCTCCTTGGAAACATAAAGCGTCTTAAATTTCCCTTGCTCAACCACACCAAAATTTTTCACGCCATGACAAACAAAACAACGCTCGTTCTTCAATTGTGAAAAGGCATTTTCTATCAACAAAAGTAAAGCTAACAAAAGCAACCGTGTTCTCATTTTTCTTCTTCCTTGTTTTTTATCTCGAGATATTCAAGATAGTGGTTTTCCTTCAGCCACTCCTCTGAAACATAGCCATGCCAAAATGAAGCATTAATTGGGAAATTCCCTGGCGATAAATGAACAAGGTAAAGATGCCATAAAACGAGAAAAGTTATTATAAGCGTAGCGGTTGCGCTATGCAATGCTTGAGAAACATCAAAAAACCACTTGGGCAAAATACCAAAAAGGTAATTATGAAACCATAAAACAATACCACTTAAAATCATAAGCAAAACAAAGATGAAAAAAGCCCAATATTGTATTTTCTCCCTGTAGGAGTATCTGCCGTACATCGGTGGTTTTTCATTTTTACCTAT
Source organism: Candidatus Kryptoniota bacterium (assembly GCA_041640855.1). GTDB lineage: Bacteria > Bacteroidota > Ignavibacteria > Kryptoniales > Kryptoniaceae > Kryptonium. Next base: position 3,709 of record JBEPZK010000020.1, read on the forward strand.
GTCATACCTTATGCTTTCGACAAAGTCCACAAAATCTTTCTTTCTAAACAATAACTCCTTGAATTCTCTTCTTCCTTCCTTTACAAATAAGATATAAACCAAGTGATAAACAGCGGTTATAAACAAAAGCACCGCTGAGATTCTGTGCAATATTCCTCGCGATTCAAAACCGCCTTCAAGAAAGATTAAAAGCCTGCCAAACCATGTATCGTGGTATCTCAACGCGAAGCCAGTTATTACTAAAAGAATCACACTTATCATCAAAAGAAAGTGTTGTATTCTCCAAGACAAGGAGAACCGGAGAACCCTTTTTTCCATTGCTGATTTTCTCCTTTTTATTTATTCGAAATAATCGAAACTTGCTATTATACCATCTCTTATAGATGCTGTCGCCTCAATTTCGACTAATTTCTCCTCAAGCAATCTCCTATGTTCTTTTTCCATCTCCGCAAGTTCCAGCAGAAACTTTTGAACGCTTGGCTCACAAGCCTTTAACGAAGCGGAATAATAATAATCAAATGAATCTTTTTCTCTTTCAATCGCAGTTTTTAAAATTTCAACAATTATGTTTTTGATCTCCCCTTCTTTGCAACTCATGCTAATTCTCCTTTTTTGATTTCTTGAAGTTTTATTTTTTCCAACTCGAGCGGATGCTCCTTCTCCATCTCCTCCTCGGTTAAATATCCTGTAATCCACGCGAAGTTCATAGGATAAACATCGGGATTGAAAATGACATAGTAAATATGCCAAACTATAATCGCAAGAAAAGCAAGCCACGCTTCAAAATAATGAATTGTATTGCAAACATCGACAAATGTCTTCGAGAACCATCCCATAAAATGATTTTCAAACCATAGCACAACGCCAGTAACTGTCATAACAACCGTCCCCCAAATCAAAGCCCAATACTCGCTCTTTTCAATATAATTAAACCTTCCAAATTTCGGCTTCGTCTTTGAAATCCCGAGGTTGTACTTCAAAACTTGAACCATATCTTTGACATCCTGGGTTTTAAACATTATATCCTTTATAAATTCTCGACCTCTCTTTGTGAAAATAATGTAATAAAGATGATAAATTGAATCAAGCACAAGCAAAACCGCAGCGATTCTATGTATTAAGCCCCTGTACTTAAAAACTGATTCTCCGCCGATATTTCTTATAGCCACGACCCACCACGCATCAGGAAAAGCAAGCATAAAACCAGTTATGACAAGTGTGAAGAAGCTTATCAAAAGCACGAAGTGTTGAATTCTCTCCTCAAGCGTCATTCTCAAATAAAGATTTGTCTTTCTTGGAAGTTCGTTCGCTAGGTGATGGAACTTTTTATGTTTTTCTCTATATCTATCAACTGTTTTCCTTATCCAATCAAGAAGGTTATGTATGAACATTGAACCAACGATTGAAACTATCAAAACGATATAAATTGTTGAAATCCAATAAATTATCTCTTCATCCGTGCTTGCGACCGTCACGTGAACTTTCCCCTTGACAAATTTTTCATTCGCACCCGGGTGACACTGTCCACATGTTTTAACAAGGTTTGCCTTATTTATACTCGACCTCGGGTCGGATGAAGGCAGTATATCATGAATACCATGACAACTTGCACAATTTGCAGCTTCAACATTCCCAAGGCGAACGTTTAAGCCGTGATAACTGTCCGCAAAAGTTTTATACTTATCTGAAGGTATCCCGTATTTCTCAGCAAATTTTACCGATGCATGACATTTCGAGCAAAGCTGAAGAGCGACATTTCTTGGTGCAACAGGTGAGCGCGGATCGGTCGGTTCAAGGATAAGATGCTCACCATGGCAATCAGTGCAAGTCGGCGAATCAACATTTCCCTTAGCAAGGGCAACTCCGTGAACGCTTTGTTCAAAATCTTCAGCAATTTTGGCATGACACTTTCCACATGTTGAAAGGATATTAAATTTATAAATTCTCGAACTCGGATTGCTCACCTTCATCATCTCATGTGCGCCATGACAATCACTGCAAACAGCCGCATTTTGATTTCCAGAATGATATAACCTGCCATGGACGCTTTTTTCATAAGATGCTATAAAAGCAGAGGTGTGCGTCATTCTGTTTCTTACTTCAGGATTATCGAGGTGACAATTCAAACAAATTTTAACCTCATTCGCCCTGCTTATCTTCGATTTACTGCTTGTAACCGTCATTATATCGTGTTCGCCATGGCAATCTGTGCATGTCGGGGAACTTTCAAACCCGCTTAAAAAAGCCCTACCATGTTCTGAATTAAAATAATTTTGTGAAACATCTTTATGGCACTTTGCACATGTGCTGGCAACGTTAACTTTTGCCACCGTTGAATTTGAATCGCTCGACTTCAAAACCCTGTGTCCAGTATGACAGTCAAAGCAATCAATATATTTCGCATGAATGCTTTCTTTATATTTCAAAACAAACTCTTGATTCTCGTGTGTAATTCTCTTATCCGTATGACAAGCCAAACATACATCTGAAGAAGCAAATTTTATCGCATGATATCCATGACATGAAATGCAGTCTGCACCATTTCTAAATTTAAAGTGAACGCTTGTTCTAAAGTCATCAAATTCTCTTTTATGACACGAAGAACATCTTTCAACAAATTTCGAACGAGAAAATTTTACCATTTCATGCGCATTCCCATGACAAGATAGACAATTAATCTTTTGGAAATGTTTGGTCAATTTAAAAGCGTTAACTTCCTTATCATGGCAGGTAGAACAGTTAACGGGCTCGATCCTCTCTTTATGAGGTATTTCGTCAGGGTTAAACCCTGCATGACAATCCACACAATTTAAAGAACCATGCACTGATTTTTCAAACTTTTTCGAATCAACATATAAAGAGATAACTTTCCCATTGCGTTCCATCGTCAGACTTTTATCATCATGACATACAAGACAATCAGAATTCGACTGAGAAATAGAATTTGTGGATAACAATACTCCGACGAGAAACGCCAATGCAATCTTTTTTAACATAGGTGCTTCAGAGGATTAGTTTTAGATTTGCTTTGAGAAAGAATGTTATCATGATGAAGATAGGTCTTTTAGCTCATTTATCAGGTGCTTTAGCTCAGATATTCTGAAAAGTTTATCGCCACATCTTATAACTCGCTCATTTTCGAATTCAATATCTTCACTCAATGCATAAAATGGCGCGATATAAATAACCTTCGCATCAGGCATAACTTCAGTTATCAGCAATTTTATATCAAATTGATTTTGTTTGTATATGTTTTCGTCTATTATAACTATGTCATATCTATCTTGAGAAATTTTTCTACCAGCTTCTCTTCCAGAATTTGCAACTGCGACCTCGAAACCTTCGCGAGCGAGAAACTTGACAAGCAAATTCCTCATTGATTCATCCGCTTCAACTACAAGAGCCTTCTTCATTCTCTTTAAACTTTTATTGTTTTCGATAAAATGGAATCAATCATTATGCCAAAGATGTCTCAAAAAATCATTGATTTTTAATAAAGAAAAATGCAGGAAATTTAAACTGGATGTGGCAAAATTGCGCCTTTGCAAAAAACATTGACAAAATTAAACAAAAATTTCACAGCATCCGCGGTATACCGGTACACAGATATTTTAAGGGACGAACCGATATTTACCTATTAAAAAATTTATTCCCTTGCAAGAGGAACATAGGAAGATGAATTTCCTAAGAAAGCTCCATCGAAGCGACACAAGAAATATAAAAATGGCTTTGACAGGAGTTGTTTTTTTATGGTTAATTTTTTATTTTAAAATAAATAAATTCAATTCCACACTGAGATGGAAAGCAAAGATGCTTTTTGGGCAAATATCTTTAAAGGGCGAAGAAAAAAAGATGAACTCGTCGAAACTATTTTAAGAGAAGTCCCTGCATTCTCAGATCTCGAGCCAAAAGAACTTTCACTTCTCGCATCGATAGTACACAAAAGAGAATACAAAAAAGGAGAATATATTTTTTATCAAGGTGACCCGGGACTTGGAATGTATATAATTCAAGAGGGTGAGGTTTTAATCCAATATACCGACCCCGAAGGGAATCGAAAAGACCTTGCAATTTTAAAGGATGGTGACTTCTTCGGTGAAATTGCTTTGATAGATGAATCCCCACGCTCCGCATCAGCAATATGCAGAACCGATTGTCACATAATTGGCTTCTTTAGACCAGACCTTTTCGAGATAATAGAAAGACACCCAAGGCTTGGGACAAAAATCCTCCTTAAACTTGCTGAAATAATCGCAGAAAGACTGCGAAGAACGAACCAAGAAGTAGCTGAATTGAAAGCGGAGCTTGAAGCACTAAAATTGACTATGAAAAATGAATGAACTCAAAAAAATTCTAATCCCTATTGATTTCTCCGGTTATTCTCTCAACGCTTTGGAATATGCAAAACTTTTCGCAGAAAAATTTAACGCAGAGATTATTTTGTTAAACATCGTCGAGCCAGTTGTTTTCACAGCTGATTTAACGATGGGGCAAGTCATCCCATCAATTGAAAATGAGTTATACCAAAAATCGGAAGAGAAAGTCAAAGAACTCGTCGATAGCCTAAAGGATAAATTTAATGTTAGAGGCGTTGTCAAAGTTGGGAAATCACACATCGAGATAATTGAATTCGCAAAGAATGAAGGAGTTGATTTAATAATAATTGGCTCGCATGGTCACACAGCGGTTGAGCAATTTCTATTTGGTAGCACGGCGGAAAAAGTTATACGAAAGGCAACTTGCCCTGTTTTAATAATCAAATCAAAAGCAAAAAGTTAATTTCTCTTCTCAAACACCGCTGTTTCACCCGCCCTTATAATTTTGAGAAACGAATCAATTTTCAAACTTGCGCCACCAACAAGAGCTCCATCGACATCAGGTTGAGAAAGAAGTGAATATGCGTTTTCCGGTGTGACGCTCCCGCCATATTGAATTGTTAAACTCTGTGCAACATCGCTATTGAACAAACCCGAAACGAACTCCCTTATAAATTTTTGAGCGGATTGAGCTTGCTCAGGTGTCGCATTTTTCCCAGTTCCAATCGCCCACACCGGCTCATAAGCTATTACAATTTCTTTAATCTGCTCTGCGGTTAAACCATTAAGTGTACCCTTAACTTGTTTTTCAAGAACCTTGAATGTTTCCCCACTTTCCCTTTCTTCAAGCGTTTCACCGATGCAAATTATCGGCTTCAACCCAAACTCCAACGCCTTTTTAACCTTTTTATTTACAATCTCATCCGTCTCATAAAAATATCTGCGCCTTTCGGAATGACCAAGTATAACATATTCGCATTTGACCGACTTTAACATCTTCGGCGATATCTCGCCTGTGAAAGCTCCTTCAACCTCATAAAACATATTTTGCGCGCCAAGTTTTATATTTGTCTCCTTCAACAATTCCGATGCGATAAAAAGCGATGTAAACGGAGGGCATACCACAACTTCAACTTGAAGGTTTTGACCGATGAGATTATTTTTCAAAGGAAGGAGGAAATCAAACGTTTCTTTAATGTCCTTATTCATCTTCCAATTTCCGGCGATTATAAACCTTCTCATTTGCAGGTTCTTTTTATTTTAAAAAATAAAGGGCATCGCAGTGGATGCCCTTTTAGTTTTTGTTTTATGAGCAACCGCTTGTGCTTCCACAATTCGGACATACATAACAAGATCCCGACCTTTGCATTATCGTTCCACAACTCGGACATGGTGGCGCATCTGACTGCGCTTCAAAAATTTGCTTCTCGTATTTCTCAAGTGCTTCAGTCTTCACTAACTTATCCGCCTCAGATGAATAAAGACCGTTTAAAACATCTGTATAATCGATGCTACTTGGTTGTTCATCAGGAGTTAAAAACTTTTTCCCAAGCCATCTGAAAATGTAGTCAATTATCGACTTTGCAATCGGTATCTCAGGATTATTAGTAAATCCGCTCGGTTCAAATCTCATATGACTAAATTTGTCAACGAGAACTTTCAGCGGTACTCCATATTGAAGTGCGAGTGAAATCGCGGTAGCAAATGCATCCATCAGGCCACTCAAAGTTGAACCTTCCTTGCTCATAGTTATGAAAATTTCGCCCGGCGTTCCATCTGGATACATTCCAACCGTTATATATCCTTCATGTCCTGCGATGCTGAACTTATGAGTTATAGATTTTCTCTCGTCCGGGAGGCGACGACGAACTGGTTTATATTCGACCGTTTTCGAATCCTTCTCGCTCTTTTTATCATCTATGCTTGTTGAAAGAGGTTGAGTTCCTTTGCTTCCATCGCGGTAAATTGCTATGGCTTTGAGCCCCATTTTCCAAGCGTCAATATATAATTGCATAACATCGTCCACCGTGACATCGTTCGGCATATTGACAGTTTTCGAAATAGCGCCCGAGATAAACGGCTGAACCGCAGCCATCATCTTAACATGCCCCATATAATGAATAAATCTTTTTCCTTTCGCTGGTTTAAATGCACAATCAAAAACAGGAAGATGTTCCTCCCTCAAATGCGGGGCTCCTTCAATTGTGTCATTTTTATCGATGTAATCAACTATTTCCTTTATTTGCTTTTCCGTATACCCGAGTTTTTTAAGCGCAAGTGGCACAGTATTGTTTACAATTTTTAAAAACCCGCCGCCGACGAGTTTTTTATACTTGACAAGCGCAATATCCGGCTCAATTCCGGTTGTATCGCAATCCATCATAAAACCAATCGTCCCTGTCGGCGCGAGAACCGTAACTTGAGAATTTCTATAACCATACCTTTGTCCGAGTTCATAAGCTTCTTCCCAAACTTTTTTCGCTTCATCGAACAACCAATCAGGAATCAAGTCCTTATCAATCTTATCAACATATGACATATGCTTTCTTATAACACCAAGCATTGGTTCCCTGTTAAGTTCAAATCCTCTAAAAGGACCTTTTTCCTTTGCGATCAAAGCAGATTGTCTATACGCCTCGCCCGTCATAATCGCGGTCAAAACCCCAGCATAAGCCCTTGCCCCATCGCTGTCGTAAGGCAGACCAAGCGACATAAGCAAAGCCCCAAGATTTGCATAACCAAGACCAAGCGGTCTATAATCATGGCTATTTTTCTCTATCGCCTTTGTCGGATAACTCGCATTGTCAACGATTATCTCTTGAGCTGTAATCATTATATCAACAGCATAGCGAAACGCCTTTGTATCAAATGTACCATCTTCTTTTCTGAACTTCATCAAATTTAAAGATGCGAGATTACAAGCAGTATCATCAAGAAACATAAACTCAGAGCACGGATTGCTTGCATTTATCCTGCCTGAATTTGGGCAAGTATGCCAACTGTTAATCGTCGTATCAAATTGCAATCCAGGATCACCGCAAATCCAAGCTGCCTCTGCGATCATACGCATAATATCTCTTGCTCTGTAAGTATCACAAATTTCACCAGTTGTGACATATCTTGTGTGCCATTCTTTATCCTCAAGTACAGCACGCATAAATTCATCGGTCACTCTAACGGAATGATTCGCATTTTGAAATTGAACAGAATCATAAGCCCCACCCGGAACATTAAATCCTGGGTCGTACCCAGCTTTTATCAAAATGTGAGCCTTTTTCTCTTCTTCCGCCTTTGATTTAATGAAATCGATTATATCCGGATGGTCAACGTTCAAAATCACCATCTTTGCAGCTCTTCTCGTCTTTCCACCGCTTTTTATTACCCCAGCGAACGCATCGAATCCACGCATAAAAGACACCGGACCACTTGCAACGCCTCCGCCGGAGAGTCTCTCTTTCGAGGAACGAAGCGTTGAAAAGTTTGTCCCTGTCCCCGAACCATATTTAAACAACATCCCCTCCGTCTTAACAAGTTCAAGAATTGATTCCATCGTGTCCTGAACCGAATTTATAAAGCAAGCAGATGCTTGTGGTTTTTCTTCAACCCCGACATTGAACCAAACAGGCGAATTAAATGAAGCATATTGATTCACCAAAAGGTACACAAGTTCATTATAAAAAACATCTGCATCCTCATCGCTTGCAAAATAACCATCTTTTATCCCCCAATTCGTTATCGTCCTCGCAACTCTTTCAATTAACTGTTTCACACTGTATTCCCTCTCGGGAGTTCCAATTTGTCCATGGAAATACTTTGACACAACTATATTTGTCGCAAGCATTGACCATGAGGCTGGAACTTCAACGTCTTTTTGCTCAAAAACTACTTCGCCTTTCTCATTCGTTATCACCGCATCCCTTCTCTCCCAGACAATTTCATCAAACGGGTGAACACCCGGTTTTGTGAAAAATCTATTAAACTTTAAACCCTTCGCCCGCGATTTATCCGCGACGCTTGCCGATTTTTTCTTGACATCTTCCATAAAAAATCTCCCTTTTTGTTTTTTGCTTATGGTTAAAATATCAAGGTGCTACGATCTCAACCCGTCAAGACTAATTTCTTCGTTTGCCAAAATATAAAGAATTAAAAAGCAAATGTCAAGACTAATCTTTAAGTTCGTTCAAAGTTTTTCTTATTATTTCAATCCCCTCATCCACCTCATCTTTTGTTATCGTAAGCGGAGGTCTAAATCTTATCGACCTCTCACCGCAACCTATCATCACCGCCCCGTTTTCATAAACTTTCTTCAAAAACTTTTTCCTAAATTCTGCATCCGGAAGGTCAAACGCACACATTAAACCGCGTCCACGCGCATTTGAAACAAGCTCAGGAAATTCATTCTGCAATTCAACAATTCTGTTCAACAAGTGCTCGCCTACAACTCGGGCATTCTCAAGCAAGTTTTCTTCATGTATAACCTCAAGAATTCTTGCGAACCTTATCATATCAGTTAAATTTCCACCAAATGTCGAATTTATTCTACTTGAAACATGAAAAACGTTATCCTTCACTTCATCAACCCTTTCCGAAACAAGTATACCGCAAACCTGTGTTTTCTTTCCGAATGCGATTATATCCGGCTTAACAAAATGTTCATGCGCCCACATCTTCCCCGTCAAACCAATTCCAGTTTGAACCTCATCCATTATATACATAATTTCATTTTCATCGCAAATCTCGCGCAACGCAACGAGAAACTCTTTTCTGAAATGATTATCACCGCCCTCAGCTTGAATTGGCTCTATTATAAGAGCTGCTATGTTATGGCCATACTCTTTGATCGCATCTTTGATTTGATTTAGTGCAATTTTCTCTTCCTCTTCAACCTTTTTCAAATTTTCTTCGTTCAATGGGAATTTGATGGCTGGATTATGTATTCTTGGCCATTTAAATTTTGGGAAGTATTTATGTTTTATTGGGTCTGTGTTTGTAAGCGAAAGCGTATATCCAAGTCTTCCATGAAATGCTTGACGGAAATGTATGACAACCATTTTCGATTCATCATCTACAGACTTATAAAAACCGCGTTCAAGGTTTTTCTGCATCTTCCAATCAAAGGCAACTTTCAAGGCGTTTTCAACCGCTGGAGCCCCACCTTCAATGAAGAAAGCATATTTAAAATAATTTGGAACCGCAAGATTGAAAAATGTCTCAACAAACTCCGCATATTCAGCGGGATAAATATCTGAAAGAGTCACCTTGTTAATCGCAACAAGCGTTAACTTCTCGAGAAACTCTTTTTCAAGCAACTTCGGATGATTCATACCTAAAGCAGATGATGCAAAGAATGAAAAAAGGTCAAGGTAAGTTTTACCAGTTTTTGCATCGACAAGACGTCTGCCTTGACTATTTTTAAGGTCTAAAACCATTTCAAATCCATCAACAAGTATGTGCCTTGAAAGTGTGGAGTGAACTTCTGATGGGCTAATTTTCATAACCATCGTGCGATTCCTTTTTTGTTGTTAACTTGCATAAAATTTAAAAACTTCACCCATAAATTCAAAAATTTGCTCAGCGTCACTTTAAAAATGACAAAATTTTTGCTAAATTTAGCATAGAAATCAAAGTCAACTTAAAATAGAGATGAAAGAGCCAAAATATCTATCAGAGTACCTTGATGATTTCATCACGGAAACCGAACTTAAGAAAGACGGAAGGATAAACTGGAAATACTTGCTCATTCTGCTTTTGCCCCTTGGGACATTGATATTGATAACTTTGCTTTTGTTCAAAAAACTCAACAAAGGGAAAAATTCGAAAGATAAAATAAAGCCTAGATCCGAAACTTTAAGTAAGTCCTGAAGGCTCTATAGTTATAAACCGCCGAGCCATATCTTTCATACAAACTGTATAATTCAAAACTTTGCGTCTTAACATCTCCAAAAAATCTATAATTAAGCGAATTCGGATACCTTTCGCTTCCGTCTCTTGCAAACACCATCGCCATCGCTGTCCCAACGCTAAACCATCTTAAAATATCCTGCTTAAAGTTTATCTCAACCCAATAGGTCGAAAGATTATTCGGGGTCCAATATGGGATTGAAGTGACATAAATCGAATCAAAATTTTCAAACGCATAGAAACTAACAAACATTATCTGCGGATTTCTTTTAGAGATAGTCAAGTTTATATAACTTGCAAATGTTCTTTTGATATTTCCATCGGAATAAACTCCATATTCAGCCAAAAAACTCAAGCCAAGCGGTGGAAAAATTTGGTTATAAATTGTAAGCAAAAAATCATCGACGTAGATTTTCTCCTCAACAGCCTTGACCCCTTCCCTGTTTTCAATCCTTTTATAAGTAAATTGCGGATAAATTCTATCAAACAAATTTAATCCCAACGTAAAATCCCAAACTGGGAAAATGTTAACTCCATATTTAAATACTCCCGCACCAAAGTCAAAATAAACCCTGCGCAATAAGTTATATTTCATCCTAACTAAACCGCCGTAACCATCACTTCTCCCTTGAATCCTACCATCCCTCAGTTCAACTCTTTCAAAATTAAGCTTCATCTCGAAGAATCTATTGATAAAATATCTTGATTCAATTGGGGTGACAATCTTGGTGAGTTTATTTGAGTCTCTTAACCATCTCGCTTCCCCTAAGACATAATTTGAATAATTGGCTTTTATTTCGTCTATTATTCTCATTGCAGTTTGATTTTGCGGGTCAATTCTCAAAAGCTCTTCTGCCTCTTTCTTTGCCATATCCCATTCACCAGAATAATAATGCAATTGCATCGCAAGTTCAATTGCTTGCTTATGCTGAGGAAACTTTTTTAAAAATTTCTCCAATTCTTCCTTTGCTTCATCACTTCTATTATTCCAAACAAGAAGTTGGCATAACATCCAATGATAGCTCGAACTATCGGGGAAGGTGAAGACAAGTTTTCTATAAAGTGGAATTGCTTTTAATTGTTGGTCATTCCAAACGTATTGCTGAGCAAGTTGAATAGCTGTTTCATAATCAAACGGGTCTATCTCAACTATCTTTTCGTATATCGAAATAGCTTTTTGAGGTTGATTATTCCATACATAGAGTTTCGCAAGGGTTCGATAAAATTCGATGCTATCGGGATACATTTGAACAAGTTTTTCATAAACAGAAACCGCGTCATTTTGTCTTCCATCCCATAAATACCATTGCCCAAGCTTTGTCAAAATATCATGGTTAACAATATCATTTTTCAAAAGCGTCTCATAAACAGAAATTGCCCCTGGAACATTTTCAGTCCAGAGGTAAAGTTCAGCAAGTCGTTTCGCCACTTTAATGTCTTTTGGCTCCGCTTTGAAAATCTCACCATAAACTTCAATAGCTTTTTCAAGCTCACCATTTGCGACCAAAAACTCAGCTTGACTTATCTTTTCATTTTTTGCGTTTTGGGAGAAAAGAATCAAAGGGATGAATAAAATTATAAGTGCTTTTTTCATCACTTTAAAGCGTCAATTTTTTTAATTGTTTTAGGACGTAATTTCTTATCTCCGAAGGCTCAAGTGTTGACTTGATGATTTTTCCATTTTCAATCACTTTTTCAAGAAGTGGCTTAAATCCTTCCTTATCAAATTTCTCACTTGCAGGCAAAGTTATTCTCTCGCCGGTTTCCTCATTGACGTAAACTTGTTTTTCACCTGATAACTTGCCTCGCTTAGCTATCGGCTTCCCTTCAATTTCAACTATATCCATAGCGAAGTCAAGCACAGGCGCCCCACTTATCGAAGTCCCAACTCCATAAGCATCAACTACTTCATTTAATTGTTTTATTGTCTCTTCATCAATTCCACCGCTTACAAATATCTTCACATTCTTAAATCCTCTTATATCAAGTTCCCATCTAACCTCTTTAAGAATCGCAAGGAAATTCCCACGCCTTGAACTTGGCGTATCAAGTCTGACGCCATAAAGTTTATCGCCAAGGGCTTCTGCAATGCGAATAGCTTCAAATTTTTCATCTGTAAATGTGTCAATTAACGCAATCCTTGGAATTTTGGGATCAATAACTTCATCAAATGCTTTAACTGCTTCAAGCGTATCGCCAAACAAAAGAATCATCGCATGGGGCATAGTTCCACTTGCCGGAATTCCGAGAAGTTTCGAGCCAACTGGAGTTGCAACACCATCGCAACCGCCAATGTATGAACTTCTATCTATCATCGGAGTTATAGCCGGATGCATTCTTCTTGCACCGAAATGAATTACAATTTTATCACCCGCTGCGAGCTTACATCTTGCAGCTTTTGTCGCTATCCCAGAAGCCTGACAAATTAAACCAAGTATCGCGGTCTCATAAACTGCAAAATCAAGATACATACCCTCAATCGTCATCACCGGCTCATTTGTTCTAAAAATAGTTCCCTCAGGCATCGCTTTTAGCGTAATGGGCAAACCTTCAAGAAGTTGTAGAACTTCATCAAGCCCGGCAAATACACCCCATTGATAGCTCGAGGGAAATTTTTTAACCACAAATTCCGCCTTCACATATTTATTTATTCCCTTCGCTTTCAAAACATTTATCGCCCTTTCAAAATAAACATCTGTAACCTTACCAGCCTTTATATCCTCAGGCTTTGCTATATTGAACATCTCTTACCTCCATTTGTTTTAATTTCAGTAGTTCAAAATAGAGTGCTTCAATTTCATCAATATATCTATCGAAGCTAAACCTAACACGAGCGGTTTTTCTCGCGTTTTCTCCAAGAGTTTGTGCAAGCGTTTTATCGAACATTAACCTTTTTATCTTTTTCGCAAGGTCAACATAATTTCCCCTCTCAAAAAACAACCCATTCACACCATCTTCAATTATATCAAGAAATCCAGCGCTTTTCGTCGCAACCACAGGCAATCCAACTGACATTGCTTCTACTAAATAAAGTCCAAAAGATTCCGCACGCGATGGGGCAACGAAAATGTCAATTGCAGATAAAATCTCAGGGATATCCCTTCTAAAACCTGTCCATATGGTGAAACTTTCTATGCCAAGTTCCTTGCTCAATTTTTTCAAACTTTCAAAATATTTAGTCTCACCAACAGTTGGTCCACCCACAACCAACAATTTTATATTTTTAAATTCGTCCGTCAAAATTTTAAAAGCTTTAAACAACTCCTCGTGCCCTTTCCCTGGACTAAAGCGACTTACAATGCCAATTACAATTTCATCTGAAAGACCAAATTCATTTCTTATCCTATTTCTTCCCCCAGCTGTAAACTGAAATTTATCGATATCGACCCCGGGATACACAATCCTAATTTTACTCTTATCAACAGGTAAATTCCGTAAATATCCACTTGCAACATCTCTCGATATAGCAATAACCAGATCAACATTCGCATAAACCAACTTATGAAGCAAATCCTTTCTACTAACGCCAATACCTATTTGCGGATCAAGTATCAACGCTGGTTTTACTTTGGTTAATAAAATCGGGAAAATAACTTTTTTTAAATCACCAGATTTATAGATATGAACAACGTTGATATTTCTCTGTTTCAAAAACTTGTAAAGCGAAACAAAAGTATTGGTAAAATCGCCTTTAAACTTGAGCACTTCAAAATTTCCACTTGCTTCTTTATATAACCTTCCTTCGGGATTACACATAATTGCAACGTTATGCCCCCGCTTGTGCATTCCATCCGCTATTTTTATTATATTCATCTCAAGACCACCCCAGCTTATCGAAGACATAACAAATAAAAGTTCAAGTCTCATCTCCGACTTAAAGTTTTATTTACTGAATAAACAAGCCCAGCGACAAACCAAAAAATCGTCATAACCTCCGCATCGCCAAAGCTCCACTCAAACATCCCACTCGTATGAAAAGCGAAAAAAACCCCAATTCCACCAAGAACTACATCTCTGACAATTGGAATCCACGAGGAATTTTTAAAAGTAATAAAGAAATCGATTAGCATCCTTATAAAAAGCCCGGTCAAAACCAAAAATCCAACTACACCGAACAGCACGAGCCACATTACAAAATTATTGTGAAGATGCCCGTGTCTTTCATCAGGTGCTGGGTTTGGCCTAAACTTGATATAAATTTTATAAAGGTCGATATCGCCATAACCAAGCAAGGGTCTATGCATGAACATTTTAAAGCCAGTTTTCCACATCATATATCTTGCAACTGTTGTCTCCGAGCTCGTTACCTCAGCGAGACGAGTGTATCTATATTTCAACGGAAAGAAAAAGAGAAACACCGCAACAAGCAAAACCCATCCCGGTAAGAAATATCTATATCTTAAAAGAACAATTGCAAGCAAACCAATTGAAAACCCAAGCCACGCGCTTCTTACAAATGTCAAAAGGAAAGTCAAATAAATCGGAACCATTGCCAAAAGTATAAATGCCCGTTTTTTAAAATTTATCTCTCTATCAAGATAAAGAGGAAAAAGCAGAAGCAAAACCATCATCTTCAACTCCCCAGTCGTCATAGAAATCTGAAAAACCCCAAGCCACACAATATCAGGTCTTACATAATAAACCACAAGTTCTATAACCGAAATGAGCGCTGAGACGAGACCAATCGCAAGTAATATATTTTGGATTTTTCTAATATCATTTAAAACAAGAATCGTCATATAAAAAATGCTTATCATAAGAACGCGCCTTGCGTGATAAAACGCCTCCAATTTATAATCTGATAGAATCGCACTTAAGATTTCGACGACGATAAAAACCAAAAAGAACAAATCAAGATTCGTTTTCAACTTCCTTATCTCATCACGATCTGACAAGATTTTCATCACAAAAAATAATCCTGCAAGCGCAAACGAAATCGACGATACCCCTATCGAGAAAAAAACACTCACAACTTGAATCAGAAGAAAAATGTAAATCAAAAAATCATAATTTAGGCTCAAAACATTTCTTAAAGTTTTCAATTTCTGTTCGAAGCTTTATTTTTCAAAGATTAAACTGCATTTTATATAGTTTTTGATAAAGCCCTTCCTGCTTTACGAGTTCTTCGTGTTTTCCCTCCTGAACGATTCTTCCGTTATCTATGACGATTATTCTATCCGCATTTCTAATCGTTGAAAGTCGATGCGCGATGACGAAAACAGTTCTATTTTTCATTAATCTTTCAATTGCCTCCTGGATGAAAACTTCTGACTCAGCATCGAGATTACTTGTTGCTTCGTCGAGGATTAAAATCGGTGGATTTTTAAGCAAAGCTCTCGCGATGGAAATTCTTTGTCTTTCTCCGCCTGAAAGCTTTATCCCACGCTCTCCGATAACAGTATCATATCCATTGGGAAGTTGCATGATAAAATCATGAGCATTCGCCATAATCGCCGCTTCGATTATCTTTTCCATTGGGCAATCTTGTAAACCATAAGCGATATTGTTTCTAACTGTATCGTTAAACAAAATCGTCTCCTGTGCAACTATTCCAATTTTCTCGCGCAACGATTTAATCTTTAACATTCTTAAATCAATTCCATCGATCAAAATCCTCCCCTTCACCGGGTCGTAAAACCTCGGGATAAGGTCGACAAGCGTCGATTTCCCCGCTCCTGAAGGCCCAACTATTGCAATAACCTCCCCTTTCTTGACGACCAAATTTATATTCTTCAAAACAAAATCACCATTTACACCGTTTGAATTATACGCAAACCAAACATCTTCAAAAACGATTTCGCTTTTAAATTCCTTAAGTTCAATCGCATTTTCTGCTTCTTTTACGCTCGGCTCAAGGTCAAGTATTTCAAAAACACGTTTAGCTGCAGCTGTTGACTCTTGAATTCTATTGTTGACCCCAGTTAACTCTTTTACCGGAGGCATAATTTGAAAAATCGCGATCAAAAAAGTTAAAAATTCGCTTGCTCTCATCGTCCCAAGTTCAAGAACTTGCATCCCGCCGTACCAAATTATCGCAACCCCAGCAATTACACTTAAAAACTCCGTAATTGGACTTGCGAGATTTTTTATCCTTGTTATTTTTAAAAGCGTTTTAAAATACTTCAATGTTTCCCTTTGAAACTTTTTATTCTCAAATTCCTCCATTCCGAACGCTTTCACAACCTTCGCCCCCGTTATCGTCTCCTGCAAAACAGATGTTATATCCGCCATCTTCTCTTGTAAAATTCCGCTTTCCTTGTGTATTCGAATCCCAAGTCGACTTATGAAATAAAGAGCAAAAGGCAAAACAAAAAGCGAAATCAAAGTCATCTGCCAACTCAAAGAAATTGCTATCCCTAGAAAGACAATTATCAAAAGTGGCTCTCTCATTAGATTTAAAAATGTAGCGGAAATTCCAGTGTTAATCACCGTGACATCGTTGGTTATCCGAGATATCAAATTGCCAGTTCTCTCGGAAGAAAAATATTCGAGAGGAAGCATATGAAGATGTCTGTAAAGTTCATTTCTTATATCTTTGACAAGTCCCTGTTCGACATAAGCCATAAAGTAAGATTGAAAATAAGCGGAGACATTTTTAAGGAAAAATGCGACGATTATAAGCAAACAAATTTTTAGCAAAATTTCAGAATGCGAACCGACGAAAATATATCGGAACAGAAAACCAAAAAACGCTTGCTTTACATCGCCCAAAAAACCTTTCGAACTTCCAAACTTGCTCAATGTTGAGATATAATCCTGCGAAAAAAGAGTTTCGAGCAAAGGGATTGCAAGATAAATCGAGACGCCGCTGAAAATTGAAAATAAAATTGTAAAGAAAATCGACAAACTTAATTGTCTCCAATAAGGTCGCACATACTTCAAAATTCTGAGAAATACCTTTAAGTTGCTACTCGTTTTTTCCATCGTCTTGTTTTTTAACATTTTGAAGTTCCCATATTTTCATATATGTTTGCATATTAGTCATCGCATGAATAAGCGAAACCATCAACCCATGGACGCCATCCCTAAACCCACCTCTCAACACATAATGTCCTAAAAATGCGCTCAAAGGATGAAGTATTAAATCAATCCCTTTCACCTTTTTTCTGCTGACCTTTTCTTCAGCACTTAAACTCGAATATTCATTTACCTTCGCAAAAGTGCTTTTCAGCTCCATATGAGTGTAATGAATTATGTCCCCCTTAAGATATCCAACCTTGCCATCGACAACAAAACCCTCGTGAACTTTTCTTCTTGTCACATAACCTTTGCCTTTTCTGAAAAGTCTAAGTTGATAATTCGGATACCATCCGCAAGATTTAATCCACTTGCCAAGGAAAAAATTTCTGCGCGGGATGTAGAAGCCGTCATATTCGGTTCCATTTTTAAGGATTTTTTCAATTTCTTCTCTCAATTCTGGCGAAACTCTCTCATCCGCATCCAAACTTAGAATCCAATCGCAGGTTGCTTGCTCAATCGCAAACTGTTTTTGAGGCGCATATCCTTCCCATTTCCTCACAAAAACTTTATCGGTATATTTTTTCGCGATCTCGACTGTTCTATCAGTGCTTTCCGAATCGACCACAATTATTTCATCAGCCCATTTCACGCTTTCAAGACAATCCCCGATGTTTTTCTCCTCATTCCCAGCTATTATCGCAACGGATAATGTTTTTCTATTCCTCTCCATTTCTCAAGCTTCAAAACCGATAATTTTTGGAATTCCCAAAACCCCATCAGGATGCCCA
Source organism: Candidatus Kryptoniota bacterium (assembly GCA_041640855.1). GTDB lineage: Bacteria > Bacteroidota > Ignavibacteria > Kryptoniales > Kryptoniaceae > Kryptonium. The sequence continues at coordinate 21,674 of JBEPZK010000020.1, forward strand.
TTGTTCGTCAAACGTTTCATCTCCCTTTTGTAAAGGTCGTAAAGATAAATTTCTGAATCGTCATCAAAACCTTTATCAAAAATAATCTGCGTGCTATTTATAAATCTGAAATTGAAAAGCCCTCTGCCTGATGCGATTTTATAAAGATTTCTTTTACCGACATCGAAATAGTAAATTTCGCCGGTTATTACATCCCTTCTCTCAAATACTTCCGGAGTTATATTCACAACTTTAAAAACTAAATATCTTCCATCCTCACTCCACTCAAGTTGTTCAATTTTCCATTTCGTTTCAAAGATTTCAAATTTAAAATCTCCGGACAAAAAAATTCGTTTTAATCCAAGCGTTGGTTCTTCCTTTATCTCAACCTTGAACTTCCCATCCGGTGAATCAAGCTTCAAATCCAAAACATCTTCCGGAAACTCACCTTTTCTCCAATCATACTCTCCTTTCTTTACATTGAGCATATTTCCATCGCGATCGAATTTATAAATTTCGAGTTTAAAATTTTCTCCCGTTTGATAACCTCCGCTTATCCTGTAAACTTCAACAGTGTCATCATTTAGCCATCTCATTTTAACGCTCCATGAATCTTCAAATGATTTTAAAAGGGCAACTGAGCCATCCGCGATGTCAAAAAGATAAATTTTGGGATTTTTTATAAAATGAAATCCTGCCCCAACCGTCCCCTCAAAATCCGCAGTTTTAAAAAAAGCAACATCACCAGATGGAGAAAATTTAATCTCTCTCACAGCGCCAAAAGTATCAGGCAAAACTTTCTCAACTTTTTGGTCGACTAAATTCATCACATAAATCGATGGGACTGAATCTTCTTGGGATATATAATAAACATTCGTTCCTGGAGAAGAGGTGCTTTGTGTTATGGGTATTTTCTTTACCTTTTTTTCGCAACCGTATGCAAAGAGCAAAAGAGCGATCAAATATAAAATTTTAATCTTCACAGGCGATGCTTACGAGTTTATTTTTCACGATGACAATTTTGGATATCTTCTTTCCGCTCAAATATTTCTGAACAGTTGAATCGTTTAATACTATATTCTTCAACGCCTCATCGTCAAGGTCAATTGGAACTCTAAGTCTTGCTCTAACTTTTCCATTTATTTGCGCAACTATCGTAACTTCTTCTTCAACCAAAGCAGATTCATCAGATTCAACCCATTTGCTCCCAACAAACAGACTTTCCGTTTCACCAGAGATTTCCCAAAGTTCCTCAGCAAGATGAGGTGCAAGCGGTCCAAGCATGATGATAAATCTTTTAACGCAATGAACGAAAACTTCCTTCGCAAGGTCGTCATACAGATTTTGGTCGAATTCAGATAGCAAATTGAAAAGTTCCATCAAAGAAGCAATGGCAGTGTTAAAGTTAAATGTATCGATATCATTTGTGACCTTCTTTATCGTTCTATGTGTCTTTCGGTAAATTGCCTTCGCATAATCGCCAAGTTCATCGATGTTGTATTTATCCTTTGGCTTAATGCTCCTGAGCAAATCTTTATTTTCAAGGACGAAGTTATAAACTCTGTTTACAAATCTCCACATCCCATTTATTCCCTCATCGCTCCAATCCCCACCCTCATCATATCTTCCCATAAACATCAAATATAATCTAAAAACATCGGAGCCATATTTACTTACGAAATCATCAGGATTTACGACATTGCCCTTGCTTTTCGACATTTTTGCGCCCTTGTTCGTGATCGTCCCCTGATGATACAGGCTCAAAAACGGCTCATCAAATTCAAGATAACCAGCATCTCTTAGCGCCTTTGTTATAAATCTGGCGTATAAAAGATGCATCGTTGCGTGTTCTGCACCACCAACATATTTATCTACTGGACACCATTTCTTCACAAGTTCTTTATCAAACGGCGCTGTGTCAAGATGAGGCGAAAGATAACGCAGATAATACCAGGATGAATCAACAAATGTATCCATCGTATCCGGGTCTCTTTTAGCTGGAGCACCACACTTTGGACATACTGTGTTTATAAATTCTTCACATCTTGCAAGAGGAGATTCACCTGTCGGTTTAAAATCGACATTGTAAGGCAACAAAACTGGGAGTTGCTCCTCTGGCACAGGAACTTCACCACATTTATCACAATAGACAATTGGGATTGGCGCACCCCAATATCTCTGCCTTGAAATCAACCAATCGCGCAGACGATATTTTACTGTTTTTCTTGCAATTCCTTCTTTGCTTAAATCTTCCACAATTTTCTCCCATGCCTCCTCAGATTTCATCCCATCATACTTGCCGGAATTTATCATTATCCCAGGATCAACATATGCGCTTTGCAATTCATCTTCCGGATTTGTCCCAGGTTGAAGGATGACTTTTCTGATCGGAAGACCAAATTTCTTCGCAAACTCAAAATCTCTCTCATCGTGAGCCGGAACCCCCATCACCGCACCTGTCCCATAATGAATCAAAACATAATCCGCAATCCATATCGGGATTTTCTCTTTTGTGGCTGGATTAATCGCATAGGCTCCGGTAAATACGCCTGTTTTTTCCTTTTCTGTTGAAGTTCGTTCTATTTCCGACTCATGTGCTACAAAATCAAGATATGCTTGAACTTGTTCTTTATATTCGGGACGAGTTATCTTTTCGACAAGAGGATGTTCAGGAGCAAGCACGACATAAGTTGCCCCAAAAATTGTATCTGGTCTCGTCGTGAACACAGAAAATTTATCTCCTGTATCCGCTACGACAAAATCAATCTCCGCACCGACGCTTTTCCCGATCCAATTCCTCTGCATTATCTTTGTCTTCTCAGGCCAATCAAGCTTATCAAGGTCCTCCAATAATTCCTCAGCATATTGAGTTATCTTGAAAAACCATTGGGTCAAAAATCTTCTCACAACAGGAGTTCCACATCTTTCGCAAGCACCATCAATGACCTGTTCATTCGCAAGAACGGTATTACAGCTTGGACACCAGTTCACAGGTCCGGGCGCTTTATAAGCAAGACCCATTTTATAAAGTTGAAGAAAGACCCACTGCGTCCATTTGTAATACTCAGGCTTCGATGTGTCTATTTCATAATCCCAATCGTACATTGCTCCTATTTGCTTGAGCTGTTGACGTATCACATTTATATTTTGTTGTGTGCTGTCTTGAGGATGGATTCCGGTTTTTATCGCATAATTTTCAGCTGGCAAACCAAAAGCATCATACCCAATTGGCTCAAACACATCATATCCTTGCATCTTTTTCAATCTCGCCCATGTATCCGTCGGACCATAATTGTACCAATGTCCGATGTGAAGTTTATCCGCGGATGGATAAAGAAACATAACGAGGCAATATAACTTTCGCTTCGGGTTTCTCAAGTCGACCTTATAAATTTTCTTCTCCTCCCAATACCTTCTCCATTTTTCTTCAATTTCTTGAAAAGGATATCGAACCTGCATTTTAGAATTTATCTCAAAGTTTTGTTTTTGATTATTTTTCAAAGCAGAGGCAATTGCATTGAATCTTGTTTCTGCGGCGGTTTCCCAAGTTTTCCTTTTTGTCTAAAATAAATCATCGCGGTTTCAATGCTACCAAGTCTTAACCTTTTCTTTAACTCCTCTGGCGTCGCTCCATTTTCAACCATTATCATCGCAGCTGTATGCTTAAGCGAATAAGGTGTCAACTTTCGATTTCTTCCCTTTTTAACACCGGATTTTTTCAAATACTCACTTATGATTATCCTTATCCCTTTATTTGTCAATCTCTCTCCCATGTTTTTTGGGCCCAAACTTACAAACATCGGTTGAGATGGATCGACAGGTTTACGCTTACTTCTAACAGTAAAATAATCATGAAGTGCTTTAACGACATCATCCGGAACCGGTACAGATTCGTCCTTCACATCTTTGCCCTTACCTTGGACATAAATTATGTATTGGTCACCCACGACTTTTAAATCTCCAACATCAGCATTCGCAAGTTCAATTTCGCTCATCGCACATCCAAGCATCATCTTTATCATCGCATAATCTCTATATCCAGCTTCATCCTTTCTCTCAACGCTTGAAAGAAGCATATCGATTTCTTCCCATGTGAGAAACTCCCGACTGTGGGATGTAGGCCTTTTGTTTCCGGGGATTCTTTTGGCTGGATTTTTATCTATCACGCCTATAGCTTTCAAGTATTCACAAAATCGACGCAATGCGGTCAAATAAGTCGAAACAGAAACTGGCGAAAGTTTTTTTATATAAGTTAGATAGTCTCTATATCTTTGGACATCTTCAACGAGGAATCTAAATTTTTTATCCACAGTAAACCATCTTAAAAACTCGCGAAGTGCTCTAGTATAAGTTCCTTTCGTATCCTCTCTTTTGCTGGATAGTTCGTTTATAAAATCTTCAAAATAACGATTTAACTCTTCAAAGCTTATTACAATTGGCTTAAACTCGTCCCTTATCATACTGAGGCGAAAAATCGAATTATTTTTTTAAAATTTACAAATTGAGGCAGAGATTTGCAAGTTGAAGAATTTGATTTTAAATTTTGCTTGATTTTTAATCAAAATCAAGGTTCTTGAGAGCGAAATGCAGGCTAAATTTAAGAAAAAATTGAAACTTATATTAACTCTTTTGATCCTTTTCTTTGCGATTGAACTTACAGCTGGTTTTTTAACCAACAGTTTAGCTTTGATCTCGGACGCTGGGCATATGCTAACAGACATTTTCGCCATCACAGTCAGTTTACTTGGCTTCAAAATTGCACAAAATAAAGCGACAAAAAATAAAACTTACGGATTTTACAGGGCTGAGATAATAGCTGCGTTTTTAAATGGGATAATGCTTATGTTAATCTCTGGGTATATCATCATTGAAGCCTTTGAAAGGCTTAAAAGTCCAACCCCCGTTAAAGGATTTGAAATGTTAATTGTTGCAATTGCTGGGCTGATTATAAATATCATCGCTGGGGCGATTTTATTTCCGGAAAGAAAAGAAAATTTAAATATGCGCTCAGCTTATCTCCATGTCCTCGGCGATACGCTCGGTTCTATCCAGGCTATAATCGCTGGGATAATAATCATAACTACACAAAAATATCTTGTGGATACATTGGCAAGTTTGGCAATCGCAGCTGTGATAGCGTACAGTTCAATAAGACTGCTCAAAGATTCAATCAACATCTTGATGGAAGGCGTCCCGGCGGATGTTGACATCGATAAAGTGAGAAAAGCGATTCTTGATGTGCCGGGTGTTATGGCAATTCACGATCTCCATGTGTGGATGCTTTCAAGCGGAAAGAATGTACTGACAGCTCATGTTAGCGTAAAAGGCGAGATCGACAGAAGGAAGTTGAGCATTTTACTTAACGAGATTGAAACATCTATAAAAGAAAATGCAAATATAGACCACATAACAATTCAAATCGAACCAGCAACTTTTGACGTTGAGCTTGATCTCAACTTTACAAATGCACGATTAAAACGGGAATAAATAATTCAAACTCTTTACAAAGAGCGTTAATCCTACAAGAACCACACTCAGGATTTCCAGGATTAAAACAAATAGATAGTGCCAATATTTGTATCAAACCGTCGGCAAAATCCGCAATAGAATGATTGTAAACCCTTATGTAATTCACGCTGCCTTTTCCTTCGCCCTTTTAGACAACATTTCAATTTTCATAATCTTTCATCGATGCCAATTTAACCGCGCTATTAGCCACTTATTCAGCGACAACGGGATAAAAGCCAAAGCAATATAAGACATTTCCACATACTTAAGGTTCGAAACAAAATTGATCCCAAAATTTACTAAAAATAACTAACTACCCATCCCAACTGACGCTGTGATAAACCAATTCCTCGGAAGACCCGGCTCTATATAAGTATAGGTTGGGCTCTTCTCCGGATTTATAAATACAGATGAAATGTATTTCCTATTCGTCAAATTATTTACCCCAACCCCACAAAAAATAGAAAACTTTGAAATCGTCAGCTCAACGCCAACCGATGCATTCAAAATAGCGTATCCTGAAACTTCAATCTCATTTGCATCATCAGCATAGTACTTACCGATAAAAATAAACTCAGTATTAAAAGTAAATCGATTAAAATTGGTTTTGAAACCAGCGCTTCCCCAAAATCTCGGAATACCCGGAACAAACTTTCCCGAAAAATCTCCAATATCGTTTTGATATTTAACGTATCTCGCATCGAGATATGTTAAATTAAAATTTGCACTTGCAAATTTTTGAAGTTCAATCCCGGCTCCAAATTCAAATCCATTTCTCACAGATTCACCCGCGGAGAAAAACCAACTTCCATTTCCATATGGAACAATTTCATTTTTAACATTAATTTTGAAGAGTGAAATTGAATAAAGCAAATTGACTGCTGGCGAGCTATCAAAAATTGTAACGCCCTTAAAACCAAATTCAAAAGTTTGTGAACTCATCGGTTTTAAAAGCGGATTAAAAATAACATTTTTCAACTCCGGTGGAGGGTCAACCTCATTAAAAGCAGGTGCTTCCACTCCACCGCTTATGGTAAAATAAACAGAATTGTTCCGCCCAATCTTATACAAAATGGAAAACAACGGTGTTAAATGTCTCATCCGCAATTCATCCCTTTGAGCAACTCTTTTAACTCCAGCCGGATAAATTTCGCCCATATAATTTTGCATATCAAGCCTTGCCCCACCTATAACAGAAAAAACCTCTAACGGTTGAATTTCAAATCTGAAAAATAAACCGCTCGTTCTTCCGGCTTCCCTTTTATTCGTTCGCAATGAATCACCCCTTTCGCCTTCTTTAAGATTGTAGAACAAAATCGTGCCATCTTGATATGAATCATCATAACCAACGATAAACCTTGGTTTGATGCCTATATCTTCTCGACGATATTGATAGGCGATGCCTAAACCCATAAAGTATCGATTAAAATCTCGAAAAGTGCCACGCTCAGACCTCTGCAATATCTTTGGAACAAAATATAACTTAACATCGAAATCATGTTTTTCATCAAATGAGGTGGTCAAATTCAAACCCAATTTACCCAAGCGATTATATCTTCTTTCCTTCCGTGAGAGATAAATTCTATTGGCTTGCGCAGGATTTGAATTAAATTCATTAATAGTTAACGGCCCAGGAATATAAAATAAATTCGAAACAAAGCCGGTCAAGACTTTAAGCCTCGTCGCATCGCCAAGTTTAGCCCTCAAAATAGAATAGACTTGCCATCTTCTCACACCGCTATTTTCCCTCCATCCGTCGAAATTTAAACTTGAACCAAGCAAAGCAAAATCCCAATTCTCAAACCTCAAACCCGACCTTAAACCAAATTGTGATAATCCATAACTTCCATAACCACTTATAGCCTCCACAAATGAATTTTTAACTCTGAAAGATTCAAAATTTATAATTCCCCCAGAAGAATTTCCAAATAAAGTAGATGCATTTGTTTTTATCGCCTCTACCCTTTCAATTAAAAGTAAATCAACGAAATCGAGCGATGTTCTACCATCTGGTTCTGTTTCTGGGAAGCCATCGACAAGGATTTTAATTCCGCGTATCGTCGCTGCGTTAGATTTATCTCCATAGCCCCGGGAGCCAAACCCGCGGACTGTTAATCTAACATCATAAGACCCACTTCTACTTTGCGCGAGGACCCCCGGGATTTCATTTAGAATATCGGATAATCCAACCTTTCTTTTAAATTTGAAGTCTTTGAAATCAATCGCTGTTATGGACATTGGGAGGTTTAAAATTTCACCTCCACCACGATAAGCAGTGACCTCAACTTCACCGAGATAATATGTTTTTATCGTATCTTGCGCCAAAGAAAAGTGAAGCGAAATTAAAAGGATTATCGCAACATAGCGCATATGACAAGAATTTTTATTTTTACCTCCTTTCGATTATAATCGCTGAAATGTCTAGCTCTTTCACCGCACGGTTAAATTGTGGTATATCTTCTTCAATGACCTTCTTAAATTTGTCCAATTGAACATCAAGCCGTTTCGATAAATCATCAAACACATCATACATTTGTTTCGGAGGTTTTGAATCCGCGCTGGCGACAGCACTTGCAAGTGCAGCGAGTTTACCGTTCAACTTAACAGGATGATTTAAGATGTCTTGCGAGCTTTTTGCCTTGTTTTGAGTTATCTCGCTTTCAATCGCCTCCAATTTCTTTTTTAATGGCTCAGCAAGTTTTTTAACTCTATCCTCATATTGCGTTGCTCTTAGCCTTTGAAGTAGATTATCAATTTGTCTTGTTATATCGCGAATTGTGTTAACTGTCTTGTTTGCTTCACTTAATTTATCTCTTATCTTTATGAGCAATTCAAATTGCTCTTTGAAATCTTCGTCCGTCGCGCTAATTCTCGGGTCTTTTTTAATCTCGAACCATTGAGTTAATGTTTTATTTCCAACGATGAGTTTGACTTGATATTTCCCGGGAACCGCCACAGGACCTCTCACAGTTCCGCCCCAATTCCAGAAGCGAATGTCTCTGAGATTTTCCGCATCTGGATAACGCATATCCCAAATGAAACGATTCATCCCCGCTTCAGCTGGAACTCTTTCAACTCGAGGTCCACCGAGCATAAATTCAAACTCCTCCGATGACGGTCGCCCTTCCTCAGCTCTTTCAGCTTTACTCGAAAACGACTTTATTAAATTTCCTTTTTCATCATAAAATTCAAGTTTAACCTCATCCTTCGGCTTTTCTTTGAAATAGTAATAAACAACAACACCATTTGGAGGATTTTGCCCAATTGGAACACCTGGGCGACGAAACCCACCGCCACGCATTCTGTATGCATCCCTTGGCTTGAAAAGATAAACATCCGACTTCGCAACTTCATCGCTGAGTTGATAAAGAGGTGTTAAATCATCGAGAACCCAGAATGAACGTCCATGAGTAGCAACAACTAAATCTTTTTCCCTCGGATGAACCGCTATATCATAGATTGGGGTAACAGGAAGATTAAGTTGTAAGCTTTGCCAGTTTTCACCGTCATCAAACGAAACATAAATTCCAAATTCAGTCCCTGCATAAAGTAGACCTTTTTTGTTTGGGTCAGCTCTAACGACCCTTGTAAAGTGGCCATCAGGAATGCCATTTACAATTTTCTTCCAGGTTTTCCCATAATCGGTTGTTTTGAAAATATACGGTTTAAAATCACCAAGCTTATATCTTGTTGCAGCAACATATACGGTTCCAGCATCGAAAGGAGAAGGTTCAATTATACTTATCAAACTCCATTCCGGCAACTCTTTAGGCGTTACATTAACCCAAGTTTTTCCGTTATCGGTCGAAACATGAATTAAACCATCGTCAGAACCAGCCCATAAAACTCCTTTCTTAACAGGGGATTCAGCAAAAGCGTAAATTGTGCAGTAATATTCAGCGGTCGTGTTATCCTTTGTTATAGGTCCGCCAGATGGACCAATTTTAGATGTATCATTTCTGGTCAAATCCGGGCTTATAACTTCCCAAGACATCCCTTCGTCCGTGCTTCGAAAGACATGGTTTCCCGTGACATATAAAACATTCGGGTCGTGAGGTGAAATTACAATCGGGTAAGTCCATTGGAAACGATATTTGATATCTTTTGCCCCACTTCCAATTGGGGTTTCGGGCCAAGGGCTTATGTTTTTAACTTCTTTTGTTCGTTTGTCAAACCTGGATAAATAACCGCCATAACTTCCTGCATAAACTATGTTTGGGTCGTCGGGCTTCACAGCTATATATCCACTTTCACCACCTCCAACCGGAAACCAATCAGTTCTATCAATTCCAAAACCAGTTGTTCTGCTTGCAATTGCAACAGTTGTGTTATCTTGCTGAGCGCCATAGATATAGTATGGGAATTGACTATCAACAGTCACGTGGTAAAATTGCGCGGTTGGATAATCTTGCTCCGTCCAAGTTAAACCACCGTTAAATGAAACCGAAGCTCCGCCATCGCTTGCGTGAATCATTATGTTTGGGTTGTTTGGATTTATCCAAAGGTCATGATGGTCAACATGCGGAGTTTGAACAACTGTAAATGTCTTTCCACCATCGATCGATTTAAGAAATTGAACATTTAAAACATAAACGACATCGGGATTTTTCGGGTCAGCGAAAACATGCATGTAGTAAAAAGGTCTTTGCCAAAGTCTTTTATCGTCATTTACCTTTTGCCATGTTTCTCCACCATTTTCAGATTTGAACAACCCACCGTTTTCAGCTTCGACAAGAGCCCAAACAAGCCCTGGCTTTGCAGGCGACGCAGAGACACCAATTCTGCCCTTTATTCCTTTCGGAAAGCCTGGGTTATTTGAAATTTCAACCCATGTTTCACCTCCATCCGTCGATTTCCAAAGTCCACTTCCTGGACCACCACTTGAAAGCGTCCAAAAGTTTCGGTATACCTCCCACATCGAAGCGTAAATTATCCTCGGATTTGTAGGGTCAATTGATAAATCAACTGCTCCTGTTCTTTCATCTTTGTAGAGAACTTTTTTCCAAGTTTTACCTCCATCGGTTGATTTATAAACTCCTCGTTCTGAAGATGGCGCAAATGGATTTCCAAGCGCAGCAACATAAACCACATTCGCATCTTTTGGATGAACGCGAATTTTAGAAATTACCTTTGTCTCAGCAAGTCCAAGATGTTTCCATGTCTTCCCCCCATCTTCTGATTTATAAACGCCATCACCAATCGAAATGTTGTTTCTCAAACATGCTTCTCCCATTCCGACATAAATAACATTTGGGTCAGATTCAGCGACAGCGACTGCACCGACAGAGCTTGATTTAAAAAATCCATCGGAGATGTTTACCCACGTAAATCCGCCATCTTCCGTTTTCCAAAGCCCTCCACCTGTCGCGCCAAAGTAATAGGTCAAAGGTTGTTCGGGATGACCTGCGACCGCGATTGACCTCCCCCCTCTAAATGGACCTATCTCACGCCATTGCATTGCTCGGTACAAACTCGTATCATATTTCAAAGTGGATGGCTTGCTCGCCTCAGCCCGCTTTTGTGCGAAAGCCGAAACCACGGAGATTATGATTATAAGGAACAAAAGCTGAAATAGTTTCGAGAGCCTCATTTTTCTTCAGACGATTTTGTTTTTAACTTTTTAAATTTTGACGCAGAGGGAAAGATGGAATGTTTCCCAAATTTTACTTTTGAAGATGTGAAAAAAGATGTTCAATCCTGCTATGGTGCAATTAAAGCCAAAAGATGATATAATTATTTTCAAACAAAAACAAAATTCAAAACTACAATCAACATCATAAATTGCCGGATTTTATCAGAGATCAACTTGCAAAAGTTAATATAAAGTCCTTGGCAGATCCATATATTCTACTTTGACATTAATTGCTTTGCAGCATTCTTCAATGAAACTTTTAAAAAACTCATGAATTTTGTCATAGCTTTGCTCATCAACAGGTTTATCCCCATGTGCAAGCTTTGAAAAATTCCTTATCTCAAGCATTCTTATGAATTCTCCCTTTTTGCTCTGGTATATTTTCCCAATGGGGTCATCTAACTCTAATAAAAGCTCGTACGCATCCGTTAAACCAATCTTTATTCTTCCTTCTTCATCTTTTCTATTCAACCATTTCCCTTTATTTTTGAGCCGTTCAATAGCCTGTTCAAGATGCGATGTCTTTATCCCGTATTCTTTTAATAATCGGGTTTGAGCAAAAAGCTCTATCGCTCTATATATTCTTGCAACAGCGTTGTCATAAAAACCATTATATGCTTGTCTCTCCGCATTCAAGAGTAAGTCAAAAACGGGTTCATATCCTGTGTTTTTTGTTTTTCCAAGAATTTTTAGAAGGTAGTTAAACTCCCTTTCGTAATATCCAACATAGTCTTTTAAGATTTCATATGCTTTTTCATATTCAAATCTATCCCATAAGGAAAAGCATTCACACAAGTATAATTTCCTTTGCACTTTTTCCATCAATTCACCTTTTAAACCAAGTCGTCTTTTAAAGTCTTGTAAAACCATTTCTGCAGGAAAATAAAGATATCTTGAGATTAGTTCGTCCGCTACCTTCATCACATTTTCAACCTGGGCTGATTGCACATCAAGCACTCTTGAAAAACTTTTCCCACTAACTTTCGTGATGTCTTTTCTCATTCCCGTGGTTAAAGATGGCTCCAAATCAAAATCAAGAACAGAAAGCATAGCTAAAACCGCTGACATAGTTTTTGTTCCTCCTGTAAAATCTGCAATAATTTCGGTTGCATTAAGTTTCTTCGCTTTTTCTATCGCCTCCTTTGTTTTCCAGAACACTTCTTCAAAATCGTCCGGATTAGAAACTTCTATAATTTCATACTGATTTTTGTATCTGCTTTTAGAAATTATGTTTTCTCCCTCCCCATCCACCATTTTTCTACTTGCCTGAGGACCATTTCCTCCCGAGCAGATAAAGAAAATAAAGCTGGGTTGATACTGTTTTATCGCCTCAATAAGTGGAGCGTCCGACCCTCCTACTGTAAGAATTAACACTCTATTTTCCCCCATACTCAATCACCCTTGATCTATTTTAAATAAACCGTATCCAAGCGAAGTTTTTGCACCAATTCCATGGTTTTGGAGCGCTTTTTTTAGATATTCTTCTGCTTTGCCTAATGAATCTTTATCTTTACTCGCAAGTAAAAATATAAACTTTGTGTTCTCCACAGTAAGAAATTTTATAGGGACCGGATTTTGCCAATCCGCCGGAGGAGCTGAACCTGAATAATAATTGGGATAATGAGGGTTCATAACATCTATCTTGAGATGAATTTCTCCTTCAGGATAAGCATCAAAGAAAATTACTTCTCCGGCTTGTTCTTGGGTTCCAAATATCTTTTTAAAATCTTCATTTTTAAGCGCCTCTTCTTCGTTCCCTCCAAATTTTGATTCTATGAGCCAATGTCTCGTAACTCCCTTCACTGCACTTCCCGGAATATAGGGAATACCGTAAATGTGGTGCAAAGTCATAGAGGTTTCCTGCGGGTGAGAGGCTCCAAGCCCTACCACCATCCGCCAGGAGAGGATGGCACGAACAGGTTTTGTGGCGTTGGTATGAAATCCCATGTCTCCAACGCTTTTTAAAATGCTTTCATGACGTTCTTTTAAACTCTTAACTAAATTTAAAAGCTTTGAAACTTCTCTTATGACCAAAGATAAATATTTGTCCTTATCTTCCTTTTTATCTCTCACCGGTATAAACCTGCCAAAAAGTAAATTAGGATTCTTAACAAAATCTTTGCTTTCATACCACCAGTTATTTTCATCTTGTTTGAGAACGATATACATCCTAAGAATTTCTTCGGTATCAGGGGGAGCGTAAAATGTATATTTATTATTTTCTTTCTGTCCCTTCTTTGATTTTCCCTTTTCCTTCATTTTTCCCCTTCCTCCGTTTCTTCTTTATCTTCAATCATTCCTTCTGCAAATCTTTTTAGCCAGTTTAGAAATGCAAGAAGTTCTTGAGTGATATACCGATAATCCTTCGAATCACATGAAATTACCCATTTTACCAAATCATTTTCACCTGGTGGCATAGAAATTCTTGCTGTGGAATTACTCCTTAAATAAGCTGTTAATTGTTCATAGATAAGTTCATAAGCGTTGCCTTTTTCAGATTTTGCCTTAACAAAAGCCAGAGTTTGTCCAAGCCCATTTGTAAGAATCATTGTAGGAATTTTCCTTACATAAGAGCGGTATTCTTTTTGCTGTTTGGCATTTAATTTACTAATCGCATCCTTAACCCTTTCATAAGCAAATTCTGCCCTTCCTTTTTCAAGTTTATTTATTAAAGTTTCCTTTCCCATTTTTCAGCCCTCCTAGATAAATTTTTACTCTAACAATACCTTTTCCTATAGTTTGATTTCCTCCAATTTGGACTACCGCATTGGAAAGTCCAGATATCAAGGAATTCCCAAATATCAAGAAATTCATAATACCATCCGCGTCTTTTAGGGTTTGACTATCCTTGTTGGGAGTTTTTGGGTCTGATGCAGTTATAATTGAGTAAAAGATTGTATCTTGCGGAACATATTCTTCTGTCCATAGGGCGCCTGCTTGAACAGTGCCAGTTTTTGAGTCAATTTTTGTCCTTGTAATTACTTCTGTAGAGTAGGTTACGAAATCTGTAAACACATCGTCAGGTAAAACAACCAAATCTTTCTTCAATTTCTCC
>JBEPZK010000020.1:35947-41399 GCA_041640855.1 Candidatus Kryptoniota bacterium
CCATCTTCTGGTCCGAAGACTATTTCAATCATTCTTTTAAGCTCGTTGATTTTATCCTCACCATCCTCTTTTTTTATCAAACTTTCGTACGTTTCCCTTATGCATCCCTTTAAAGAAGAACCCTCGATCTTTGGGAAATTAGTATGTCTTTCTCTCTGAATAGGAAGGTCAATAATTCCCAACCCACTTCCACTTCCTGGATGAAGTGGGGTTTCCGCAATTAAAAACATAAGCTTTGCTTTTTTCCACATATTAACCCTCCTTTATTTCTTCTAAAATTAACAATCCTTTGTTTGTGATTCTTATTTTGCTTATTTCAAATTCCCCGCCATCAATTTCAACCAAATCATAGGCTTCAAGTCTTTCAATCTCCTCAGGGTATTGCTTATTAAACCTCTCAAAGTCATTCCCACTGATTGGTCCTTTGTCTTTCAGATGATTCAAAACTTCAATCTCTTTCCCCTTTGGAACGTAAAATAGAGGTGGAAGTTGAACGACATCTTTAAATTCCTCGTGGATATAATAAACCGGACAACCCGTTAAAAATCCAGCCACAGCGCAGGCAATTACATGCGCCTTAAGTCCACCTGTTGGATTAAATATCACTTCATATCCCTCTTTCTTCCTACTTCTTGCAATATAGATGAGCCTATCTATAAGAATTGAAATGCCTTTAACAAATTCGTTGACAGCATAGTCATGAGAAAACTTTTCCTCCTCCCAAAAGTATCCGCTCACTTCTTGAAGATTATAAATTTTATATCCGTGCTCTTTCATAAATCTTTCGAGTGTTCTCACGCAAATTTCGTTGACCGGCGTTTTTGTTCCAACAAAATAAACTTGATGTTCAGATTTTTTGTATTTTTCCACGACGTTAAGAAATGAATTTAACTCTGCCGAGTTTTTCTTCGGGTCTTGGGTTACGAATTCGTATACATCGTTCAGAAATTGGACATCGTCAAGCATTTCCCTCCAAAATTCGTTGTCCCCGACAGGACGATTTTCAACTTTTTCTGCTCGTTTTAAATTCTCAATTATGCTCACTCCAACCGTTATGATGTGAAGATATTTCATCACGGTTTAATTCCTTTAATTTATTTTTACTTCTCCAACAAGTGCTAAACCAAAACCTTCTTTTGACGCCTGTGGTGATGATATATTTTTCAGATGGAAAACCTCTTTAACTTTATTTACATCGCCATCAAGAATTTGAAAATAGTAAACGCTTCCCGCAGGCACAGTTTTCTTTAAGGGTTTCTGTGCCATCTTATCAAGGTCCCATCCCCCGACAAGCTGATACTTTCCAATTGCACACGCAATTAATTTAACTTTAACCCCATTAAACTCGCCTTCCAAACTATCTTGATTTATCCAAGATGGCAACCACCCATTTTCAAAAATCACAGGTGTTGCAAAATAAAGTTTAAATAATCCATTGCTTAGGTTAAGTTCCAAATTTTTGAGTTCTTCTAAAGGATCTCTGTCTAATCTCTCAAAAACTGCACTTTTTCTCTCCCCACCTAACTGAAAAAGCCCTTTGTCATTTATAGAATTTACTCCTTCAATCTGAACCCCCAAATATGTATCTTCTTTCATCCTTATAAAAAATGTCCTGTACAAGCGACCTTCCTCTGCGGTGAAAGTATCCCTATTTCTTGTTATTCCAATTTTTTCCTCGCGAAGGAAGAACTCTCTATCTCCCATATATTCAAAATTATCTTTTCCTTTTAAATAATCAATCATAGCATCATAACTTATCCATCCTTTTGGGTTATCTGGTTTTTTATTCTCTTGCCAAAGCAAAATCCGCTCGGGTTTATAATTAGAAACCATAATTTTGGGCTTTTCAAGAAACTTCAAAAACTTTATTTTCCCATCAACAATAACAGTATCAAGTGGGGTTCTAAAGTAAATAGTATCTTCCTTCATTAAAAATGGACCTTTGATTGTAAAATTACCAGGTTCATCAGGGGTTCCAAGTTCATCTTTAAATTCCCCTGCTTTAAATTTTTCCAGCCCTTTGTTTATATCCCCATTTCCTCTTTCCAAGATCAAGTAAGTTCTCAAAGCGCCGTATATAGTTCTTGGATAGGGTGGGAAAATGCCATCCGTCCATGTTTCTTCTCCCGCTGTAAATGGTCTTGGCGTTCTGAAAAAGAGGGTATCCAAAGCCCTTATTTTCACGAACATAGCCTACTCCTCCCTGCTTTTTATAAAACTTGCGATATAAATTAGGTTAATGAAATTGTCAATGTTTGGCTTGTTGCTTGCCCTATTCTCCATTTTAACTCCTTCAACTTCTTCAAAAAGTCCCCTCATATCATTAAACAAATCGCGCTTCTGTTCATTTTCACCAGATACTGAGCGAGAAATAATTCTTTTTAACTCAGCGTAAAACATTTCAGGTTCTACGATTAATTTTCCATTTCCATCTTTTAGCCTAACCAATGACTCCATAAGCTTAAATATAAACCCTTTTGAAATCTTTGCATTCCCGCCTTTTTCATCAAACGCATCTGCAATGCGCTCAAGTTTTTCAACTACATCCAGATTTCCATACCTCCACTTGCTTACAGCGACCCTTTCTCCTCCTGAGCGCTTCAATAATGAGATTGCAAAAGCATCTCTACCTCCCTCTTCTTTCGCTTTTTCTTCCATTTCCCTTGCCTTATCAAGAACGAATTTCAATGGCGCTTTATAGTGAGCTATAACAACTCCACATGACGCAGTTGCATTCTTACCCATAGTCAGGAGGATTTTTTCCCCTGTGTCAACGAAACCGGAGTCATTTCCCCAATATACTTTAATTTCCGAATTTTCAAATTTTATCTGCCCGCTAAAACTTGCCCTCAACTTTCGCATCACCGGGAATAAATCTCTTAAGTTTACAAATGCAAGAACATCATCCCCACCGGAATATACGACTACGCCAAGATGTTCTTCTTCAACAATCTTTCTCACAAATTCAATTGCATAGTTTCTCAATGCAGACGATATCGCAGCATGAACATTTGGAGTGAGAATTTTTTTCGGAATCACCTCTTTGAGCTTACTCTTAAAGTCATCTGGTAAGCTATCCCAAACTTCACTGTTATACGCGTTCTCAATACCAGGCAGTAGTTCTCCCGCGAGCCATTTCCCCATATTATCTCCATCGAGCATCAAAACCGCATAGTATGAATTTGGTTTGCCTGCTTTTTCTGTAATTTTTTGAAGTTTCTCTCTGAGCTTTCTTATATCTTCATCCGAAACATTTTCTAACCCCAATTCTTCTTCAAATACTTTCCTCGTCAAATTTTCCTCATAAAACCATTCACCTTCAAGATTTTCTTCTTTGAACTTGCTCCTGAGTTTTGGAAGGGGTTTTACAAATAAGACAGGTTCCATAAATTGAAATTTTTCTTTTCCCCCTATTTGCTCAATGACCTCCTTAAATGTCCTTACGTATTCTGAGAACTCATTTTCCGCTTTATCTACCACCTTTTCCTTGAAATCTGCAGATGCTATCTCTGCTGTGGATGGGAAGGAGAAATCTTGAAATTGAGACATATTTTTCGCTGATAGATACTTTTCAAAGGCTCTTTTTGTAAAGCAAGGGATACACAGTTGCTCTTTTTGACTTATAAATTTACCAATTCGAAGTTTGCCCATACACTCAATTACACCATCCTTTTTTGCACACCTGATCACCCCCTCTCTTTCTCCACAGAGACTGCATTTCTTTTCTTTTGAAAGAGTTTCTGATTGATTTTGTTGAAATTCCCTTAAAATTTTTCTCGCACCGAGAAACTTCTCGCCTGTTGAATATATAGGTTGATAGAGAAGCCCAATATTCAAACTAATAGAATGCTTTTTTATGAAACCCTGTAACTCTTCCCATTTCTTAAATTCCCCATCATCCATAAAGTCTTTCAAATCGTCAAGTTTTAAATCTTCACTCCCAATTTTCCAAGGAACAGCGGTCCAAAAGATTTGTGGGAAGTCCGCGACTTGATTTTCTTTTTGTTTCGCGATCTCTCCAAAGTTCAATCCAAAATCTTCTAATACCTTGTTTACAGCGTTCTCCCATTCTTTTGTTATCGCATCTTTAATTTCTTCCGCAAGTATTTCAATTCCATCACTCGTTGGTAAAATAGCGACAAATTTATTTGGTATTGTGGGGTATATCGGCGAATTTTGGCTTCCTTCGGCTGGATTTTTTATAGGTATATTTTTGCTTTCGAGATACCAATCAAATAATGGCTGTCCATAAAGTTCCGGATAAATAATTGAAGTCGGTCCGTATTTTTCAATAACTTTTTCAATTGCCCTAAAGGTTAAGTAGGAGAAGATAAAACTTCCCATATAAAGGTCTTGAGTTTTTCTCGCTTGAGAGATGAAATTTTGAACACCACCTATTGTGAAAAAGAAAAGAGAGTTATCTTGTCCTTCGTAATTTTCAATTCCAAATGCATTTATAGCAGATGTTACTTTCAAATGTTCAAATAGGGAATGGTCAGGGGTGCGGGTATCCGCTGGAAGGATATAAATAAATTTTGCTAATTCATAAAATTCATGTTCTTTTAATTTTTCATGAACTTTGTCAAGGAGGTTTCGGTAGATTATAAGAAGTTTTGTTTTATTATCCTTGTCTTTAATTAATTCAGCTAAATTTTCGTAAGCTTCTTTCATCTCACTGACTTTTAATGAGAAAGATTTTAAATCAACCTGAATTTTATTGTTTGGTATTTTCCCCTCGCTCAGCGGATGCCTTATCTCTGTGAAACCTTGGCTTTTTCCCCAAACTTCTTTAGGCAAAATACTTCTTTCCATCGCTGATGCAATTATATCGGAGAACTTATAAAGATTTTGATCATAACCTGTTAGTGGTATACCTAATATCTCAGCATACTCTTTCGCTCTTCGCTCATGTTCTCCTATATCAAGCAGTTTATCTATCGGGTCGTGGAAAAATTTTTTGAGAATTCGTTCAAAGAGTTTATCAGAGTTGTCCATAGTCTATGACCTCCCCTCCTTCACTTTTTAATTTCCCTAGAAATTTTTCTATGATATCGAAATTTGCTTTCTTTGGTTCTTCTTTGGTCCCCTCAAGTTTGATATAATCAATTTTTGAATTTAAAACTACAACCACAGGAAAGTATAAATTTTGGCTTTTTACGACCTTAAATATAACAGGTGATGAGAAACGTTCCGAAAGCTTTTCTTTCGGATTTTTATAAGGAACCGCCTTCTTTCCATTTCTATATACAATGGGCATTCCTAAAACACCCAATTCATAATTTCTCTTACGATTTTCCTTACGAAAACCTTTATAAATTTCTCCCAAGAAATTCAAAGCTTCTTTCCAATCATTTTTACCATCAAAAACGATTACATTCGAAAGCGTTGGATATTCGCCGTTGTAGTTTCTGCCTCTTTTAATCACCTGTTTTATCTTTTTGAGATTTTCTTC
>JBEPZK010000021.1:0-39091 GCA_041640855.1 Candidatus Kryptoniota bacterium
TCATAAAGATATTCGAAAAACAAAACAAGCAAAAAAGTTTGAAAAACGGAAATGAAAGTTAAAGTCAAAGCTAAAAAAAATTGAAAAAATCCTGAATGGACTCTCTTTCTCTCCCATATCCTGTATGATAGATAAAGTAAAGTTGCTATCGGGAAAAACGAAAATATAAAGTTTAAAATCTGGCTCTCTAACTCAAGTCCGAAAAACATATTTTTCCTTCCAAAATTAATTTGCAATTTTATCCTCGTTTACCTTTGGTCTTATATCAGAATTTGCAATTCTGTAGACGACGCGATAACAAAGTTTCGCGACCCTTTCAATCTTTGAAAAATTAATTTTATCGACTTCATCGCTAACTTTGTGATAATCTGCGTGTTCGCCCGAATGGAAGAAGATAACCGGTATCCCTTTCCTTGCAAAATTTGCTTGGTCGCTTCTTGGAAAGTCCTTTTCCCCATCATAAGAGAATTTAAATCCAATCGCAAGATTCTCTTCCTCCGCAATTTTTTTCATATCTTCGCTATAACTCCAACCGATTAAAATCAAACTATCAATCGAATTACGGCCAATCATATCAAGATTTATCATCGCAACTGTTTTCTCAAGTGGAAATAATGGGTTATCGACATAATATCGCGAACCGAGCAAACCCTTCTCTTCTCCACAAAATGCGATGAAAAGAATACTTCTCTTCGGCTTATTCTTGCTCATCCCGAACGCCTTGGCAACTTCCATCATCCCAACGGTCCCGGAACCGTTATCATCCGCACCGTTATAGATACTATCTTTTTCTGATGAACCAATCATAGATGGCAGAAAATATCCAACATGGTCATAATGAGCCCCAACTATTACGATTTCATCTTTCAATTTACTATCAATTCCTTCAATTAATCCGACAACATTGTTTGCGTATACATTTTCCTTGTTGAAACTAACTCTCAATTTTATTTTTACATTTTCAATTTCAAAAGATTTTGGTTTCAAATTTTCATCGATTGACCTTTGGATATCCATCAAAACTTGGACATCGCCAAAAACCTCTTTTATAAATTTCTCTCCCGCTTCAACCGCCGGAATAAGCCCTCTTTGCAGATAAGCAAGTTGAATTGGAAGCGAAGTCCTCGGCAAGTTTCTAAACAACCTTGGCCATGCGTAGCCTCTTGGCTTAAGGATTGAGTGATTTAATGGGTCAGGCAAAATTATAACGCCGATTGCGCCATGCTCAAGCGCGTTTTGAACTTTATATCTCGGGAAAGAATATCTTGTTGGATTTGCTCCGTTGAAAACGCTTGAACTGTCTTTCTCTTGGGGTTCATCTCTCAATAAAATCACTATCTTTCCTTTAACATCTATACCTTCATAATCATCATATTCATATTCCTTAGCGGTGATTCCATATCCTGCGAAAACAACCCCGGCTTCAATTTCCCCTTCGCCAAAATTATACGGGACAAAATCAGAACCGATTTCAAAGTTTATCTTCTCCCCATTTTTTGACAGGATAAGATGATTTTCTTCGCCTAGGTCGATTTTGATAAATTCAACTTTTTGAAAATAACTCCCCCCGACAGGTTTTAGCCCATATTGTTTAAATTTTTCAGCGATAAATTTACCCGCGATGTCAAGTTCCAAGCTTGGGGTATTTCGACCTTTTAAGGAATCAGACGCAAGAAAAGTCAAATTTTTCATTATATTTTCCGCGGAAATTTGGTTTAACCCCGATTCGATGCTTTCTTTGACCCATGAACAGGAAAGCATGAAAATCGAAAGGAGCAGGAAATAAAATTCTCGCATCGTTGAAACCCAGATTAGTTTATGATTTTGTAGAATCTTGACGAACGATAGCTATCGAAGTTCCTCAAAAACATCAAATGGTATATTATTTTTCTGAATTTAAAAAAATTATCAACCCAATCAAAATGTTCCTCAGGATGAATGATTATTAAACGCGCAGGTAGCAAGTGCTGAATTAACATCCACCTATGATCATCCCTCTTTTAGTTTCCTTCTTAGCAAGGGGTATGGGAAGATAAATTCTATAAAAGCCTCATTGAGGCGATAGGTCAACAGAACACAAAACGTAAAAATGTGATTAGCCCCATGTATTGATAATGTGGATAAAATTTTGTATAATTAAACAAGCAAAAATAACCGCTCCCAAATCTTATGAAGATTAAAGACAAAATAAAGCAATTACTCAGCCAGGAAAAGAGGGATGCAAAATTAACCGAGGAAGAACTTTTGAAGCGTCAGAAAGAATTTGAAGTAGAGGCGATACCACATATGCAATTTCTTTACAACTTCGCATATCGAATGACAGGAAATGAAGAGGACGCAAAAGATTTAATCCAAGAGACTTATCTTAAGGCATTTAGATTCTGGGACCAATACCAACCTGGAACAAACATAAGGGCATGGTTGTTTAAGATAATGAAAAATTCATACATCAATAAATATCGAAAGGCTACAAAAGAGCCTGGGAAAGTTGACTACGATGAAGTTCAAAACTTTTATGAGACTGTACGCGATGAGTCATTCGAGACTTCTGATTTACAAGAACACATCTTTGAAAATATATTCGAAGATGAAATAATAGAGGCACTCGGAAAACTGCCCGAGGAATTTAGAACGGTTGTCATACTTGCTGACATCGAAGGACAAAGTTATGAGGAAATAGCAAAGTTCTTAGATATACCAATTGGCACCGTTAGGTCAAGACTTCATAGAGGAAGGAAGATGTTAAGAAAGGAATTGTATGAATTCGCTAAGAGAAAAGGTTATATAAAAGGTAAGCCCGAGGATTACGATATAACAGACCCAGATAAAGATTAAAAATCAAAACCTGGTAATAGTTATGGATTGCCGACAAACAAAGGAATTTATGAGTGCCCTCATCGACAATGAAATCAAAGACGAAGAAACAAAACAAGAAGTAGAAAACCACATTTGGCGATGTGCAACTTGCAGAACTGAGTTCGAACTTGAAAAAAGAACGAAACAAATAATCCAATCGAAAGTAAAGTTAATCCCCGTCCCAAATGACCTCATCTCCTCGATTCTCACCCAGATAAGACTACTTCAAAATGGTTATGCATCACAATTAACAACACATTCAAATCCGAGGGTTAAACCTTGGGTTGAAACTGCATTTGCCTTGGGTATTTTAGCTGTCGTTCTCGTCTTCGCAGTTTTATTTGCTTCGATTTATGAAAATAAGATGGCTCAAAAAGACTTGGTTGCAAAGGAGGTTTCTGGAATCGTCAATCATTTTGATTCGATATCAAAGGGCTTGATAAAACCACAGATTATATCCGATGACCCAAACCAGATTAAAAATGAAATTATTTTAAAAGCCGACTTCGCTCCAATTATTCTGGAGATACCGGGATTTAAAATAATAGGCGCATCCATCAATGTTCCACATTCAAACTCGGGGGATTCAAAATGTGTCAACTTGCTTTATCGAAGTGAGGACAAAATTATATGCCTTCATCAAGCTCCCTTAAGTCAAACTTCTATGCATGAGGATGTAAAGAAGAGGATTTTAAAGGGTGAATGGATTTATGATTTTATTGATGACGAATCTTTCGTGCTTTGGGGGACGGAAAATCTTGTATGTTGCGCCGTTTCAAATTTATCAACAGAGGAACTTGAAAAAGTTTTAAAACAAAGCAGGTAAGTTATGCGTAAAGTTCTTTTTCTTTCCTTGCTATTACTTCTCTCCTGCGCAAAAAAGGAAAAACCGCAAAATTCAACTCAATACTTTAACCTTCCGAAAGCACAAGTTTTCACCCTCACAAAAATTGAAAACCCAAGCAAACCAAACACAGCACCAAACTTTTACTGGCAAACGCCTGATGGTGAGGAAGCAAATTTATACTCCCTTTTAAAAGATAAAATTATCTTGGTCAATTTTTGGGCTACATGGTGTGGTCCTTGCGTTAAAGAAATTCCTGATTTGATTAAACTTAAGGAAGAATTCGGTGAAAAAAATTTCGAGATAATTGGAGTTTCTATCGACAGAGCTATTACGCCTGTCGTTGAATTTTCGAAAAATGTCGGGATTAACTATTTACTGCTGCACGACCCTGAGTCTAAACTTATCGATGCTTTTGGAGGTAGCGTTGGGATTCCAACCACTTATTTAATAGACCACGAGGGGAAAATAATTAGTAAATACATCGGGGCGAGAACGAAAGAAGCCTTCGCAAACGATATTGTAAAAATTCTCAAATAAAAACGGGGCTTTGAAATGAAAATAAAGCGAATCCTTCTCCCAACCGATTTATCAACTGCATCTTTATCCGCTTTTAAATATGCTAAATCAATTGCCGAAAAATACGGTGCATCTATCTACGTGCTCCATGTCCTCGAAAACATCCCACCCGTTCTTGCAATTCATGCCCTTGACCTCACAATTGAACGAGTCGAAAAGAATATGGAAGAAAACGCAAAAAGACAACTTGAAAAAATCGTAAAAGAAAATCTAAAGACTAAAAACAAAGTTCAAATTTTCATTAGAAAAGGCATTGTCAGCGATGAAATCGTAAAGTTTGCGGATGAAAAAAAGATTGATTTAATAGTGATGGGAACGCACGGTAGGACAGGTATTGAGTACACTCTTCTCGGAAGCATTGCGGAAAAAGTTGTCAGAAAGGCAAAATGTCCTGTTTTGACTGTTAAACCAACACAAGGATAAACCAAAAACAAAACCATCGCATTAAGATGCTTCTACAAAATCTTCTTTTCCTGATAATTTTTGCAATTGCAGTTTCTGCTTTCTTATTCAACGCAAGAAGATTGTACACCTACCTAAAAATCGGAAAACCAGAAAACAGATTCGACAAACCTTTCGAAAGGTTAAAAAGAGTTTTGATAATAGCATTTGGTCAGAAAAAACTTCTGAGAGAATTTGTCGCTGGATGGATGCACTTTTTCATATTTTGGGGATTTGTAATCCTTCTAACAGCGATATTAGACGCAATTCTTGAAGGACTTTTTAATACCAACCTTTCCATCATTGGTGGGTTTTACAGATACATCGCCTTCTTTCAAGACCTAATGGGAACGCTTGTAATTCTATCTATCATAGTTGCGCTTTACAGAAGGTATATTCAAAGACCGAAGCGTCTACAGGTTGAAAAGTCGTCTCAAATCGACGCAACTGTTATACTTGTTTTGATATTCCTCATAATGATAACGATGTTCGGAACCTACGCTACGCAGATCAACCTCGGCGAAGCAGAATATTATGATTTGAGGTTTACCTCACTTGTGGTTGCGAATTTCCTTGACAGGTTTAGCTGGGAAACGCAAAACGTTTTGCATTCGATATTTTGGTGGCTACACATTTTGCTTGTTTTAGGATTCTTAAACTATTTGCCGTTTTCAAAACATCTTCACATCATCACATCAATTCCAAACGTCTATTTTAGCTCGCTTAAGCCAAAAGGAAGGTTAAATCCTATAAGTTTTGAAAATATCGAAAATGTTGAAAAATTTGGCGCTCTTGACGTAGATGATCTTACGTGGAAACAAATTTTTGATGGTTACACTTGCACGGAGTGTGGTAGATGCACATCTGCATGTCCAGCTAATTTAACTGGAAAACCTCTTTCACCAAGGGAAATAATCGTAAGCATAAGGAAGCGAACGTTTGAAAAAGCGCCTTTGCTTTTGAAACTTCAACCTCAAAATGACGAAGTGATGAACAAAACCCTCGTTTATAATTACATAACCGAAGATGAACTTTGGGCTTGCACAACTTGTATGGCTTGTGTCCAAGAATGTCCTGTTATGATTGAACATGTTCAAACTATCGTTGATATGAGAAGATATCTTGTTTTAACAGAATCGAAATTCCCAACTGAACTTTCGACAACATTTAGAAATCTAGAAAACAACTTCACCCCATGGGCATTTAGTCATTCTATGCGTGGAGAATGGGCGCAGGGACTTGAGATTAAAACGCTCGCTGAGGATAGCAATGTTGAATACTTGCTCTGGGTTGGATGTGCCGGTTCGTTCGATGCAAGATATAAAAAAGTCGCGGTGGCGGTTGCAAAACTTCTTAAACTTGCTGGCGTAAGTTTTGGCATACTTGGAAACGAAGAGAAATGCACCGGAGACCCAGCGAGAAGAGCAGGAAACGAATACCTCGCACAAATGTTAATACAAGAGAACATTCAAACTTTTTCAAAATATAACGTAAAGAAAATAATCACGATTTGCCCACATTGCTTCAACACTTTCAAAAATGAATATCCAGATTTCGGAGGAAATTATGAAGTTTATCATCACGTCGAATTTCTCGAAAGACTTTTAATTGAAGGGAAATTAAAAATCACGAAACCAATAGAAGCCACAGTGACATACCATGACTCCTGCTATCTTGGAAGGTATAACAACATATACGACGCTCCAAGGGATATCCTTGCTTCGATTAAAGGGATAAAGCTTAAAGAGATGAAAAGGTCAAGGGATAGAGGGCTTTGCTGTGGTGCTGGCGGAGCAAGAATGTTTATGGAGGAAAAAATTGGCAAGCGAATAAACATCGAACGAACTGAGGAAGCATTAAGTTTAAACCCAGATGTAATTGCATCCGCATGTCCATTTTGTATGACGATGTTGACAGATGGAGTTAAAGCAAAAGATGTTGTGGATAAAGTGGAAGTGAAAGATATCGCGGAGATTCTGCTTGAGGTAGTTGAATCATAAAAAGAAGCGGGGCTTTTAGCCCCGCTTTCTTATTTTGGAGTTACCTCACCTTGTAGCCATACCGTAGCGAATAAACGTTTCCCAACCTCAGGCTCACCTTCTAAATCACTAGGGTTGATCAAAACCTCAAGTTTAAACGGACTTGTATCAACATAAAGCCAATAAACTTCCTCACCCGTCCATTCATTTCGAATCTTTTTTACATCGAGGATATCACCAAGCAGACCGTAAACTACCGGCGGGATATTTTCCATAGCTTGAATTTGCGCGGTTTGAACGAAGAAGTTTGACATAGTCGAACCCTCTTCCATTGTCTCTGTCTGGATTAACCTTTTCGGAGGTAAAATTTCCCCATTATAAGCAAGTCCAACTGGCACTATCTCATATTTTTCTGCCATTGGTGGGAGGAAAGAAGCGCATTGAACAAAATTTGAAATGTAAAGCTCAACAGGAGTTCCAGTTTCTTCATCAACACCGTAAAGATAAAATTTCCATTCATCTTCTACATCCTGATACAGTTCGCAATCTTTCAAAACGACGGAATGTTCCTTCGAACCGTAAAAACACGGCGACACATCGACAATCTCCCAACCCTCGCCCACATGAGCAAGGTTTACATTGAAGACAATTCCATGTCCAGCGTTTAAAGTATACCCTGCAAGTTGAACTTTTTGAAACACACCAAACGAATCGCTGAACTCTTTATCCCCAATCGTGCTTTCAACAAGATCAACGAGGTCTTTTTGAGTTTCGACTTTAAAACCGACCGAAGAGAAAATTGAACCCATAGCAATGTACCTAATTAAATTTTTAATACGAGTTGTCAAAGGAAGGAGATGCAGACAGGAATAATCCAGCCTTTGCACACCTTCCTTTACTCAAATATAAACAAAAATTTTTTAAAAGCAACAATATCAGTATATTTTAGTGAAAACAAAACAAATTCGGACAAAAAAGATGATAGAATTTCTCGATGGAAACGAAGCTATCGTCAAAGGGGCAATTGATGCCGGGTGCGAATTTTTCGCAGGTTATCCGATAACACCTGCAACCCCAATTTTACTTGGAATGATGCAGGAATTGCCAAAAGTCGGAGGAGTTGCAATTCAAGCCGAGGATGAGATAGCTTCAATTGGGTTTTGCATAGGTGCATCAATGGCTGGGAAAAAAGCAATGACTGCAACAAGTGGACCTGGGATTTCACTTTATAGCGAAAACATCGGCCTTGCAATAATGGGAGAAACCCCACTTGTGATAGTTGATGTTCAACGCCAAGGTCCAGCAACAGGCTCAGCTACAAAAGATGGGCAAGGCGACATTCAATTTATAAGATGGGGAACATCTGGAGGTTATCCGATAATTGCTATTTCACCAACGACGGTTGAAGAATGTTATACATTTACAATTTATGCCTTTAACCTTGCTGAAATTTTCAGAACCCCAACTTTTCTCGTATCAAGTAAGGAACTTTCGATGACGCGTCAAAGGGTCGACTGGTCAAAAGTAGAAAAGCCCGAAGTAATCGGGAGAAAATATCTGCCTGAAAACGCAAGCGAATATAAGCCGTATTATTTCGAAAAAGTTGACGATGTTCCATTGTTTTCACCCTTTGGAGGAAAACATATCGTAAGGTATACAACCTCAACCCATGATGAGTATGGAAATCTTCTGACGAACCCGGAGAAAATTCAAATAATGATGGAACATCTTGACAAGAAGATTTCTGAAGATAAAGTGAAGAAATTTTTCCCACATGCTGTTAAATTTGACCCTCAAGACGGCGCGGAAATTCTCGTGATTTCATACGGCATAACCGCAAGAAGTGCAATTGAAGCAGTTGAACTTGCCCGCGAAAGAGGTGCTAAAGTTTCGAACTTGATAATTAACTTGCTCTGGCCTGTCCCGGAAAGCGAAATTATGAAAGCGATTAAAGGCATTCGAAAGATAATTTTCCCTGAGATGAACAACGGTCAATATGTTCTCGAGATCGAAAGGATTGTTGATAAATCAAAAGTTGAAATTGTGCGAATAAATCAGATGGATACAACGCTTATAAATCCGAAAAAAATTTTAAACGAAATTTTAAAAACAAGTTAAAATAAAGAGACATCAAGAAATGGTACTCGTAAAAAACGCTGTTTATATGAAAGAGGTTGAACTTCCGTTCTGCCCAGGCTGTGGGCACTCTCAAATTTTACCTCAACTTGATAAAGCAATGGCAAAATTAAACCTCGACCCCCAAAAAACCGTTCTCGTTACCGATATCGGTTGCGTTGGTTTGTCAGACCAATATTTTAACGTGAACGCATTTCATGGATTGCATGGTCGTTCGATAACCTATGCCTGTGGCTTGAAGATGGCAAATCCAGAACTCACAGTGATTGTTTTAATGGGCGATGGTGGACTTGGAATTGGCGGGGCTCACTTCATAAATGCTGCGAGAAGAAACATAGATATAACAGTCATCATCTTTAATAATTTTAACTTCGGAATGACAGGCGGGGAACACTCCGTTACAACCCCGTTCGGCGGAAAAACCGCAACGACTTACCTTGGAAATATTGAATACCCGCTCGATGCATGCTCGCTTGTCAAAGCTGTAAACGGAGGTTTCGCAGCAAGGACAACTGTCTTCGATAAAAATCTTTCAGATTTAATTGCAGAAGCGATTTCGTTTAAAGGTTTCTCAGTCGTCGATGTTTGGGAATACTGTACTGCTTATTATGTTCCGAGAAATGAACTCAACAAAGAAAAGATGTTAAAACTTCTCGAGACCTACGGATTTGAAACTGGCATCGTTCACAAAGTCGAGCGGAAAGAATATATCGAAGCATACAAAGAAACTTACCTAAACCAACCACAAAAACAACTGAAACAAATCTCGCTTGAAACCGAATTTGAAAATAACTTGGTAAAGAAAACGGGGATAATAATTGCCGGCGCAGCCGGTCAAAAAGTAAAATCAAGCGCGACTGTATTCGGCTCATCCGCGATTTTATCCGGTCTGTACGCGACGCAGAAAGATGACTATCCTATTACAATTATGACCGGGCATTCGGTTTCGGAGATAATACTTGACAAAAAGGAAATAAACTACACTGGGATTGATAACCCGGACTATATCATCGTAATTGCACCCGAAGGTCTTGCAAAGGTTAAAAAATTAATCGAAAAAATGGATGAGGGTTCAACAATCCTCATAGATGAACAACTTAAGCAACTTCTGCCCGAGACAAAGGCAAAAATCGAAGTTTATCCGTTTAAAAAATCCGCAAACGCAATTGATAGATTTTCAATAACTATACTTTCACTTGCCACATTTCTCGCGAGGACGAACCTATTTCCGGTCGATGCATTGAGAAAAGCTGTATCTTTGACCCAGAAAAAAGGAATAGCGGAGATAAATCTCAAAGCAATCGATGCAGGTGTTAAACTTGTTGAGGAATTTGTATCTGTTAAATAAGGAATTAAAATAAAAAGATGATTTTAATCGGAACATCGGGATATAGTTTTCAAGACTGGCGCGGAACATTTTATCCCGAGGACATAGAAGACGGGAAAATGCTCGATTACTACAAAAAATTCTTTAATGCTGTCGAAATAAATTCAACGTATTACCGAATTCCAAGCGCAAGTGTATTTTATCATCTTGATAAAAAAACTCCACCAGACTTTCATTTCATTGTCAAAGTCCATAAACAAACGACACACCAAAGAGAGGGAAATAGAGAAGCGATGGAGTTGCTTTTGAAAGCGACGGAACCATTGATAAGGTCTGGGAAATTAAAAGGTTTTCTTGCGCAATTCCCCTACTCTTTTAAAGATACGCCAGAAAACAGAGATTACATCCTTGAGACAAAAAAATTTGCCGATGGAATTCCTCTCATAGTTGAATTTAGACACATAAGTTGGGTAAATGATTCGCTTTACAAATTTTTATCTGAGAATGAGATTCCCTACGTCTGCGTAGATGAACCGAGGTTAAGAGGCTTAATCCCTCCGCAAAGCATAGCAACGAGCTCAAAGATTGGATATATAAGATTTCACGGCCGTAACGCGGAAAATTGGTGGGAAGGCGGGGTCGGAGAAAGATATGACTATCTATACAGCGAAAGCGAACTTAGAGAATGGATTCCAAGAATAAAAGAGCTGAATGAAAAAGTTGAGACACTTTACATCTTTTTCAACAATTGCCATAGAGGAAGCGCTCCTAAAAATGCTCAAATGTTGCAAAAAATACTCGATGAGGAAAAGATAAGATGAAGCAAAAAAGAATTTTAATAATTCGCCCGGATAGAGTTGGAGATGTTGTGCTTGCCACGCCACTTATAAGGGAGTTAAGAAAGACATTCCCAGATGCATTTATTGCAGTTATGGTGAGACCTTATACAAAAGACATTTTGTTAAACAATCCCAACATTGATGAGGTTATAATTGACGATTACGAAGGGAAAGACAAAGGATGGGTTGGTTTTTGGAAGCAAGTCTTTAAATTGAGAAAATATAAATTTAACATCGCGCTTCATTTGTTGCCGACGCAAAGACATGCCTGGATGACCTTCTTTGCTGGGATAAAAACGCGTGTAAATGTCGGGATAAGATTTTACGGTGTTTTAACACTTATGAAATATGTCAGCAGAAATAAATACATTCCATTAAGGCACGAAGCTGATTATTCGCTTGACCTCGGGCGAAAGATAGGGGTAAAAAGTGAAAAAATCGAGCCGGAAATTTTTTTAAGCGATGAAGAAATTGAACTCGCAAAAAAACTCGTCCCGAAAAATGACGAAGAAATTATAATAGGAATAAACCCCCTCAGCGGAAAATCCGCGCCAAACTGGGAAATCGATAAATATGTCGAACTTGTTCAAAAAATTCTCGATGAAATTCCAAATGCAAAACTTTACATCAATCTTCACAACGACATCAGGGCGAAGGAAAAATTTGAAAAGCTAAAATCTGAAAGAGTTAACCTCATCATCCCAAATTCGCTTCGCACGTTAATTCTTTACACTTCAAGATTCGATATACTTGTTTCTCCGAGCACAGGGACGATGCATATCGCCTCCGCTTTAAAGGTTCCAACCGTGTCGATGTTCTGTCCTCTCCCTGCGTGTTCGCCGAAACTTTGGGGTCCACTCGGAAATAAACATGAGATAGTTTTACCTCCAGAAAACTATTGTCAAACCAAATGTCCCGGCGACCCCCACATTTGCACATTTGACGGGGGAATTGAAGTCGATGATGTTTTAAAAGCTATCTTTAAAATTCTTGGCGAAGAAAAAACTTACAAATTCAGTCAAAATGAAAATTCGTCAAGCAAAGTCATTTGACATAGACGATATAGCATACATCATTTCAACTTCTTTTTTAATCCCTGATTATCACGGGTTAAGAGAAAACATTCTTGATAACCCCCGATATTCTTACAAAGATATCATTGTCGTTGAGGATAGCGAAGAGATAGTTGCATGCGTTAAAATTATGCCGTTGGAAATTTCATTTAAAGGCAAAATAGTTGATGTCGGCGGAATATCTGCAGTCGCTGTTCTTCCAGAGTACAGAAGGCGTGGGATAGCTGATATGATGCTTAAAGATGCGCTCAGAAGAATGTTCAACGCGGGATACCCGTTTTCGCTTCTTTATCCATTTCAACACAGATTTTATAGAAAATATGGTTGGGAGTTCATCGGACAAATTGTCTTCTACGAACTTGAGCCATCGAACATACCGATGTTTGAAGAGAGATTTAATGTAAGGAAGATGAAAATTTCAGATCGAGAGAAAATTAAAAGGGTTTATTCGGAAAAAATTAAAACTGTAAACTTTGCCCTTTTGAGAAACGACGCGTTTTGGACCCGCGCTGTATTTCCAAATTTTCAAAATGCATATGTCTATGACGATGGAGAAATTCGCGGTTATATCGCCCTTGAAATGAAAAAAGATCAAAAAAATCAAGCGGAAATAGAGATAAAAGAACTTGTCGCCTTAACTCCAAAGGCATATCGCGGACTTTGGGGATTTCTATCATCGCTTGCGGAACAAGTTTCAAAGATAAAGTATCTCGCCCCACCAGATGAACCACTTTTCGACATACTCATCGAACCAAGGGAACGGGATTTTAAAAGACCATTTTTTGAATTTAAATCATACGCTGCGATATGTTCTGGTTTTATGATGAGAATTGTAAACCTTGAAGAAGCTCTAAAACTCTTGACAACTGCAAACGCTCCAAATGGCGAAGTTGTAATCTTGATAAAAGATGATTTCATACCGGAAAACAATTTCACCTTCAAAATTGCGGTTGAGGATAAAAAAGTGGAAATTCAGAAAGTAAATTCAAAATCCGCCGACGTTGAAATTGACATAGCGACATTTGCGCAGATTTTTTCCGGCTTTGTTAAGCCAAGTTTACTTCATCAAACCGGAAGAGTTAAAGGTGATGTAAACATACTTAAGTATCTTGACTCGGTATTCGCAGATTCTTTGCCTTTTATATTCCAATTTGATATATTTTGAAAGTTTAAAACTCAATATAGGAGAAAAAATGCGAATTGTATTAATTTTGTTAGTTGCGCTTTTATTCGCGGGATTAACCCTCAGAATTCAAGACATGCAAGAGTTGAAGTGGCACTCCTTCACCGACGGTTTAAAAATTGCGAAGGCGGAGAAAAAGAAAGTTTTGATAGATGTTTATACAGACTGGTGCGAATGGTGCAAGAAGATGGACGCGGAAGTTTATGCAAATTCGACGGTTAAAAAATATCTTGCTTCAAAATTCATCCTTGTAAAACTCAACGCTGAATCTGAAAATAAACATATATTCCAAGGTCGAGAATACAGCGAAATGGAACTTGCCTATATATTTGGGGTTGAGGGTTTCCCGACGACGATTTTTATCCGCGAAGATATGCAACCTATAACCGCTGTCCCGGGCTACTTTCCTGCGGATGTCTTTATGACGATTCTCACATTTATTGGAGATGATCACTATATGAACATGACATTTGAAGATTACCTGGAAAAAATTGGATATGATAAAAAGTAATTATCCGTGGACTAATAAACTTTACTCAGATTCCGACATTTTTTCAAAGACGATGTTTAACCCTTTTTGACAGTAGCGGTCGAGATTCTTCTCCAAAAGAGAAAGCAATGTCTCCTTATTGATGTTTTGCCTTTCTATCTTTGGGGACTCAATATCCCTCGTAAATTCAATGTAAAAATAACTGCCATTGTTGATTCCGAAAAGTACCAACCTATTGTCCTCAGTTTCGCCGATAAAGACCATTTAAAGACAAATTTTTGTTTTTCTATCTATCTTTTCGGAGTTAAATTTTAATTACTTTAACAATTTGGGAAAAAATAAAAATTCCCAAAAATGCGAAAACTTACGCCGATAGAAATTGAAAGGAAGAGACACACGCTCGAAGAGTTAAAAAATATCGAACGACATCCAATCTATGTTTTACTTGACAATGTCAGAAGCGTTTACAACGTCGGCTCAATTTTTAGGACAAGCGATGCAGCGCTTATTTCAAAACTTTATCTAACGGGTTATACACCGCATCCGCCGCGAAAAGACATAGAAAAAACAGCACTTGGTGCAATTGAAAGCGTTCCTTGGGAATACCATAAAAACCCAGTCGATGTCGTAAAATCATTAAAGGAGAAAAATATAAAAATCGTCGCACTTGAAATAACAGATGAAAGTATTCCATATTATGAAATTAAACCTGCGGATTTCCCAATTTGCTTAATCGTCGGAAATGAAATAACCGGGATATCAGACGATGTCCTATCGATGTGCGATATTTCGATTGAAATTCCTCAGTTTGGGATAAAACATTCTTTAAATGTTGCGGTTGCTTATGGGATAGCTGTATTCGAACTTGTGAAAATATATAGGCAATATCATTCCAATGTGAAGTAATCTTCTCCTCCAGTGATTTGCATTTTTAAAACGCCAGCCCTCACAAGATTCACAAGTATATCGGATGCCTTATCCTCCGGAATCCCAACAAGCTTGCTAAATTCTTTCACTGTTATTTTTCCGAACCTATCGAGATAATTTAAAAGCCTTCTTTCGTTTTCCCCTATTTCAATTCTCAACGGATTTCCATCGCTTTCGGATTTCATAAGTTTTATCGCTTCATCGCTTGCTATCACATTTTGAGCACCAAGTCTTATGAAAACTTTTCCAGTGTCGCCATTCGAACTAACAAGATAATGCGGTTTGTTTTCACTTTGCTCAATTGTAACGACTATGACATCTTTGCCGTTGAGTTCGAAAATTTCAATTTTCGGCTCGATTGGTGGGTAGCAATGTTGTGTTGC
Organism: Candidatus Kryptoniota bacterium; assembly: GCA_041640855.1. GTDB lineage: Bacteria > Bacteroidota > Ignavibacteria > Kryptoniales > Kryptoniaceae > Kryptonium. The sequence goes on from JBEPZK010000021.1 coordinate 15,058, forward strand.
CGCTTGAAAAATTAAATCGATCTCCTCTTTTTCGCTATTTACGCCAACGACTTTACCATCATCATCAATTCCAAAGATCAAAACCCCTCCGTGTGCATTTGCAAATGCTATCATCGCTTTTGCTATCTTTTCTGGCGAAGAAACTTTTCTTTTAAATTCAACAGTTAACCCCTCCCCCTCGAACAAAATGTTATTCAACTGTTCCAAATTCATCTGAAATCCCCACCTTTATTTTTTGCCTCAGAAGCAATCTATTCAAAATTAACTTTGTCCTCCACTGGACGAATTTTTTATCAGAGTTAGGAGAGTATTTCAATGGGCTTGGAATTATAGAGGCAAGTCGAGCGGATTCCTCAAGCGTCAGCTCAGATGCAGATTTTCCGAAATACTTTCTCGATGCAGACTCAACTCCAAAAATTCCATCCCCAAGTTCGATCACATTGAGATAAATTTCTAGAATTCTATTTTTCGACAACTTCTGCTCCATCCTTAAAGTGATTAAAATCTCCACTAACTTTCTGAATGGGTTTCTTGAGGTCGAAAGGAATAAATTTTTTGCCAATTGCATCGTTATCGTGCTTGCTCCTCTCACAATTTTACCACGTTCGTAATTCTTTCGTATTGATTCCTTAACCTCGTACCAATCTATTCCACTGTGCGAGAAAAAACTCGCATCTTCTGAGACTATGACAGCTTCAACGAGATATGGCGAAACCTTAGACAACGAAATCCAAATTTGATTTATTTTATACTTTTTGCCCCTCTTCTTCGCCTCGTTAATCCTTTGTTTCATAAGTGCTGTGATTTTGGGATTTTCGTATTTGAGTTTTTCTATTTCCCTGTCAATTTTTACAAACCAAAAAATTAAATAACCAACGAGCAACGAAACGAAGAATATAACTAACGCTTTAATTTTCATCCCCAAAAATTACGAAGTTTTATTTTTCAAATAATCAAGATAACTTTGCAAAATCAAGGTTGAGGCTATCAAATCATCGAGGCTTTTATCGCGCCTTTTTTTCTTTTTCAAATTCATCTCGATCTTTGCTTTTTGCGCAATCTTACTCGTAAAACGCTCATCCCATGTGATAACCTCGACATTCAACCTCGATTTAAGCTCATCTATGAATTTTAAAACCTCATCAGTTTTGCTCGAATAACCTCCGTTCAACTTCAATGGCAAACCGACGAGAATTAATTTGACGCTATATTGCGAACAAATTTTTTCTATATTTTCGAAAATTTTATTGTCATTTTCAAGTACGAGTAATCCCTGTGCTATTGTGCAAGTTGGGTCGCTTATCGAGATGCCGATTCTTTTGCTTCCGAAATCAATCCCCATTATCCTTCCATCCACAGGTTTACCGCTCCTGGTATCTTGCGACACTATATACCCCCTCAATTCTTCTTAATTTGTCGATCAAAGCATTTAAATGTTCAAGGTCTTTAACTTCAACTGTTATAATCCCATGAAAGATGGAATTTTCAGTGTCGATGTTAACTGTCTTTATATTCGTATTCCGATATCCTGATATAACGGTTGTGATTTCTTTTAGCATACCCGGTTTATCTTCACCCTCGATTACAATTCCAGCTGGAAATGAAACTCCATCAAGTACCGCAGACCAAATGACATCAATTAATCTATCCTCGTCTTGTTCTCTTAATCTCTCGATATTGACGCAATCCTTGCGATGAATTTTTATTCCCTCACCTCTCGTGACAAATCCAATTATATCATCACCGGGAACGGGATGACAACATTTTGCAAAAGTGTAAAGTAAGTCGGAGCCAGTCCCATCGATCACTATCGCTTTTTGAGGCTTGATGATTTCCGCAACGACATTTTCTTTAATACTCTCCTTTTCATCTTGCTTTACTGATTCCTTATGCTTGTGTTGTTTTTCCTCTATCTTAGCGATAACTTCAACTGGGTCGATTTCATCTTCTGCAATAGCGAGATAAAATTTTTGAAGATTGTCAAATTTATAAAATTCCTTAACAATTTTTAAAAGGTCATCGTCATTGATATGGATTTTGCTTTTCTTTACTTTCTTTTCCCAAACTTGCTTGCCAGCGTCTGTAAGTCGTCTTTTCTCTTCATTTATCCATTTTCTAATTTGAGCTTTTGCTTTTGACGTGACAACGAAATTTAACCAATCTCTGCTCGGCATCCTGTGCTTGCCGGTTATTATCTCAACTTGGTCTCCGGTTTTAAGTTCGTAATCAAGCGGAACAACCCTTCCATTAACTTTTGCGCCGATACAACGAAGTCCAATTTCCGTATGGATTTCAAAGGCAAAATCAACAGGTGTTGCCCCCCTTGGTAAAACCTTCAAATCTCCCTTCGGGGTGAATACATAAATCTCATCTTGATAAAGATTCAATTTCAAATCCTCAATAAATTCAGTCGCGTCAACTTGATTTTCAAGTATATCTCTAACCCATTTTATCCACTGTTCAAGTTGCTTATCCGATTCCGTGATGTTTTCTTTATATTTCCAGTGCGCAGCAAGTCCTTTCTCGGCAATTTCATGCATAGCTCTCGTTCTTATTTGAACTTCAACCATTTTTCCATCTGGGCCAATGACTGTCGTATGAATTGAACGATATCCGTTTGATTTCGGATTTGTGATATAATCCTTAAATCTCTCAGGCACAGGTCTATAAATGCTTGTTACTATTCCATAACAAGTCCAACAATCTGTTACATCGTCTGTGTCGAGTATAATTCTCACCGCGAAGAGGTCATAGATTTCCTCAAATGTCTTTCCCCTTTTGATCATCTTATTGTAGATGCTGTAAAGATGTTTTGGGCGACCGCTGATTTCGAATTTAAAGTTATGCTCTTTAAGTGCTTTTTCAATCGGCTTAGCAAATTCTTTGATATATTCCTCCCTTTGCTTCCTCGTTTGAGCGACGCGCCTTGCTATGTCTTCATATGCCTCCGGATTAAGATATTTAAACGCAAGATCCTCAAGTTCCCACTTTATCTGGGCAAGTCCAAACCTATGTGCAAGTGGCGCGTAAATTTCAAGGGTCTCCTTAGCTATTCTCTTTCTTTTATGCTCGGGGAGATACTCAAGCGTTCTCATATTATGAAGACGGTCCGCGAATTTAACGAGTATAACCCTTACATCGGTTGAAAGCGCTATTAAAAGTTTACGATAATTTTCTGCTTCGACGACATTGTGATTACTGCTTTCAAAAATCCCGGTAATTTTGGTCAAACCATCGACAATTTTGGCAATCTTCTCACCAAATTCCGCCTGTATATCCTCAAGCGTAAACGAAGTATCCTCGACTATATCGTGAAGGAGAGCGCTTGCAATTGATATATCATCAAGTGGGATTTCCTGCGCAACTATCATAGCAACTTCATAAGGATGATTGAAATAAGGCTCTCCTGAAGCCCGGTAATTGTCTTTATGAGCATTGTAGCTAAACCAAAACGCCCTGGTTATAAGGTCAGGGTTAAAGGTCTTGAGGTTCTTTTCGCATATTTCAAGAAGTTTTTTAAGCTTAGCCTGATATTTATCTTGAATCACAAGCATAGTCCGAATTCAATTTCATTTATCTCAAAAATTTTAACAAAAGTTTACGAAAAAAGTTCTAAGAGTAAATTATAGACTAATTCGAAAAATTGCAACTTTGCAGAACCGCGTTTTAAATTAAATAAAAAACCAAACCTATGCGCATCGGGATAACCTGTTATCCAACATATGGCGGAAGCGGTGTAGTAGCGACAGAACTTGGGAAAAACCTTGCAAGCAGAGGACATGAAGTTCACTTCATTTGCTATGCAGTGCCTGTAAAACTTAATAGATTTCTTGACAACATCTATTTTCACGAGGTTGAACTATATCAGTATCCGCTTTTTGAATTTCCAATTTATACCGACGCCCTCGCAAGCAAAATAATCGATGTGGCAAAATTTAATAAACTTGATATCATCCATGTCCATTACGCCATTCCACACGCAACAAGTGCAATTCTTGCAAAAATGATACTCAACAATAAAATCAAGGTAATAACAACATTGCACGGAACTGATATAACTTTGGTTGGGCTTGAGCCAAGTTTTACTCCTGTTGTAAGATTTGGAATTGAATCAAGCGATGGCGTCACAGCGGTTTCAAAATATCTACGCGAGGCAACAATTTCAACTTACAATATAAATCGTGATATTGAAGTAATTCATAATTTCGTCGATACGAAAATTTTTAGACCAAACAAAAACTCGCAACTTCGCAAGAAGATAGCCCCCAAGGGTGAAAAAGTTTTAATCCATGTTTCAAATTTTAGAAAGGTCAAAAGAGTTAAAGATGTCGTTAAAGTTTTTGAAATCGTAAGGAAAAAAATCCCAAGTAAACTTGTCTTCGTAGGCGATGGCCCAGAAAGAGGAGACGTCGAAAATATTTGTCGAACGTTAAAACTATACGACGATGTCATATTTCTTGGAAAGCAAGAGGCACTAAATGAAATTCTTTGTTCCGCTGATATATTCATTCTGCCGAGCCAAATGGAAAGTTTTGGACTTTCAGCACTTGAGGCGATGAGTTGTGGCCTCCCTGTGATTGCAACCAATGTCGGCGGATTGCCAGAAGTTGTGCTTCATGGAGAGACGGGTTATTTAACTGAGGTTGGTAACATCGAAAGAATGGCATCATATGTGATTGAACTGTTTGAAGACAAAAATAAATACGAGGAATTCTCCGCAAAAGCCCGACATAGAGCAGAAAATTTCTTCGATAAGGATTTAATCATCCCAAAGTATGAAAATTTCTACGAAAAAATTTTAAACAAATAAAACAAGACAAAACTATGAAAATAACGCGCTGGAACAAACAGGAAAAGCCAAAACTTGAAGAACTTAAAAAAATACTAAAAGAGGAAGGAACCAATCCATACATTTGGCACGATGAGCCGGGAACATACTACGGGAATCATTCTCACACATACGAAGAAATTCGATGGGTTGTAAGCGGTAGAATGAGATACGGGGTTGGGAACGAGGAATTTGTCCTTGGACCTGGCGACCGCCTTGACCTCCCCGCTGGAACAATTCATTGGGCAAAGGTGGAAGGAAATGAACCGGTCATATATTTGTGCGCCTCGAAACATTGAACCTTTTGGCAAAATCTTTTAACGATTTTCTATTCACAGCTAATGCATTTTTATTTTCACTAACAACTTTTTCATAGATCTCCTGTCGAAAAATTAAAACATCGCTTGGAGCTTCAAAGCCAAGTTTGATTTGATTTCCGGAAATTTCAAGAACTGTCACCTTTATATTGCCTTGGATTATCACAGATTCTCCAACTTTTCTCGAAAGCACAAGCATCGCAGAAAGCCTTTTTAAATTTTCTATACTATACAAATAAAGGATGAACTACTTCAAACTCTGGAACTTCAAGTATTACTTGCTTACCCAATTTTTTCGACTTATCAATCACAATTGGTGCCTTTAAATTAACACTTGTCTTTGAAACATCTCTGTTCAATGTCACGATGGTAAATAGAGCGTAAACATCAGGGTCAAATCCAGCGCGTTCGTAATAATCACTTACCACAAGCGTTGGCTCAAGAATTGCGAAACCAATTTCCGGCTCATCGACACAAATAAGCCAACGGAAAGGCTCGCATTCTTTATCTTCAATTATAATAAATCTTCTCAAATCCTCAAATCCAATTATTCCGTCAGGAAATTGAATTATAATTTCATCGTCGAATTCCACTTCCCCAAATTGTATGTTTTTTATTTTCATCGTTTTGCGAAATTTAATTTGAAATTTTACCGAATTTTTCACCTTGCATTGCGACTATGACTATATCAACGCGTCTATTTTTTGCTCTATTTTCTTCTGTATCATTTGGCGCAATTGGTTTATATTCAGCATATCCAGAGACAGAAATTTTCTCTGGATTTACGCCTTTATTTATCAAATAATACGCAGTGTTTAAAGCTCTTTCGACGGAAAGATGCCAATTAGATTGAAATCGAGCGGTCCGTATGGGTCTATTGTCCGCATGCCCTTCGATTTTTATCCTGTTTGGCAAAAATTTTAAAATCTCAGCAAGCGTATCAAGGACAACCTTTGCCTCGGGTTTTAAATCCGCGCTTCCAGATTCGAAAAGTAAAGACTCAAGCAAATGAATAGTCAATCCCTCCGAGGATGTTGTTATCATTATTTTTTTCGATTGGATACCTGAGCTTAAAATTGTGTTAAGCTGAGTTTCAAGTTTTTCTCGTGACAATTGAGTTTGAGATGTTCCGATGCCTGTTTGTAAATCTCCCCCAGATGGGATTGGAGCTACAAGTATCCCTCTATTGCCTTCCAAGATTCCAGTACCACCACCAAAAAGTTGGCCAAATGCAGATACCCACTGTTGATATTTATTTAAATCAATCTGCGACATCGAATAAAGCACGACAAAAAGCCCCAATAGAAGCGTTATAAGATCTGCATAAGTTATAAGCCATCGCTCAAGGTTCTCATGTTCTTCATGATGTCCCTTTTTCTTTCTCGCCATTTTTTTAACTCTCTATTGCTTGTTCACTTATTGGGAACATAGAATAAAGTTTGGTTTTAATTATCATTGGCACTTCACCAGCTTGAATCGCAAGAACGCCTTCAACGATTATCTCAAGCAAAATTTTTTCTTCAGCATGGATAGATTTTAATCTATCTGATATTGGCAACCAAAGTACGTTAGCGCTAAAAACACCCCACAAAGTCGCGATGAAAGCAGTAGCTATATGACGAATTAATTCATTTGGGTCACCACCTGCATTTGCAAGTGTTGAAATTAAACCCATAACAGTACCAATTATCCCCATCGTTGGAGCATAACCCCCCATCTTTTGAAAAATGGTAGCATTTGCCATATGTCGCTCAGTTATATAATTTATCTCGATGTCCGCAATTTCACGAATTGTCTCTGGGTCAGTTCCATCGATGGCAAGCCTTAACATCTTCTTCAAAAATGGATGCGATACATTATTTACCTCCTTTTCAAGCGCAAGAATTCCATCTTTTCTCGCGATGATTGCGTAGTTTACAAGCGTTTCGATAGTCTCAACAACATTAAACTTCGGTGGTATAAGTGCAAGCTTAATGAAACTCGGGATTTTAAAAAATATCTTCGCTGGCGCCCCAATCATTGCAGCTGCAGTTGTCCCACCGAAAACAATCAACATAGCTGGAATTAAAATCAATGCTCCAAGTGTTCCGCCTTCAAGCAAAAATGAGCCGAAAATTGAAAGTATACCAAGCACTAATCCAACTATTGTTCCGAATTCAAATGTTGAATTGTTCTTCATCGCAGATAATCAACTATTGTCTTTTGGATAATTTTTCCAGCAAGTGTATATGCGGATTCAAGTATAATCTGCTCTTTTTGCAAATTTATCGCTTGTTGCGCCATATCCGTATCCTGTTTTATCGAGAGAAGTCCCTTTAGAACAACATTTTGCTTTTCTATCTGCTTCTGCAAAATCGAAAATCTATTCATAAGCGCACCAACATTCGATGCCTGACTGACTATAAAATCAAACAAATCATTAAACCTGCTCACGAGCGAATCATCAGGTCTAATTCCATTTTCCAAAGAATTTTTAATCTGAAGCACAACATCGAAAATCTCCCTACCGCCTAACAACTCATTTACTGTGAAATTCACTTTCTCATAGACCCCATCGTTAACCTCAAACTTTATGACTCCATCCGATAAATCTGAAGACAAAACACCCGTTCTTTCACTATACTGAAACGGTTTAACATTCGTCTTTGTCCCATTGAAAATATACTTTTCTTTAAATTTTGTGTTGACGATGTCTATCATCTGCTTAAAAAGCTCATGCAACCTACTTGCATATGTTTGATAGTCCGGCTCCCTTGCTGGATTTGAAACCTCAACAAGAAGCGACTTCACATCAATCAATGTGCTTATAAAATTATCAACCGCTTCACTCGTCGCGGTTAAGATATCGATCGCATCGTCGATGTTCTTTTGAAACTGTTCATTTTTTGAAATTAAACTTTTCAAATTCATCACGGAATTTGCAACGTATGGGTCGTCCGAGATTGTGTTTATGTTTTTGCCAGTTGCAATTTTCAATTGTATCTCGTTGACCCGCTCTCTCGTTTTATTGATGTTGTCGATCAGGTTTTTGATTACCGTTAGTTCAGTGACTCTCATAACCCACTAAAAATTTTATTTATCTCACAATTGCAAGAACTGCGTCTATCATCTCATTTACAGTTTGTATTAACTTTGCCGAAGCCTCGAACATCTTTTGAAACTTTATCATATTCATCATCTCCTCATCAATCGATACACCTGAAACAGCATCTCTTTGTGCTTCAAGTTGATTTAAAATCATCTGTTGTAAATTTTCATTATCGGAACTCATCCTCGACCTCAAACCGATGTCGCTCACTGTAGAATTATAAAACCCGGTGATTTTATCATCGTTTTTTAACGATGCGATTCCAAGCGCAATCTCATTATTTCCAGCGTCGCCATTTATTGAAGCGGAAATTTTGTTCAAATTTTCTAAAATACCTCTGCTGACTTGGATGCTTCCAGCTCCAGTCCCTGCAAAGAAGTCATTTCTAGTTGTCCCATCAAGTCCATAACCTATGCGATGAATTTCGTTCACTTTGTTTATTAAATTCAACGCGAGTTGATCGAATTTTTGAACCATCTCTGGGATTAATTCATTGAAAGAATTTTGAAGCGTAAATATCTCCCCAAATGTTGGCTTCACCTCTTCCGATGTTTGACCTTCCGCAAAAATTTTCGCTTGACCATCCACAAATTTTAATTTAAAACTTGCGGAGAAATCTTTATCTACAACCGTCACACCGCCGATGCTTACTTTAACAGCGCCACTTTGATCAAATGAGACAACAATATCGATAAGTTTAGAAAGTTCTTTCAATTTTTGATTTATTTTATCTCGCACATCGTTAGTCTCTGCTCCAGAATTGTAAAGATTAATCGCGCTTTTATTTAATTTCCCAAGTTCAGTAATTATCTCGTTCAAATTTTTAAGCTTCGCCTCAATTTCATAAAGTACATCCTTTTTCATGCCAAGCAAACTTTGAAATATATCGTTAAATCTTTGAGCAAGAGCCCTGCCAGTTTGAACAACTGTAACTCTCACAGCCCTATCCTCAGGATTTTTCGCAAGGTCATCGAAAGCGTTAAAGAAATTCTGAAGCAACTGTCCAATACCCACATCGCTTGGTTCGTTAACAAGCGCTTCAATTCTGCCGAGGATTTCTCTTGCAACGGAATAACCACCAACTAAATTTGCAACTCTTCTTATCTCACTTTCGATAAATTCATCTCGAATCTGTTTTATCCCGCTGACCCTTACGCCCGCGTTTACCATACCATTTTTTGAAGTCAAAACATCCGTGCTACTTAATTCAACCCTTTGCCTCGTATAACCCGGCGTATTTACATTCGAAACATTGTGGCTTGTTACTTCCATCCCAACCCTTGACGAATTAATCGCTTTTTTAGCGCTTTCAATTATGCCAAATAATCCCGACATATCTCAGACCCTTTTGTTTACTTTGTTTGTTTCACCGAAATTTTCCGCATCGATTTGGAAAAGCTCCATCAACCTCCTGACGAAAGCGATAGAATGACTGAGCAAATATCTATTCTCAAAGTTCAACTTTCTCACATCACCGGCTTCTTTTTTAAGTTCATTTTTTAATTTCTCAAGTTCAGGGTCAGTGTTAACAATTGAGTTCAATTTCCCATCGCGAAAGTTAAAAGAGAAAAACTTTTCAATTTCAGATATCTCATCAACGATTGTGCTTTCAACTTTGATGACATCGCCAAGTTTGTCATAATCAAGTTCAATTATCGCTCTTTGCTTTTCCTCCGCAACTTTTTTTAATTCTTCGAACTTACATTTAAGCCCTAGAAGTAGTTCTTTCAGCTTTTCATTCTGCATCGGTGATTGCATCTTTATTTTTCTGGAAAAGTTTCATATACCTTACAACCTTGCCAACATATTCAATTGTCTCGGGGAACGGTGGAATTCCCCCGAATTTCAGCACATTTTCAGGACCTGCGTTATAACCAGCAAGAGCAAGTTTCAAGTCGCCATTGAATTTATCTAAAAGATATCGAAGATATTTAACCCCGCCGTATATATTTTCCACCGGATGCCAAACATTCTTAACCCCGACAAATCGAGCTGTCGAATCCATAAGTTGCATCAACCCCTTCGCTCCCTTCGGAGATATCGCGAAAACATCACCAGACGATTCCACCGCAATTATTGCTTTTATCAACTCCTCAGGCACATCAAACTCGGAGGACGCCTTTTTTATAATTTCATCAAATTTGTTTATACGTTCCACCATCGGCTTGCCATATCCGGTGTTAACTTTCCTCCTTTGGATGACTTTATCACCCTCGACATTTTTGTTTAATTCTTGTTTGCTTTCATTTTTTAATTCCTTTGACTCTAATTGTTTCGAAATCAACTCAGCAATCCCAAATTTACCGTTCTTCGCAACATGTCTTGAAATCTCAAAGAGGAAAACGCTATCGAGAATATCTGCGCCGAAATTATCGCCGCCGAACAGAGACCTCTCTTCACCAGAAATTTTCATAAGCGATTTAAGTACAAAACTTAGAAACATAGCCTCGAAATCTTTCGATACTTTCTCAAGACGCTTACTTTCATGTTGACTTGTGTTTATATCAGCAATTTTATTTATTACTTTTCCTTCGACCTTCATTTTGCACCATCACATTATTATCAATTCTGCTTTAAGAGCGCCTGATTCTTTAAGTGCTTGAAATATCGCGATTATGTCCCTTGGCAAAACTTTCAAAGCGTTGAGTGCTCGTGCAATGTCTTGGACGGTTGCAGCTCCTTCAATCGCGGTTACAACGGTCGTATCTTGATAAACATTTATCGTCGTAAGTTGAGTTACAACGGTTTGACCTCCCGAAAATGGAGCCGGCTGAGAAATCACGGGGATAGCTTGAATCTCTATGTGAATTGCCCCATGCGAAATCGCAACAGGAGAAATTGTAACATTTTCACCAATTACAATTGTCCCCGTCCTTTCATTTATCACAACTCTTGCTATCGCATCAGGTTGAACTTCTATCAACTCAACTCGCGATATGAAATCAACTATTTTCTCCCTCGTTTTAAATTCATCCGGAACTTTCACAACGACCTCGGAAGCATCAACCGCAAAAGCAATGTTCGAATTAAAAGCTAAATTTACCGCATCCGCGACCCTTTTTGCGGTTGTGAAATCAGGTTGGCGAAGCACAATTTTAATTTCATCATCGACATTATTTAAAAAATTATTTGGAACGGCCTTCTCAACTATCGCGCCATTTGGAACTCGACCAGTTGTCGTAACATTTCGCCTATACTCCGTCCCAAACGCGGTTCTGACGTCAAATCCACCAACCGAGACGGGACCTTGCGCAACAGCATAGACAACCCCATCAGAGCCAACGAGCGGAGTCATAAGCAAACTACCACCGTGCAAACTTGTTGCATCACCGATCGATGAAACGATAACATCAACCAAAGAACCTTCCTTAGCAAACGCTGGAATTGTCGCGGTGACCATCACAGCTGCAACATTTCTTATCCTTAAGTTTTCATCTGTCACAGTTATTCCAAACCTTCTCAACATACTTACGATAGATTGAATGGTAAAACTTACCCTTCTTGTGTCGCCTGTTCCGTTCAAACCGACGACAAGACCATAACCAACAACTTGATAACCCGAGCCACCTTTAACATATCCGATATCTTTTATCCGCGTCGAAAAAACCAAACTCTGAAACAGCAAAATCAACAAAATTAAAATGCTCAACTTCCTCATCTCTTCGTAAAATTTTTATTTTAGAAAAGCCAATGTAATAACCTCGTTATCCAACTTGGACTTTGACTTCTACTTATCATACCCTTCCCTGTCAATTCAATCTCAGCATCCGCGATGTTATATGAATAAACTGTATTATCCCAATTCACATCACTTGGTCGAACTATGCCTTTTACTTTTATGATCTGAGCATCTCCATTTATATTTACCTTCCTGCTCCCCTCGATGATTAAATTTCCTGCCGAATCAATTCCAACGATTTTTGCACTTATTCTCGCTTTAACAGCGCCACGAGCTGATGTTGAGCCCCTGCCCTTGAATTCATTCCCAGTTCCAACCGAAAATCCCGCCTCAGGTATAAAACTCAAAGCGCCAGCTCCAGATACAGAACTCGTGATGCTTCCGCTTCTCGATGCGTCTTTCTCCATATTGCTTTCAGCCGATGTAACTTCTATAATTACAATCGTAACGACATCGCCGACTTTGAACGCTTTTTGGTCCGAAAAAAGCGAGCGTTGAACGACCTCCTGCGCCTGCAACTTGAACAAACCTAAAACCGCCGACAGAACGAAAAGTTTTTTAATCATCGCGCAGCCCAAAATTTAATTTTCAATTTCAACTTCAACTACGCCTCTATTTACAACCTTCGCATCGAACAATTTCCCGGATGTCGGATTTAAAATCCTGATAAAGTCATTTAACTTGCCATCCGCCTTCGCAATCCCGAAAGTTTCAACTTTTACATTCCCAGTCCTTGCAATAACCTTAACCTTTTCCCCAGCTTTTACCAACGGCAACTCCTCAAAATAACTTTCAAAAATTATCTCGCCCTTCTTTATCAGCTTTCTAACTTTCTTACCTAAAATCACCCTCGCTTCCGAGACAAAATCATCCTTTAAAAAAGTCGTCTCAATTTTTTCAATTAAAAATGAATCGAAAATTTTCTCGCTCGACTCCATAACTTCTCCTCGCTTCAAATCTCTCCTTGCCAATAAAACGTTCTCAAACGTCCTGATGAAAGCTTGAACGAGCATCTCTTTACAATCGCCATTTGAGCAAACTTTAACTTTAAATGTCTGATAACCTTTATAACCAGAACCGCTTTTCTGAATCACATTTATTTCATCGCAATTTTGAACAAAATTTTCATCAATTTTCGTTTTCAAGTCGACGATATATTCAACTTTCCTATCCGCGAATTTCTCATTCAAAAAATTAACAAGCGCGCTTTTTAATTTTTCACTTCCCGAAATATCTTTCCCATTTCCAAGTTGCACAACTCCTAACTGTAAAAAAATCAAAAAACATATTTTAGTCGCAAATCGATTCATTTCATCTCTTTAAATTATTTGCCATTTGGAGCATTTCTTCGACCGTTTTAATGGTCTTCGAATTTATCTCATACGCTCGTTGTGCAACTATCATATTAACCATCTCCTCAACTATATCGACATTCGAAGCTTCAAGATAACCTTGCATTAATTCACCAAATCCTTCGCTTCCCGGCGATCCGAAGATAGGTTGACCTGAAGCCTGTGTTTCAACATATAAATTATTTCCTATGCTTCTCAACCCGGCTGGATTTACAAATTTTGCAAGTTCAATTCTTCCGACCTCAACAGGTTCCGTCTCACCTGAATTTAAAACCTCGACAACGCCATCTCTACTTATGCTTATCGCAACCGCTGTTTCAGGAATTACGATTTCCGGCTCTAGAAAATAACCGGATGAGTTAACAAGTCTCCCATCCCTTGAAAGTTTAAATGAGCCATCCCTCGTGTAAGCAATTGTCCCATCCGGTCTTCTGACTTGAAAGAAACCATCTCCATTTATAGCGACATCAAGTGGATTATTTGTCGGTTGAAGGTCGCCTTGCTTGAAATCCTTCAATGTAGCAACAGTTTGAACTCCTGTTCCAATCTGGATTTCCGGGGTGCTTTCAACATTTCCATTCCGATTCGATGACGTCGGCGATTTCAAAATTTGATACATTAAATCTTGAAATTCAGCCCTGCTTCGTTTAAATGATGTCGTGTTGACATTAGCAAGGTTATGTGCTATGACATCAATGTTTATTTGTTGCGCATACATCCCGGAAGCCGCTGTTCTTAAAGCTCTTTCCATCTTCTAACAACCTTTTTATTTTTAATTTTAACTCCAAAAACAATGTTCTGACAAAACACATTAAAAAAGTAGGCCAAAAAGTTTTTCCAAAACGAGCAACTTCAAACCCATCGCCGGAAAATTTACAAAAGAAACCATTTTCATTTTTGTAACCTGTGAAATAAAGCATAACAAACGAAGCATTATAATTTTCCAAGTTCATTCGCCTTCGCTAAACTCTCGTCTTGATGTTGAACCAACTTATAATTTGACTCATAAATTCTACCTGCCTCAATCATCCTCACCATCTCTTCAATTGCATTGACATTCGATTCCTCAAGAAAACCCTGATAAATTTCATATCCATCTGTCAAATCAACTTCACCTGATCCATCGCCAGCAACGAAACTCGTTGCGGAATCTTTTCTTAATTTTGTCAAATCGTTAAACCATACAACTTTAATCTTATCGATAAATCTATCTCCGACATAAATCTCACCATTTTTTGTAATCGTTACATCTAAATTTTTCATTTCAGAAATCGCCGGCAGCTTTATCTCACCGCCCAAGCCAATCAATGCGTAGCCGTTTGAGTTAACAATTTTGCCGTCGCTCGTTATCATAAAATTTCCATTTCTTGTATATCTCAGCCCATTGGGAGTCTGAACCACAAAGAAGCCATTACCATTTATCGCGATGTCAAAAGGATTTCCGGTGTGCTTTAAATTTCCCTGTTCAAAACTTGTATATTCAGTGACATAAAGTCCACTGAGTTCGTTCCCGCCACTTTTGTTGATTTCAAGAGAGAGGTTTTTAAGGATTCTGATGAAGATGTTGTCTTTTTTAAACCCTGTTGTATCTATGTTTGCGAGGTTGTTTGCTATGACATCGATTTTAAGCTTATTTGGCATCATCCCGACGCCGGATATGTAAATTCCCTTTATCATAGCCTACCTCCATTTTTTTAAAAATGCATTTTGATTTGCGTTTTTCAAGTTCAGTATGAGTTGAATTTCACCACAGCCGACTTTATATTTTTTCGCGAGTTTTTTAATATCTCCTCCTTTTTCGACAGCATCTACGACTTGCAGATATTCATTCGCCTTTTTCGCCTTTTTTGACCTTAAGTTTAGAAGCAACTCAACCTCTCCTTGTCCTATGTTGTATTTTTTCGCAAGTTTTAAAATTTCGCTTTCGCTCGGATTTAAATCCACATCTTTACAACCTTCATCCTCCTCGCTTCTGTTCTCCTGTGCTATTTCAATCAGCCTGTCGATTTGCAAATTCTCTTCGTTTAGATAGCTCACAAAATTTTTATCGGCAAAATTTTCATTTTCTTTAATTGAATCTTTGCTTCTTCGGAAGAATTTGTAAAGCAACCAAATCCCAGCGGTTGCTAAAGCAATAAAAACGAATACAAGCAAAGCCAAAGGATATACTCCGCTGGCATAGTTTAAAATTTGTGTTTCCTGTGTCATTTTGAATCACGAATTTTGATTTGGATTTATCGGCAGAACGATTATAAAAGTTGAGCCTTTGCCGACCTCGCTTTCAACTTTTATTTCTCCATTATGCTTTTTTACAATCCATCTGCTTATTGAAAGTCCAAGCCCAGTTCCCTTGCTTTCCTTCGTAGTGAAAAAAGCTTCAAAAATTTTATCCCTTATCTCCGGCGGAATCCCAACCCCTGTATCCGTAAACTTAACAATCACATTGCCATTTTCAGAAAGCGTTTCGATTATAAGTTTCCCACCATCTGGCATCGCATCTTTTGCATTTATCATAATGTTCAAGAAGACCTGCTGTAAGTAAACCTTGTTACCTTGAATCATTGGCAAAGCCGGGTCTAGTTTTAGGATTAGTTCAATATCGTTATATTTAAACTGATAACTCACGAGCGTTATCATCTCTTGAATTGCGAAATTTACATTCACCGCTTCGAATTTGAAATCCTCTGGGACTTTCCGCGAGAAATTCAAAAGTCGCCTTGTGATTTGTGAAATTTTTTCAACTTGCTCTTTTACAATTTCAATTCTTTTTGGCAAATCCCTGCCAAGCTGCATAAGTTGAATGTGACCGAGCAAAATCTGGAGTGGATTATTAATCTCATGGGCGATCCCTCCGGCAAGTTCGCCAACCGCAGCAAGTTTCGCAGCTTGAATCATTTGAGCCTGCATTATTTTTAACTCTTCGTTCGCTTTTAAAAGCGCATTGTAATTTCGCGAATTTTCAACCGCAACTGCAGTTTGATTTGCAAGGATTGAAAGTAAAAGCAAAATTTGGTTCGTGAAATCCTTCTGCTTTTTATCCGTATGAATCAAATAAACCCCGATGCCCTCGTTTCTTAGAACTAGCGGAACGATGACGAAATTTTTTTCGCTTAACTCATCAATCGAAGTGTTTATATCCGGCAAAACAATGCTTCTTTTTACCTTCAACACATAATCGATTATCCCATCTTCAATGTATGTGTCTAAAACGTTATCAAGATATTCAGCGCTGCGTTTTGAAAGTTTATCAAACTTTTTTTGCTCCTCATCGTAAACATAAACATTGCAATCTATAACTGGAATTACCTGTCTCGTTAACTCAATTAACTCCGAAACAATGTCCTCGTAATTTAACGCCGTGCTTATCTTCGTCGAAAGCCGTTGAATTAAAAGTATTTCATCTATTGAATCTCTAAAGTCAGAGGTTGTTTTATCCTTTAATTCAAATTCCTTCTTCAAAAGCTCGATCGTTCTTTCAAGCGTTTTGATGTAAAGTTCTCTAGATTCGATAAACTTTTCGATTTGAGGCAAAATTTCCGCTATTATCTCTTGTTCGCTTTTCACCACGTTTTTTCGAATCATAGTTCACCAGGGAAAATTTGATTCTTTAGTACATCCACTTGAATTTTCTTTTTGTACAGCTCAATAAAACCATCGCTCAGAAAATTTTCATCGAGTTTTAAAATCTCAAGCGCAGACTCGAGGTTTTCATCAAACAATTTATCGTGGTCTGCGTATTCGATGTTTTCTATCCCTAATTTTGAACAGATGTATTCAGCAAGGTAAACAAGCGAAGTAAGTTGCGGATTTTTTGTTGCAAGTCGCGGTTGATGATGAAATGCGATGGCTTCAACAAGTTGGTCGGGGAAATTCCATTTTTCAGCAAGCCATGAACCAATTTCGTAATGGGTTGAATTATCAAGAAACCTACGCTCTATCTGTTCGAATGAAAATTCACCCCTTTTCCCAATTTGAACAATTTGTTGAAATTCTTTTCTAAAATACTGCGCTATGACAAGAATCCCAATATCATGTAGCAGTCCCGCGGTGAAAGCTTCACCCGAAACCCTATACCCCATATCTTTAGCCAAATGTTTGGCGATTATCCCAACGAGAAGAGAATGTTGCCAAAATTTTTCTATTTCAAAATCTTTACCAAGCTTGTTTGCCAATGAACTTGCAAGTGAAACGCTCAATACGATTTCCTTCAAAGTTTCAAACCCAAGGACAACAATTGCAAAATTAATCGTGGATATTTGCTTTGGAAAACCATAAAATGGGGAGTTTGCGACTTTTAAAACTTTTGCTGCAAGCGCCTGGTCTCGCGATATCACTTCGCCGAGTTTTGAAGCGCTCGTCTTTGGGTTTTCAACAAGCTTGATTACTTCCATAGCAACAGCCGGAAATGGAACAAGTTGAAGTATGTTTTGAATTTTTTGCTTTACCTTAAGCATTTAAAATGAAAATTTGCTTTTTAATGAATCTCTAATTTTCTTCAAAGCCTCCGAATGTAACTGCGACACCCTTGATTCGCTCAAATGTAAAATTTCACCAATCTCTTTAAATGTCAACTCTTCATAGTAATAAAGCACAATGATAAGTCGCTCTTTTTCACTTAACTTTTTTAATTCATCCGCTATCGTTTGCCTTACCTCGTTCTCAATTAAATTTTCCTCAGGATTTTTATCTTCACTTTTCACAAAATCACCAAGTTCAACATTTTCACCGACTTCCAAATTAAAAGACACGCTTTTCGAACTGTGCTCAAGCATTGTAACTTGATTATATTTTTCAATGGTCAAACCCGCCTCACTTGCGATTAGTTCATGGTCCGCTACATCGCCAACTTTATTTTCAACTTTCGCCCTCGCTTTATCGATTTTGTCAATTTTATTTCTAACAGATCTCGGGAGATTATCTATCCTTCGAATCTCGTCGATTATACTTCCCTTTATCCTCTGATAAGCAAAGGTTTCAAATTTAACCCCAACTTTTGGATCGAATTTATCGATCGCATCGCTTAAGCCTATCATCCCGATGTCGACAAGGTCATCCTCGCCAAGCAATGCACCCGAATAAGTTAAATTCATCCTTCTCACGATGTTACGCACAAAATCGATGTAAAGCATCATCAATTTTTTCTTTAACTCTTGATCCCGGGTTTTTCTGTAGACTTTAAAAAGTTTTTCAACGCTTTCGCTTTGATTTTTCCCAACTAAATCAACTGACATCTTTAGTCCTCCGATAAATTTTTAAGCCTTTGAATCCTTAAAGTTTCCATTCGCCGAGACTTCATTTTTGTCCTCGCTATTTCGTAAATAGATAAATAGATACGCCATCAAAAACATCACTAAAGTTACACCAACAAACAAAACGAATGACTTCACAACCGCAACAATTATATCCATACCTTGAAGCCACAGAGCAACAATCGAGACGAAAAACAACAAAAGCCCTATTTGAAAAATTATAGACCGCATATTTCTATCAACCTCCCGAGAAATTGTTTTTGCTTTTTAACTTCATTTAAAGACAAAAGATTTGACGCTATTTTGTTCAAAGCGATCGACGCGTTCGCCCTGGGAAAAGCCTCAACAAATGGTCTTTGCATAAGGACCGATCTTTGAACAGCGGGGTCGTACGGGATTGAACCGATAAAATTCACTTTGACACCGAGAAATTTATCCGCGACAAAAGATAATCTATTTGCTATCTCCACAGGGTCAATGGAACTGTTGACATTGTTCACAATAAGTTTCGCTTTTGATTTACCAGTGTGATAATAAACAAGTTTTATTACCGCATATGCATCCATAATCGATGTCGGCTCTGGGGTTACAACGAGAATGTAATCATCTGAGTAGCCGAGGATCTTTACAACGGTTTCAGAAATCCCTGCTGGTGTATCTATAAGTATGAAATCAAATTTTTCCTCAAGTTCCAAAATCTCATCTATAACTTGAATCAACCTTTCCCCAGATATTTCTGGAAAGTTAACGTTGCCGGAATTTGCTGGGATAAGCTTTAAATTTTCTCCCACATTTACCAAAACATCGCCGATCCCAACTTCGCCACGGATAAAATCAAGAAACCTAAACTTTGGTGTAATGCCAAGTAGAATATCAACATTGGCTAGATTTAAGTCAGCATCATAAATTAATGTTTTCTTTCCATTTTTGCCCAGCAACAGAGCAAGGTTTAAAGTTATATTTGTTTTTCCACATCCACCTTTACCGCTTCCAATGGCTATGACATAAGCACTTTTTTCTCTCCCCTTCGCCCTTTCGCGAACGATATTTCTTAGCCTTTCAGCTTGGTCAAACATCATAATAAAACTTCCTTATAAATTAAGTTTGCAATTACCTTAGGTTCCGCAACTGCGATATCATCAGGAACATTTTGACCAGTTGTGATGTAAGAGATGGGAAGCTTCGTTTTATAAGCAACATTAAGAATGTATCCAAGACACACTGCTTCATCAATCTTTGAAAAAATCAATCGGTTTGGAACGAGGGCTTTGAATCGGTTGTAAACATCGAGCATATTTTTATAACTTGACGTAGCGCTTAAAACAAGATGAACTTCATCAGGGTTGGCGCTTTTTATAAACTTTGCAAGTTCAGAGATATGCTCCGAATGTCGTTGATTTCTCCCAACTGTATCGATTAAAATTATGTCTTTATCTTGATGTTTTCTAATGAGACGAGCCATATCCTCAGGCGTATATGCGACATCCATTGGGATATTTGCGATGTTGGCAAATGTTTGCAATTGTTCTATCGCAGCGATTCTATAAGTATCCGCCGAAATTAAAGCAACGCGAGCATTTTCAAACAACTTGTAAATCGCAGCTAACTTCGCAACGGTCGTCGTCTTTCCAACCCCTGTTGGACCAACGAAAGCAAGGACAAAAGTTTTCCTTCTTAACGGTTTCACCGGCTTTGTAAATTTTACGATGCTTGAAATGATATTAAGAACCTCACTTTCGACAATTTTTTCATTTTTTAACTCTTCCCCGCTTAACTTAGTTAACACTGCTCGGACAATTTTATTGGCAAGTTCTTCCTCAACCTCTTTCTCAACCAAATTCACAAATGCTCTCTTTAAAATCGGCGGATACTGAATCGAGTTTTTATATTTGAAATGTTCCGCTATCTCATTAAGCGTTTGCTTTACCTCCTCTATTTCGCTTTTTATTTCGCTATAATTATACTGTTCAAAAAATTCCGACTCTATTCTTCCACCGTCTTGTTGTTGTTTTCTCTGTTTCGATTCAATTTCACTCGTCATTTTTCTTAATAACTCAACCGGATTCCCTGAGCGGTTTTCGTTTTTAATTTGAAACTTTTCTTCCTCGATTGCTCCAACTATTTCTATCAACTCTGGTTTTAAAAAGCCAAAAATCCCGGGTTGCCTAATTCTTCTTGTTCCCAAAATGATGGCATCATCTCCAAGTTCTCTTTTCATCATCTCAGTTGCCTCTTTTAAAGTTGGCGCAACAAATTTTTTAATTTTCATTCAAACCTTTACCATAATTTTTTTGACTTTCTAAATTGAATTATTTCAAAGCCCGTGCCATAACTCAACACCCCAAATTTTTTAAACCATTTAAAACTAAATCTTGTCAAATTCTAAAACGACTGGCTAATATTGAACAAATGATGTAGATTATTACGCAAACGAATGGTTCAGCTGTAGTTTTTATCACATGGAAAAACTTGACTTTTACTTTTTAAATTTTTATATTGAGGTTGAGTGAATTAACTGGGTAAAAATTAAAGATTCTTTCAAATAACTATGGAAAAATTAAATACCAATGGGCAAACTTTTTTACAAACTGAAGAGGAAGTTGTCAATTTATATGAGCTTTTGCAGGTTCTATATAGAGGTAGATGGCTTATAATTTTTGTTTTCATCCTTGTTGTGCTTGCAACTGCTATCTTTACATTTACAAAAGATCCAATCTATGAATCAACCGCGGTAGTTTTAATAGAAAGGGGAAAAAAGGGTTTGGGCTTAACAGGGATGCTTGATATAACGGGTTTATCTGAGCAAAGAAATATCAAAAATGAAATAGAAATACTCAAAAGTCGTTCTCTTGCTGAAAGCGTCGCAAAAAAGCTCATAGAAAGAGTTTATATCAATTCTGAGAACAAGGAAGATACAATCCTTATAATCAAAGCATCCAAGAAGGAGATAAAGGAGGGAATTAAACCGTTTGCAAAAATTGAAACGATAGTTGAGAGGCTTCAAAAAGATGTAAAAATTGAATCCCCACGCGATGCGGACATAATAAAAATCACCGTCAGAAGCAAAAACCCTGAGGAAGCTGCTTTAATTGCAAATACTTTTGCGGATGCTTATTATGAGAGAAACCTAATGATGAGCAGGAATGAATCAAGAAGCGTTAGAAAATTTTTAGAAGAACAACTTGCCGATAAGAAAAAACTTCTTGACCAAGCGGAAAATCAACTCGAATCTTATATGAAGTCCGTTGGCGTCGTTGCCCTCGATGAGGAATCTAAAAAACTCATCGAACAACTTTCTGACCTTGAATCAAAACGTGGTGAAGCAATAGTTGAAATTTCATCCACACAAAAAAAATTAAACTCATACCTTGAGCAGATAAAGCAGATCGAACCCGAATTTGTAAAGGTTGCTACCGAAGCCCTTGACCCCTACATTAAATATTTACAAGAAGAAATAGCAAAACTTGAGGTAACGCGAGACCAAATCGTCGCCCAAAATCCAAAGGTTGGAAGCCAAGAAGTTTTAACAAAAAGTTTAAAAGAAATAGATGATCAACTAGCATCTTTAAGAAAGAAACTAAATGACAAGGTATTAGAATTTCTCAAAACTGGATTTGCAAGTTCTGGCAGCCCTGGCACTCAAAATTATGATCCAACCGGATTTATCAAAGAACTAAAACAAAAAATTTTGCTAACTGAAATCGAATTAGTTGCTTATGAAGCAAAGAAGAGAGAACTTGAAAGATTGATTGAGCAACTTAATAAAAAGTTCGAATCGATACCGGCAAAATTGATAGATTACGCACGTCTTGAACGAGCTAGAATGAGCAGTGAAAAACTTTATCTCTTACTCGAGGAAAAATATCACGAGGCTATGATAGCTGAACAATCACAATTCGGTTATGTTCAAATAATCGACTATGCTACGCCGGGAATAAAACCAGTGAGCCCGAAAGTTCACTTGAATCTGATACTCAGCATAATAATAGGTCTTGGCCTTGGAATTGGAATTGCCTTTGCAAAAGAATACTTCGATAGGACGATAAAGACGCCAGAACAAATCGAAAAACGAGGTTTCACTGTTCTCTCGGCTATTCCGGTTATAGAAGTTGAAATGAAACTCGATGGGAAACAACTCAAGAAAGACGCAGGTAGAAATATCGCAGCCCACCTTATCACGCACCTTAGCCCGAAATCTCCAGTTGCAGAAGCATATAGAGTTTTGAGAACCGGAATTCAATTTGCAAAACTTGATAGAAAAATAAAATCTATAGTCGTCGCAAGTTCTGCACCAAAGGAGGGAAAATCGACCACCGCTTCAAATCTTGCAATCACAATGGCAAGTGCAGGTTTAAAGACAGTGTTGCTCGATGCAGACTTAAGAAGACCTGTGTTACACAGAGTTTTTGGTGTAAAAAGAGAACCTGGACTTACGGATTATCTTTTTGGCAAGGCTGAACTTGATGAAATTTTTAAACAAACGGAAGTAGAAAATCTCTATCTTGTTCCATGCGGCGTTGTCCCACCAAACCCCGCAGAATTGCTCGGCTCTGAAAAGATGAAAGAATTTATCGAATATCTGAAGTTAAATTACGATATGGTTGTATTTGATACGCCACCACTTGTAGCTGTAACTGATGCACTGATACTTGCAAATCAAGTCGATGGGGTTTTGCTTGTTGTATCGGCTGGGAAAACTGAAGCGGATGTGCTCGATAAAGCGAGGGAGATGATCAACAGAGTTGGCGGAAATGTTATCGGCGTTCTATTAAATAACTTTGACGCAAGCGCAACTTACGGAACATATTACAGATATTACCGATACTATAGATACTACGATTACTACGGCGCGGACAAGGATAAAAGCGAGGGCAAGGGAGAATAAGTAGGGGAATGTTGGGCAAGTTAAAATTTCCGTTTTAATTATAATAATTAAATTATAATTATCTTTGCCTTGATTCATAACGGCGGGCAAGATTTTAAATTTCAATAGGAAGAAATTTTTTCAAATAAATTTTACGGGAGGTGCAAAAGTTGGACTTTAATTGGTACGTTTTACAAACTAAGCCAAAGCAAGAAGACCTTGTAGAGTCATATTTAAATTTAGCAAAAATAGAAGTTTTTAACCCAAAAGTTCAAGAAATTCATTTGATTAGGGGGAAAAGGAAAAGGGTCATTGTTCCGCTATTCCCTTGCTATGTTTTTGCAAAGTTAAAACCAAATTTATTCCATCTTGTAATCTACACCCGTGGGGTTAGAAAAATTCTTGGGGTTAACGGAAGACCAAAGCCGATAAAAGAATCGATAATTGAAACCATAAAAGAAAGAATCAACGGAAATAATGGCGTTTTAGTGCCGGAAAATTACGAAATGGAGTTGCTCCTATGCCCGGGGGATTATGTGCTTGTAACCGAGGGACCTTTAAAAGGCTTTGTTGGAATTGTCGAACGCATAAACGAAACAAGGGCAATTGTTATGCTTATTTCGATGGATTATCAAGTTAAAGCGGAAATCCACAAGT
>JBEPZK010000022.1:0-37354 GCA_041640855.1 Candidatus Kryptoniota bacterium
TTGCGGATGCACCCATTGCAGCTGCGCTTCCGGTTTCACCCATACATCCAGCTTCTGAACCAGCAACTGAGGCATTTTTTACAATTAAAAGTCCAATTGCTGAAGCAACGAGCAAACCTTCAATCGCTTTATCTTCATTTATGCCGTGCTCTTCCATCATCGTTGTTATAACCGCGGGTATAATCCCAGAGGAACCAGCAGTCGGAGCTGCGGCAATCCTTCCCATACATGCGTTAACTTCGCTTACAGCCATAGCCCTCGCTATTGCCTTCTTAAAGTTAACGGTCAAAGTATTTATCTGAGCGTTGAACACCCTCTTTGCGAAATTGTTAAGCAAACCGCTTGGAGATTTAACATCGCGCGTTAAACCATTGTTGACAGATTCTATCATAACATTTAAAATTTTCCTAACACCATCGATAACTTGCTGCCTCGTCTTCCCGGTTTTTCTAACTTCGTATTCTATCATAACCTCCGGGATTGTGGCGTTTAACTCGTTGCAATGCCTTAATATGTCTTCAAAAGAATTTATCTCCATTAGTTTACCTCAAAATTTTTTATCAATAAATTGGCTCGACAAGACGAACATAATGAACCCAACTGAAAGATTTAATTTTTTCTATCACCTCTTGCGGGACATCCTGGTCAACTTCGATGATCATATTCGCAAGTTTTTCTTCCCTTGACACGAACATATTTGCGATGTTTATTCTTCTTTCGGCTATTGCCCCACTTATATGAGCAATGCTTCCAGGTATATCATCTGCGATTATCACAATTGTGTGCATTGAAACTGAAAAATTAACTTTAAAACCTTCTATCTCAACTACTTCTATTCTTCCACCGCCGAGAGATGAACCGACCATTTCGATTTTATTTTCATTTGAGTCAAATAACTTTATGCGTGCTGAGTTAGGATGAAGTTTGGGAGCCTTCATTATAAGTCTAAATTCATACTTTAATCCCCTTTCCTTTGCGACTTCAAAAGAATTTCTCAACATCTCATCATCTGGCTTCATCCCCAAAATTCCGCCGATTATAGCTTTGTCCGTCCCATGCCCTTTATAAGTTCTCGCGAAAGAATTGTAAAGCGTTATCTCCGCGCGCTTCGGCTCCGCACCGAGTAGTTGTCTTGCTATGTAACCAAGCTTAGCAGCTCCAGCGGTGTGTGAACTCGATGGTCCAATCATCACAGGACCAAGTATGTCAAATATGCTTGGCATCAGAACAAAGGTCTATATTTGAATTTAACCCCAATTTCCTCCTCTACAAATTTCCTATGTTTTTCGACATCAATTCCATCAATTCCAACGATTGTCATTATCGTTTCAATCCCATGTTTTTTACATTCCTTCGCAAACTCAATCATAGCAGGATGAAATTTCTCACCATCTATATTCATCAACTTTCCGTATTCAACCGGGTCGATTGAATTTAAACTAATCGAAACCACATCAATTAAACCGACAAGCTCCGGGACGATATTTCTTTTGTTAATTATATTTCCGTGTCCATCTGTGTCGAGTCGCGTTTTTCCACCACGTTCTTTCACATATTTGGCGACCTCCTTTACAACATCAAGTCTTATCGTTGGCTCGCCATAACCGACGAAGACGATTTCGTCATATTGTTTCGGGTCGCCTATCTCTTTTATAAATTCTTCAGCTGTCGGCTCATGATCAATCTTTAAAAAATAACCTTTGACTATTGCCTCACCTTTTCGGTCACAGAAAACGCAATCCGCATTGCATCGCAAAGTCACATTGAGACAGAGAGAATTTCTAATCTTATAAGCAATCTTCGGCTCCGGCTTTTGCCCAATTCTAAATAGACGATAAACATTAAATGTCGTGGTCCTTTCGATGTCTTCAACCGTAAAGCCTTGAATTTGTGCTATCTTTTCCGCGACTAATTTAACATACATTGGCTCGTTTCTCTTCCCGCGAAATGGATGAGGCGCCAAAAAAGGTGAATCAGTTTCAACAAGCAAATGTTCCGGCTGAATCTCCTTGAGGATATCAGTTAATTGACCCGAATTTTTAAACGTGACAACTCCAGAAATTGAGATATAAAAACCAAGATTTATCGCCCTCCATGCATCTTTGATGCTTCCGCTAAAAGTGTGAAAAACTCCCCTCGGCGGAGGCAATTTCCCATCAGCAAGCTTTCCAAAGCCAGTCCAACTCTCATCGATTTCAGATTCAAGTACCTCAAAAATTTCCTTATGTGATTCCCTATTGTGAATTATAACCGGAAGATTTCTTCTCTTTGCGATTTGAATTTGTTTTCTGAAAACCTCAATTTGTTTATCGCGCGGGGAAAAGTTGTAATGAAAATCAAGCCCTATCTCACCGATTGCGACAACTTTGGGATGATAACTAAGTTCTTCAATTTTTTCAAGTTCCTCGTCGCTGGCTTTAATCGCATCGTGCGGATGAAAACCAACGCCAGCATATACAAAATCATATTTTTCAGCAAGTTCAATCGCCTTAATACTTGTCTCAAGGTCAGTCCCAGGACAAATTATATACTTAACCCCTGAATCAATCGCCCTTTTTAACACTTCTTCTCTATCAGAATCGTAACTTTCCCAATATATGTGCGCGTGTGTGTCTACAAGCATAATTTTCCCATTTTATTTTTCAAGCCATTCGAGAAAAACTTTTTCAAAAATTTCTGAATCTAACTTTTGTTTATCGTAATGTCCAGCAAGGAGGCGCTGTCTCAATGCTTCGTAAAGTGTAACTGCGCACGCGACCGATACATTTAAACTTTGAACCATTCCAAACATAGGAATAATAAAAATTCCATCTGCTTTTTCGCTCGCCTCATCCGATACACCACGATGCTCATTTCCGAAAACAAACGCGACTTTTTGCGTAAGATCCAGCTCGTAAAGAGAAGTTGCGCCTTCAACAAGTTTAGAGGCATAAATTTTAAATCCTTCATCTCTCAATGTATTATAACATTCATCGATGCTTTTAAAATTTCTCCTGTAAACCCACTTCATAGCACCTGAGCTTGACTTCTTTCCTATATCTGGAAATTGCTCTACCGTATAAACGAGATTTATCATGAAAACCCCAACAGCATCGCAAGTTCTGATTATGGCGCTGACATTATGGGGGTCATGAATATTTTCAACGACAACAGTTAAATCATCTTGCCGATGCGATAAAACATATTTTATCCGCTCTATTCTTCTTTGCGTTCTCAATTTACATCTCTTTTTATTTGTAACAAAACTACAGATGTCAAAACCAAAACCGCTCCCAAGACTTGTATTAAAGATAATTTCTCGCCAACAATAAGCCACGCAGAAACAATCGCCACAACCGGTTCAAGCGTGCTTGTAATTATCGCTGACGACGGTGAAATAGATTTCAAACCGCTGAAATAGAAAAAGTACGGAATTAAAACGGAAAGCATCGCAAAGATGAAAAAGAGCAACCAATCGCTTGAAGAATAGTTTAAAATCTTCCACGGTGGATTAAAGAATAGCCAAAAAATCCCAGCAAACATCAAGGCAAAGGCAAGATTTCCCCAAACGTTATATTTAGCCCCAATCTTTTTCCCATAGATATTGAAAAACGCCCAACAAAACGATGAAGCAACCCCACTTAAAATTCCAATTTTGCTTAAATTTAAAAACTCAACATCGAAAATTTGGACCACAAGCGAACATCCCAAAAGTGAAACGAATGCGGAAATTATCTTAACACTCGTTATTCTCTCGGTCCTTGATAAAACTCCATAAAAGACCACAAGAATAGGCGCGGTATATTGCATAATTATCGCGGTCGCGACATTTATCTCATTTAGAGTGAAATAGTATGTAAAATTTGAACCGGCGATACCAATCACGCCGAGCAAGGCAAAACGATGAAGGTCATTGGCAGATATTTTCAAATACTCCCTCTTGAAGATGAAAAGGATTAAAAATAAAACAACGAAAGAAAGCGTCGACCTCATCTGCACAAGCGCAAGCAAATCGACCTCGTGTTTGAATAGAAATTTTGCGATTGTAGCTGAAAATCCCCAAAATATCGTCGCAAACACTATGTTTAAATATCCTCTTAAATCGCCGAACTTCAAACCTCTTTCATCTTTTGTTCATAATATCGCGCCATCTCTTCATTTCCTATTGCTCTATGCAAAAAGCACAATCTCTGATAGATTGGCTTTGGGGTTCGAACATACTTTAATCCTTGGAGAAGAAATTCAATTAAAGATTCTGCCGGGGGAATGTTCAAATCCGGGTCATAACAATCTGCTGCATCAAGATACGGGTCGAGTTCTTGTGGTTTAACTTGAGACGCTTTTCTATAAAATTTTAAAGCGCCCTCATAATTGTCAAATTTAGAATAAACAGTTTCAAAAACGCTCGCAAGCCACATATAGACATCATATGCAATTGATGGAAACTCACCGGCGATTTTCTCACCGAACATCGCTATCGCCTCAGCAGAAAGAGAATTGTTCCAAAAAAGCAATCGATAAAGTTCTATATCTTCAATCTTTTGCCTTATGGCTTCCTCAACAGCGTCAAAAATCTCGTTGAAATCTTCCGATTCAACGAACCTACGCCGTATTTCCTCGTATGGTAAATTCTTCTCCATCAATGTTTACTTTGTTATGGTCATCTTTTTTGTCTTCACAAAATACTGACCCGACCGGTGAAACTCAAGTCTATAAAAATAAACCCCGGAACTTAAACCGATGTTGTCAAACTTTAAATTCAATCGATATGTCCCAGCGCTTTGATAAGAGTTAACAGCGGAGAAAACCTCCCTCCCGAGGACATCGAAAAACTTCAAACTCACAAATCCATCAAAAGGAATTGAATAAACTATGTTTGTCTCTGAATTAAATGGATTCGGATAATTCTGCGAAAGTTCAAAATCCATCGATTCTTCTCCAATTTTTTCAACGTGAGTGATGACATCCATTCCGCCATTTTGCTTATACCTTGCGACAAATTCCTGAAGATAAAGGTTAACAAGCAATGTATCCCAAATTATAACGACATTCTCATCGTTATAGTTTTCCGCGCTTAAACTCCAATTGTAAGAACCAGTTATCAAAATCGGATTTGAAAAAATATGAGTTGGGTCAATGAGACAATACTTGTGATGGAGCTGTGCTGTTTTATCGGTATCAATCAATACCTCTGCAAAACCAGAAAGAAATGAGTATTGACTTCCGGAGTCTGTATTATTGTCGAGCATACCTTTAATGTTTCTTACGCCAGCATCATATCTTGATTTGATCGCGTTGGATAAAGTTGAGCTCGTAAATGTTAAAAGTGCGAAAAAAATTGAATGATTTGCCTGATTTATAGCGTTGACTATCTTCGAAGCGACACCATCGGATGGGGAGAAATAAACCTCAACCCTCTTTCCCTTAATGTTGAAAACATGCGGAGTATTATCGGATTTATTTACACCAAATTTTTCATTCCACATCTCTTCGAATTCAAGCGTAAAAGCACCCGCAATTGCCCTATCTTGAATTTCGATCAAATTTTGAAAATCTCTATTCGTCCCTTCATCCGTGAAATTCCATGAGCCAGTCAAAACCCAAACACTGTCCCACGAGTTAGAATTTCTATAATCGATGATGACGAATTTATTGTGCATACTTCCATTTGTGTTATCGACATGAATTGGTATTCCAGCATTTATCAATTTTGTATAACCAGCACGATTTCGGTTATAATTTTCGCTTTCGGTAATAAATCTCACATCGACGTTACGACTTTTAGCTGATACAAGGGCATCCGCAATTTGGCTTGCAACTGTCCCGGAGAAATTATAAACGCAAACGTCGATCGAATATCGCGCTTGATTTATTCTTTGTATCAATAAATTTTTCAAATCGACATTTCCCATCGCCTTCTGCCAAATTGCAACGGTTGTATCAACACTCTTGTTAAAGTATACATTTATCCTTCCGCTTGACCTTGAATCCGAAGAAGTTGATGAAACAAAACGGACCGAATCTTTAGTGATTCCATAAGATGCAATCTGAACATAATAAATTGTTGCAGGCTCAAGACCTGTTATGGTTATCTCATGTTCCTTCGTTCTTATTGTGTCGATGAATTCGCCAAGTTCAAAATTTAACGTCTTTCCAATTTTAACTCTTGTATCAGAATCGGAAATGGTTCTCCACGAGAATTTGATTGAAGTTGAATCGACATACTTTTCATAAGGTGGGGACTTTATTATTTGAGCGTTGAGGTTATAAACAGAAAAAAGAAAGAGGAGAAAGAAAAATTTTCTCATCGATAACTCAAATTTGGTTTTTCAATAAATTCCCTTTATCCAACCACCATCGACGGGAATAGTTGCTCCCGTTATATAACTTGCCTTTTCCGAGGCAAGGAAAACAACTAAATTCGCAAGTTCTTCTGGCTCAGCGAGTCTACCAAGTGGGATATCCTTTGCAAGTTCAGATTTAACTTCCTCAATTGTTTTGCCTGTGTCTTTAGCTTTTTGCTCAAGGACAAACTTTACTCTATCGGTAAGGGTATAGCCCGGGGCGACATTATTTACCAAAATGTTATATTTCGCAAGTTGAAGCGCAAGCGTCTTCGCAAGACCGAGAACTGACATACGTATTGAATTTGAAAGGATAAGATTATCTATTGGCTGTTTAACAGTTACAGAGGTGATGTTGATTATCCTTCCCCATCTTTGCGACTTCATAAAGGGCAAAACTTCTCTTATCAATCTCACCGTGCTCATAAAATTCAAATTAAAAGCATTTTCCCAATCATCATCCGAGAAATTTTCAAAATAACCAGCTGGGGGTCCTCCCGCATTTGTCACAAGAATATGAACGGTTCCAAACTTTTCAACAGTTGAGTTTACAAGTTTTTTTATATCATCATAATTTGTGACATCTGCTTGGATAGCGAGGACATCGTTATTTGAGTTGTCCTCTATCTCAGTTTTCGCCTTTTCAAGTTCTGTTAAGTTTCTTGCGCAGATTACAACTTTAGCTCCTTCGCGCGCAAGACCAATTGCACATGCCTTCCCTAAACCCTTGCTCGATGCGGAAACGATAGCTACTTTATCTTTAAGACCAAGTTCCATCCTCAAGGTTCAAAACTTTATTTTTATCGACTTGAAAAAGTTAAGTTTTTCCCTGTCCGTCATCCTCTTTAATTTATCCTGGCTTTTTGCGACTTTGTTATTCCATGCGTTTACAATTTTATTGAGAACTTTCTTATACTCTTTTTCGGAATCGAATTTATCCTTACCTTTTTGTTTCAGGTATTCATCAATTTTCATATCGCTGAAGCGGAGGAAGTCAAAGACAAGGATGGGGCTTTTGACTTTTCTAACCTTTCCCGTTTCAATTTTGTTGAGATAATATCTCGCGCGTCTATTCTTCGGATAAATCTCAAGTGCCTTTTTCCACGATTTAATAGCGTCGTTTTCCATACCAAGTTTATAGAAAGCCTCGCCAAGCGCTGTATAAGCATCCGAAATCCAACTTTTCTCGCGGGGGAGATAATTTTCTATTGCTTTGTAAAATTCCTCAATCGCCTTGAGATAATTCCCACGCTCGTAATGAAGCAAGCCGAGGTGATAATGCGTTTCGGGATAATTCGGGTCAATTTTAAGTGCCTTTTTAAGAATTCGCATCGCTTCATCGAAGTCACCTTTAAGTCGATAAGCTATGGCGAGCAAATTTAAAGCGTCAATGTCATTTGGATTATCTCGAATGAGCGATTCGATAAATTTTATTGCCCCGGTAATATCTCCGCTGTCAAGTTTTTTCTCTATAATGCTGAGGATATAATCTCTATTGAGCATCGAATTTTTATTTTTATTGTTTTAAAGCTTCAACAAGTCCAACTCTTATCATCATCACAGCGATAGCAGCTAAAAATAAAGACGCAACTTTCGCAAATGCCTTCGAACCAGAGTTTCCAAGAATTTTTATCACAAAACTCGAATTTACAAAGACAATCAAAACCAGTATCAAATTAATAAAAATTGAAAACATAGTCAACAAAATCCCATAAGTATCAACAAGAAGAAGTATCGTTGTCATCGCAGCCGGACCAATTATTAACGGTATCCCGATTGGGACGACGCCTATGGATGTCTCTTTTCTTTTTCTTTCTTCGGTTGAGAACAAAAGGTCTGTAACCGCAAGGACAAGAAGTATAATCCCACCGCCGATTCTGAAATCGGTTATGGTTATCCCAAGAAATGTAAAAATCGGTCTTCCGGCAAGAGCAAAAATCACAGATACAACCAAAGCTGCAAGCGTCGATTCAACCGCAAGTTTTTTCCTTTGTTTTGGGTTCAAACCTTCAGTCAAAGCTATAAAAATTGGAAGAATCCCAAGGACATCGATCGCAACGAAAAGTGGAACAAAAGAAAGAACGAACTTGCTCCATAAGGATGAAACCGCAAACATTTCTTTGCTTTAAAATTTTGTTTTAGATTGCCCTTTATGTAAAGGACGGATATAAATTTAATCTTGGCTTTGGAGATTTGCAAATTGATTTTTTTTAATTTATATTCACGCAAAGAAAAATAAATTCAACCTCGGGAAAAAATGGCGCTGGTGGATACATTGGTCGACCTTGAGGAGGAAATTCTTAGGCTCAAAAAGGAATTGAATGCTGTAATATTGGCTCATTATTACCAGGAATCAGAAATACAAGATTTGGCTGATTTTGTCGGGGATAGCCTTGAACTCTCAAGGCGGGCTAAGGAGACGGACGCAGATGTGATTGTTTTCGCTGGGGTTTATTTTATGGCTGAAACAGCAAAAATTTTAAACCCGGATAAAAAAGTTCTCATTCCAGACCCCGAAGCTGGATGCTCACTTGCAGACAACTGTCCGGCGGACCTATTCAAAGCATGGCGTGAAGCACACCCTGACCATATCGCAGTAACCTATATAAATTCGTCTGCAGAAGTCAAAGCCCTGAGCGACATTATCGTCACCTCAAGCAATGCAGAAAAAATTATAAGACAAATCCCGCCAGATAAACCCATACTTTTCGCCCCAGATAGAAACTTAGGAAGATATTTGATGAAGAAAACCGGAAGAAAGATGGAACTATGGCAAGGAACTTGTATAGTCCATGAAACATTCAGCGAAAGAAAAATACTTGAACTCAAACTTCAATATCCAGATGCTAAAATAATCGCGCATCCTGAATGTGAAGACACAGTCCTTGAAAAAGCTGATTTTATCGGCTCGACAAGTTCATTGTTAAGGTATGTTCAATCAAGTGCGGATAAAACTTTCATCGTCGCAACAGAGCCCGGGATAATTCATCAAATGAAGAAGACATGCCCAGATAAAGTATTCATCTCCGCACCTTCTGATTCCGGATGCGCATGCAACGAATGTCCATATATGAAGAAAAACACACTCGAAAAACTTTATCTGTGTATGAAAAACCAAAAACCCGAAGTGACTTTAGCACCTGAGATAATCGAGAAAGCTTTGATTCCGCTTGAAAGAATGTTCGAAATGAGCAAGTAAATTAAAGAAGGGGAATGAAACCATATTCGCAAAAGACTTTAAAAAATCTTGTAAATCTCCTCAAGTATCATCTTAACGTCAACTTTGAGGTTCCGATACCCAAAATAATCCTTGCGAAATCAGCCCTTGAATACGCGAGTTTATATCAATTTGGCCATCCGGATAAAAAGCACTGGCTTAAAACAGCAACCGACATCAAAGAGATAAACTCCGAAGCGAGTTCGTTTTACAACAACGCTGATAAATCGATTGTAATAAGAGATTATGTCCTCATCGACGGTGAAGAACATTTAATCCCTGAGTATATTCCAATTCCAATCGACATAATACTTCACGAGTTAATTCATCACATACAATACTTAACTGGTGGAACAGGTAGTTGGGCATTGTTTTATGAAGGGTGGACAGAAATTATGATAAATTTGCTTACGGGTGATTACCTCGACAAAACTTACAGAAGGGAAACGACACTTTCATTTTCCCTTGCGGTTGCGCTTTCCGGAAGCGAAATAAACGCAATTAACACAATCCGCCGATTTCATACCCACACCAAAAAGAATTCTTATATCCTTGGCTTAATTCGCAAAAGCAAACTTCTTTCCGGGACAGGTTTAAAGCCCAAAAAGTTTCTCGATATGCTCGATGAATCGCTTGAACCTCTCGAACTTGATTTCCTTCATGAAAGGATGAAATTTTACAGTTTCTCCGCATATCGCAATGCCCTTGAAAAATTAAGAAAAACGCTTCTCGTCAACCATATCGAGATATTCCCGAAAAGAAACGAGATTTATAACTTTTAACAGAAACTTTGAAGGCGATGGTCCCTGTTATAACTTTAAAACGAATCAAAAATAAAATAAAAAGGTGCTATCATGAAAAAAGCAATCTCACTATCAATGTCAATTTTATTGCTCATAGCCTTTGCCGTTTCACAAGACAAACTATCGACGACGAAGTTGAAAGTTAAAGGCGTTACATGCGATCACTGCGTAGAAGAAGTCAAAGAAGCATTGATAAATTTGAATGGAATCAAATCTGTCAAATTTGAAAATACAGACTTCAATAAAAGTATTGGGATTGTGAAGGTAGTGTACGATCCAAATCAAGTCAGCGTCGATAAACTTGCGGAAACGATTCATGAAGCTGGATTTGAGACGGATTTGCAACAACCTCAAAAGAAAACCCCAAAAGTCGAGGGTAGAGTTGCAAAGATAAATGTCAAAGGAATCGAGTGTGGTGGATGTGCGAAATCAGTTGAAAACTCGCTGAAGAAAATCGACGGTGTGAAGAAAGTAGAGTTTGAGAAAAAGGATTATAAGAAAAGAGTTGGAGTTGTAAAAGTTGTTTATGACCCGGAAAAAGTCAAAGTAAGTGATCTTGAAGATGCAATAGTAAAAGTTGGCTTCACAGCAAACGACAAAAAACCCCAAGAAGAACATAAAGACATGAAACATTAAATGTGATAAGTACATCGACGAAAAAAGAACTCTTATTTCCCATTATTATATTTTTTTGTCTCCAAACTCATAGCTTTGGAGGAACTTATATAAGGATAAATCAACTTGGTTACGAGCCTAGCGCTGTAAAAATTGCAGTTTTAATTAGTGATTCAAGCTTCAAGGTCAAAAGTTTTTCGATTCAGGATGCGATCACCGGCAAACCAGTTTTCACATCAAAAAATTTGCTGGAAACAGGCCCGTGGCAAAAATTTAAAACAACCTATCGTCTGAACTTTACAGAATTTAATCGTGAGGGCATCTTCTATATCAAAGTTGGGGGATTTGAATCTCCGAGATTTAGAATCCAAAAAGGGATCTACAACGGAGTCCCCGACTTCATGTTAAAATATATCCGTCAGCAAAGATGTGGTTATAATCCGTTTCTAAAAGACTCCTGCCACACCCAAGATGGATTTATAGTTTGTCATCCCGAAAAAGAGGGCAAACACATTGACGTAGTCGGTGGATGGCATGACGCATCTGATTACCTAAAATATATAACTACATCCGCAACGGTAGTTTTCCAACTTTTATTTGCTTACTATAAAAACAAGGACGCTTTCCTCGATCTCGTAGATGAAAATGGCAACCCTAATCCTGATGGTATTCCAGATGTTTTAAACGAAGCGATTTGGGGTATTAAATGGCTTATGAAGATGAACCCGAATAAAAACGAGATGTATCACCAAGTGGCGGATGACCGTGACCATCGTGGGTTTAGATTACCCAATGAGGATACTGTTAGTTATGGAAAGGGGCTTGAGAGACCTGTTTACTTTGTGACTGGTGAACCACAAGGTTTGTTTAAATACAAAAATAGAAGCAATGGCGTTTCATCAATCGCAGGTAAATTTTCTTCCGCGTTTGCATTATCTGCAAAAGTTTTGAAAGAGCTCAATGACAAACTCGCAAAAGAACTACTTCAGAAATCACTCGATGCCTTCAACTTTGCAGAAACGAAACCAGGCGTTTGTCAAACAGCACCATGTTTAGCTCCATATTTCTATGAAGAGGAAAATTATTTCGATGACATGGAACTTGCATCCGCAGTTTTATTTGAATTAACAGGGGATTCAACTTTTTTGAAAAAAGCTATATATTACGGGCGGAGTGAAAAAATCAGTCCCTGGATTGGGAAAGATACTGTACGACATTATCAATTTTATCCATTTATAAATCTTGGCCACTATTTTCTCGCAAAAAATCCAGATCAAGAAATTGCCCGTGAATTCAAGCTTTACCTGAAAGAAGGGTTAACTTTAATAAAAAACAAATCCGTTTCGAATCCCTTTAGAATCGGTGTTCCATTTGTTTGGTGTTCAAACAATTTAATTGCAAGTATCCTCACACAATTTCGCTTATATAACGAATTGACTGGCGATGATGAATTCATTGAGATTGAAGCTTCGCATCGTGACTGGTTGTTTGGTTGTAATCCTTGGGGAACGAGCATGGTCGTTGGTTTGCCAGAATGGGGAGATTATCCAGAGGACCCACATTCAGCTTTCAGCGCAATTTATGGATATAAAATTGACGGTGGACTCGTCGATGGCCCCGTTTATACATTGATATTTAAAAATTTAATCGGTATACGACTACACTCAAGTGACGAATATTTGGAATTTCAAACCGATTACATTGTCTATCATGACGACTACGGTGACTACTCCACAAATGAACCAACGCTTGATGGAACCGCAAGCTTATTGATGTATATTTCTCTACTTTACAACCCTGAGGCTAAATAGGGAATCAAAGAAACAATTTGTTCCCGATTGCGCACGCATTGCAAAGCGAATTCGAACAATAAAACTTATAAAGTTGAATCGCACCTTGATGCGTCAACCCAGAAGAATAGACTTTCGCCCATCTATAGAAAAGTTCATTCTCAAGTTTTGAAGTTATCCAATTTGCGGAAAGCCCCGGAAGGTTTTTGTAGATTTCGACAACTTTTCTTTCCATGTCATTATTTTTAAAAATTCTTGAGAAAGCCAGCATAATTGGCAAAACCGCATTCGCAACTATTTCCTTCGACTTTGAAATCCCAATGAAAAATCCCGTTTTAGAACGCAAAGTTCTTCCAAAGTTATAACGATTTTCCCAATATCCTTCAGATTTCACACGGAATAAATTAACAAGTTGACGTATTTTCTCATCTATTTTCGAGTTCGAAAGGATAATCTCACTTATCTGAGCATAAAAATCGTTATGTATCATCTTCCATATCAAAACAGAAGCGCCGGCAAGTTTAAAAATCGGTGAATTTGCAGGTCTTACAGCCGAAAAATGCCATTCTGAATAATGTAAACTCTCACGACGATAATAACTTTTCAACTTCGACCATTCCTCCCAAAGTTCATCGATGAAAATTTTTGTCTCTGGGTCGAGTTTTCTTTTGATATAATAATCCAGAAATCCCGCAACCCCAAACAAAAGCGATCTAATTTTTAAAATCTGTTTTTCGTAAGAATGGGCAAAAGAATTTTCAGAGATGAATTTTAAAGTGAGATTTTGCGAAAGTTTTTGAAATGGGAATTTATTTTTTGAATATCCTAGCGCTTCCATAACCTTTTCATACAAAATCTGGTCCCAGACAAATCGATGTGAAAGTTGATAAAGCGAATAACCTCGATATGAGCTGAAATAATTCTCCGGCGATTCGGATATCAGAAAGAAATTCTCATCGACTATTTCTATCAATCTTTCGCTTATACTTCTCGCCTTGAAAAATAACCTCATTAACCCAAGTTTTTTTATCCACTTCAACTTTTCTTCTATCGGAACTATTTTATTGACCTCATAACATTTTATCCTATCATCTTTTCGAATTCGCGATTTAAGGATTTCGTCGACCTCATTGATCTCTGCCGTTAAAACTTTTCTACCGGAGACAGTTTGAACAAATCCATCTTCAGTGTCGTCTTCAAGCACAACATGAAGTATGACAGTGTTATATCTCTCGTCAAGTTGATGTTTATGATTTTTCCAGTCGGATGCTTTTATATGAATTTCGACATCGCCACGATAAACCTTGCCGTTGATTTTAACCTTTGCATTTTTAAAGTCAGCCCCATCAGCTGCTTCCATCTCACCAACTTCAATAACCTCTATCCGGTCTGCGTTTTTAGTTTTCAACTTAAGCTTACCTCCGTAAGAAAGCCAAACTGAGTAGAGAAAAATTTCGTCAATGTTTTTTCGTTTGGACATTTAATTTTTTGTCCTCAAGATATTTTTTAACATCGTCGAAAAATTTTGCCCATTTCTGCGGGTCTTTGCCATAGACATACGTGAGCGAATCGATTTGCTTCATCGTGATCCGATTTACGTTTAAAACGGAGTCGATTTTATCCTTAAGTTTTAATGTGTCGTTTTTAAATTTTTCAGTTAGAAATAAAATCTCGCCGTATGTCTTGACAAATTTCTCATCTTTGTTTTTCCCCTTGTCAGCGTGGCAAGAGAAAAAGAAAATTAAAACAGGAAGAATATATTTCAACTTAAAGCCAAAGGACACAAAATTTTAGAAAATTTTATTCTAACAATTCCCTGAAAAAATTTGGTAAAGCGAAAGACGCAATGTGAACTTGCTCGTTGTAATACTTTAACTTTGAATCAAATCTTTTGACCCTGTCTGGGTTAAAATCTTTTATCGGGTCGAATTTTTTTGAGCCGAGCACAAAGCTTATAACCCCGCTTGCATAGGTTGGAACATTTGCAAGATAAAAACGAACGATAGGTAGATATTTTTTAAAAACAGAATTGATCTGCCTTATCAAATCCGGATAGACAAACGGTGACTCTGCTTGAGCGACGATTATTCCTGAGTCATTCAAAGTTGAAAACGCATCTTTATAGAAGCTTTCTTCGAAAAGCCCAACCGCCGGGCCAATTGGGTCAGGTGAATCTATTAAAATTACATCGTAAATTTCATTTTTTGATTTCACAAATTCAATTCCATCTTGAAATTTTATCTCGACTCGTTTATCCTCAAGGGAAGAAGCGATTTCCGGGAAATATATTTTCGCCGTATTTACAACTTCCTCGTCAATTTCGACAAGTTCAACTTTTTCAACGCTTTCATGTTTTAAAATCTCCCTCACCGCTCCGCCATCCCCGCCGCCTATAACGAGAACTCGTTTTGGCTCCGGATGAGTAAAAAGTGGAACATGGGCTATCATTTCATGGTAAATAAACTCATCTTTTTCAGTTAGCATGATAAATCCATCCAAAGCTAAAACTTTCCCATAGCCATACGAATCAAAAACTTCTATCTTTTGATAAGGTGTTGATTTTTCAAAAAGTTTGTACTTCACCCTTAAAGAAAAAGCAGTATCATTCGGGCTATACTCTGTGAACCAATATCCTTCCTTGTTACTATTTGGGATATCCGTATTTACCTCACTTTTCTCCTGCAAGAATTCCGCTATCGATTTTCTTTGTAATACCGTTTCTGATATTTTCGAACAATCCGCGCTTTACCTCCATAATATGGGCACTTTTAGCTTTAAGTTTTTCTTTCAGATACTGATAACTTACATACGGGTCGACATCATCTCCGCAAGTGAACACATCCACTGCTGCATATCCATACTCTGGCCAAGTATGAATAGTAAGATGTGATTCAGCAATTACGACAACCCCACTTACTCCATACGGATTAAAAGTGTGGAAAAAAGTCTTCACAATTGTTGCTCCAGCAAGCTCAGCAGATTTGGTTAGTACCCTTTCAATGAACAAGACGTCGTTTAAAAGTTTTCGATCACAATTGTAAAGTTCAATCAAGAGATGCCTTCCTAAAGCTTTCAATTTCACCTCCTCCTGTTTTTTAGAGTTTGACACTTCCAAAAAACACAGTAATTAATAATAAAATTTTTGTTAAGTTTCAAGTTTTAACGATAAAAAAGGGGCTTTCAAACGAAAGCCCCTGTGAGTTGGAATTTTTAAATTTACTTTATCTGCGAAATGTCATAAAAGTACTTAACAAAGGTCTTCATACCACCCGATGCCTGTCTCCAATCGTAGTTTTCATTTGGCTCATGATATCCATGTTCAGGCAAACTTAAACCTATAAAGACGATCGGAACTTTCAAATGCTTTTTCATAGTGACGACTGCTCCTATCGAACCCCCTTCTCTTATAAAAGCAGGTTTAAGCCCAA
The DNA here is from genome assembly GCA_041640855.1 of Candidatus Kryptoniota bacterium. Taxonomy (GTDB): domain Bacteria; phylum Bacteroidota; class Ignavibacteria; order Kryptoniales; family Kryptoniaceae; genus Kryptonium. The sequence continues at coordinate 16,177 of JBEPZK010000022.1, forward strand.
ATCCAAATTCAATAGCTCTAACCGCCGCCTCCGCGTAAGGCCCAGTAAATTCGCCATAATATGGCTCAAGCGCATTTTCTCTTATAACCTGGACATCTGGATTCAATTTTTTAACGTAATCTTTCAGGAGTTTGAAAACTTTATCCGGTTTTTGGTCTGGAACAAGACGCATACTTATCTTGACTTCCGCTCTGGGTGGAACTATCGTTTTAATTCCCGGTCCAGTATAACCACCAACTATACCATGAACTTCGAATGTTGGTTCAGCCCAAATTCTTCTCAATATCTCAGCTTTATTCTTTGTTCTCACGCTCTTAAACCCATAAATCTGTATCCATCTCTTAACATCAAATCCCGAGGCGAGGAAGTTTTTAAGTTCAGCGTTGGTGAGTTTTCTAACATCTTTATAAAATCCCGGAATTTTAACTTTGCCAGTTTTAGCATCGTAAAGTTGAGATATCAATTGACAAAGCTCACCGATCGGGTTGCGTGCAACTCCGCCTGTTGTTCCAGAGTGAACATCTTTAGTTCCAGTTTCAAGAACAAGTCTCGCTCCCTGTAATCCCCTTAAACCATATGGAATCGATGGCTTGTCTGGGGAAATCCACAAGGTATCGGAAACGAGAACTGAGTTGACCTTAAGCTCCGACTTGTAATTTTTGATAAAATATTCGAAGTTCGGGCTACCATTCTCCTCTTCAAATTCCCAGATAAATTTAATGTTTATCGGAATTCCATTCTCTACAGCGAAACGAGCTGCGAAAAGCGCAGTTAATGCTGGACCTTTATCATCGGTTGTCCCACGACCGTAATATTTTCCGTTTTCCTTTGTGAATTTAAACGGCTCACGAACCCATTCCGGACCACCTGCCGGTTGAACATCCAGATGGTTATAAATTGCAACAGTTGGATTTTTGGGGTTAGTAACATATGAACCTAAAACAACGGGGTTACCGGGAGTTTTACATTTCTTTGCTTCAAAGCCGAACTTCTTCAAAAATTCAACAGCAAGGTCTGCTCCCTTTTCAATCTCATTCTTATACGCTGGATCCATACTTACAGTTGGAACTTCAACTATCTCACCGAGCATTTGCTCAAATTCGTTTCTGACATCCTCAACATAACTATTGAGTTTTTCAGTTATGTTTTCCCAGTTTGGTAATTGGACTGCCATATTAACCTCCTGTTTTTATTTTAGTTTGACCTTGGATGATAAAGACGGTAAATCTCTTTTAACATTTCGTTATTTATGTGAACATAAATCTGTGTCGTTGTTATTCTTGAATGCCCGAGCATCTCCTGAACAGCCCTGAGATCGGAACCACCCTCGAGAAGGTGCGTCGCAAAAGAATGTCGCAGTGTGTGCGGATGAATTTCTTTCTTTATCCCTGCCATCAGCGCATATTTCCTTATAATTTTCCAAACGCTCATACGAGTTAACTTTTTTCCCAACCTACTTAAAAAAAGAATATCTCCACTACCTAACTTAACAAGCTTTGGTCTAACTTTCAACTGATATTCACGTATCCAATCCATAGCAATTCTTCCTATCGGAACTAGTCTTTCTTTCGAACCCTTGCCGAGAACTCGTATAACTTCCATATCAAAAAGCAGATCGATCTGCTTTAAATTTATTAACTCTGAAACTCTAATACCAGTTGCATACATTGTCTCAAGTATCGCCCTATCCCTTATCCCCATCAAAGTCGATGTATCCGGTTGTTCAAGCAAAGCGAAAACCTCCTCTACAGTTAAAACGCTTGGCAATTTCTTTCTGACCTTTGGATGTTCGATGTTTTCCACAGGATAAATTTTCGAGTAAAGTTCAAGAAACAAAAACTTATGAAATGTTTTTATAGATGTGATGTTCCTCGAAACGCTCGCTGGACTCAAACCAACTATGCTAAGTTCTCGAATATATTCTCTTACCAATTCCTCCGTGACATCATCGGGATGTTTCACACCATGTTCTTCCAGAAATGAAATATATCTGACGAGGTCGAGCGAATATGAGTCAACAGTATTTTTAGAGTAGCCTTTTTCCATTTCGATGGACCTTAAAAAATAGGTCAAAAATTTCCTCCAATCGTCGTTTTTAATTTTCGACAAAGCACTGCCCAAATGATATTTTTTACTAACCCCTATCATTTTTAACCTTCTTCGTCCTCTTTCTTGATTTTGTTCTCACCTCCTTGATTTCAACCGATTTTTCCTCCACCGTAGGATACTTGACCCTTGGATGATGCAAGTTCACAAGTATTTGGATAAATGTTTTCTTTATTTCCTCGATATCTTTAAATGTTAAATTCGACTCATCAAGTTGACCATCTTCAATTCTATTCTCAAAAATCGCCTCAACCGTTTTTTCTATATTTTCAGGAGTTTTATCATCAAGTGACCTAACCGCTGCTTCAACCGAATCAGCGAGCATAACTATTGCTGTCTCTTTTGAATCTGGTTTCGGACCTTTATACCTGAAATCGCTTTCCTCCACCTCGACATTTTGGAGTTCTCTCCTCTTTAAAGCCTTACCATAAAAATAGGCAACCAAAGTTGTCCCATGATGCATTGGAATAAACTTTATTATCTCTGACGGTAGTCCATATCTTTTGGCTATGTTTTGCCCTTCCTCGACATGAGATATGATTATTTGAACGCTCTGTTCGGGCGAAATTGAGGAATGAAGTTTATCCGATTCCATCTGATTTTCTACGAAAAATTCAGGGTTTAAAATTTTCCCAACATCGTGATAATAAGCTCCAACGCGAGCAAGCAACGGATTTGCACCAATTGCTTTAGCAGCTGACTCAGCAAGGGTTGCAACCGCGATGCTATGGTGAAATGTCCCCGGCGCTCGAATTGAAAGTTCGCGTAAAAGAGGATGATTGAAATCTGAAAGTTCGAGCAATGTTATCTCAGTCATTATTCCAAAGATACGCTCAAAGAAAATCAACAAACCATATGTGAATATAGGTGAAAGCAAAGCGTTTGCACCGACAAATCCAAGTTTAATAATGATAGTGTTAAACCCTTCATATTTCTGAAGCGAAAAACCAACCACAACGAAAGCGTACGCAAGAAGTATGAAAACGAAGCTTCGAAAAATTTGCATTCTATTGCCGATGCTTCTGACAGAATAAATCGCTATAGTTCCAGCAACAAACGAAGCCACACTGACATCATAACTATATCCTACGAGAGAACCAACGATGAACGAAATTACCGCGGTCCCCCAAAAAGCAACTCTCGAATCAAAAATTATCGTCATCAACATTGAAAAAGTCGGAATGAGAATAAGATAATTTATCTCATACCCAGCTGTTTTTATTCTGGTCACCAAAAATGCAAACAAAATCTCGAACAAAAATAACGCTGTTATCAAAGCAAGGAGTCTGTTGTCGAAATAAATCTTTTTCCTATACATATAAAGGTAAATCCAAAACGTCGCGAATATTCCCCCAATTAAGATAAATCGCCCCAAATCCCTTATGATTCGCCCGGTTCCAATCCCTCTCTCCTTTTGTGCCTTTTTCAATGATTCAAGCTTGAGATAAATCTCGGGAGTTATTATCTCATGCCTTGATATAATTTTTTCATTCTCGTGAACTATTCCAACGGTTTTCAAAACCTTGCTCTTCTCACGCTCTATAAACTCGTTCGTTTCCTTTTCATTGAAAATCAAATTTGGCTTCACAAAGGAATATAAAATTTTCGCAACTATGCCAAAGCCGGTTGTATCAACCTCCTCAAATTCCCCAAAGCCTTTTTTTGCAAAATCTAGGGCAATGCTGTAACATTCGTTCAAATCGTAAAATTTCCCTTGGCTATAAACCTCTTCGAATTTCCCTTTTCTTAAAACTATCTCATTTCTATTAAGTTTAGACCTCGGAATCGATATCACACCGACGGGCTGATAAATTGCCGCAAAATATGTCTCACCCAACATCTTTAACCTGTTTAAATCAAAATATCCGACCTTATTCAAAGTTTCGATTTTTGAGATTTCATCCTCGGAAATTATCCGAAGCAACAACTTCTTTAATCGCTCAATTTCAATTGAATCTCTCTTCAATAATTCAAAACTTGTCTTGCGATTTACTCTTGCTAAATAATCTCTCCTTAAGCCAAGATAAGACTTCAAACTTGTCCAAAATTCCTGAAACTCCTTGACTTGATTTTTATAAGCCTGTGTGTCGACATCGAAAATGAAATAAACCTTCGAATAAACATCCGCTAGTTCCTCCTGATATTGTTTCTCATCTTTATAAACAGGGAACGAAAACGGCGCGACTATATCCTCGTAAAGCCAAACGCTTCCAACTTCGTATTTATATTCAAAAGCATGTGGGCTCGGGAAAAGGATGACGACAATAAAAGGCACCAAAAGAAACATTAAAATTTTCAAAGCTAAATCTTTCGGAAGAAACTCATACAATTTTGAAATAGAGATTCTCATAAATTAAGTTGATTTTTTTGCCTCGAGCAGGATTTCGAGGAATTCACTGACGCCATCTTCATCGTTTGTTTTTGTCGTGACATAATCAGCGTTAAATCGAACTTCCGCAACAGCATTTTTCATCGCCACAGCAACACCAACCTTTTTTAAAAATTCAAGATCGTTGTAAAAATCGCCTATTCCAGCGATTTCTTTGCTCTTTAACCCATAATACTTGCTGACATATTTCAGCCCAGTAGCTTTGGAAATTCCCCTGCGTTTGACCTCAAGATAGATTAATCTATCATACTTAAGCGATGGATAAATTGAAGTCGATATATTTGAAAAGAAAGGAGGTTCAAGCTTATGTGCGATTTTATGGAGCATATAATTTCTATCAGAACTTAACACGACTCGCAAAACTTTATCTGTATAATCATAATAAGAATCCACTTCCATGGTTTCTGCTTCAAGATTTCCAATATAAGACGGGAAAATAGTGTTTTCTGCGGTATATATAACTTTGTCCTCTGAATAAAAAAGTATGTTGACGAAATACCTTTCTGCAAGTTCAAGCGCTTTCAAAACCTTTTTCTCAGGCAGATAAAAAGCCTTTATAGTCTCGCCCTCGGGAAATTTGATTAAAGCCCCATTTAAAGAAACGATTGGGTCGTCAACCCCGAGCATCTTCGCGTATTTGACAGATGCGGAATGAACCCGACCGGTGATAAGAGAAAATTTAAGACCGTAATTTTTCAATTCTCTCACCAATTGAATTGTACCTTGTCCAATTTGGTTATCCGAGCTCAGCAATGTTCCGTCGATGTCACAAGCAACAAGCTTAATATTTTTTAACTTTTTTTTCAGTTCATCGATGTTCGCCTTAGCCACTATCTCTAAAAATTTCTTTTTTTAAAATTTAACAAAAAAGGCAATAAGAAAAAATCATTCAAGCCGACCTCCAAAAACTTGACAAAGCAAATTTTTTTGTTTATATTTACATAGACATTTGTCTATATATCTATTTTAAAAATAAAAAGTCCATCGCGGATGACAAGGGTTAAAATTTCAAAAGTTGCAAAAGCACTTTCCGACGAAACCAGATGCAAAATTTTTGAACTTATAGCGAAGGCGAAGGAGATAAGTTGTAAAGAGGTAACAGAGAAAATTGGATTGAGACAGCCGACAATTTCGCACCATTTAAAGGTTTTACAAGAAAGCGGGCTTGTAAATGTTAAAAAACAAGGTCAATTCCACTACTTCAGTGTGAACAAGCAAACTTTGGAAGAGTTTTCAAATTATCTCACAAAATTTATAAACTAAATCAACTCAAAAAATTATGCTTGGTAAGACAATTAAATATCGCAATGTCCATAGAATCATTCCAGCGATGGAAGTGCTCGATGGCGCAGGCGTAAGGCTTAGAAGATATATAGGCACATATTATTTGAACTATCTCGACCCGTTTCTTCTCCTTGACGAATTCAAAAGCAACGACCCGAGAGATTATATCGCTGGATTTCCACCGCATCCACATCGCGGTTTTCAAACTTTGACTTATATGGTGAATGGAGACTTTGAACATAAAGATAGCACCGGAAGCACAGGGAGATTAACCTCGGGAGGATTGCAATGGATGAACGCTGGAAGCGGTGTGATACATTCGGAGATGCCTATAATGAAAGACGGTCTATTGTGGGGATATCAACTTTGGCTTAATTTACCCGCAAAGGAGAAATGGAGCGACCCGTTCTATCACAACTACAAAGCAATGGAGTTGAAAGAAGGCGATATCAAAATTAATTTGCTTTCAGGTGAGTTTAACGAAATCAAGCAAAAAAGCTGGGCTAATTATCCAGTCATTTATCTCGATGTCAGACTAACAGAGGGAAATAGTTTTGAATATGAGATTCAAGAAGATATGAACGCATTTTGCCTTGTTTCGGAGGGATTGATTGAACTTCAGGAGAAAGTTAAAGTAAGGGAACATCAACTTGCGATTTTAACGGATGGAAATTATATAAAATTTACCGCGCTAAAAGATTCAGCTGTTTTAATTGGATGTGCAAAGCCCTTAAATGAACCAGTTGCGCGTTGGGGTCCGTTTGTTATGAATACAGAAGAAGAAATATACCAAGCGATTGAAGATTACCAAATGGGTCATCTTGTGAGAAAGAAGGCGGTTGACATCTAACATCAAAATAAAAATCGGGAGGGACTATGCTTACAAAACTTTCAACTAAAACTGCAAACGATATAGTTTTGCTGATATTAAGGTTGGTTTTAGGTGTAATTTTCATAGCTCACGGTTACCCGAAATTATTCGTTTTCGGAGTTCCTGGTTTTACCAATTTTTTGTCCAGGCTTAGCGTTCCAATTCCTGAATTTTTTGCAGTTGTGGTTATTTTAGTCGAATTCGTTGGTGGTATTGCTTTGATTCTTGGGATTTTCACGAGATGGGCCGCGCTTTTGCAGGCGCTTGAAATGCTTATTGCAACACTGCTTGTAAAGATTAAGGTTGGACTTGTAGCACCAATGGATAAACCAGGGGTTGGAGCTGAACTTGACCTTGCCCTTCTTGCCGGTGCATTGGTGTTGCTTGTCTTCGGTCCAGGTTTGATTTCAGTCGAACTTGGCTTGTTAAAAAAAGAAATTTCTTAAAAACAACTAAAATATTTAAGGTTTTAAAATGGAAGCGATTTGGATAATTGGGCGAATTTTATTTTCAGTGATTTTCATTATGTCTGGTTTCGCGCATTTAAGAAACTATAAAGATATGGTAGCTTATGCACAAATGATGAAAGCACCGGTGCCGAATGTAACGGTACCAGTCACAGGGATTATGATTATCCTCGGTGGGTTGAGCGTTTTATTTGATTTCTATACAACGGTTGGAGCTATTTTGCTTGTTCTGTTTCTTATCCCAACCGCTTTTATAATGCACAAATTTTGGGGCGTTCAAGATCCAGGGCTTGCGGCAAATCAAATGGCTCATTTTTTCAAAAATCTATCCCTTGCTGGCGCCTCGTTGATTATCATTTACTTTAAGTCGTTACATTAAAAACACAAAAGCCCCGACGCTATCGTCGGGGCTTAACCTTTTAAATGAGTTCGAAAATTCCCGCTGCGCCCATTCCACCGCCGACGCACATTGTCACCATTCCGTATTTCACATTTCTCCTTCTCATCTCATTCAAAATTGTAACTGTTAACTTCGCCCCGGTGCAACCAAGCGGATGGCCGAGGGCAATAGCTCCACCGTTCACATTTATTATCTCCTCATTTAATCCAGCAAGTTTTATAACCGCAAGAGATTGGGCTGCAAACGCTTCGTTTAATTCAATTAAACCGATATCATCAAGTTTAAGCCCAGCAAGTTTAAGAGCTTTAGGGATAGCCTCAACAGGACCAATGCCCATTATTTCAGGTGGAACCCCAGCAACAGCGTATGAGACAAATCTTGCCATCGGCTTTAAACCAAGTTCATTTGCTTTCTTTTCAGACATCACTATTACAACAGCTGCGCCGTCGCTCATTTGAGATGAATTCCCTGCGGTTACAGTTCCACCTTCTTTAAAGGCCGGTTTTAACTGCGCCAATTTCTCAAGCGATGTATCAGCGCGAGGTCCCTCGTCGATATCAAAAACTTTCTCCTCAACCACTTTTTCACCTTTACCATTTATGTATTTATTCACAACTTTCAAAGGCACAATTTCATCCTTGAATTTTCCCTCCTGAATTGCTTTGATAGCTTTTTGATGACTTCTCAAAGCAAATTCATCCTGCATTTCCCGCGTTATTTGATATTTCTCAGCAACTCTTTCAGCTGTTAATCCCATGCTTATGTATACCTCGGGATAATTTTCAGCGAGATAAGGATTTGCTGAAAATTTATTTCCGGTCATTGGAACCATACTCATCGATTCAACCCCACCAGCAATTATAACATCCGCATAGCCAAGTTTAATTCGTTCCGCTGCAAAAGCAATTGATTGCAAACCGGATGAACAAAATCTATTTATCGTTATCGCCGGAACGCTCACAGGTAATCCAGCCCTTAAACTTGCTATCCTTGCGATATTTAAACCTTGCTCACCTTCTGGAAATGCACAACCAATTATAACATCGTCGATTTCCTCAGGATTCAAATTCGGGGTTCTTTTAACCGCTTCTGAAATTACTGTTGCAAGCATTTCATCTGGACGAAAATCTTTCAAAGTGCCTTTTTTCGCTTTTCCAACTGCAGTTCTTACTGCTGTTACTATTACTGCCTCTTGCATTTTAGTTTCCCGTTTTTATTTTTTGAACTTATTAGTTTCTCAAAGGTCTTCCATGCTTCAAAATATATTGCATCCTCTCCTGAGTTTTCTTCTCGCCACATAAACTTAAGAACGCCTCACGTTCAAGGTCAAGTATATATTGCTCGCTGACAATTTGAGGTGATGTGAAATCGCCACCCGACATTATGTAAGCGAGTTTCTTCCCGATGTGGGCCTCATATTCGGTGATGTAGCCAGCCTCCCTCATCAAGTAAATCCCGACTAGGAAATTTGCATAAAGTTGCTTTCCAAGTGCGATAATTTCGGCTGGAAGAGGTGGTTTGTAGCCTTCCTCAACCATCGAAAGCGCGATTTTCTTCGCATCGCTTATCAAATAATCCTTGTTCATCGATATTGAATCGAAGTCGCGCAGGTATCCAAGCTTTTTAGCTTCGAGCGCGCTCGTAGAGACCTTTGCAAAAGCAATTGTTTCAAAGGCTTCGCGAATGAACGGAGTTAAATCAACATTTTCTTGTTTCGGTGCTTTTTGAATAGCTCTCAAAAGCATTTCTTTTGTCCCGCCACCGGCTGGTATAACACCCGCACCTATTTCAACAAGTCCAATATAACTTTCTGCGTAAGCACGGACCTTTGGCGCATGTAGAACAATTTCACATCCTCCACCAAGCGTCATCCCATGAGGAGCCACAACCACCGGTTTTGGTGAATACTTAATTCTCATATTCATTCTTTGAAACATTCTAACAGCCCTATCGATTTCATCCCATTCACCCTCCTGCGCAAGCATAAGAATCATCATAAGATTTGCACCGGCTGAGAAATGTTGACCTTGATTTCCTATTACAAGAGCTTCATAGTTTTTCTCGAGTTCATTTAAGGCATAATCAGCCATCACGAGTATATCTTCACCGATGGCGTTCATCTTCGTATGGAATTCAAGGCAAAGGACGCCATCTCCGAGATGTATCAGGCTTGCGCCAGCGCTTTGCTTGATTATTCTCGTTTTATCATCCTTTAAAAGTTCAAGGTTGATTACCTCTGGCTTCGTCTTCAACTCTACATAATCCTTCTTACCGACAACATCATAGAAATAAATTTTCCCATCTCTTCGATCGTAAAATTTCTGCTTCCCTGACTTAATCATATCTTTTACCCAATCCGCAACTTTGAATCCTTCCTTCTCAATTCTATCGATCGAATTCTCAACCCCGATTAAATCCCACATCTCAAATGGACCGAGGTCCCAGTTAAATCCCCACTTCATAGCATTATCGATGTCAACTATAGTATCGCTTATCTCTGGAATTCTATTAGATGCGTAAGCCAAAACAGCACCTGTCGTCTTCCAGAAGAATTCACCAGCCCTATCTTTTGCGTTCATCAAAATTTGAATTTTATCCTTTAAACTCTCAGTTGCTTTTGCCATCTCAAGCGAGCCAAGTTTTACCTTTTGTCTTTCTCTGTAGTTCATCGTCGAGAAATCCAGAACCAATATCTCGCTTTCACCATTTTTCTTGACCCTTTTATAAAAGCCTTGCCCGGTTTTTTCTCCAAGCCATTTGTTCTCAAGCATTTTTTGGACTACATCCGGAACCTTGAAATACTCTCTCATTTCATCGTTTGGGACAGCGTTGTAGATGTTATTTGCAACATGGACAAGTGTATCAAGTCCGACGAGGTCAAGTGTTCTGAAGGTTGCACTTTTCGGTTTACCAGTTACAGGTCCTGTCAATTCGTCAACTTCTTCGATCGTAAAGCCATTTTCAAGCATATAATGCAAAACATACATAACCGCGAGCACGCCGATTCTGTTTGCTATAAAATTAGGCGTATCCTTACAATAAACAATCCCCTTGCCCAAAACTTTCTCTCCAAATTCAGCTATCGTCTCAACAACCTCTTTTGAAGTTTCAGCAGTAGGAATTATCTCGAGAAGTTTCATATAACGTGGCGGATTGAAAAAGTGCGTCCCAAGAAAATGCCTTCTAAACTCATCGCTAAAACCTTCCGCTATTTCACTTATGCGAATTCCGGAAGTATTTGTGCTTACAATCGTCCCAGGTTTTATCACAGATTCAACTTTTTTGAAAAGTTCTCTTTTGATATCAAGTCTTTCCACAACTGCTTCAATCACCCAATCAACTTCCGAAAGCCAACCAAGGTTATCTTCAAAATTTCCTATCGTTATAAGTTTTTCAAGTTCTGGAACAAAAAACGCATTTGGTTTGAGTTTTTTCGCCCTTTCGAGTCCTTCTCGCGCAATCCTATTTCTTACCTCAAGGTCTTGAAGTGTAAGGCCTTTCGCTTTTTCTTCTTCAGTTAATTCCTTCGGCACAATGTCGAGCAAATACGATGGGATTCCCGCATTTGCGAGATGTGCTGCAATTTGGGCACCCATTACCCCGGCCCCTAAAACTGCAACTTTTTTGATAGGTCGCATTTTTAACCTTTTTTTATTTTTGGTTTTCGTTTTAAAGGTTTTATTCTTTGTAGAATGAGTCGATCAAATCTTTATACCTCGCTTCAACATTTCTTCTTTTCACTTTAAGGGTTGGAGTGAGATAATCTTCGTCAATTGTCAAAACTCCATCGATGACAGCAAACTTTTTTATCGTCTCCCACTGGGCAAGATGTGTGTTGACCTCATCGACAATTTTTTGATAAAGTTCTTGAACCTTTGGATGATTAACAAGTTCAGTATTGTTTGAGTAAGAGATATTGTTTTCCTGAGCAAACTGTTTCAATGCTTCGAAATTCGGGAAAATCAAAGCGGAAGCGAACTTTCTCCCTTCGCCTATGACAACTGCTTTATCAACATAGATATTTGCAGAAAGTAGATTTTCAATCACCTGTGGAGCGATGAATTTACCTCCGCTTGTCTTGATTAAATCCTTCTTTCTATCCGTTATAAAAAGAAAGCCATCTTTATCAAGATAGCCGATATCGCCGGTCCTAAACCAACAAGCTTGATAAAATGCTTTTATAGTTGCTTCTTCATTTTTATAATAACCTTTCATCACATTTGGACCATCGACGAGAATTTCGCCATCTTCTGCGATTTTAACCGCAACTCCGGGGATAACTGGACCAACCGAGCCGATTCTATTTCTTTCAAGTCGATTCACAGAAATGACGGGCGATGTTTCAGTTAAACCGTAACCCTGAAGAACAGGTATGCCAGCAGCTGTGAAAATCCTCGCAAGGTCTGGCCTTAGCGCAGCGCCACCGGAGACTATAAATCTAAATCTTCCTCCAAATCGCTCACGCAATTTTTTATAGACCAGGATATCTGCGATTTTATGTTTTATTCTGTAAGAAAGCGGGAATTTTTTCTCTGGGTCATATTGTCTTGCGATGTTCATTGCCCAATTAAATAGTTTCCTCTTCAAAGGCGACATCTTTTGAACCTGCGCCATCATTCTTTCCTCAGCCTTTTCAAGAAATCTAGGCACAGTCGTCATAACGGTTGGTCTAACCTCGAGAAGATTATCAGCAAGTTTATCTATCGACTCCGCATACCAAATTTGAATTCCGATGTAGAGGTAAAGGTAAATTATCATTCGCTCAAATATATGAGAGAGAGGAAGATAAGTTAACGCAACTTCGCGTTCCGCGTTCCAGGTGAAAAGCGACGCGCAAGTTACCGCATTTGAAATAAGATTTGAATGAGTGAGCATAACTCCTTTCGGTTCTCCCGTGGTTCCAGATGTGTAAATTATCGTAGCGAGGTCATCGGGCTTAACTTTTGATTTAAGCTCGTCATAAAGCGATGAATTTTCGGCATTTAATTTCTCCCCGATTTTCTCAAGTTGTTCAAGTGTCATCATATTCGGTCCAAGCGGTTCTTTCTCAAAAGTTATCACCTTATCTATAAACCCAATTTTTTCGAGCACAGGCAAGACCCTTTCATAAAGTTGCTTCGTTGAGATAAAAATTAGTCTCGATTCTGAATTTGTAAGTATAAACTCAACTTGTGGAAGTGCCTGCGTCGTATAGATTGGAACATCGATAGCACCGATAGAAAGAATGCCTAAATCTGTCATCGTCCATTCGGGACGGCTCTCGGATAAAATCGCAACTTTGTCCCCATATCTTATCCCAAGCGAATAAAGTCCAAGCGCAATGTTTCTGACGTGTTTCATTACCTCATCCGCTGGGATTGACTTCCAAGTTCCATCTGGAGATTTGTAGTTTAGAAGTTTAGGGTTTCGGTAGGTTTTTACCCCGTATTCGAAAAGCTCGACGAGATTTTGGAACTGCACCATATCAATCATCCCCGATTGGTTTTATTTTTCTCTTCTCGGTTAAAATATAAAAAAATTCAAAACAAAAAGTCAAGTCCACATCTTTAAGCAAGATATTTTCTGAACCTAAAAACACTGAAACCAAATATCACAACCCCAAACGCAAGCAAAATCAAAATCTGCTTATAAAGAATATCGATTCCTGCGCCTTTGAGAAAAATTCCGCGAAGTATGACCAGAAAATACTTCAACGGCACGAAGTTAGTGATAAACTTTATCACCGCAGGCATACTTTCAATTGGGAACACGAACCCGGATAAAATTATATTTGGCATAGCGAAGAAATAGGCTGTCATAAGCGCCTGTTGTTGCGTCTTCGATATCACAGATGAAAAAATCCCAAAACCAAATGTTGTTAAGAGAAAGATGAGAGCGGAAGCAAAAAGCAAAAAAACATCGCCCTTAAACGGAACCTTAAACCAAAACCTTCCAACGAGAATGACAGCAGTTGCATCAATCAAACCAATCAAAACAAACGGCAGAATCTTTCCAAGCAACAATTGATATGGTTTAATCGGCGTAACAAGCAACATTTCAATTGTCCCTTGCTCCTTCTCTCGAACCATTGACATCGACGTCATAATCAACATAACAGTTGTAAGTATCATTCCAATTAAACCTGGTATTATAAAAACATTTGACCTCATCTCGGGATTGAACCAGATTCTAATCTCCGGTTCACAAAAAGGCACAAACTTTACCCCCCTTGTCATAAGATTTTCCTTGACAATCGAGATGAGCCTATCCATTATGATGCTCGAGAAAAAACCAAGCGCAATTTTCACAGAGTTTGCATCACTTCCGTCAACTATAACAGGTAGTTCAATCTTTTCACCTTTGATAATTTTCTTCTCAAAATCCTTCGGAAATACCACAACCACATTCGCAATTCCCCTTTTCAAAATCCCATCGACTTCGCTTAAGTTTTGCAGATACAAAACGACATCAAAGGTTTCGGTTGAATTTAAATTGCTAACTATCTCTCGAGTCAATTTGCTTTTATCGTAATCGAGAATCGCAATGGGCAAATTTTTAACTTCAAATGTTGCAGCGTATCCAAGAATAAAAAGCTGAAGAACCGGCGCAATTAACATTATCGATATTAAAAGCCTATTTCTACGAATTTGAGCCAACTCTTTTTTAAAGACAAACAAAATTCTAAACATCAAACCTCACGCATTATTTTTTTCAATCTGAATAAGCCTGCGCGAAAAGTTAAAATCATAAAAAACAACAGAAACAACGTACTGTTAATATGCTCCGAAATCCCATTTCCTTTTAAAATTATCCCACGAATGACATCAAGATAATACCTTGCTGGAACTATGTAAGAAAGAAGCTGTAAAACAATCGGCATATTTCTTATCGGGAAGACAAAACCAGATAAAATAAAGGTTGGTATAATCGTTGAAATGAAAGAGATAGCCATCGTCGATTGCTGTGATTTTGCAGCGGTTGAAATTATCAAGCCGAGGTTAAGACCACAAAATATAAAAATTATGGTTACAACGAAAAGCGATAGCAAATCACCTTTGACTTCAAGTTTAAACAAAAAATAGCCAGCAAGCAAAATCAAAACCGAATCAACAAATGCAAGTATCGCATAAGGTATAACTTTCCCGATGATTATGAAAAAGGGATTCACAGGTGTTGATATCAATCTTTCGAAGGGGCCTAATTCTCTTTCTCTTGATATCGAGAGTGATGTCATAAAAACGGTCATAATCATCATAATTAAACCCATAAGCCCAGGGATGAAAAAGTTCACGCTTTTAAGTTCTTGATTAAACCATATTCGCGGCTTCAAATCGACGCCCATTATTTTTTTCCCTGCCTTTCTGAAGATATAATCTGCGATAATTTCACTTGAAAATTCCTGAAATATCTGCTGGACGTATCCGAGCACAATATTTGCAATGCTTGCGTCACTGCCGTCAAGTATGACTTGGATTTTAGATGTTCTTCCAGCGCCGATTTCGCTTGAAAAGTTATGGGACAAGATAATCGCAACTTTAGCTTCGCCAGAGATAAGGTAATAATCAACTTGATTTATATCGTCAACCTCCGCAACGAGATTAAAAAAACCAGATGAAGTAAATCTTTCGAGGAGAAGTCGACTGAGTTGACTTTTGTTCAAATCGCAAACAACCAAATTAACATTTTTTATATCCATTGTAACCCCATAACCGAAAATGATAAGCAAAAAAAGCGGTATGAAGATGATAAGTATGAGGCTTCTTAAATCGCGTCTTATCTGGATGAATTCTTTGGATATGATATTAAGAAGCACCTGAAATTTTATTTTTTGTAAGCGTGACGAAGACATCTTCAATTGAGGCTTGGATTTTCTCGATTTTGGTGAAGGTCAAATTTCTCTTTTTCAAAAACTCTGAAATCTCGGTGATTTTCTCATCTGCGTTTTCAACGACGATGTGAATTGAATCCCCAAATATTCCGATATCCTCGATAAAATCAAGTGAAGTTAAAGCATTATAACAAGCCATCAAATCTTCCGCGACTATGTCTATCACTTCACCTCGCATATATTTTTTCTTTATCTCGGTAGGCGAACCGATCGCTATTATTTCACCTTGCGAGATAAAAGCTATTCTATTGCAACGCTCCGCTTCATCCATATAATGAGTTGTCACAAAGACGGTTTTACCTTGACCGGATAAATCATAGACAAGTTCCCAAAAATTTCTTCTTGAGACCGGGTCAACTCCGGATGTCGGCTCATCTAAAAAGACAATCCTTGGCTCATGAACAATCGCGGTCGCAAAAGATAACCTTTGTCTTAACCCACCCGAAAGATGCATTGCGAGTTTTTTGCGATGTTCACCAAGCGAAAGTCTTTCAATTATTTCCTCTGTTCTTTTGTAAGCGAGTTTCCTATCGTTGAGATAAATCCCAGCATAAAAACTTATGTTCTCTTCAACTGTTAAATCATCGTAAAGCCCGAACCTCTGCGACATATAGCCAATTATCTTTTTAATTTCCTCTGGCTCATCAATTATCGAAAATCCCCCAACAAGTGCAGTTCCAGATGTCGGTTTTAAAAGCGCGCACAAAAGGCGAATCAGTGTTGATTTGCCCGCGCCATTTGGACCAAGCAGACCAAAAATTTCGCCACGTTCAACCTTCAAATTGACAGATTTAACCGCGGTCAAATCCCCAAATTTTTTTGTCAAATCAAAAGTCTCAACCTCAAACATCTCTCTCATCTCCTTTTAATTATCTCAACATCTGCAGGCATACCGGGTTTGAAAACACCGTCTTCGTTTTTAACTTTTACTTTTACAGCATAGACAAGCTTAACCCTTTCATCCTTCGTTTGAACATTTTTAGGAGTGAACTCCGCTTTCGGCGAGATAAAAATAACGGTGCCTTTGAAAACTTTATCGGGATGAGAATCAATTTTAACATTCACTGTATCACCAAATTTTACCAAGCCAAGTTCTTTCTCAGGGACATAAATTCTTATATAAACCTCATCAAGGTTGGCAATTTTAGCTATAGGAGTTCCCGGCGACACAAATTCACCAAGTTCAACGAATTTCTCCGCGACGAAACCCGAAATCGGCGAGGCTATTCTTGACTTTTCAAGTTGAATTTTTATCGTTCTCATCTGCGCAAGCGCTCGATTATAATTCGCAAATGCGCTTTTAATCTCTTCCTCCCTCGCTCCTTTTTTCAAAACTTCAAGTCTTCTTTTCGCTTCTTCATATTGAGCCTTGCTCGACTCAAAAAGTGTTTTCGCGTTGTCAAATTGCTCCTGCGTCGCTACTCCATCTTCGTACAAACTTTTAATTCGTTCAAACTGTCTCTGTGCATTTTCAAAATTAACCCTTGCGCGATTTACAATTTCTTCCATCGCTTCAATTTCCTCAACCCTTGCACCCTTCAATAGAAGCTGATATTGGGCGTAAAAAACCTCTACCTGGGACTTAACCTCAAGATATCTTTGATATGTCAATTCAGTATCGACTTGACAAAGCACAAAACCGCTGTCAACTTTACTCCCTTCGTCAAAATTAATTTCAATGATTTTCCCCGCAACTTCCGAACTTACAATTACCTCCCTCGCCTCAACCGTTCCACTTGCTTGTATGAACTCGTTGGATTTTTTGTTGGAGCAGGAAAGAAAGGGGATTGAGACAAACAATATAAAAAAGTACTTGCGCATCGGTGTTGGAAATTTTTTTAAAAATAGAGATAATAAAATTTAATGCCAGGTTTAACTCTTAAAGTTGGTGCCGGGAAATGGATGTAATTCAAAGTTCGTATTATCCTGTTGAGTATATCCAAGCCGGTGTCAACCTTCAAAAGATTGTAATCGATGGCCACATAAATTTCCGAATAACCCCCGCCTGAATAATTTATGTTTTTCACCTTATATCCAATCGCAAAATTTAAAAAATCTGGTATAAACCTTTCGACCTCCTTCGGCAGGAATCTTTGAAAATCAAAACTCATCCAGAAAGTCATACCTTCATAATCTGTGTGAAATTGTTTTTTGTAAAGCGCATCTTTCAAACTTCCAACGCGAAGGTAGTCAGACCATGTGTAACCCGATGGAGTATAACTCAGCTTAAAATTTATCGCCTGTAACGATGGGAGATATTCTTGAGCTACAGGGAAAAAAGCTCCGACGATATCTGCAATTGCGTCGGTTGGGCTGAAACCCCAACGCGTTGTAAATCCATCCGTAAGTTCAACAGCGCCGACTTCATAAATTACGCTTATCCCAGCACCTAAAAATGCCGATGTTTTGGAATCAAATCCAACCCATTGGAAAATGCTTTTATATGCATCGGAGAGAACATAAGAAAAATAAAGATGCCCTGCTTTATCAGCTTTTACCACATCATTCCAATCATCTCTCCATACGAATTTCTTCACCTTTGTAGGTTTCCACCAAACTCGATTGAAATAATTATAAGTTAAAACAGCAAACCCCGCGGTTCCCACTGCGACGATTCCAAGTTTCAACTTATTTATCTGAGTTCCCTTTTTGATGATGCTTGATGAATCAGCAGATTCAACTGCATTCAAATTCGGGCTTGCAAAGAAAATCAAAAGGAGAAGAAATTTTAACATCTTTTTTAAAGTTTAAATTATCCGAAAAATGGGACAAACAAAGTTATCAAAATCCACACAGCCCATGCGCCGAAGACAAGAGCAAATGCAGAACCGTAATTTTTATTAAACACCTTCGCCATCCCAATTGCAAAAACCGCAAGTTGCCACAATGTAAAAACGTCAAATACCGAAGCAAGTCTATATATTTTACTCGTCGAAGGCTCCATAAATATCGCTGGACTCACGGTCGCAAAAAATGAACCTGTTATAAAAGCAAGAATCGTTGAAATAATTACGCCAACAGAAGCGATCAAACTCGAAAGCGAATAAATCCCAAATACGCTCATAAAATCAACATTCCCTCCGAAGAATAATCTCCCAAGAATGAAATACACAAGCGAAACAAGCAAAAACATTATCGGCACGCCTACCAAAATTCCAACTATGCTGAAAATTCTTTGAGTCGAACCAAACGATTCAAGTCTTTCCCTAGCGATTTCAGCCTGTTCTTCGGTCATCTTACCTTCTTCTACAAGTTGTTCAAACCTTTGTTCTTGAAATTGAAGAAGAGACTCCCTTATCCTTTCATCGCTAAATTTTAAAAATGTTGTAACCATTGAAAGAACAATAAGAATTAAGATTGGAATTAGCCAGTCAGCCACGGACTTTGTTGATTTAACAAGATTTTCATAAACTTCCCCTGGTGATGTGAAAATTCCTGTTAACTTGTCGATAAATGGCATTGGTTTTACTTCAGGCGAAAAACTTTCAATTTGTTGAGATTCCGACATTTGTTTTATCTCCTTAAATTACTTTTAAAAGTTTTTCCACTATTTCGACAGTTGAAACTCCATCCGCTTCAGCGTTAAAATTCGTCACAAGTCGATGTCTTAAAACCGGCAAAGCGACTGCTCTTACATCATCAATAGTTGGGGTGTATCTTCCATCGAGGACCGCGCGTGCCTTGGCACCGAGTATTAGATATTGAGAAGCCCGCGGACCTGCACCCCAACTTATCCAACGCCTTATAAAATCAGGAGCACCGTTTAAATTCGGTCGAGTCATTACAACAAGTTTCACAGCATATTCAATCACATTATCTGCAACTGGAACTTTACGAACAAGTTCCTGAAGTGTTAAAATCTCCTCTCGCTTTAAAACTTTCTCAACCTCAGGTTGATATGAGCTTGTCGTTTTTCTTACGATTTCAACTTCCTCCTCAAAATTTGGGTAATCTATCCAAATGTTGAACATAAATCTATCGAGTTGAGCCTCGGGCAATGGATAGGTCCCCTCCATCTCAATTGGATTTTGGGTTGCGAGGACAAAAAACGGCTGTTCAAGTTCATACGTTTGTCCTCCCACAGTGACCCGATACTCTTGCATCGCTTCAAGCAATGCAGATTGAGTCTTCGGTGGAGTTCTGTTGATTTCGTCGGCGAGAATTATATTCGCAAAAACCGGACCTTTTACGAACTTAAAAAATTTCTCACCTGTGCTTACATTTTCTTCGATGACCTCGGTCCCGGTGATATCGCTTGGCATAAGGTCTGGGGTGAATTGAATCCTGCTAAACTTTAAATCGAGAACTTGAGCCAGCGTTTTTATCAATAAAGTTTTAGCAAGACCGGGCACGCCAACGAGAAGGCAATGCCCGCGGGCAAAAAGCGCAATCAACATCTCCTCAATTATCTTATCCTGCCCAACGATTACCTTCGAAATTTCAGCCTTTATTTTTTTATAAGCCCTGTTCAGCTCCTGAACTATTTCAATATCGCTTTTCTCTCTTTGCACTTTGATATTTAAGGTTAATTTTTATTCAAGTTTATTTCCTTCCGCGTCATATACGACAACTGGACCAAATTTTTCAAGTACAGGCTTTACCTGCTTTGAATTGCCCGACACTACAATCAAAAGCCTATCGGGATGCAAGTATTTTTTCGCGACTTCTTGGATATCTTTTGCGGTTATCTTTTTGACCTCCTCTCTAAATTTATCATAAAAATCTTTCGGAAGCCCGTAAATCTCTAACGTCATAACCCTTGCAGCAACCTGCGCCGGTGTTTCGATCTGCAATGGGAAAGAACCAACGATATAATCCTTCGCCATCTTTAGCTCGTCCTCTGGAACAGGTTCCTCAATTATCCTTCTAAGTTCTTTAATTATCTCCGCAACTGATGAATCTGTAACTTCATTTCTCACATCAGCTGAAACGATGAATGGACCAGGGTAAACTCTCGAATCAAATGAGCTACTTGCCCCGTACGTATAGCCATGCGTTTCTCTCAAATTCATATTTATCCTTGAGTTGAAGTAACCGCCAAGCAAAGTATTTAAGGTATAAACTTTAACGTAATCTTTATTTTTTCTGTCTATTCCGAGATGCCCAATTCTAATTGCAGATTGAACCGCTCCAGGTTTATCAACGATTACAACTTTTGTTTGAGTTACATCGTTGACGGTTTGAAATTTCTTATGCGGATTTTCGCCTTTCTTCCAATTTTTGAAATATTTTTCAACAAGTGGTATAGCTTCGTTTGGAGTTATATCACCCGCAAAAATTATGAATGAGTTGTTTGGAATGAAATGTTTTTGATAAAACTTTACAATATCATCGCGTTTAATTTTTTGAATCGATTCTTCGTTTCCGTTGATTTCGTTTGCATATGGATGATTTCCAAACAATTCCTTTGCAAATCTCACCCCTGCAAGATATCCGGCCTCAGCTTTGGATTGCTTGATATTTGCCAATCGTTGTGTCCTTATCCTTTCAAGTTCCTCATCCGGAAAAGTTGGGTTCAAAACAACATCTTGAAGTATGTCCATTCCGACGCTAAGATATTTCTTAAGAACAAGGACGCTCACATTCGATGCATCCCAAGACGATGTCGCGTTCAAAGTGCCTCCGACGAAATCAATTTCCTCTGCTATTTGTGTCGCTGTTCTCGTTTTAGTGCCTTTCGTTAAAAGTTCAGCTGTCACGCTTGCGAGCCCAGGCAAATTCTCATCATAAGTTGAACCACTTTTAACAACAAAGCTAATGTAAACTATCGGCTGTTCGTGATTTTCGATTACTA
>JBEPZK010000023.1:0-32558 GCA_041640855.1 Candidatus Kryptoniota bacterium
AGCAAAAACTTGAAATTTAATCCCCATTTGATTATATTTTTAATAAGACTGCCCCGTGGTGTAACTGGCAACACGCCTGACTCTGGATCAGGTAATCGAGGTTCGAATCCTCGCGGGGCAGCTAATTTTAATTATCTTAACAGTTTCCCATACAAGTTTACCCCAAAATACCCGTGAATAAGCTTATATTCCCTCTCGTACAAATCTTTTTTCGTATTCAATACTCGTTTCGCTTTACAATCCTAACGTTTTAAGTTGCTCTTTTGACAGTTTTTTGATGTAAAAATTGACGTAATAGTAATCTGGTTCACTTTTTAAAGCCCTTGATCTAATTTCAAAGGATGGATTTTGTGAATCTTGATGGTTAAATAGAACTAACCCTATGCCAAATCTAAGGCACAAAGATTCAATTCTTCCTAAATCTGTTTCAAGTGAGCTTTGAGGAATAACCAAATATACTTTATGAGAGAATAATTTATATGCACACGCTTGACCAAATGCTGTGATAAGTTGATTTGTGTCTAATTTAATTTCTACACTTACAATCTCTATGGGAGGCTTTATGGGGTCTACTTCAGAAAATTTATAGATGCCTATAACATCGGGCGTACCCCATTTATCTCCAAAGGCGTTTCCACCCAAAGGTATAGCAGAAGTGCATTCTTCAAGTTCGTTGACCAAGTAATCAGCGAATGGACGGTAAAAATCCTCTTCTTTTTTAGTAGGAACATATGTTGGCTGGCTTAAATACTTCGACAAAATATATATACCCCTTTCAGGATTAGAGATTTCACTTTCTTTTCCTTCCTCAATATCCTTCTTGATATACCATATGGCTCCATGAATGGTTTTCTCAGGGATATCCGGCAAGGCATTGCTAATACGCTTAATTAATTCAGCGTATCTTATTCCATTAGGAAACTCTTCCAATATCCTTTTCATTTCACTTTTAATCTTTTCCCTTGCTGTTAACATTTTAAACTTCCATAATTTTAAAAACAAACCAATACAGCTTTCTCACTCAACCCATGTCAACCAACAGTAGCGGTCGTTGCCGTTCTCGACGATATCATAAAAAACGCTTTGAATCGACTTTGTAATCTCGCCCGGCGCTCCACAACCAATTTTAACTCTATCAACACTTCTAACAGGGGTTATCTCTGTTGCGGTGCCACATAAGAAAATTTCATCTGCAATATAAAGCATCTCCCTTGGTATCAAAGCTTCTTTAACTTCATAGCCTAAATCGTTAGCAATCTTAATGACCGACAACCTCGTTATCCCGGGCAGAATCCCAGTTGATATAGGAGGAGTGTAAATAACACCATTTTTAATGATGAATATATTTTCTCCGCTACCCTCACTTACAAATCCGTTATAATCAAGAGCGATTCCCTCTGCATACCCATCAACAAGTGCTTCCATTTTGATAAGTTGAGAATTCATATAATTTGCCCCAACCTTTGCCATCATTGGAAGCGTATCCGGTGCAGGTCTACGCCAACTTGAAACTTTTACATCAACTCCATTTTTTATTGCATCCTTGCCAAGATACTCCCCCCACTCCCATACAGCTATCGCAATATCAACAGGACAATTCATTGGATTTACGCCAAGTTCGTAATAACCCCTGAAAACTATGGGTCTAATATAACATGCTTTCAACTTGTTAACCTTTATTAAGTCAATAACAGCCTGGGTAAGTTCTTCAATTGTGTAAGGTATCTCCGTTCTATAAATTTTCACAGAGTCATAAAGCCGATTCAAATGTTCCTTAAGCCGAAATATCGCAGAACCTTTCTTTGTGTTATAGCATCTTATACCCTCAAACCAACTTGTTCCATAATGGATGACATGGGAGAGGACATGGATTTTTGCATCATCCCAGTTGACGAGTTTTCCATTCATCCAAATTTTTTCTACTTTTGGTAGTGGCATGGCGATTTTAAATTTTTTTTGAGTATATTCGATATTTTTTATATGGAACCGAGCCGATGTTTTCGGCTACTCTTTTCATAGGTTCGTTGTCCTCAAGAACCCATCCAAGCTCAGCCGCGGAAAAACCTTTTGCAATTCCATTTTTTATCGTGTAATAATAAAATGCAGCATCAATTCCAGAAAGACGGTATTCATGAATTAACCCCATAATCAAAACGCGTATCATAGTGATTTTTTTCATCTCCCTCATCAACTTAAAAATTCCAAACGGAAGCAATTTTCCATTTTTTAAATGTTTCAGTGCCTGATTTATATCCGGAACCGAAAGAGAAAAACCAATGGGCTTGCCATCAACTTCCGCAAAAAGCGCAATTTCCGGCACAACTATTTGTTTTAAAGCTTTCGCGATATGATTGATTTCATCATCGGTAAGTGGCACAAAGCCCCAGTTTTTGCTCCATGCGTTGTTGTAAATTTCCTTAACTTTTTTAACCTCTTCATCGAATCTCTTCAAATCCACTGGTCTAATCGTTGCTCCTCTCCTTTTTAACACAAGTTCAACACCATGCTCGAGTTTTTGCATGACTTTAGGAGTTAACATCTCTTGAGAAATATAGTATGAATACAAATCCCTTGCTTTTTCAAACCCATAACTTTCACAAAGTTCAGGATAATACTCATAGTTATACGGCATCATAATGCAAGGTGGTTTATCAAAACCTTCAATTAGAATACCACATGAGTCATTTGTTGATGGATTCACTGGTCCTCTTATTTCCGTAAGTCCTTTTTGCCTTGCCCAATTCTCGACCGTTTCAAAAAGCTTTGCGGAAACGTCCTTATCGTTCACACATTCGAAAAACCCGAAGAAGCCGATATTTTCATTGTGAAACTTGTTATGATTGTGATTCAAAATCGCTGCAATTCTACCAACAACTTCGCCATTTTTGTAAGCGAGATAAAATTCTACCTCGCTATGCTTGTAAAATGGATTTCGTTTGACATCGACTAAATCTTTTTGCTCGATTAAAAGTGGTGGGACCCAATATGGATGGTTTTTGTAAAGTTTGTAGGGAAATTTGATAAATGTTAACATCTCCCTCCGGGACGTAGCCCGGCGAATTTCAATAGCCATTTCGCTTTCCTTTGTTTTTTTAATCGATCAAACCGAGACTTTTTCCAACTTTTTCAAATTTTTCAAGCACAAAATCAAGGTGCTTATCCTCGTGCGTAGCCATAAAACTTAATCTTAAAAGTTGCATCCCTTGTGGAACCGCCGGGCTTATCACAGCATTTACGAAAACCCCGTTATCAAAAAGCACTCTCCAAAACTTAAATGTTAAAAGGTCATCCCCAATCACAACCGGCACAATAGGCGTTTGTCCATCAAGGACATTGAAACCGAGTGCTTTTAATCCCTGCCTTACTTTATTTGCGTTATAATGAAGTCTTTCAATCCTTTCGGGTTCAGATTTTATTATTTCAAGGGCTTTTAAAACCGCAGCAACTTGTGGTGGTGTCATACTTGCGCTAAAAATTAATGCCGGCGAATGATGTTTAATATAATCTATAACGGGTTTTTCCCCGGCGATAAATCCACCAAGTGAAGCAAAACTTTTGCTAAATGTCCCCATTATGATGTCAACTTGGTCATCAAGACCGAAGTGATTTGCTGTTCCTCTGCCTCCTTTCCCAAGGACGCCAAGTCCGTGTGCATCGTCGAGCATTATCCTCGCATTATACTTGCGAGCGATTCGAACAAGTTCAGGTAAGTTAACTATATTTCCGCTCATACTAAAAACCCCATCCGTTACTATTAACTTACCTGCCTCAAGCGGTAACTTTGAGATAACTTCCTCAAGATGTTCCATATCGTTATGTCTGTACCTTACGAGAACATCGCTTCCCCATAAACCCTTTGAAATAAGAGTTCCCTGAACAATACTCGCATGATTATCTTTGTCAGAGATTACATATTCATCCTTTCCAACGAGCGGAACTATCGCCCCTTGGTTAGTTTGAAACCCGGTGCTAAAAAGAAGCGCAGCTTCCTTTCCGACAAATTCAGCGAGTTGCTCTTCAAGCTTGATGTGAATGTCAAGCGTTCCATTTAAATACCTTGAACCGGAACAACCGGTGCCATATTTTTTTATCGCTTCAATCGCTGCTTCTTTAACTCTTGGGTCAGTCGTAAGTCCAAGGTAATTGTTTGAGCCAGCCATAACTATCTCGCGACCGTCCATTTTGACGACAGGTCCGTAGTTCTCATAAATCGGCTGGAAATAAGGATAAAGCCCCATTGCTTTTACTTCTTCATGCCTCTTAAACGCATAGCACTTATCGAACAGGTCCAATTTTTACCTCCAAATTAAATTTTTTATTTTCTCTGCAGTTGTTATTAATATAAATCAAGCAATTTAAAAAGTCAACCGGAGAGCGTATTTTTCCCAAGAGTTCTAAAATTTGATTTTATCCCGCCATTTGTTAAAATTTAAATTAAAAACAGATGTTTAAAATAAACATTTCCCGAGCCAAATATGAAAGATATGGGTTTGTTCGAACAACTCGTCTTAATTCTTTACACACAAGGCTGGGAACATCTCGGAAAGATACCGAATCCAATCACGGGGAAAATTGAGAAAAAACTTGACGAAGCAAAACTTATCATCGACATACTCGATATGCTCAGAGAAAAAACAAAAGGAAACTTAACGGAAGATGAATCGAGGTTCATTGAATATTCAATCTCGCAACTTAAGATAAATTACTTTTTCGAAATCGAAAGCGAAAGAAAGCAAAAGACAGAAACAACAACACAAAATCAATCATGAATAAAACCTGTCAATCGATAAAGTTCGGAATAATCGGTAACCTTGCAAAAGAAGCACTTTATGATGCGGTTTTGAATCTTTTAAAAGAACTTGAAAAAGAAAAAATCCCATTTATACTTCAAAAGGAAATTGCCAATGAAATTGAAAAAAGATTTTCTAATAAAATCGAAGAATCCGCAAGTATAGAAAATTTGCTTGAAAACTCTGATATGATAATTTCCTTCGGTGGGGATGGAACTATACTTGCGACCGCAAGGCTCGTCGGTCCGCGTAAAATACCGATTCTTGGCGTAAATCTTGGCAAACTTGGATTTCTTGCGGAGGTTTCAGTCGATGAACTTCCTGAATTCATAAAGAAAATTTGCAAAGGGAAATACAGGATTGAAGAAAGGATGGTCCTTGAGGCAAATGTAGTTGGAACGAATGAAACTTACTTCGGATTAAACGATATAGTTATTGATAAAGCGGGCTCAACTCGTGTTGTCGATATTGAAACTTTTGTAAATGATGAATATCTGATAACCTATACAGCGGATGGACTTATAATATCAACTCCAACTGGCTCAACAGCATATTCTCTCGCTGCCGGTGGACCGATTGTAACACCATCGAGCAATGTTATAACAATCACACCAATTTGTCCCCATACTTTAACCGCAAGACCAGTTGTAATCCCAGATGATAGCATCATCAGAGTCAGAGTTGACTTTTACGATAAAGAAATTATTCTCACCGCGGACGGTCAAATCGAGCGAAAAATTAAACCACCTTTCGAAGTAATTGTTAAAAAAGCAGATTATAAAGTCAAGCTTGT
This sequence comes from Candidatus Kryptoniota bacterium, assembly GCA_041640855.1. Classification (GTDB taxonomy): domain Bacteria; phylum Bacteroidota; class Ignavibacteria; order Kryptoniales; family Kryptoniaceae; genus Kryptonium. The sequence goes on from JBEPZK010000023.1 coordinate 5,584, forward strand.
TAAACGACTTGAGGTAAGTTATTTCGATGTTTTAAGGTCAAAGTTAATGCTTGGGAAAGATATCAGGCTTGAAAAAAACAAAAATAAGGAATAATTATGCCATCGCCAACATACGAGGATGCACTTAAACTTCTCTTCGAGTACACCGAAAGTGAAAATTTAAGAAAGCATGCTTTTGCCGTCGAGTCCGCAATGAGAGCTTATGCTAGAAAATTCGGTGAAGATGAAGAAAAATGGGCAATCGTTGGGCTTCTTCACGACTTCGACTACGAGAAATTCCCTTCACCAGAGCAACATCCATGGGTCGGTTCAAAAATTCTTGAAGAGAGAGGTTATCCTGAGGATATACGAAAAGCAATTTTAGGTCATGCGGATTATACCGGGGTCCCGAGAGATACATTGATGGCAAAAGTTCTTTACGCATGCGATGAACTATGCGGTTTCATCACAGCAGTTGCGCTTGTTAGACCAAACAAAAAACTTGAAGAAGTAACAGTTGAATCGGTAAAGAAGAAACTTAAAGATAAAGCGTTCGCAAGGTCTGTGAATAGAAACGACATCTACAAAGGCGCTGAAGAACTTGGAATTCCACTTGATGAGCATATTCAATTCGTAATCGATGCCATGAAATCCATAGCGGATAAACTTGGGTTATGATATCTAAATTAACAGTTTACATCGGGGTAGGGCTTGGGATAATCTTTCAAGGTGAGGTGGCGTTAATCGGGTCGGGGCATTTAATCTATGCCGGAACCGCAAAGTTTTGGTTTGTTGTGTTAATTGCAACCTTGCTTTCAACTATCAATGGTGAACTGTTTTTCAGTGCGTCAAGAATTGGGTTAAAATTATTTCCGACAAATTTTAAAGATAAAATCTCGAAAGTTGGCAACTTAATACAAAAATATAAAGCTTTCCTTTTGCTTTTCTCAAGATTTATATATGGTTTCAGAAACATAATCCCGATTGCATTTGGATTATCTGGGATAAAGCATTTCGAATTTTCGATTTTCAATTTTGCGGGTGCGTTCATCTGGGCTTTAACTTTCACAAGCATTGGGTTATTTTCAAGTAAAGCGATCTCTATTTTTCTTGATGTAAAAAGATATCAACTGCTTATCTTTGGGATTTTCCTTGGAATCGCATTTTCAACTGCAATGTTTAAGATTATAAATATTGCAAAAACAAAAAAATGAAAAGCTATGGCTAATGATAAATTATCAAGGCGCCAATTCGTCCAACTTACCGGCTCAATCTTGGTTGTATCAATGAGCGCTTCAACTTTGATAGCGCTTTTTCAAGGTTGTTCAAAAGATAGTTCAAATCCTGTTCAACCACCTCCACAAGGCAAAACCTTCACGATAAAACTAAGCGAACACCCTGAATTATCTCAGGTCGGGGGATTTAAAACATTTAAAGTTGATTCAGCACAGATAATTGTTTTCAGAACGGGACAAACGACATTCAAGGCGATATCGATGATTTGCACACATCAGGGATGTACCACAAACTGGAGTAATTCCGCACAACAATTTCAATGCCCATGTCATGGCTCAAAATTTGACAAAGATGGTAAGGTGATTCAAGGTCCGGCTACGCAAAACCTTCCAACATACAGAACTGAATACAAAAGCGATACGAACGAATTGATAATATACTTCTAAACTTTTGAGTTTGCTACGCCTGTTAAGAAGTTCAAAATAAAATGCGATGCTAATCGCGCTGTTTTCCCATCGATATCGAACTCAGAATTTACTTCCGCGATATCAAGCACTTTAACTTTAAAATTCAAACCGCAGTATAATGCAATTTTTATAACCTCTTCAGCGCTCAATCCATCGGGATAAGTTGCACTTACCCCAGGTGCATCTGCACCTCTGACGGAATCCATATCAAAACTTAAATGAAGTGCGGTATCCCCTAATTCATCTCGAATTTCGCTCAAAACGAAATCTATCCCTTTTTCTCTAACTTCGTCGAGTGTAAAAATTTTGACCCCATTTTTCAACGCATATTCAAAATGATAAATTGAATTCGCATAACTTTGTATTCCAAACTCTATCAATTTGTTCGGCTTATATTCGCACTCGAGAATTTGTCTAAATGGCGTTCCACTATTCCTCGGTTGGCTTTCCCTTACATCAAGATGAGTGTCAATATTTAAAACTGCTCTATTCTCAAAATTTTTTGCAAAGCCAAGGTAATCCGGAAAAGCGATGTCATGTCCGCCACCGATAATTATCGGCAAAATTCCAAGTTTGATAATCTCATAAACAACGAAAGAAAGTCGCTGATGAATTTCTTCAAGCTCCCCATCGGTCTTTAAGTTTCCAAGGTCGAAGATTTTTAAATCGGTTATCTGTTTCTTGAATTTGAAATTGAAAGGCGTATGACGATAAAGATATTTTCTTATCTCATCGGGTGCTTTGCTCGCTCCGGGTCTCCCCTTGTTTCTTTTGACTCCTTCATCTTGTGGAACGCCAATTAAAACAACATCTATATTCTCGAACTTTTCTCGATCTCTTAAAACTATATCCCCCATCCTTGGGTCATTTTTATCGCCTCGCGAATAAAAAAGGGATTCATCTGGTAAGCTAAGAAATTGAAAGATTTCGTCATTTAAATTTGACATTTTCGTTTTTCGATATTATATTTATATATGAATACCGCGGGAGTAGCTCAGATGGTAGAGCGTCACCTTGCCAAGGTGAATGTCGCGGGTTCGAGTCCCGTCTCCCGCTCCATTTTTTATTTTTATATCAAGTTTAAAATTTGTTCCGGGTGAACTAACCATTTTAAATTCCCGCCACACTTAGTGAAACTCTCAACTTCAACGCATGCAACGCTATTTTTCTTAAACTCAATCCGCTTAGGTAAACATATAAACCACGCCAAAAAATCGCCAAGATAAGGTTCATGGCCAACCGCAAGTATATTTTCTTCGTCAAGGCGTGAGATGATCCCAATCAAAAATTGAAAGTCGGAGCCCGGGATGAGCTCGTTTAACTTTAAAATTTCGGATTCAACCCCCATAACATCGCAAAATATCTCCGCAGTTTGAACTGCTCGAACAAGTGGACTCGATATTATCAAATCAACTTTTACGCCCATCTTTTTCAAAGCCAATGCCATATTTTTACTTGTTTCTCTGCCAATTTCTGTCAGCTCTCTCTCAAAATCGCTCGCCCCGGGCTTTTTAGTTTCAGCGTCCGCATGTCGAACAAGGTATAGAATCAATTTGATGCTTTCGCTTTATTTTTTACATATTTATCAAGAAACTCAACAATCGCTTTGTACGCTTTAATTCTGTTTTTGAGCTTTGCAAGACCATGTCCCTCATCCTCGAAAACAAGGTACTCAACAACTCCACCGCGCGATTTAATTGATTCAACGATTTGGTCAGATTCCGACTTTGGAACACGTGGGTCATTTGCGCCTTGGATTATCATCAATGGGGCTTTAATCTTATCGACATGGTAAAATGGTGAAATTTCCTTCAAGAAATCCGCGTCCTTCTCCGGGTCGCCGTACTCTGCCATTCTATGTTTTTGCCTCCACGCGCCGGTGTTTCTCAAGAAAGTTAAAAAGTTTGAAATTCCAACTAGGTCAACCCCAGCTGCCCAAAGTTCAGGATAAAATGTAACCGCAGCGAGAGTCATATAACCGCCATAACTTCCACCGTAAACCACGATTTTATTTGGATCGATATAACCAGTTGATTTCAAAAATTCTGGTATCATCGAAACATCTCTAATTGCATCTTTTCTCTTCGTTGTATTGTCAAGTGATGCATATGTTTTACCATAGCCTGTACTTCCGCGAATGTTAGGAGCATAAACAACATAACCATTGTTGACGAAATATTGATAAAGTGCGGAAAAACGAGGATATTCCTGGGCTTCGGGTCCGCCATGAATTGAAACGATGGCAGGAAGCGAACCATCTTTTTTGGCATTCTTTGGAAGATAAAGATAACCTGGAATTTCAAGCCCATCGAACGATTTAAATTTAACAAGTTGGGCGTTAACAAAAGATGACGGTGGAATCCCAGCTGTCGAACTATGAGTTATTTGTTTGTAATTTCCGGTGACTAAATCGTAGTAATAAATGTCCTGATTCTTAACAGGGCTTTGATATGTGAAGATAATTTTTTTGCCATCAGGAGTAAACCTCAAACTGCCGATAACCCCACCTTTCGGGAAGTTAAGTTTTTTTATCGTTTTCGTAGCAAGATTTAACGAATAAACTTCGCTATAACCATCGACATTTAAAATAAAGGCAAGCCATTTACCGTCTTTTGAAAGTTCAATCGATTCCACATCCCAGTTAGCGTTATAAATGTAATTCAACTTTCCCATTGGCAGATCGATATAAGCGATGCCAAGGAATTCTTTGCCTTGGTCAGAGAGAAGGTAAATTCTTTTGCTGTTTTTCGAAAATTTAACTCCAATATACCTTGCCGGTTCTGTGTGTGGGGTTATATTGTAAACCTTCTTCGTTTCATACTCGATCAGGTAAAGGTCGTTATCAAAACTACTTCTATTTTGTGAAACCAAAATATACTTATTGTCCGGAGACCACGCTACAACCGAATTATTACCATCATTTTGCCAGACAAGTTCAACTTTTCCAGTTTTTATATTCATCACATAAACATCAAAAAATGCTCTATTCCTCTCATTTGAAGTAAATGCAAACATCGTTCCATCTCCCGACCATGCTCCGAAGTTATAGATTACATTATCATTGTAAGTCAACCTTCTTATCTCGCTTCCATCGGATTTGAGAAGAAAAAGTTGAGTATATTCATTTCCCCCTATATCTTTTCCAAACAAAATCCAATATTTATCCTTTGGATTCCACGAGATAAATTGAACTCTTTCATCGAAAAATGTTAATTGTTCGGGACATCCGAAATCAATTCCAACTTTCCAAACCTGATTTGTTCCAGTTATATCTGTCAAATAAGCTATAAACTTACCGTCAGGCGAGATGGTTGGGGCGGTTGCACTTCTTATGTTCAGATATTGCTCGATGGTATAGGTTTGAGCGAAGATAAGCGAGGCTAAAACTGCGATTAATGAGACCAGAAGGAGAGTTTTTCTTCTCATACCATTCTCCTAGTTTTGTTTTCCTTATTGAAAAGTTATAAAAAATTCTGCAGATGTTCAAGGCTCGTCTTTCTTTTTGCATTTAGATAGATTTTTTGATAATTTAGTTCCAAATCCAAAACAAAAATTCAAAAGTCAAAATGATTATCGGGACAAAGTTCAAGGGCGTCGATTTCTATAACACTGAGGAACTTCTCACCGAAGAGGAAAGGATGGTCCGTGACACAGTTAGAGAATGGGTTGATGAAAAAGTTATACCGATAATTGAAAAACATTATATGGAAGGAACTTTCCCAATTCACCTTGTTCCGGAGATGGCTGAACTTGGAATTTTTGGGGCAACTTTGCCGGAAAAATATGGATGCGCAAATTTGAATAATGTCGCTTATGGGTTAATTATGCAAGAACTTGAACGCGGGGATAGCGGTATAAGGAGTTTCGCTTCCGTGCAAAGTGCGCTTGTTATGTATCCAATCTATGAATTTGGAAGTGAGGAACAAAAGAACTATTGGCTTCCGAAACTTGCACGCGGCGAGAAAATTGGATGCTTCGGTTTAACTGAGCCAGATTTTGGTTCAAATCCCGGCGGTTTAAGAACAAAGGCGGAATATAAAAACGGTGGTTTTGTGCTAAATGGAACAAAAATGTGGATTACAAACGGTTCAATCGCAGATGTAGCTGTTGTATGGGCAAAACTTGATGGGGTTATACGCGGATTTTTAGTCGAAAAAGGAACACCCGGATTTGAAGCTCCGGAAATGAAAGGTAAACATTCGCTTAGAGCTTCTGTCACAAGCGAACTTGTTTTCCAAGATTGTTGGATACCCGAGGAAAACATACTGCCAAAAGCTGAGGGATTAAAAGCAGCTCTTATGTGTCTAACTCAAGCAAGATACGGAATCGCATGGGGAGCTGTGGGCGCTGCAATGGCTTGCTATGAAACAGCGCTTGAATATGCTAAAACAAGAATTCAATTCGACAAACCAATCGCATCGTTCCAATTGGTGCAAGAGAAATTGGTTTATATGCTAACTGAAATAACAAAGGCTCAATTGCTTTGCATTCAACTTGGAAGATTGAAAGACCAAGGCAAGGCAACTTATGTTCAAGTTTCGCTTGCAAAAAGAAACAACGTTTACCATGCGCTTGAAATTGCACGACTTGCAAGAGATATTCTCGGAGCAAATGGAATCTTGAATGAATATCCGGTTATGAGACATATGAACAACCTTGAGTCAGTGAAAACATACGAAGGGACTCACGACATCCACACCTTGATAATTGGAGAATATATAACAGGATTTTCTGCATTTAGATAAATAAAAAGGAGAATAGAAAAATGCCTTTTACGATACCTGCTGAGGTATATATTGAGTTTGAGGAAGTTTTTGGAAAAGAAAGAGCACAGAGAATAATTAAGGCTTTTGAGACCATGATAGACACTGAGATAGCGAATAAGTGGTCTCAGACGAAGTTTGAGTTAAGGGATGAACTTTTAAAGGATTTGGTAACGAAAGTGGAATTTGAAGCAAAAATCAGAGCTTTAGAAGCAAGAATCGAAACTTTAAGAGATGAACTTATAGCAAGGAACGAATCATTGCGTGCTGAACTTATGGAAAAAACTGAGTCTGTGAAGAATGAGCTTACTGTGAAAATCGAATCCGTCCGTGGAGAACTTACAGAGAAAATCGAATCTGTTCGAGTTGAACTTAGACAAGGAGATTGAGAATGCTATAGTAAAGCTTGAGAAAAGGTTTACGATTATGTTTTTGATTTTGTTGTTTGCTATGATTTTCCTAAATCGCGATGCATTAGAGTTTATTTTGAAACTTTTAAAACTAATTTAAAAACACAAATTTACAATGCCACGAAATAGTAAATTCGCAAAAAATAAAATCATTGGCTCTGCATATACATTTGACGATGTTCTGCTTGTCCCAGCTAGATCAGAGGTTCTACCACGTGATGTCGACGTCTCAACGAAATTAACGCAAAGAATAAAACTAAACATCCCGCTTTTAAGCGCAGCTATGGACACTGTGACTGAGTCGGAAATGGCTATTGCCATCGCAAGGGAAGGCGGAATTGGTATAATTCACAAAAATATGAGCATCGAAAGGCAGGCAAGCGAGGTTGATAAGGTTAAACGCTATGAAAGCGGAATGATTTTAAATCCGATTACGCTTACACCTGATAGAAAGGTTCGAGAGGCGCTTGAGATTATGAGCCACTATAAAATTTCTGGGATCCCAATTATCGATTCAAACGGGAAACTTGTTGGGATATTGACGAATCGAGATTTAAGATTTAACCCTGACTTGGATGCGGAGGTTTCAAAATATATGACCAATTCAAATTTAATAACTGCACCACTTGGAACGACGCTTGAGGAAGCGGAAAAGATTCTACAAAAATATAAAATCGAAAAACTTCCTGTCGTCGATAAAAATGGGTATTTGCGTGGATTGATAACATTTAAAGACATTCAAAAGAAGAAAAAATATCCCAACGCTTGTAAAGATGAACATGGACGCTTGCGTGTAGGAGCTGCTGTCGGAGTTAGGTCAGATACACTTGAAAGGGTTGAAGAGCTCAAAAAAGCAGGCGTTGATGTAATCGTAATTGATACAGCGCATGGGCATTCAAAAGGCGTCATAGAAATGCTTAAAAAGATAAAGAAAAAATTTCCCGAACTTGATGTGATAGCTGGCAATGTTGCAACCGGTGAAGCAACACTTGAACTAATAAAAGCTGGAGCAGATGCGGTCAAAGTTGGAATTGGTCCTGGTTCAATATGTACAACGAGAGTTGTAACTGGTGTCGGCGTCCCACAGATAACCGCTATAATGAACTGCGCTGAAGTAGCGATGAAATACAAAATCCCAATAATAGCAGATGGAGGAATAAAACAAACAGGAGATGTCGCAAAGGCAATCGCAGCAGGAGCTGATTCCGTTATGATTGGAGCTTTATTTGCCGGAACCGAGGAAAGTCCGGGTGAAAAAGTTTTGTATGAGGGAAGAAGTTACAAAGTTTATAGAGGTATGGGTTCGATTGAGGCGATGAAATCCGGAAGTAGCGATAGATATTTTCAAGATGTTGAAGACGATGTGAAAAAACTAGTCCCTGAGGGAATCGAGGGAATGGTTCCATACAAAGGTCCGCTAAGCGATGTTGTTTATCAAATAATCGGTGGATTAAGGTCAGCGATGGGATATTGCGGTGTGAGAAATATCGAAGAGATGAAGCTTAAGACGAAATTTATACTTATGACAAATGCCGGCTTGCGTGAAAGCCATCCCCACGATGTAATAATAACAAAAGAAGCTCCAAATTATAGCGTATCGAAATGAGCGATTCAAAAATTAAACTAGAAAAGGTAAGGAAGAAACTTAACGAATTCGAAATCGATGCAATTCTCATAAATCATCTCCCCAACATAAGATATCTCACAGGTTTCTCTGGGTCATCAGGGCTTTGCCTGATAAGCAAAGATAATGCTTTCTTTATAACTGATTTCAGATATAAAGAGCAGGCTAAAACTCAAATCAAAAATTTCAAAAAACTGATAGCAACTGGGAAAACTCTTCTCGATTTAATCCAAGAAAAGGGCATATTTCAAGGATTAAAGAGAATTGGTTTCGAATCGGAGCACGTTTCTTTTTCGTTTGCGAATGAGCTAAAGAAAAGATTTAAAAGCGTAAAATTTATACCGACGAAAAATTTCATTGAGGAAATTTCTGCGGTTAAAACTCCCGATGAAATCGAAAATATAAAAACAGCTATAAAGATAAGCGAAAAAGTTTTCAACGAAATTTTAAACATCATAAAGCCCGGGGTTTCCGAAATTGAGATTGCAGCAGAAATTTCCTATCTACACAAAAAATTCGGCGCGGAAAAAGACGCGTTTGACATAATTGTCGCAAGCGGTTGGAGAAGCGCTCTTCCACACGGAGTTGCATCGGAGAAAAAATTGAAAAAAGGCGAACTCATCCTGATAGATTTTGGATGTGTTTATAACGGTTATTATTCAGATATAACAAGAACGATTGCCATTGGAAAAATCTCAAGTGAAAAAAGGAAAATATATCAAATTGTCCTTGATGCCCAAACCAGAGCTATTGAGAACGCACGCGCAGGTTTGAAGGCAAATGAACTTGATTCGATCGCAAGAAGCTATATCAAGCAAAAAGGGTATGGTAAATTCTTCGGGCATTCTCTCGGTCACGGAATCGGCACAGAAATTCACACATTGCCAAGGGTCGCTCCAAAAAGCGATTATGTGCTACAAAAAGGAAATGTGATAACCATTGAACCCGGGATCTATATTCCGGAAATTGGTGGAGTTAGAATCGAGGATGACATTCTAATAAATTCAACAGCAGAAACTTTAACAACATTGCCAAGAAATTTGATTGAGCTCTGATGCCGGGAAAAGTTCTAATGATAACTTACTATTTCCCTCCGGTAGTTTATGGCCCAAGCATTAGGTCGTTAAACTTCATCAAGTATCTAACAAATTACGGATGGCGTTCTTCCGTTTTAACTTTGCATCATTCGATTTTCCCAGCGCTTAAAGATTTCACACTTTCAGAACCAATTAAAGAAAGCGGTGCCAAAATTTATGCGGTCAATCTTTTGAAACCATTTTCAAAAATTGCATCTGCAAATTTCCCCGACATCAAAAAAGAAATTTTCCCAACTATCATATCTTCAATTGCGAAAATTTTCGGCTTACAAGAGCAAGAAAACATTTGGAGAACCAGAGCAATTAAATTAGGCGAAAAAATTTTAAAATCTGAGAAACACGATGTCATCCTTTCTTTCGTCCCGCCGCTCTCATCAGTTTACATCGGCGCACAACTTTCAAAAAAATTTAAAATTCCATTGGTCATCGATTACTCCGGCATCCTGACACAGAAAAAAACTCCAAATTCGAAAGAGCAAAAACTTTTAAGATTCGCTTCAACTCTACTCGTCGACAATAGAAGAATAAAAGACCACCTACTTAAAAATTATCTTTTCCTTGATTATAATTCCGTCAAAATAATTCCCACCGGCGCGGATTTCTCAGAATTTCAAAATTATACATCAAACATCGATGATGGGAAATTCACCCTCACATTTTGCTCAGGTAAGATAGGTGGGAAGAAGTTCAAATTGTTTCTAACAGCCCTTTCCAATATTATTAAAAAAGAACAACGCTTTAAACATTCACTTCTACTTAACTTGATTGGGATACCTACGAGCGAAACACTGAACCTACTATCAAAACTTTCTCTCAAAGAAAACACTAAAATTTATCTTAACATTCAGCGCGAAAATTACATCAAAGTTTTGCTTTCATCGGATTTCTTGATTTACATGGACGATTTCGACACCCCCAATATCCCCTATGACTACATTGCATCTGGCAAACCTTACATAGCCATAATCAACGGACAAAACAACTACAGATACATAATCGGCGATTACAAAAACTCAATCATAGCTGATATAAACGAGCCTTCATCAATCGTTGATGCTCTCGAGAAAGCATTTGAACTTTTCACAATCGACAGAAAAATAATCCCAAACATAAACCGGGAAAATTACGACATAAACAAGATAATCATAAACCTTGTGCGTGAACTTGAAAATCTTGTTCAATAAACAAAATTATATTTCGATATGAAAGTCTTCGTCATAGGTGGTGGAGGAAGAGAACATGCAATAGTTTGGAAAATTGCGCAATCAAAAAGTGTAGAGAAAATCTTTTGCGCCCCAGGAAACGCTGGCATTTCTGAACTTGCAGAAACAGTCCCAATTAAAGTTGATGATTTAAATTCACTTTTAAAATTTGCAATCGACAATAAAATCGACCTTACTGTCGTTGGCCCTGAGCTTCCTTTATCGCTTGGAATTGTAGATTTGTTCGAATCACACGGATTGAAAATTTTCGGTCCAAGGAAGATGTCTGCAGAAATTGAAAGTAGCAAAGTCTTCGCAAAAAACTTTATGAAGAAATATGGGATACCTACCGCAAATTATGAGACATTTACAGCAGATGAAATTGAAAAAGCCAAAAAATTTATCAAGAGTTTAAAACCGCCCATTGTCATAAAAGCAGATGGGCTCGCCGGAGGAAAAGGCGTCACAATATGCGAAAGCATTGACGAAGCAATTAATACAATCAACTTATATTTCGTTGATAAAATTTTTGGTCAAGCGGGAGAAAAAGTCGTCATAGAAGAATTTTTAACCGGCGAAGAAGCCTCTGTTTTCGCGGTAACGGATGGCGAAGATTTCATTTTGCTTGCGCCTGCGCAGGATTACAAAAGAGTTTTCGACAACGACTTAGGAAAAAACACCGGCGGTATGGGTTCTTATGCCCCAGCAGTATTTATCGACAATAAGACGCTCGAAAAAATAAAAACTCAAATCATTGAACGAACAATTTCAGGCTTGAAAAATGAGGGGCGCGAATACAAAGGTTGTTTATACTGCGGGCTTATGCTTACAGATGAAGGACCAAAAGTTCTTGAGTTTAATTGCAGATTTGGCGACCCGGAGACACAAGTAGTGCTTCCACTGTTGGATGGAGATGTAATTGATATGTTCACAAGAGCGATAGACGGAGGGATTAAAAATTTTAATCACAGCATAAAAAAAGCAACCGCTGTTTGTGTAATCATCGCATCAGCTGGATACCCAGATAATTATGAAACCGGGATGGAAATTTTTGGGCTTGATGAAGTCAAGAAAATGGATGATATCATCGTATTTCATGCTGGGACGAAAAAGGTTAACGGGAAAATTTTAACTGCAGGTGGGCGCGTCCTCGGCGTGACCGCGATAGGGAGAGAAAATGACTTCGAAGGCACAATAAAAAGGGTTTACGAAGCGGTCGAAAAGATCAAATTCAAGGGGATGCACTACAGAACTGACATAGGGAAAAAGGCTTTAAAACACTCTAGAATAACAACATAGTAAAACCGAACAAAATCATCTGATGCCTTCAATCTTTCTCAAAAACGAAAGCAAACTTAGAAATGGCTGGAAAATTCTGATTTTTTTCCTAGTCTTCTTTGCAACTTTTATGTTTCTTGATTTCGTAATGTCATTTCTTTCAACTGTCGATTTATCAATAGAAGTAATAATTTCAGAGTTTGTTTTTTTATCTTCGGTGGCGATTTCAACTTTGATTATGATGCGGGTTTTTGAAAAAAGTCGTTTTATAGAAATCGGTTTAAAAATCCGTCCAAAAACAGCATATGAAATTTTAATTGGGCTAGTCGTAGGATTCGTGATGATAGCACTCGTTGTTTTGCCAAATGCAATTCTTGGATATTACAAATACGACTTCACATTAAATCAAATTTTCCCCGAAATTTTCAAAGTGACGATATTCTTCCTGCTCGTTGCGTTTGCTGAGGAAATTTTATTCCGCGGTTACCCCTTTCAAAGATTGATCGATGGGACAAACCCATTTATTGCGACATTAATTTTCTCTTTGCTCTTCTCAATTGCGCATCTTCAAAATCCGAATGTAAATTCAATCGCTTTGATCAATGTTTTTCTCGCGGGCGTCTGGCTTTCCTCTGCTTACGTGAAAACTCGCTCGCTTTGGCTTCCAATTTCGCTTCATTTCTCCTGGAATTTTTTCCAAGGTTATTTATTCTCGCTCCCTGTAAGTGGAATAAATCTTTTTGAAACGGTTTTTTATGTCGAAATCACATCAAAAAATTTAATCTCTGGCGGTGAATTCGGTCCAGAGGGAAGTGTACTAGCAAGCTTCGTATTGGTCGTCGCAACAATTTTCATACTCAAAAACAAGCGTTTAAGTTATGAATAAATTTTTAAATTTAGCAGTCGCTCTACTTTTCGCCTCAGAAGCTTTAGCTCAACAGGTTGTGATAAACGAAATTATGAACGCTCCCTCTGGTGGTGAACCCGAATGGATTGAAATTTTAAATTTCTCAACTGAACCCGTAAACCTTAAAAATTGGAAAATATCAAATCGACTTACAGACACAAAGTATACGATCACAACTCAAGATTACTTCCTTCAACCTGACAGTTATGCTGTCATAACGAGAAGCGACACGATTTACTATTTCCATGCTTATATACCTTCAAAAGTCTTCATAGTGCCCCAACTCCCATCGTCTCGTTTTAGGAACGACTCAGATGCTGTCGTTTTGTTCGATTCAACTGGGTTGGTCATCGACAGCGTCTATTATAAAAGCAATTGGGTAAGGAGTGGGTATTCGATAGAAAGAATTTATCCAAATTTAAACTCGAATTTTAAATCAACTTGGGGGATTTCCATCGACCCTGAAAGAAGCACGCCAGGGAGAAAAAACAGCATAATGGCAAAGTTTAGAGATATTTCGATAAAAACTTTCACGACGGAACCATCCCAAATTTTTCAAGGACAAGATTTTAAAGTTAAAACAACGATATACAATCTTGGGATTAACACAGTTGAAGATTTTTCTCTCCAATTTTTCATCGATTTAAACAAAGATTCAGTTTTTCAAGATAATGAGAAGCTTGCTGACTCGAGCATATCTTACAGATTGAACTCAACTGATTCAATTGCAGTTGAACTTTACGTTCCCAGTTTACTTTCCGGCAATTATCAAGCCCTTTTGAAAGTTGTCCTACCAAATGATGAAGATGAAGTGAATAACATCGTCAAGAAAACCATATCAATTCTTCAACAGCCACTTTCGTTCAACTCAATTGTTATAAACGAGATAATGTATGCTCCGAAATCGCCCGAACCCGAATGGGTCGAACTTTACAACAAGACAAACGAAAGCGTCAATCTCAAAAATTGGAAGATTGCGGATTCACAAACTTTGAGAACAGTTAATGTCGATTTTGTCATCGGACCTAACGATTTCGCGGTGATAACTTCAAAAGATACTTTCACTGCTCTTTATCCTTGGCTTAAAACCAACGTGGGAAAAATTTTAATTCTTTCACTTCCAATTCTAAATAACGATGAAGATGCAATTAGAATCTATGACCCTTACGGAAATTTGATCGACTCCGTTTATTATTTTTCAAGTATGGGTGGAGCGAACGGATACTCACTTGAAAGAGTATCACCAGAACAACCATCAAATCTCGAATCAAACTGGGGAACTTCAAAAAGTCCATTTAAAGCGACACCTCTTTTAAAAAATTCACTCACTCAGAAAGATAAAGACTTAACCATCACAGATTGCAAGTTCTCAAAACCAGTTTTAAAGTCTGTGCCTGTTGAATTAAAACTAACCGTCAAAAACATAGGCAAATTTCCGCTTGGAAATTTCACCTTAAAAATTTTTGAAGATGAAAACTTAATCGACGAGAAAATTTTCACCGGGCAAATCTCCGCGGACGAGTCAACTGAAATAATTTCCCATTTCACACCCCAGGATGTGAAAACATACAATTTGCTTGCAAAAGTTTTTCACCCGGAAGATGAGGATACGCTCAACAACACATTCAACATAAAAATCAATGTCTCACTACCGGAAGGAACGATTTTAATAAGTGAGGTGATGTATGCTCCGCTTGGCGATGAGCCTGAATGGGTAGAGATTTACAACCCAAGCGAAAGCGTTATCAATTTAAAAAATTGGCAAATATCAGACGCGTCAAGCAAAGTGACACTAACAAGTAAAGATTTTCTGATTCAACCGGGTGAATATATCGTTTTATCGAGGGACAGCTCTATTTTGAATTTTTATCAAAATCAAATCCCATCTCGAATAATAACACTGTCACTTCCAACGCTTAACAACACCGAAGACGCTATCGTAATTTACGACCACACGGAGGCAAAGATTGACTCGGTTCGATATTTTGGAACTTGGGGAAAGCCGGGATTTTCGATTGAAAGGATCGATTTTGACGAGCCATCAACAGATTCATCTAATTGGTCAATCCCCGCGGATTCGCTCAAAGCAACCCCAGGAAGAGAAAACAGTGTGAAAAGAAAAAATTTTGACCTTAGAATTTTATCCGTTAAAGCTCCATCTCTGTTGGACTATGGCGAGACTTTAAATGTTGAAATCACAGTTCAAAACTTCGGATTACAACAGGTCAGAGATTTTTCAATTAAAGTTTTCAAAGATTCAACGGAAACTGAGCAAATCTTAAATCAAAGTTTTCAAATCACATTAAACAAAAAAGACTCCACAAGTGTAAACTTGGGGATTCCAAATCTTGAGCCGGGCGAGAATAATTTGACATTTTCTATCGACTTTGCGTCGGATGAAAACTTAAAAAACAATAAACTGACGAAAAAGATAAATGTCAGTTACCCTTCAAGTTGCATAACTATAAACGAGATAATGTTCGACCCTCTCCCAGGATACTGTGAATATATTGAACTGTTCAACCGCCACGATAAGCCAATCAATTTAAAAAATTGGAAGTTCAACGATATGCGAAATCAAGAAGGAAAGGCAAATTTTATAACGCTTGCTTCGTCTGATTTAATCATTTATCCGAACGAATTTGTTATTATTGCTTCAGATTCGACGATTTATAAATATCTAAATCCAAATGATTCGATCGATTTTAAAATCGCTGTGCTTAACAGAGGTTTAAGTTTGAACAACGACTTTGACGATGTCGTGATTTCCGATTTAACCGGTAAGATAATTGACAGCGTTAGATATTCCTCAACCTGGCATAGCCCAATGCTTCAAAGTACAAAAGGGATATCTCTTGAAAAAGTGAATCATAATTTACCTTCGCATGAGAGGTCAAGCTGGTCGAGTTCATCATCAAAAGCTGGTGGAACCCCTGGACGCAAGAATTCTGCTTTTATTGAACTTTCACCCCAACCGCAAATGGCGTCGCTTACAATAAACCCAAATCCATTTTCACCTGATGGAGACGGATTTAACGATGTATGTTTAATTTCTTATATTTTGCCATTTAACAGCGGGGTTATAAATGTGAAGATTTTTGATTCTAACGGTCGGCTTGTTAAAACGCTTGCGAATAATCAATTTTCAAATCAAATTGGAAATTTAATTTGGGATGGGACCGGAGACGATGGTAGGATTTTAAGAATCGGAATTTACATAATTTTATTCGAGGCGACATCAGAAAACAACGAAACATTTCGACAAAAGTCAACTGTTGTACTCGCGAAAAGGTTGTAGATTTTTCTACTTTACTAACTCTCCCTTTATCCTTTTAACCAGTTCGGGCAAAACTTCGCCAGATTTTCCAATTATAACTTCATCCATGAACCAAGACAAATCCGTCCGCTCGATGTTAATTTCAACAGTATAAGCTCCGCTTCTTTTTGCAATTTGAGGCAAAGATGCAGCAGGATAAACAACCCCCGATGTTCCAATAGAAAAGAAAACATCACAATTTGACGCTGCTTCTTCCGCCTTCTCCCAAGCGTCAACCGGCAATAGTTCACCAAACCATACAACATCAGGTCTTATCAACCCACCACATTCGCATCTCGGACTTTTCAATTCAATCGCAAAATTTACATCGTCATATCTTTTTCCACATTTGATACAATAATTTCTCTCGATGTTGCCATGAAGTTCAACGACATTTCTGCTCCCTGCTCTTCTATGAAGGTTATCCACATTTTGTGTTATCAAAGTAAAATTGGGGAATAGATTCTCAAGTTCAACGAGAGCATAATGACCTGGGTTCGGCTGCACTTCCAAGAGCAATTTCCTTCTGTAATTATACCATTCCCAAACGAGCTCTGGATTTCGGATGAACGCTTCAAATGTTGCAAGTTCCTCAGGTTTAAATTTTTTCCATAAACCTTCTTGCCCTCTAAAAGTGGGAACTCCGCTTTCTGCGGAGATTCCGGCGCCAGTTAATACTACAACTGATTTGGCAGATTTTAATGTTT
This sequence comes from Candidatus Kryptoniota bacterium, assembly GCA_041640855.1. Taxonomy (GTDB): domain Bacteria; phylum Bacteroidota; class Ignavibacteria; order Kryptoniales; family Kryptoniaceae; genus Kryptonium. Next base: position 22,570 of record JBEPZK010000023.1, read on the forward strand.
GAATCAACTTTTGTGAAAACATTGGAAAAACATCTTTTTGTGTTATTTAAAAACAAAAACCGATCTCATTCGGAGAGACCCGAACCGAGATCGGCTTAAGGAAGGAATAGTGATTTTAAAGTTACCTACCGAGGGCGCGATTAATCGAAGTTAAAATATCTTCAAGGTCATACGGCTTACTGACAAAATCAGATGCTCCAAGTTTCAAAGCTTCTATCGCGTTTTTCACATCAGCATAAGCAGTCAACATTATCACCTTAATTTCAGGCTTGTTCTGTTTTATAAATCTAAGAACTTCAAATCCATCAACTCGTGGCATTTTAATATCAAGCAAAACAACATCATAATCTTTTTGCTTTATCGCTTCAATTGCTTCGTCTCCATCTCCAGCTGTTTCGACCTCGTAACCTTCCGCTGCAAGTTCTGTGCTTAGCAAATATCTCAATGCTTCTTCATCATCAACAACAAGTACTCTTGATTTTTCAGCCATTTTGAACTCACCTCTGTTTTTATTTTATTATCTTGCTTTGCCTTGAATGCTAACCGTCGCGGAACCGTTTGGTCCCACGGTTGAAATCCTTATAAGTACGGGTCTTTCAGTCACATCACCCGCGGTATCCTGAATTGCGAATGAAAATCTCGTCCAACTTCTATCCCTTGTGTCAGGCAAAACGATATCAAGGTCGCCAAGAGCTCTGATATCTTTACCATCAATTGTGACTTTTATTGTCGTTCCACCGGAAAGCGGATTTCCATTTTGGTCGCTAACTGTGTAATTGAAAACTTGAGAACCTAAATTTGGAATATCAAAACTCATCGGGTCAACGGTTATGACCGGAATCCCTGAGAAAAGGACAATAGTTTCAGCTTTTATCGTCCTCTGATTCTCATCAGCTGTCGTTGCGGTTACAACAGCATAACCTGGTCCAAGGACTGGATGATTTGGTCTTGGCTCAGCGGAAATTAAATTAACAGTTCCTTGCCCCCGGTCATCCGTTAAAGTCGAACCCTCAATAATTCCACCTGTCGTTGTAAAGTAGACCGCGGTGCCGGGTTTAACAGGATTCCCATATTTATCCCCAACATAGGCAGTTATTTTATTTGTCAATCCAAATATATTGTAGCCCGGGAAATTAAGTTTTTCTGGGGCTATGCTGAAATGAGCTGAATCAGGCAAACCACCGTGAATAACTATCACAACGGGGAGAGACCTGATTGTTTGTGTTCCAACAACTGTTTCTGCGATTATTTGAACCACACCAGACTTTGTACCGCTGACTATATTTGCGGTAACCCTACCTTTGCTGTCGGTCCTAGCCTTCGGAGGATAGACAAATTCACCGCCGCCAGGTCCAGAGCCGATCCTGAAACTAACTTCAACAGAATGAGCTAAATCAACTGGTTTGCCACTTGAGTCTTGAACTTCGAAAACGAGCTGAGCAGTTTCAACAGAGCCACTTCCCTTAACCCCGATATTTTTCGCGCTTTGAGAAATCAAAACTATGCTCGCTGCTTCACCACTTATCGGCGTCTCCGGAGCAACCCTGTTTAACATTAAACTCGGAACATTTATATTTCTTCCCGGAACAGCAAGGACAACCGCTGTATCTGGTTCATAACCTTCTTTAAAAGCTATCACATTGACTTCAGTTTCAGCGTCAATTTCAAAACTCGCACGATAAAATCCAAGTGAATCTGTATAAGATATAATTTGCGGAGTTATCCCGACAATTTTTACAATAGCGCTATCAATGGGCGAACCTGTCCTCGAATCCAAAACTTGCCCCTTTAAAGTGACTAATTTTTGCTGTTGTTGTTCAGGTTCAACTGCTTTCTTACAACCAAAGTAAAAAAATAGGGAAATTAGCAAAACCCAAGTGATCACATAATTTCTCATCGATTAACTCATTTTATTTGTTTTTTATATTCTTCCAAAGCGCGCAATAATTTTTCCCTTTCCTCTTTCAAAGTTGGTCGTTCAATTACTCTCTCTGCCTTTGCCCTAAATCTTTCCGCGAGCGTTGGCAAAAGTTCAGCCTTCAAAAGAATTATTAACTCTTTTTTAGATATCGTTTTTGTATCGAAACCGAACAAATATCTCAAACCAAAAAACCACCAAGGCAAATCTTTAAGTATCGGAATTCCCTCTCGGATTTTTCTTTCTTCGTTTATATAAAGACCACCGATAATTGTTTCTTCTCCATCCAAAAGCAAAATCCTCGTTTGAGCGGATGATTTATTTATCGTTATCTGAGGCGCAATCCCTGCCACATTGCTTCTCTCTATGTTGAGTGTAAGCGAAATAAAATAAACAGTGTCATATCTTATAACCTCAGGTTTAACTCTGATTATTGAACCTGTCGATATAAACTGTGTTATAGCGTTTCCGGCAAAATCTCTCACAGTTGTTGAAATATCGCTCCCAACTTGAATTTGCCCTTCTTGACCCGACATAACCGTTATCCTTGGATTAGCTATGACCTCGCCAACTTGTTGAGATTCAAGAGCCTTAAAAATCGCAAGCAAACTTCCGAAATCAAGGGATGGATTCACATCAACAGTAAACAAGCCTGTTTTCCCATCCGCCGCCGACATAGTAACCCCAAGATTAACATCTTTCCCTCTGAAAAACTCCCAACTGAAACCATATTGTTTAAGTTTTGCAGCATCTGCCTCAAAGAAAACAGCCGAAATCATCACTTCTCTTGTTTCGAATTTTATCTTGGCTTCTTCTTCCTTTGGTGGAGCAGTCGGCGCAGTTGGAACCCCAATCTCAGCAAGTTGGATGATTTTTATATAATCCGGATATTCCTCATACCAAAGTTTGTTTGCCCTCAATATAAGTTCAAAAGCATCAAGCCAATGCATCCTGTCGATATCAACTCCTATCGGAATTGTCCTGGATTCCGGGTCGATTATAACTTTTCCCAAAAACTTTTTGCTTATATCATTGAATATCTGCAAGGCTTGATTAAATGGCATTGTTCTTGACATCGAGACAACCTCTTCAGGAGCAACATAAGCTCTTCTTAACTCCCTTGGACGTCCCCCAATTTGTGAAAGAACTAAGCCTGTGAAAATTTCAAAAAGAAAGAAAAAGATTATTATTCTTCGCTTCATCTCACCTCTCTCGTTATTTTTATTGTCCAAATCTAAGTTTCAAAACAAATTTCTCAACTATGCCAGCTTTGTTAAGTGTAAACTCAACTTGGTTCTTTTCGATGTCAATCTTCGTCACATAACCAAGATAAACTTCATCGCCTTCCTTCAGAACGTGAATCTTACCCGTATGGTCAGCAATAAAGGCTCTTCCCGGGATTACAGCTTTTAAATCAGCTCTTTCAACTTCCAACAATCCTTTTGTATTTGGTGGCAATTCTCTATAAATGTATGGGACAAAAGGACTCTTAACTTCCTCAACCGTAACATCATCAAGAGTTCTCTTTATAGGTGGCAAGTCCTTGACATCAGCATAAAGTGCATGGACTTCCATTTGAAATGGGATAACTACTTGAAATTGTTTCGTCTGCTCATCTCTTGTCTCCACCCCGCGCAAATTAATTCGACTTATCCTGTAGATTTGAGGTCCTCTTTCGATATACCAGATAAATTTATAAATGTTGTTAAACGAAGCCTCACCCTTTATGTCGTAGATATTGTAAGCATACTTCTGTGCCCTTTTGCTTCCCATATAAAGCATATCAAATTTTACAAATCCAGCATAGTTTAAAATCGAATTCAGATATGAATAAGTCATCGCAGGCGTGACGTCAGGAACGATTTGCTTATCAAGTTGCGCAAGCTTTTCCTGCTCTTCTTTTATCTGCTTCTGCAGATTATAAAGTTCAACTTGCAAATCAGCAAGGGCATTGATCTGCTGCTCGGTTCTGCGAACTTCAGCCCTGGCTTCGTTTATCTTCTTGGGATAATGATAAAAAATGAAAAATCCTCCGACAGCGGAAATTATAATGAGAAAAGTGAGAAGTATAAGCGTATTTCTTGTTTTATACGGCAATTTTAGACCTTAATTTATTTTTTAGCCTGCTTAGTCGGCTCTATGCTCGCTTTTATCTCAAATTGATAAACTGTTTTACCTCTAATCTCTTGAACTTGAACTCGCATTAACGTCGCATTTCCAATCGCATTTGAAAACCTCGGAATTCTATTCCTGTAAAGTGAATAACCTCTGATTGTGATATTGTTAGGGTCAGATGCGTCAATATCGGTAATCCATATCCGCCCTACATTTTTAGCTTCGGTTGAAATCTTGTGCAGAAACTCACTCCATATATCCGTTTTCGCTCGCATTGAATCAAGAACTCCGAAAGTTGACTTATAATACGCTAACTTTTGCCTTGCAAATTCAACCTGCTCTTGTATAGTTTGAAGTTCCGCAAGTTCAGATTTTTTTCTTTGAAGCTCCGTTTGAACCCCTTTAAGTGCTTTATTCATTTCCGCTATCCTTGTTGTAACCTGGAAAGTTAAAAGTGGAATTAAAAGTAAAAATATCCAACCAAGAATTCCAAGCTTAAACACCTTCTGTCCTTCTCGAGTCTCAAACGGCGTCAAATCGATAGAATAAAGTTCCTTATTCTGAATTTCAAGCGCTCTCCAAGCCGAACCAATTGCTACTGCAACCCTCGGCAAATTTTCAAGAAGAAGTGGGTCAGCACCATCTGGAGATAAATTCGGAAACTTTATATAGTCGATATCCACATCCTCCGGGAACATTTGCTCAAGAATCTCTTTAACCCCTGCAGATTGAGCTTCGCCAGCAAGGATTATTTTATTTATAAGTGGTAAACCAAGACTATCCTGCTCAAGTATCAACCTGCTATAGATTGTGTTCGCAATATTGTATGAATCGATGCCCTCTCCAATGACCGGGGAAATATGATAAAGGCTGTTCCCCTTCATAAAAATCAATCTGCTGAATTCATGCCCAACATAAACTATAACTGTTATCGTATTTGGCGGAAGCTTGTAATTCAACTTTACCAGGTTAACAAGTGAAATTTCGGAGCTTTCAACGAAAGATATCTTCGGAATTCTCCCACCTATCGATTTTTTTATGCTATCGAGCAAATCTATCAAAACAATCCTCAAATCGCGGACTATAGCGAGAACAGAGCCATCAGGAAATTCGATGTAATTTACCGCATCGGGTGCCAATGTTCCATTTGCTCTGCCTTTGGATAACTCCTCGATCAGCTTTGCCTTGAGTTTGTCTTTTTTCAATCCCCAATTCGATTCAAAAGTAGCGTAGTAAATATATGGCTCCGATGTTGAAATGGCAAGTTTATATCTTCGCTTGGGATATTTGCTTAAAACCCCGATTAATATCGAAGCATTATCTTGAGCGCCCTTGCCAGCTTCTGTGAAAAGCAAATCAGCGGTGGCAGTTTCAGAAGTTATATCTATTGGGGTCACCTCAGCGGGTGATGTTGATTGTTCAATTAATTGTGCACCAGCAACGGTCGTTTCAAGTTTGGTTGCGAGATTTACAATTTGAGCATCGACAAATCTCACTTTCTTTCCCGATTTCGCAAGACAAGCAACTTGCAGAGATAAACCGTCAACGAAAATCCCAACAGCAAGTTTACCTGAAAATTTTTTATTTCTTGCCATCTTTAATAAAAATTAATTTTTTAAGCTGCCTGTAAGAGTTGTTGCATCCTTCTCTTATTATTTGCAAAGTTAATCGCGGTTTCAAGTGAAATTTTTCTCTCAAGATAAAGCCTCCTCAAATCCTGCTCCATCGTTATCATACCGTATTCAGCTCCTTCAGCTATCATCTGGTAAATTTCACCTGTGTTGTTATTTTTAATCGCAGACCTTATCGAAGGCGTCATAACCATAATTTCCTTTGCGAGGACTCGCTTACCGTCAAGACTTGGAACAAGTTTTTGTGAGATTACACATCTTAAAATATCAGCTAATCTATTTCTGACTCGCTCCTGCTCAATTGGTGGAACCTCACCAATTATTCTATCTATGCTTTCAACCGCAGAAGATGTGTGAAGTGTTGATAAAACTTTATGACCGCTATCAGCCACCTCAAGCGCAGCCATTATCGTATCCGGGTCTCTCATTTCCCCAATTATAATTATATCCGGGTCCTGACGCAGAGCTTCTATAGTTCCTTGTTTAAACGACATCGTGTCTCTGCCAACTTCTCTATGTCGGATTATACAACGCTTCGATTCATGGACATATTCAACTGGCGAAGCAATTATAATTATATGTCCATCAACAGTTCTATTGTTCAAATCTACAATTGCATCGAGCGTCGTGCTTTTACCGGAACCTGTTATACCTGTGACAAGTATTAGCCCTTCCTTTGTATATTGAAGGCTCAAAATTCTCGTCACATTTGGATGAAATCCATAACTTTCATAGGGTCTTATCTGCGTATTTATTGCCCTCATATTCAATGCAAGGTCATCGAGGTCAAAATAAGCATCTGCGCGATATCGGTAAATTGTGCCTTTTTCATCTTTGAATGTATATGAAAAGTCGAGATTCCTATTCTCATAAAGATATTGTCGCTGTCTTTCCATAAGCATGCTTTGGATCAAAATGTTAAATTCATCGATTTCATAAGTTCCAAACTCAGGGAATGGTTTTTTCGAACCATGAACCCTAAGCCAAACCATCTTCCCTGACCCCCAACCCCCAAAATCTATATCCGATGCCTCAAGTTCACGCATACGCAGAAGAAAACCGTTGATAAGATTTCGCAAGATAAGTTTTTGCTGTTCCGTCATCTTTTGAATTATCTCATTCCCAATATACATCTGCTTTTCAACGCTGAAAAGCGTCACAGGAATTTTACTTGCAAGCGAGCTCAACAATTCTTTCGCATCTTTAACTAACTGTGGATTAATCATAAGATTGAAATTATTTTGTTTTTCATTCCCACCACGAGATTAACTTTAACTGTCTTATATCAGGAAAACTTACAAGAGGGTAAAAAGGTGGAGCTTTCGTTGCAAACCTTGGGTCGTACCTATAATTTTTCAAAAAACCATTCTGTATATTACCGCTACCGCCGGAAAATCGTCCCACAGGACCTCTCTCCTCCTGGCATATGCTACCGGTTAAATAAATCGTACCAGAAGGTGGTCTCTTATCCCAATTTTCAGCGATGAAAACCTTATCAAGCGAACCACCATCATAAGCCATTATGGCAGCTTGAATTATCACATCATTCTGATTTGGGTCACTGTCTGCAACTATTACATTTTTATACGAAACTAAACCGAGAAAATCCTCGGAGTTAGGGTTAGCCATTGGATCAGTTGCGTATTTCAAATCATCCCAAATTCGTATATTTCCATCAGCCAAAATCGTTAACTGGCCCCTTAATGTTCCTTCAACTACAACTTCGCCTTTAACCCAAACCACACCAGTTGAACTCAGCTGTGAAACCATTAAAGTTTCTGGGGCCGAGAGAATCGGAACCTGGCGAGTTCTTCTATATTGGCTTGAGCCTATCGTTTCACTATTCCAACCATTAATAAATCTTCTCACGACCCTGCCATCAGGTAGAAACTTAAATGAGACAGAGGAATTTATTACTCCACCACCGGTTGAAGCGGCGGTTTTCGTCCTTATATAATCAGTTGGTATTTCAGCTCTAATTCCAATCTCCCAACCCCCATAAAATTTAGCTCTATTCTGCTGTGAAGTTGGCGGTGGGTTAATCCCGGAATAAGTAGTAACTTTATCATAAAAAACGGGCGTTCCATAGGTATGCAAAGTACTATTTGTATGAACACGCCCCCAAACGGTATCTCCAGTTATCCAGTAAACAGGCGCACCATTATAAAACTCACTTCCTGTAAGCCAAAAATATTTAGATGCAGAAGTTACAGCTCTTCTTGATAGCTGAAAATATGCAAATACGGAATCTTCAATTTTATATGCCCTTTTATACCTTGCATAATAAGTATCGACAAATGCATAACCCCAAGTTTTAACTCTTATTCTAACGACTGAATCGGGGACAACCCATCTTACATTTACAAAACTTGTACAGTTATTCAATATCACATTATATGATATATTTGTCAGTGTGTCTTTCCACAATTTGCTTACAGCGACATTCATCGCGCTAACAGCGGATTCATGAACAAGCGTTTTCATATAGTAATAATTAAAGCTATCCGTCGCAGATATAACTGCACGCGTCATCCTGACTTGATAAATCGAAAATGCAGTTATAAAACCGATCAATATTATAAGTGATGCTTTACCAAACATCGTCTAAAATTTCAATTATCTTTTTAGATTTTTGGAAACAAGACGCGTTTGCCTCCAATAAGATGTTCTCAATAACCTCCTCAATTCCTTCTTTCTAAACTCAATATCCCTAATATTCGAAACTTCCCTCCTTACAAGTTCCGGAGATAAAACAACCCTCGGATTAAAAGCAGTCAAAGTAACTTCAACCATCTTTGTTGCAATAAGTTCTGTTCCCATGTCCACAGGATTACCAAGTTGATCAAGATATCTAAAAACCCTTCCATTGCCTATCCTCCCGATGTCGGATATCTTTTCTCCTTCGCCTGTAATCATAAGTCGACGCGTTACCTTATACATTCTAAGGCTTGTATCTCCATAATCAATCGTTTCAGCAAGCGTTACGATATATTCAATAGTATCGGGAATATTATCCCGATGGGGAATCAAATGACCAAAATAATCAAACTCTCTATTAAGATGTGCAATAAATTTCAAGCGATTTTGTTCAGCGATAAAAAGCACCTGCTCATTTTCTGGAATTCCATACCCCATCTTTCGCAAATCATACTCGATTATGTTTGACATATTCGCAAGGTTTATTTGAGAAATAGCATCCGAATTATAGTTTAAAAATTCTCTCGTTCCCGTATCAGTAACTCTCATAGTGATTAACAAAATCGCACCGCCAATTATCAAAGCAGTTATGTAATCAAGCAGTGAACCCATAAAAAGTTAAAAATTTTAATTGAAAAACCAGTAACTATAAACTGAGCTTATCTTAAGTGTATCCCTAACTCTACCAGCAGGAGTTTCTCTATAAATTAAAGGTGGATCATAAATATCAGTCACCATAATTGTCATCCTTTTATGAAATGTCCTGCCTGAAGCTGGAACTATATTACCTCTTGAGTCTAAATTAACATATTCAACCTTAAAACTAATTCTATAAATCACACCACTTTTCCCTGTATCAACCCTTACAATCGAATTATAATCATCAAAATCGTCTATTTCTATACCAAAGACCGTTGAATCGTCACGATCAAGTCCAAACCGAGATAGCTCGGTAAATGTGTCTAGATCAGTTTTTTCAGTATTATTTGTATCTGCAACAGCTTCATCAAAATAATATTGCGTCGCTTGTTGAATATAAGAAGTTGCAATTGAAAGAGCCTCAAGCCTATATCGATTCTGAGCTAAACTTATATCATGGCTTGACAAACCTCTGTTGATATTTAAAACAGCTAACGAAAGCAAAGCAAGCGCCAATATCGTTATTAAAGTTTGCCCTGTTGTCATAACTTTTTAATCTTCTGTTGTTGCATGTGCCACTTCCTCAAGCGTTGTCAAACCCTGCTTTATCCTCTCCCTTCCAGCAGCCCTCAAAGTTAGCATCCCATCTTTTATGGCTTGCTCTCTTATCGCTTCCTCATCTATATCCTTTCCCGTCTTAAATATCAACCTACGGATTTCCTTTGTAAAGTAGAGCGCTTCATGAATAGCTATTCTACCTTTGTATCCACCATGACACTGGTCGCAACCAACAGCTTCGTAAAAAACGGTATTTTTGATCTCCTCTTCGGTAAATCCCAAGCTTAAAGGTATTGACGGATCGAGGTCTTCTATCGGTCTTTTACACTTATCACAAAGTTTACGAATCAACCTCTGAGCAATTATTATGTTTATAGCATATGCAATTAGGAATGTCTCAATGCCCATTTTGTACAATCTCGATATAGCAC
>JBEPZK010000024.1:0-30179 GCA_041640855.1 Candidatus Kryptoniota bacterium
AGCGCAAGCGCGATGGCATTTGAAACTCTGTCGGTTGAGCGTACTTTATATTTCCCTTCCCTCAAACCATAGCCTGTCAATGTTATATTGAAAGAGCGTGGCACGATAAGCGTAGCTGTGATTTCGCTTGCGATATATTTCGATTTTATCTTTTGTATAATTTTCTCTTTTGTCTCGGATAAGGTAAGACCTGAAACTTTAACTTCCCCAACAGTTGGGATTATCACTGTCCCTTCAACGGTAACTTGAATTGTAAAACTAAGCGGAGGCGAGGTCCATATGTTTATGCTCATAATATCTCCCGGTCCAACGATATAGGTTGCTGGGTTAATTGGTTTTTCAAGCGAGAGAAGATTTGGGTCAAGGATTGGATATCCTGAAACTTGGGATTGTTTTAAAGATTCATCAAAAAGGTTTATTTCAAAACCTTTTGGCTTTGTCTCTTGAGTTTGGGCGATAAAGTTAAGTCCAAAGGTGCAAATCAACAAAATCAAAATTTTTCTCATCATCGATTCTAGATTTTATTTTCGTTTTGATTTTTCACTCTCGCGCCAAGTTTTACTATTTTTGCGTTTGAATTTTTGATTTTTCCGGTTGCATTCCTTGTGTCGATTATAACTTTTGAATTTTTCGCGATGAATTCAAAATCATAACTTGTGTGGTCTGTTGTAATTATGACTATATCGAACTTTTTCAAATTTTCAGCATTTAATTCGATCGATTTTAACCTCACCCCATTTATCTGTATTTCTGGGACAAATGGGTCGTTGTAGTATATGTTTCCAGCTCCATCGTTTATGAGTATCTCCATAATTTTCAACGCGGGAGAAAGTCGCGTATCATTGACATTTCTTTTGAAGGCGACACCAAGAAAAAGTATATTCGCATCTTTAATTGTTTTCGGTATGTTGCTTAATTCTTTTAAGACTAAATTTGCAACATAAAAAGGCATATATTCGTTTGTTTCCGCTGCAATTTCGATAAATTTTGTGTGAAAGTCGTAAGCCCTTGCAAGCCAAGATAGATAATATGGGTCAACAAGAATACAATGTCCTCCAATCCCAGGACCAGGATAAAATGGCATAAATCCAAATGGTTTCGTCGAAGCAGCTTCAATTACTTCCCAAATATCGATTCCGCCTATTCTATCGCAAAGTTGAGCAAGTTCGTTGACGAGAGCAATGTTGACGCTTCTAAAAATGTTTTCCAAAAGCTTAGCCATTTCTGCAACCCTTGGGGATGAAACGCGATGTACATTTTTTGAGACTTGTTTTATCGCTAACTCTGCAAGTTCTGTACAAGTTGGAGTGACACCGCCAACGATTACAGGTATGTTTTCAACTGTCCATTTTTTATTCCCTGGGTCGATTCTTTCCGGTGAAAAGGCAAGGAAAAAATCTTTGCCGACTTTTAAACCTGTGCTTTCAAGAATTGGGAGTAAATATTTTTCAGTTGTGCCAGGGAATGTTGTGCTTTTTAAAATTATTAATTGCCCAGGTCGTAGTTTCTTTGCGATGTTTTCGCCGGAGTTTAAAATAAAGGATATATCTGGGTCTTTATTTTCTTTAAGCGGTGTCGGAACGCAGATAAAAATCACATCGAGCGTGCTTACACAAGAATAATCATTGGTCGCGGAAAGTTTTCCCGCTTTGACAAGTTTTTTCAATTTCTCTGAATCGACATCGAGGATATAATTTTTGCCTTGATTTAAATTTTTGACTTTCTCTTCGTCCGTATCTATTCCAATTGTAAGAAAACCTTTCGATGCATATCCAACCGCGATTGGAAGTCCAACATATCCAAGTCCAACGACACCTATCCTTGCTTTCTTTTTTTGTATCTTCGTTTTTAAATCCATAACTCTTTCTATGTTTAATTTTTCAACCTCTCGCCATACCAAATTTGATAGTAATTCTGATATTCTCCCGATATAACTCTCTTCCACCAATTTTCGTTTTGGATATACCAATTTATCGTTTCGGTTATCGCATCTTCAAAATTATAAATAGGTTCCCAGCCAAGTTCAGTTTTGATTTTAGTCCAGTCCATCGCATATCTTCTATCGTGTGCGGGTCTATCTTTGACGAATTTTATTAAAGATTCCGGTTTACCAAGTTTTTTTAGGATAAGCTTAACTATTTCGATATTTTGCCATTCGTTGCTTGCCCCGATGTTGTATATTTCGCCGGGTTTACCTTTTCGAAGCACAAAATCGATCGCTCGACAATGGTCTATAACGTAAATCCAATCGCGCACATTTTTCCCATCGCCATAGACGGGCAAAGGTTCATCGTTTAATGCATTAATTATCATAAGTGGGATGAGTTTTTCGGGAAATTGATATGGACCGAAATTATTTGAACATCTTGTTATTATAACCGGAACCCCGAAGGTTTTAAAATAAGCTCGACACAAGAGGTCAGCCCCAGCTTTGCTCGCTGCGTAAGGTGAATTTGGAGAAAGAGGCATATCCTCAGTGAATTTTCCATCAGGTCCAAGCGAGCCGTAAACTTCGTCAGTTGAAATCTGAATGAATCTTTCAATTTCAAACTTTTTCGTCGCCTCAAGCAAAACTTGCGTCCCGAGGACATTTGTCTTTATGAAAATTTCCGGACCAAGTATGCTTCTATCAACATGAGATTCAGCAGCGAAATTTATAATTGCATCGACTTCAAATTTTTGAATCACATATTCAACAAGTTCTTGATTGCAAATATCCCCTTTCACAAAATGATAATTTGGGTTATCTTCTACATCCTTTAAATTTTCCAAATTCCCCGCGTAGGTGAGTTTGTCGAAATTTATTATCTTGATGTCGGGATAATTTTGGAGCATGTATCTTATGAAGTTGCTCCCGATAAACCCAGCTCCACCAGTTACGAGGATACTTTGCATTTAAAAAAGTCCCTTTTTAATTTAATTTCGTCAAAGTCAAATCTAAATCTATAAAAATATATACAAAAAATCAATCCTTATTTTTCCCGGGTTATGTGGCGTGCGACTTTAGTTTTGATTCTTTTCGTTGGGTTATGTTCGGCGCAGGTTAGAAGCATAGAGATGGAAATTTCAAAGAACGATTCCGTAATCAATTTGCCACATAGTTTCATCGTTCCTCAAAGCGAAATTTTAATTTTTGATACGCTCGCTTTAATTCCGGGATTGCATTATTCTATCGATTACGACTCCGGGAAAATTTTTTTATTTCCGACGCTCATTTCGAAAATCGATTCGTCCAAAGCAAAACTTAAAGGATTTTACAAAACTATCTCGATGGACAAATTTTTCTTTAAATACAGAGGAACAAAAGCAGAGTTAATCGATTCAACCGCCCAGGATATAAAACTTTTAAGGTTTGAAAGAAACGAGAAACAAATTTCCACTTTTGGTGGAAACATTCAAAAAAGCGGGAGCATCTTTCGGGGTTTTACATTTGGAAGCAATCGAGACCTTACGCTTCAATCCGGATTCAACCTTCAACTTTCGGGAAATTTGACAAGTGATGTTGAAGTCGTAGCGTCTTTGACAGATGAAAACGTCCCAATTCAACCGGAAGGAAATACGCAAACATTACAAGAAATAGATAAAATTTTTATTCAGGTCAGGTCAAAAAATTTGTTCGCGACATTTGGAGATTACGATATAGGATATGGATTGAGCGATGATAGAGGTTTGTATTTTTCTAATCCCCCTGAATTTGCCAATGTTAGGAGAAGATTGCAAGGTGGTAAATTTCAGGCAAATTATGAATTTGACTTTTTAAAAACGAGAAACACAATCTCCATTGCTTCATCGCGTGGGAAATATGCAACGAATTATTTTGATGGAATTGACGGCGTTCAAGGCCCTTATAAATTGACCGGGCAAAATGGCGAAAGAGATATAATTGTTATCGCTGGGACTGAGAAAGTTTACATCGATGGCGAATTAATGACGCGTGGGGAGGGAAACGATTATGTTATCGACTATTCAACCGGTGAAATTACATTTACCCCAAGTCGTTTGATAACATCCGCATCAAGGATAACCGTGGATTTTCAATACACAGATAGAAAGTATGCCCGAAACTTTTTCGGTTTTGCCTCGGATAACTTGCTTTTTGATGATAAGTTGAATATAACGATTTCTTATTTTTACGACGCAGATAATAAAAATGCACCAATAGATTTTGCTATCTCTCAAACAGATCTTGAAATTTTGAGTTCAGGTGGAGACGATGCCTTTAAAGCAGTTAAAAGTGGGGTGACTTTTGTTGGGTTCGATTCTATAAAAGGGATTGGGAGAGGTCAATATGTGAAAAGGGATACGATTATCGATTCGACGAAGTACGAAATTTTTATTTACTCGCCCGGCGATAAAGAAGCTTTTTACTCCGTCAGTTTTTCTTATGTTGGACCTGGGAGAGGAGATTATATTCGCAAGGGCATCGGCAGGTATGAATTTGCGGGCAAGGGAAAGGGAGATTATCTCCCTGTTATTTTTTTGCCTCTTCCAGAATCATCGCAAATTATTGATTTAAAAACAGAATATAAAGCCAGTGGTTTAAATTTTTTCTTTGAAATAGGTTTGAGCAACTTCGATAAAAATCTATTTTCAACAATTGGGGACGAAGATAACAAAGGCGTTGCTTTAAAATATGGGCTTGGCTATTCAAGCGGTGAAATCTCTGAAAAAGGATTGAGAAGGATAAATTTCAAAGTTTCCCAAAGGAGAAGGGACAAAAACTTCTACAGTATTGATAGATTTGATGTCGTTGAATTTGAAAGGAAATGGAATATAATTGACGAAAGTTTACAACTTGGTGAAACGATTACGGAGTCTTCGCTTCAATTTGATTTGTTTAATAGAAGTTCTTTTGAAATTGGCTATGGATTTTTAAAAAGGGGTGATAAGTTCAAAACGGATAGAGGGATGGTTAACTTGAAATTTGATGAAAGTAATTTGCCGAGGTTGAACAATGTCGCGGAGGTTTTGATTTCAAAGTCAGAATTTATGAATTCGAAATGGTTGAGGGATAGAGGAAATGTTAATTATAAAATCGACTTTTTGACGCCATTTGTGGACTATGAGATGGAGTTGATGGAGAATTACATCGGTGATTCGATAAGTGCTGGAAGTTTCAGGTTTTTGAGGTTGATGCCGGGATTTGAGATTGGATTTAGAAAATTTAAATCTGGCTTTTCATATGAGGTTAGGTTTGACGATTCCGTCAAGGCCGGTCATTATACGCGCTCAAGCATCACAAGAAATCAAAATTATAAAGCGAGTTTCAACGCAGAAAATTTTAGCGTTAACGCAGAGTTGGTGTTAAATAAGAAAACCTACATTGGTTCCTCAGGAAATATTGACAATGCGCTCGCAAGGATTCAGGGAAGAGCAGAGATTTTAAATAAGTCGTTGAGGACAAGTTTTATTTATAGGGCGATGACAAAGATGGTTTCTTTGCTTGAGCCTGTTTTTATAAAAGTTCAACGCGGGACAGGAAATTATAGATATCTTGGTGATTTAAATGGCAATGGGATCCAGGACCCAAATGAATTTGAGCAAACGAAGTTTGATGGGGACTATATTTTGCTGAATTTGTCAAGTGAAAAACTTATTCCAAGTGCAAATCTCGATGCAAGTTTCAATTTGAGATTTTACCCTGAAAGGTTATTTAAGGACAAGGGCGTATTCTCAAAGATTTTATCGGCGTTTTCAGGCGATACATATTTTCAAGTTTCCGAGAACAGTTTGGAGTCATGGAGAAAAATTTACTTTTTGAAGTTGAGATATTTTCAGCAAGAGAACAAAACCATAAACGGTGTGATGACATTTAGACAGGATTTGTATCTTTTTGAAAACAGTAGGAAGTTTTCTTTGCGATATAGATACTTGAGAACAGGTTCAATGTATAGTTATAGTATTGCGACGAGGAAGATATCGGGTTTTGAAAATTCTTTTAGGCTTAGATGGCATCCTGGGTATGATTTGGGGTTTCAGCTGGAAGGTTTGGTGAAAAATAAGAAGTCGATAGGTGGATTTAAAGAAAGCGATATTTTTGATGTCTATGGGAGTGGTTTAAATCTTGAGATTTTTTACAAGCCATTTAATTATGTGGAGTTAAGTTTTAAAGTTGGGGTTGGGCGTAATAAAGATTTGGGCGGGAAAAGGGCGGATTTAAATCGTGAGGGCGTTAGATTGAGTTGGCTTTTGAGCGGAAGAGGAAGGGTTGATTTCGAAGTTGAGAGAAATGAAACTGTGACGCGTGGTGTTATTGGTATTCCAAGTTATGAACTTGTTGAGGGAAATTATCTTGGCAGAAGCATTTTTACAAGGTTGAATTTTTCATATAATGTTGGGGATTATATTCAGGTTAGCGGGAATTACAACGGTCGTTTCACTTCTGACAGGGTTATTCACATAGCTGGGATGGAAGTTAGGGTGTATTTTTAAAAGAAGTCGGGGCGCCCGGACTCGAACCGGGGACCTCTTGGTCCCGAACCAAGCGCGCTAACCATCTGCGCTACGCCCCGAATTTACAGATATAATGTTATATAAATTTTTGCAAAAAATCAAATGTGGGTTTTAATTCAGTATGATTAAACCATTAGGATAAACTTGTTTCCCTATGAAATAAATGATAAGTCAAAAGTTACTGGCTAAACCAATAATTATTTCACATTGACTTGAGATACGAAAGCACCACGATGTCTTATTATGTAACTTGCCAATATTTCGCAAACTAGGGGATAGCTACCGGAATCATTTTGAAAAATGCCTCATTACTGCACCTAAATCATGTTTATCAATTAAACTTACACGTTGAATAACCGCGAAAAGGAATAGAATGAAAAATCAAATACAAAAACAGCGGGGGACAGCAGAAACGCTGTCCCTTTTGATTTACACAGCGGCTTTCTCCTCATGAACTATTTTCGTTCCCAATAATTCAAGGAACTTTGCCAGCCAATCTGGATGAGCTGGCCAAGCGGGAGCTGTAACAATGTTTCCATCCACAATTGCTTTATCCCAGGGCAATTCGACATATTCTCCACCGGCAACCTTTACCTCCGGACCTACCGCGGGATAAGCGTTAATTTTTCTACCTTTGACTACACCAGCTGCAGTTAAAACTTGTGCGCCATGACAGATGGCAGCTATTGGTTTGTTGTTCTCCGCAAAATGCCTCACTATTTCAAGCACTTTCTCATTCATTCTGATATATTCGGGAGCTCTTCCCCCTGGGATGACAAGAGCATCATATTCTTCGGGTTTGATGTTATCAAATGTTGCATTAAGTGTGAAATTATGCCCTGGCTTTTCACTGTAAGTTTGGTCCCCTTCAAAATCATGAACAGCGGTTCTCACTTTCTCGCCAGCTTTTTTGCCAGGGCAAACTGCATGAACGGTGTGACCTACCATCTGAAGCGCCTGAAATGGCACCATGACCTCGTAGTCCTCTACAAAGTCTCCAACAAGCATCAAGATTTTCTTCCCTGCCATGGTAGTCCCTCCATTTTTGGTTTTTGTTTTCGGTTTTAATCTAAGAAGTTTTAAAGTTAATGTCAAGGGGGAATAAACAAGGCGATGTTTACGGAGGTAAAATTCGATTTGATTTTTTGTCCGTTATAATTTATATTTAGAATTCAAAAGCATTTCATTGTTTCTTTTGATGATAGCTGAAAACATCTTCAAAATAAAACAAAGGATTCGGGAAGCCTGTCTTAGAGTCGGAAGAAACCCCGATGAAGTAACAATAGTTGCGGTGACGAAGACAGTTTCAGTTGATAGGATTAAAGAAGCGATTAATTCGGGAATAATTGACATAGGTGAAAATAGGGTTCAAGAGCTCCTTGAAAAGCGAGGTTTAATAGACGTAGATAGTATAAGATGGCATTTCGTTGGGCATCTGCAGACGAACAAAGTTAAATATATAGTTGATTTCATACATCTAATTCATTCTGTCGACAGCTTGAAGCTTGCGCTTGAAATTGACAAACGAGCCAGAAAGATAAACAAAGTTATCGATGTTTTAATAGAGGTCAACACATCTGGAGAAAAGACAAAGTATGGAGCTAAACCAGACGAAGTTGTTGAGCTTGTCAAACAAATTTCAGAAAGTTGTGATTTCGTGAGGATAAAAGGTTTAATGACGGTTGCAGCGTTTTTGCCAAACCCGGAGGATATTAGGCCGATGTTCAAGTTGTTACGTGAATTAAGGGATGAGGTCGCTAAATTTAATTTTAGAAATGTCGAGATGAAGCATCTTTCGATGGGAATGAGCAATGATTTTGAAGTTGCGGTTGAAGAAGGAGCGACTTTAGTCAGGATTGGAACAGCGATATTTGGTCCAAGAAATTAACGATAGGTTATGAAATGAAATTTACCCCATTGGCGATTAAAAAACAGCAATTTAAAAGGTCTTTCAGAGGTTATGATGTTGAGGAGGTGAGAGTTTATCTTGAAATGTTAGCAAGTGAATATGAAAATCTTCTTCAGGAAAATAAGGAATTAAAAGAGAAAGTTGCGAGTCTTGAGGCGGAGGTTTTAAAGTATAAGCAAATTGAAAAAAGTTTACAACTTGCTGTAACGCAAGCGCAGGATGTTGCGACGAAAACTATTGAGAACGCAAAAAGGCAAGCAGATCTTTTAATTAAAGAAGCGGAGCTTAAAGCAAGGGAGGCAATTGATAACTCCAAGATTGAACTTGCGAAAATTGAAAAAGAAGTCCAAGTTTTGAAACTTGAGAAAGAGAGAATTTTAAACGAGTTGAGAAATTTTTTGTCTTCAGAGATTGAAAAATTAAATCTGCTCACGACGGGTTTAAAATCTGAAGAGCGCGAAAAAATCGAAGAGAAAGTAAAACTTGACGATATAATTAAAAACCTTGAACAATAAAAAAGCAGGGCAAAGGGATATGAGCGAACTTAAACAGCAAATAATGGAAGCCTTAAATTTCATAAGGACGAAAACTAAACTTGAACCCAAGATTGGAATAATTCTTGGCACCGGGCTTGGCGGACTTGCTAAGGAAATCGAAGTTGAAACAGTCATCGATTATGGGGATATACCGCATTTTCCAATTTCGACTGTAGAGTCACATCATGGGAAGTTGATATTTGGGAGATTGTCGGGGAAAGATGTCGTCGCGATGCAGGGAAGATTCCACTATTACGAGGGTTATACGATGAAGCAGATAACCTTTCCTGTACGGGTGATGAAATTTTTAGGTGTTAAGTATCTTTTGATTTCAAATGCTGCTGGGGGTTTAAATCCGCTTTTCAGGAAAGGCGATTTGATGATAATTGTTGACCATATCAATTTGCTCGGTGATAATCCGTTGATAGGTCCAAACGATGATGAATTAGGTCCGCGTTTTCCGGATATGTCCGAGCCGTATAGCAAAGAGCTTATAGAACTTGCTGAACAAGTTGCGTTAGAGGAAAAGATAAGGGTTCAAAAAGGTGTTTATGTTGCTATGACAGGTCCAAGTCTTGAGACAAGAGCTGAATATAGATTTTTGCGACTCATCGGGGCGGATGCTGTTGGAATGTCGACTGTTCCGGAAAATATCGTCGCAAATCATATGGGAATGAAAGTTTTCGGTGTATCTGTGATAACCGATGAATGTTTCCCTGATGCGCTTCAGCCTTTAAGCCTTGAGGATGTCATAAAAGTTGCGTCTGAAACCGAACCGAAATTAACTTTATTGATGAAAAAACTTGTCGAAAAAATCAAAGTTTAGGTCCACTATGTTTGGGTCGCTTGGCAAAATTTTGATGCTCCTGGGCGCATTTATATTTATCTTTGGAGTTATATTTTTGCTTGCGGATAAATTCGGGGGCAAAGTTCCATTCCTTGGTAAATTGCCGGGCGATATCTTGATACAGAAGCGAAACTTTACATTTTATTTCCCTCTGACCACGAGCATTTTGCTCAGCGTAATTTTAACTTTGATATTGTGGATTTTATCGTTCATATTTAGAAAACATTGAAAATAAAAATAAAATCGAAACCTCGGGGCATGTATAAAGAGCTGACGGACAAAGTGAGGTATTCCGAACTTGAAAAGGAGATTTTAAAGTTTTGGAAGGAAAACAAAATTTTTGAAAAGAGCATAACCACGCGTGAAGGAAGGCCAAATTTCACATTTTATGAGGGTCCTCCAACCGCCAACGGTCGACCTGGAATTCATCATGTTATGAGCAGAACGATAAAAGATTTGGTCTGCAGATATAAAACGATGAGAGGTTTTCGCGTCTATAGAAAAGCGGGATGGGACACGCACGGTTTACCAGTTGAAATTGAAATCGAGAAAAAACTCGGCATAAAACATAAAGACGAAATCATAGATTACGGTATAGAGAAGTTCAACGCTGAGTGTAAGAAATCAGTCTTTGAGTATCTCGACGATTGGGAAAAAATGACGGAAAGAATCGGATATTGGATCGATTTGGACAATGCTTATATAACATTTACAAACGAATATATTGAATCCATTTGGTGGGCTTTGAAGAAATTTTTTGATAGCGGATATATTTACAAAGGCTATAAGATACAACCGTATTGTCCGAGATGCGAAACTCCGCTTTCATCCCACGAGGTTGCTCAAGGTTATGAAGATGTAAAAGACCCATCGGTTTATGTTAAGATAAGAGCCAAAGGCGAGGAAAATACTTATTTCCTTGTTTGGACGACAACACCGTGGACTTTGATTTCAAACGTTGCTCTTGCTGTTCATCCTGAGGTAACTTATGTTAAGGTTTTGCACAAAGGCGAGAAATTAATCCTTGCGAAGGATAGATTAGGCGTGCTCGATGGGGATTATGAAATTTTAGAGGAATACAAAGGGCGTGATTTAAAGGGAAGGGAGTATGAAAGATTGTTTAGCTATATTCCTGTTGATAAAAGGGCTTTTTATGTCGTTACAGCCGATTTCGTAAGCACCGAGGATGGAACCGGAATCGTTCATATCGCACCTGCATTTGGAGAAGAAGATTATCAAGTTGGGCGTGAATATGATTTGCCGACACTTCAGCCTGTTAATAAAAGCGGTGAATTCACTGATGAGGTTGTCGATTTTAAGCGAAAATTCGTCAAAGATGCTGACCCTGAGATAATTCAAAATTTAAAATCTCGTGGTTTGCTTTATAAAAAAGAAACCATAGTCCACAGTTACCCACATTGTTGGAGGTGTAAAACTCCTTTGCTTTATTATGCTCGCGAATCTTGGTATATAAGCACAACTCGCTACGTCGATAAGATGATAGAGCTAAATAAGCAGATTCAATGGCATCCGCCTGAGGTTGGAACTGGTAGATTTGGAAATTGGCTTGAGGAGAACAAGGATTGGGCTCTTTCGAGAGATAGATTTTGGGGGACCCCGCTTAACATATGGATTTGTGAAAAGTGTGGCGATATGAGAGCGGTTGGTAGCATCGAAGAGATTCGAAGGGAAGGTAAGAATGTTCCAGAACCGCTCGACCTTCATAAACCTTTCGTTGACCAGATTATTTTCGATTGCAAAAAGTGCGGCGGCGAGATGAGGAGAACTCCCGAGGTCATCGATGTTTGGTTTGATTCTGGGGCTATGCCATTTGCGCAGTTTCATTATCCGTTTGAGAATACCGAATTATTTCAAGAAAATTTCCCGGCGGATTTCATAGCAGAAGGGATCGACCAAACGCGCGGATGGTTTTATTCACTTCATGCGATTTCAACATTTTTGTTCAATTCGCCTGCTTATAAACATGTGGTTGTAAACGAACTCATACTTGACAAAGAGGGGCAAAAGATGTCGAAATCGAGAGGGAATGTTGTAGATCCATTTGAAGTCGTTGAAAAATATGGTGCTGATTCAGTTAGATGGTATCTTATGTCGGTTAGCCCGCCTTGGAAACCTAAACTTTTCAACGAAGATGACATCGTTGAGATACAAAGAAAATTCTTCAGCACACTTCTCAACACTTATTCTTTCTTCACACTTTATGCAAATATCGATAAATTCACTTATTCTGAGGAAAGAATTCCTGTCAAGGATAGGCCCGAAATCGACAGGTGGATAATTTCCCTTCTTAATTCACTTGTGAAAAATTACATACAAGCGATGGATGAATATGATTTGACGAAGGCGGCGCGTTTGATTTCGGAATTTACAATAGATCAACTTTCGAATTGGTATGTTCGTAGAAGCAGAAGAAGGTTTTGGAAAAGTGGGGTTGAAAAAGATAAAATCTCCGCATTCCAAACCCTTTATGAATGTTTAATTACGATTTCAAAGCTTATGGCTCCATTTGCACCGTTTTTAGCGGATGAAATTTATAGGAATTTAAATTCAGTCACGAAAAAAGAACCTTATGAATCTGTCCATCTTGCTTATATCCCTGAGCCAAATGAAGATGAAATTGACCCAGAACTTGAAAAGAGAATGGAATTTGCTCAAAGAATTGTTTATGTCGTCAGGTCATTGAGGGCAAAGAAAAATCTCAAAGTTCGTCAACCGTTGAAAAGAATTATTATACCTGTTTCTGACGAGAGTGAAAAATTGCAAATCGAGATGATGAAAGAAGTTATACTTGATGAGATAAATGTTAAAGCAATCGAATATGTTGACGATGATTCTGAAATAGTCGAAAAGAAAGCGAAACCCAACTTTAAATCAATTGGACCAAAATTTGGAAAGAAGGCGCAAAAAGTGGCGCAAGCAATAAGGGAATTAAATAAGTCGCAAATCAGGGAAATCGAGAGGAACGGGAAGATTGAAATCATCGTCGATGATGAAAAAATTGAAATAACGGTGGACGATGTCGACATCTTTAGCGAGGATATCAAAGGTTGGGTTGTTGAATCAGATGGGGTTGTGACAGTTGCGTTGGATACGGAGTTAACAGAGGAGCTGATAAACGAAGGTTTTGCTCGGGAGTTTGTCAATAGGGTTCAAAATATGAGGAAGGAGGCAAATTTTGAGGTAACGGATAGGATTCGTATTTTCTTTAGAACTGAATCAGAAAGATTGAAAAAAGCTGTATTTGCTTTAAGCGATTATATCAAAAATGAAACACTTGCGATTGAATTGAGCGACAATTTCAAGTTAGCGGATTATGTCAAGGAGTGGGAGGTCAACGATGAGCCGTGCGAGATATCGATTGAAAGAGTAAAGTTAAACTAATTTAAAATTTTTGTGAGGTGCGATATGGCTAAGAGGAAAACCAAGTCGGCAAAAAAGAAAGCCACGGGTAAGAAATCCGGGAAAAAATCCGTCAAGAAAACCAGAGTCCAAACCAGAAAAGTAGCAAAGAAAAAAGCCCCCGCGAAAAAGAAAGTCGAAAAGGTCGAGAGAGTTGAGGTGGTTGAAACGAAGCCCACGGAAAGCATCGTCGCTACAACTACGCCTTCGAAAGATTCGGGGAAAGAACAGAGTTTGGGAGAACAAACTCAGACTAAGCCATCTTATTCGAAAGAAGAACTTCAGTATTTTAAACAAATACTGTTGAAAAAGCGAGAGGAAATCGTTGAAATGCTTGAGGCTCATAGACAGTCTTTGATTGAGTCGACGATGCAAAGCGATAAACCAGTTGGAACTCCGTATTCAATTCATATGGAGTATGGGACGGAAACCGAGGAGAGGGAAAAAACAATGTTTTTCATAGCCCGTGAGGAAAAGATGTTAAACTATATCGATGCTGCGCTTGCTCGGATTGAACGCGGGACTTATGGCGTTTGTATAAGCTGTGGTAAATTGATAGACAAACGACGTCTTGAGGCTGTTCCGCACACGCAACTGTGCCTTGCTTGCAAAACTAAGCAAAAGAAAGGATTCTAAATACAGGTGCGCATCCTTTTTATATCACTTTTAATAGTTTTATTTGACCAAATTTCAAAATTGCTCATCCGTGGCTTTGAGATTCCTTCGCTTGGTATCAGAGTTGAAGGTATGAAACTTGGTGAATCGAAACAAGTAATAGGTGACTTTATTAGGTTAACTTATACCGAGAACCCTGGAATTGCGTTTGGGATAGAAATTGGCGATAAACTTTATGTCACAATTCTTGCGCTCATTGCTGTTGTGGTCATTTTCCTTTACCTTTATAGGGTTAGAAATGGAAGTTTTGCGGTGCGATTTTCTCTCGGTATGATTTTGGGTGGAGCGATTGGAAATTTGATAGATAGAGTTTTTTATGGCGTAATTTTTAACTATGGAAAACTTTTTCATGGTAAGGTCGTCGATTTTATCGACATCGATTTTTTCGATATAAATTTATTCGGTTATCATATCGATAGATGGCCAATTTTTAACATCGCTGATGCTTCTGTAACGATAGGTGTTTTGATTTTGCTTTTTGCTTATCATGAGAAGAAGGAATCGGGCGAAATAAATTTCGAAGCGGTTGAAAAAGATGCGGGAGAGGGGTGAGTTCATCGAAATTTCCGGAAAGTTGAAAATTCTAAAAGAGATTGAAATCCTTGTCCCGAATGTCGAGAAAAGGGAAAGGCTTGATAAATTCCTCGCAAATCAAATTGAAAATACAAGCAGAAGCAAAATAGAAAAACTCATCGAATCCGGACTCGTTCTTGTAAACGGAGAAACCGTAAAGCCAAGCCATAAAATCTCGCCTGGCGAAAGAATAATCGTAAAGATACCGAAAGAACCAAGGCCTGAACTTGAACCAGAACCCATTCCACTTAATATAGTTTACGAAGATGATTATCTTCTCGTTGTCAATAAACCAGCAGGTATGGTTACTCATCCGGGGCACGGGAATTATACGGGGACACTTGTTAACGCGCTTTTATATCATTGTTCGAAGCTTTCAAAAGTGAATGTATCAGGTGGTGAAGTACGTCCCGGGATAGTTCATCGTCTTGATAAAGATACGAGTGGATTGCTTGTCGTAGCAAAAGATGATGAAACACATAGACATCTCGCAAGACAATTTTTTCACAAAACCGTCGAAAGAGAGTATTGGGCTGTCGTTTGGGGACATTTTAACACAAATCGAGGTGTGATAGAAGCGGAGCTTGGGAGAAGCAAAAGTGATAGGAAAAAATTCGCGGTTGTTGAGGGTGGAAAATTGGCTGTGACCGAATATGAGGTGCTTGAAAAGTTTGAGTTTCTTTCGCTTTTAAGGCTTAAGTTAAAAACCGGAAGAACGCATCAGATAAGGGTTCATCTTGCATATATTGGGCATCCTGTTTTCGGCGACCCGGTTTACGGAGGAAGGAGGATAGCTTGGGGTGGGGTGGATAGAAAGAAAAAGTTGCTTGTCGATGAGCTTCTCAAAATAATGCCGCGGCAAGCGCTTCACGCGAAAACGCTTGGTTTTATCCATCCATGGAGAAATGAATTTATGAAGTTTGATTCCGAACTTCCTGACGACATTACAAAACTTTTGGATGTTTTAAGAAGTTCAAAGTAAATTTTGATGATGTCAAAAATAAAATCTAATCGAGATGTTTGCGAAGGGAAGCGAAATTGAAGTGAAAATTGAAAAAACCGTTTTTGAAGGAAAAAGCATCGCAAGGGTTAATGGCTTTGTCGTCTTCGTTAGAAATGTCGTGCCGGGAGATGTTGTAAAGGTTAAAATAACAAAAGTTAAAAAATCGTACGCTGAAGCTGAACCTGTTGAGATAATTCAAAAGTCTGAACTAAGGGTTGAACCGAGGTGTAAATTTTTCGGGGTTTGCGGTGGGTGTAAATGGCAAAACTTAAATTATGAGGCTCAACTTGAATTTAAACGCGATCATGTCATCGAAAGCTTCGAGAGAATCGGTGGTTTTAAAGGGATTGACAAAATAATTTTGAAGACTCTCCCATCAGATGAGATTTTTTTCTATAGGAATAAAATTGAATTTTCATTTTCCGATAGAAAGTATTTTTTAAACGACGAAGATGATGAAAATTTTGCGCTTGGCTTTCATCCGCCTGATAGATTTGATAAGGTGCTTGATATCGATGGGTGTTTTTTGCAATCCGAATTGAGCAACGAAATTTTAAATTTCACACGCAATTATTTTAAATCGAGAAATATCCCGATATATTCTTCCGAAGAAAACGAAGGTTACCTGCGTTTCCTTGTGATAAGGGAGGGGAAGAACACGGGGGAAGTGATGGTAAATCTTGTGACCTTTGAAGATAAACCAGAGATTATGCGTGAGTTCGTCGATGCTTTGCTTAAAAAATTCCCAAGGATAAAGACGATCGTAAACAATATAAACACACGTAAAGCTCAAATTGCGGTCGGCGAATATGAGAAAATTTATCATGGGGATGGGACGATAAGGGAAAAACTTGGCGATTTCATCTTTCAGATATCGTCTAATTCATTTTTCCAAACGAACACGAGACAAGCGGAAAAACTTTATAAAAAGATAATTGAACTTGCCGATTTAAAACCTGACGATGTTGTTTATGATTTCTATTCTGGAATTGGTACGATATCAATTTTTATTTCGTCTTTGGTTAGGGAGGTTTTAGGGCTTGAACTTGTTGAAAGCGCTGTTGAAAATGCGTGGGTGAACGCTGAGCTAAATAATGTCAAAAATTGCAAATTCATCGCTGGTGACCTCAGAGATAAACTTTATGTTGATAAAGGTTGGATGAGAGAAACCCCGAAGCCAGATGTTATAATTATCGACCCACCAAGAGCGGGGATGCATCCGGATGTTGTCAGAGCTGTAGCAAAAATCCAGCCAAGAACAATTGTTTATGTAAGTTGCAATCCGACAACGCAAGCAAGGGATATAAAACTTTTATACGAATATAACCCGAATTATGTCATTGAAGTTGTTCAACCGGTTGATATGTTCCCGCATACATATCACATAGAGAATATAGCGCTTTTGAAACTTGTTTCGCGATAGCGTTCTTTCCTTGATAGTTGTCGCGAGATTTGATAAATTAAGTTAAAAAATTGTGAGGTTTGATATGAATAAGGTGATTTTTTTATTGGTTGGAATTTCTATTTTTCTTGCTTCATGTGCACGCGAGGAAAGACCTCCATCTTTGAGAGAGTATTTTAAAAGTGAAGAAACGGGGGTTAAAACCGGTGGCGTCAAACTGGTTGAGGTCGAAACTCCGAAGGGAAAATTTAAAGTTTGGACGAAAAGGTTTGGAAATAATCCGAGGATAAAAGTCTTGCTTTTGCATGGCGGACCTGGCTCAACACATGAGTATTGGGAATGCGTTGAAAGCTTTTTCCCACAAGAGGGGATAGAATTTATCTATTATGACCAACTTGGCTCTTGGTATTCGGATCAGCCGGACGATAGTTCACTTTGGGTAACGGAAAGATTCGTTGAGGAAGTCGAACAAGTTAGGAAAGCTCTTGGGCTTAACAAAGATAATTTCTATCTACTTGGACATTCTTGGGGTGGAATACTCGCGATGGAGTATGCTCTTAAATATCAAGATAATCTCAAAGCCTTGATAATTTCAAATATGATGTCGAGTTGCCCAGAATATGATAAATATGCAGACGAAGTTCTTTCGAAAGATATACCACCGGATGTTTTGAAACAGATTCGGGAATTTGAAGCGAAAGGTGATTATAAAAATCCTAAGTATATGGAGTTGCTTTTAAAACATTACTATGTTAAACATGTGCTTAGAATACCGGTTGAAGAATGGCCAGACCCTGTTGTGAGAGCATTTAACCATACTAACGAAAAGATTTATGTTTTGATGCAGGGACCAAGTGAGTTTGGAATTTCCGGACGACTTGAAAAATGGGATAGATCCAAGGATTTGAGTAAAATTAAAGTGCCAACGCTTGTGATTGGCGCGAGATATGATACGATGGACCCGGAGCATATGAAATGGATGTCGACCCAAGTTCAAAACGGAAGTTATCTATTCTGTCCAAACGGAAGTCATATGTGTATGTACGATGACCAAGAAACTTACTTTAAAGGATTGATTAAATTTATAAAAGAGATCGACGCTGGAAAGAAAAAAGTTGAATTTTATGAATAGGGCGTTAAAATATCTCGTTCTCGTTTTTCTTATAATCGAGATTTCGTCTGCGGATGTTTTCAAGGTTAAGGTAAACGATAAAGTTGAACTTATTCCGGCTTTTCGTGAAGCTAGAGCTCTTTATATATCTTTGCCAGACCTTTTAAATTTGCTCGAAGTCGAATATAGCGCTGATACATTGAATGGTTTTCTAACTTTTAAAATCGCTGGCTACACTTTTAAACTTGTCTCTGAAAATCCTTTTATCGTTATCTCGTCAGAAGAAGGCGCGATCAAAGTTATACAACTTCCACTTGAAGTTATATCGGGTGGCGGTAAAATTTTCGTCCCAGTAAGATATTTTTCTAGTGTTTTTAAACTTTACTACCCGCATAGTTTCAATTATGATGTGGATAAAAATTTGATCATCGTCGCGAAACCCCCAAAGAAACGTGCCTTGCCACCTTTCGATGTTTATGACCTTAACGTGGATAAACGTAGCAACGGCTATCTTTTGCGAATTATGACGAGCAGAAAAATTTCGGATTATGAAGTTTGGCTTGGGCGGGATAACTGGCTTTATATAACGATTGCGAATGCGAAGGTTAATATACCAGCGATAAAAAAGATATCTGAGCCGAGCCTTTTCAGCAAGGTTGAGGTTATATCCCATGGTCAATCGGTTCAAATATCTTTTAAGTTAGTTCCGAAAATTGAGCATTATGAGGTCATCGTTGATAAAGAAAGCAACGATATTTTGATATCGCTTTACACAAGCGAGGTCAAGTCCAAACTTGAAAATGTTAAGAAAAAATTTTTGCTTGACGTTGTTGTGATAGACCCAGGGCATGGCGGTAAAGACCCCGGGGCAATCGGTGTTTATGGGACAAGGGAAAAAGATATAACGTTGGCTGTTGCGAAAAAATTGAAGTCGCTGGTTGAGACGCTTGGAGTTAAAGTTGTGATGACGAGAGAGGAAGATGAGTTTATTGAATTGTATAGACGTGGTCAAATTGCAAATGAAAACGGCGGTAAACTTTTCGTGAGCCTTCATTGTAATTCGATGCCTTATAAACCTCATTCAGCAAGTGGTTTTGAGGTTTATATTTTGCGCCCTGGGAAAACGGAAGAAGCGATTAGAATTGCGGAGAGGGAAAACGCTGTGATAAAACTTGAGGAAAATTACGAAGAGAGATATAAGCATCTTACCGACGAAAGTTATATTTTAACTGCGATGGCACATAATGTCTACGTTAAAAACAGCGAAAAATTTGCGGAAATTTTAAATCGAGAGGCTGGAAGAAGTCTCAGTATTAAAACCAATGGCGTAAACCAAGCTGGATTTTATGTTCTTGTCGGAGCGTCGATGCCAAGTGTTTTAATTGAAATGGGTTATCTTTCAAATCCACAGGATGAAAAATATCTTCGGAGTGAGACGAAACAGTGGGAAATCGCAAGGACAATTTTTAATGCTATAAAAAAGTTTAAAGAGGAGTATGAAGCTTCGATTTCGGATTAAATATCTTGTTATTTTGATGGTCGTTTTTATAAGTTGTGAAAGTATCGCGGGAATCAGAGAAGCGTTGAGATTTGCGCGAGAAGGGGTTGAGAGGGCGGTTGAATTTGCCCCGAAGGTCAACAAAAGGAAATCATTTGACAGCAGAAGTTTTTATCCCAGCGAGATGAAAATTTTTTATAAAGTTTCGATGAAAAGGGATACATCTGACAATGACATCATAGTCAAATCTATTGGATATTCCGAATTTGATGAAGCGATGTTTGAGATAAAAGTTTCGAAATTTGAAAGAGTTAAAGCACTTGAAAAGGCGATTCTTTCTGCGTGGGAGATGTTGAACAGAAAAGGTTTTGTTAAGTCTAATAAGAAGACTGATAAAATAGAGATGAAGGTAGAAGATTACATGGTTACGATAAACATTAAATTTGAAGGTCCATCTGAAGCGGATGTTAAAATAGCGAAGATAAAGATAGAGGTTTCAAGCTTGAATGAAAAATTCGAATCGGGGAAGCTCGAAACCATAAAAAAATACAAAGTTTCCGACGGGAGTTTTATTTAAAAACAAAAATTTGAATCAAATTATGAACACAATCGGTGTTGTCGGGGCAGGAAGAATGGGAAGTGGAATCGCGCAAGTTATGGCTCAGGCTGGTTATGATGTATTGATTTTTGATATATCAAACGAGACTTTGCAGAACGCTCTCGAAAACATTAAAAGACATCTTCAAAAGGCGGTTGAGCTTGGTACGATTAAAAAAGAGCAACTTCAAAGCATCTTGATGAGAATACACCCAACGACGAAGTTAAAACACTTTATAACTGCTGACATAGTTTTTGAAGCTGTCATCGAAGACATCGATGTCAAAAGAAAAATTTTTCAAGAACTTGACGACAGATGTAATCCCTCAACTATTCTTGCCACAAATACATCTTCTCTTTCCGTTACAAGAATCGCCTCTGTTACGGAGAATCCATATCGAGTCATCGGGACACACTTTTTTAATCCGCCGTACATTTTGAAACTTGTCGAGGTTGTAAAAGCACAACACACGTCCGATGAAGTGATTGAAAAAACAGTCAATTTCCTCAAAAGCATCGGACATTCACCTATAATTGTAAAAGACTCCCCAGGTTTTATCGTCAACAGGGTATCAAGACATCTTTATCTCGAGCCTTTGAGGGCTTACGAAATTGGTCTTGCTGGAATTGAAGAGATCGACTCCGCGTTTAAATTGTTTGGTCTTGAGATGGGCCCGTTTGAGATTATCGATTATGTCGGGGTTGATGTAAATTATATTGTTTCAAGGTCGATTTATGAGAGATTTAATTACGAAGAAAGGTTTAAGCCGGTCTCTTTTCAAGCAAAACTTGTTGAGGCGGGGTTGCTTGGTAGAAAAACGAACGCTGGATTTTATTATTACATCGGGAAGGATAAAAAAGTGCAGGACTTTTTAAAGCGCGAAAAGATTGAATACAAGCTCAGCAAAAAATTTTTAAACCTCGCGGATGCAATTTGTAGGAAAATTCTCAGCCAGAGGAATTCACTTAACGATTCTCAAAAAGTTGTCCTTGCTTTGACCATCTCGATGATTGTGAATGAGGCTTTTTATGCTCTTATGGAAAATCTCGCCACAAAGGATGATATAAATCTTGCTTTTCGACTTGTTAGATTTCCAGCGGGACCTTTTGAACTTGCCGAGCAAATCGGGTTGAAAAATATAATTAACTTTTTAAATTTGGCTCGAGAGGAATTGTTATCGGAAAGGTATAAGCCAGCTCTTTTGCTTGCTAAGAAATCAAGTTAAAAGATGTTAAGTGCATTTTTAGTTGATTTCAAAAAAATTGAACTGAAGGAAACCGAAATCCCCGAGCCATCCGAAGGCGAAGTCGTGATCGCGGTGAAATCAGCTCTAACCTGTGGAACCGACCTTAAGATGTATCTGCGCGGTCATCCGAAATTTAAATTTCCGATGTTGTTCGGTCATGAATGTTCAGGTGTGGTCTATAAGGTTGGAGCTGGAGTTAAAAACTTCAAAGAAGGGGATGAGGTTATGTTTGCGAATTCCGCTTCATGTGGACGGTGTTATTATTGCAATCGAGGTTATGAAAATTTATGTGTTAATTTGTTTGAAAATATCTTCTTCGGAGCTTATTCTGAATTTGCCAAAGTTCCAGCTCAAATTGTGCGACGTAATATGTTTATCAAGCCAAAAAGCCTCACCTTTACGCAGTCAGCTTTTCTTGAGCCAGTTTCGTGTGTTATGAATGGGATAAGAAATTTAAATATAATGGACGGGGATTCGGTTTTGATAATTGGTGATGGAGCAATTGGCCTTATTTTCACGCTCGCTGTGAAAAAGTTTTTTAATGTCACTCTGCTTGTTGCAGGAAAGCACAACAACCGGCTTAAAGTAGCATTGGAACTTGGGGCTGATGAAGTTATAAACGTAAGCGAGCATAAACTGTCGGATAGATTGATGGAACTTACATCAGGCATTGGACCAAATTTGATAATTGAATGCACCGGCAAACCCGAGGTTTGGGAAGAAAGCGTCGATTTGGTCGCAAGAGGTGGAGAGGTGATTTTGTTCGGCGGTTGTCCGGCTGGGGCAAAGGTAAGTTTTGACGCAACGAAAATTCACTATGACCAAATAACGATAAAAGGAATTTTCCATTTTACATCGAAAGATGTAAGAACCGCTTACGATTTTTTGAGCGACAACTCGAGTAATTTGCTGAAGATAATCTCTGGAAAATATGCTTTGGCTCAACTTCCGGAGGTTTTCGAACAACTTGCAAATCGAAACGGAATTAAATACGAAATCAAGCCGTGAAAGTCGCAAGGTTATATGACTTTGGAGATATAAGGATAGAAGAAATGGATATCCCTGAGATTGGGGATGACGAGATGCTTATTAAAGTGAAAGCCTGTGGGATTTGTTCAAGCGATACGATGGAGTGGTATGTCAGAAAAAAAGCCCCCGTTGTAATTGGACATGAACTTTCCGGCGTCGTCGTGAGAGTTGGAAAAAGCGTTAACAAGTTTAAACCGGGAGACAAAGTTTTTGTACATCATCATGCGCCGTGTATGGAATGTAGATACTGCAAGCGTGGGAATTATGTTATGTGTGAGACTTGGAAAAGGTCAAAAATAATCCCGGGCGGAATTGCCGAGTATGTCAAAGTCCCTGATGTGAACTTGAGAAATGATACTTTGAAATTACCCGATGATGTCTCCTTTGAAGATGGGGCTTTGATTGAGCCCGTTGCTTGTTCGGTTAAGGCGTTTAAAAAATCTGGGATTAGAGATGGCGATTTCGTCATCGTGCTTGGGCTTGGATTTATGGGGCAGGTAAATGTAAAACTTGCAAAGTTTTACGGAGCTGAACTCGTCATAGGTGTTGATAAAGTCAAATATCGACTTGATAAAGCGATTGAAAATGGCGCAGACTTTGTCGTCAACTTTATCGATGAAGATGTTTTTGAAAGAATTTCTCAAATTACTGGGAAATATATGTCTGATATCGTAATCGTCGGTCCCGGAACTATAGAAGCCATAAATATGGGCTTGAAACTTACAGCAAAAGGCGGAAAATTGGTTCTATTCACGCCGACGCCCGACTTCGCAAAACTTGAAATTAAACCTTACGATATCTATTTCAATGAGATATCGATAATCCCAAGTTATTCAGCGGGTCCCGATGACACACGAGAAGCGTTGAGATTGATAAGCGAGGGGGTTATAAAAGCAAAGGATTTTGTCACGCATAAATTTAAAATCGAAAATACACTCGATGCTTTTATGCTCACAGCAAACGCTGGGGAATCTTTGAAATGTATGATAATCTTCGATTAAAATTTTATGTTGACGTTCTCAGTCGTCCATCTTGGCCTAACTTTGACGGTATCTGGATAAAATGAAAATTTTTCTGACGGAACGAACGGAAAAACCTTCCCATAGTCATATTTCCCGTTATCATTTGAATCGATAAAAGCTTCAATTAGGTATTTCCCCTGTGGAATTTGTTCAAGGATAAATTTTGAGTTACACTTTGTCTTAGTTTGAAAAATTTTTTTGCTTGAAACCTCAAACGCAGAAACAATCACCCGTGAAATTGTGTCTTCACAACTTATCATCCCCTCGATCGCACCAAAAATTGCGGGGTCAACTGTCCTGAACGATATCTCTAAAGTATCTTTTCGACCATTTCCGTTTATATCTTGAAGTTGGAAAATTTTTAATGTGAAAAGTTCATTTGGTTTTAACTCTGTTGTGGGTTTGATAAAAATTTGATTCAAATTTTGTTTTATCTTGATTTCAATTTCCTTGCCCGTTGAATCTGATAATCTCGCTTTGAATCCCTCGGCCAAAATATCGTCAAAAATAAGTTTGATTTCTCGATTTAAATCGACATCGCTTTCATTGTTCGATGGGATTGAAGAAACTAAAGAAGGCGCAGTTGTATCGGGCGAGAATTTGTCTTTAAGTTCGAAGGAAACCTCGTCAAGTTCGTTCCCGGCGAGGTCTGTGATGTTTGATAGCGTCAATATATACTTTTTGTTAGGGTTGAATTTTTCTTGGGTTATCAAAAGGATTGTGCTACTATCGGGGTAAAGTTGCGTTAAAAAGGCAAGTTCTCTCTCTCCATCTTTAAGTTTTATCGATTCGTCTTTTAAAATTATTTTCTCGGAAAATTTCAAAGTTATATGTGAATCGTCGACTATGTTTATGGAGGAAACGAACGGTTTGCTTGTATCTTCGAGTGTGATTTTGAAAGCAATATTGGAAGCGGATGGATGAGTTGAGTCAATCGTTACATCTTCCCAGAATACACCATATTCATCCATCCCCGGGTTGTATAAAAGATTTCGGAGTTTATCATTTATCGCAAACAATCGATATTTCCCGAATTTGATGAATTGAAACTTAAAACTCCCGTCTTTCCCAGCTTGCGTCACATAGTTGGGCTTTGTGTGCAGCGGTGAAAGCGTGTCTGGATTTATCTTGTCGATTAAATAAGCAAATACCATAAAATTTTCTTTGCTTGTAAAAATTTTCCCCTCGATTGAGCCCGAATCTATCGATGCACCCGTTGAAAATGCAAGCGTGAAAGATTCCCTCATTTTATTTCCAGCGTTTAAATCTCTTATCTCAGTTCCGAATGTGACGACGTAGGTTGTGCTGTCTTTTAATTTTTCTGGGAAAATTATCCTAAGTTTTCTCCCCGACCATTTGTATTGAATTTCACCCTCGATATAAGGTGTTATGTATGTTGCGTCTTGAACTGAGCGTTTATCCACATATTCGCTAAATTCCACTTCGATTTGATTGTCTTTAAAGTTTACAGTCCCATTTTTCGGGTAAGTTTTGATTATCTCCGGCGGAGTTGTATCGGGCGGTCCGCCTGAAGGTGGAATTTGGTACGCACAGCTTATCAACAAAAGTGAAAGTGCAAGGAAAAACAGTTTCATTGGCATTTGTCTTTGGATTTTCTTAAAATTTAAAAAACTTCGAAAACCGAAAAAAGCGACTGGAATTGAAAGAGCGAGTTTATTGTTCCCATAAATTGAAGCGTTAAAACTAAGCAAGAGCTCAGGGTATGAAAATTCAATTTCTCTATTTTTCGGACTGCCCCAACCATGAAATCGCTCGGAAAAATTTAATGGAAGCGATAGCGGAAGCAAAAATTCAAGATTATCATATCGAGGAGATAGAAATTAAAACCGAGGAAGAAGCCATAAAATATAAATTCCCCGGCTCACCAACTATAAGGGTGAATGGAATTGATGTTGACCCGAACTATGTAGACAAGGGAGATTATGGTTTGATGTGCAGGGTTTATAGGATTAATGAAAAATTTTACGGTGCTCCACCGAAGGAAATTATAAAAGAAGCGCTCGAAGAGGCGAGGTTTTACGGAGGGATTAAAGAGGCAGGGGGATGTTGTTAAGTTTCGAGTTTATAAGTTTCCTCAAGAAAAAAACGTCTTAATAAATGCATGAACTTTCAATCGCTCAAAGTATAATTGAAATCGTTGATGAAGAAGCCAGAAAACATGGAGCGGTTCAGGTAAAAAAGATTAAACTTAAGATTGGTGAATTTAGCGGAGTTGTAAGAGAAGCGCTTGAATTTTCATTTGATGTTGTGAAAAGTGGAACTGTTGCGGAGAAAGCTGAACTTGAGATCGAAATTGTAAAATTCAAAGCCTTATGCAACGGTTGTGGATTTGTTCTTGAGGATATGAACGATTTTAATTTGTTTTGTCGAATTTGCGGTGAACCGATGCAAATTGTCTCGGGAAGGGAGATGAACATTGAATATATCGAAATTGAATAATAAAGGAGGGGAAGAAAAATGCATAAGATTGATTCAGGAGTCAAAGTTCTTAAAGCAAATGAGGAAATCGCTAATGAAAACAGGGAAATTTTCAAAAAGCATGGAATTTTTGTTGCTAACATTATGTCTGCTCCAGGTGCGGGAAAGACTTCTGTGCTTGAGGAGACGATTAAGCGATTAAAGAATCATTTTAAGATAGCAGTGATTGAAGGCGACTTGCAAACGACGATTGACTCTGATAGGATAAAAGCGCTTGGTGTCCCTGCGTATCAAATTACAACTGGTAACGTTTGCCATTTGGATGCTCGGATGGTTCATAATGCTTTGCATGAGTTTAACCTTGATGGATTTGAAATTCTTTTTATTGAAAATGTCGGAAATCTTGTTTGCCCCGCGGAGTTTTATCTTGGTGAAGATTTGAGAGTTATGGTTTATAGCGTTGTTGAAGGGATTGAAAAGCCGAAAAAATATCCTTTGATGTTTCATGAAGTCGAGGTTGTCTTGCTGAACAAAATTGACCTTCTCCCTTACGCTGGGGTTGAGCTAGCTGAACTTAAGAAAAATGTCCTTGATGTGAATCCGTTTGCGAAAATTTTTGCTATTTCTTGTAGAACTGGCGAAGGCATTGATGATTGGGTTAATTGGCTAAAAGATAGAATAGAAAAGTTTAAGCGTAATGTTGAAGGCGAGAAAAATTTACATTGAAGGCATAGTCCAAGGTGTTGGTTTTAGACCTTTTATTTTTAAACTTGCCAATGAGTTTAATCTCAAGGGTTACATTTACAATGATACTAATGGCGTTTACATCGAGGTTGAGGGTGAGGATGAGGACATAGATAAATTTATAAAAGCAATTCCAGAAAAAGCTCCGCCTCTTTCTTTGATAGAGAAAATAACTTGGGAGCATACTGAGGTTAAAGGCTATAAAGAGTTTTTCATTGAAAAAAGCAAAGGTGGTGAAGAAAAGTTTGTTTTAATCTCACCGGATGTTTCCACTTGTGATGATTGCTTGCGAGAACTTTTCGATCCCAGAGATAGACGATTTAAATATCCTTTCATAAACTGCACAAATTGTGGTCCAAGATTCACAATTATAATCGATGTCCCGTATGATAGAGCGAAGACAACCATGTCTGTTTTTAAAATGTGCGATGAATGCGAAAGCGAATATCATGACCCTTCAAATCGCAGATTCCATGCACAACCGAATGCATGTCCCATTTGCGGTCCTTCTATAAAGCTTTTTGACAATAATTTGAAAGAAATAAAGTGCGACGATGTGATAAAAGAGACCGCGAAAATTTTGCGCGACGGTTATATAGTTGCGATAAAAGGGCTTGGTGGTTATCACCTTGCTTGCGATGCTTTAAATGAAAAGGCGGTTGAGGAATTGAGAAGAAGAAAAATGAGAATTGAAAAACCGTTTGCAATTATGCTTCCCGGAATTGAATGGCTTGATAAAATTTGTGTCTATAGCGATGATGAGTTAAAGCTTTTGACGTCAATTCAACGGCCGATAGTTCTAATTAAGAAAAAAGAAAATTCCCCAATAGCTGAACAAGTTGCGCCGAGAAATTCCTACCTTGGTGTTATGTTGCCTTATACCCCACTTCATCACCTACTTTTGAGGGAAGTTAATATCCCACTTGTTATGACAAGTGGTAATTTGACCGAGGAACCAATCGCATACAAAGATGACGATGCTTTTGAAAGGTTGAAAAATATCGCGGATTATTTCCTGATACATAATCGTGAAATCCATATACGCTGTGATGACTCTGTTTCCGCTGTGATCGCAGGTAAACCAACGGTTATAAGGCGTTCGCGCGGTTATGTGCCGTATCCAATACGAATTCCATTTGAAGCGAAAAGACATGTCCTTGCTGTTGGAGGTCATTTGAAAAATACATTTTGTTTTTTAAAAGGCAGATATGCTTTTTTAAGTCATCACATCGGTGACCTCGAAAATTGGGCGACGCTTGAATCGTTCATAGAAGGGATTGAGCATTTCAAAAAACTTTTTGATTTAAAACCTGAGGTTTTGGCTTATGACCTGCATCCTGAATATTTGTCGACAAAATATGCGCTTGAACTTGATATACCGAATAAGGTCCCTGTTCAACATCACCATGCTCACATTGTAAGTTGTATGGCAGAAAACAATCTTACAGGACCGGTTATTGGTGTTGCTTTTGATGGGACAGGATATGGAACAGATGGGAAAATTTGGGGAGGTGAATTCATTGTGGCTAATTTTTTAAGTTTTGAGAGATTTGCACATTTTGAATATGTTCCTTTGCCCGGAGGTGAGCTTGCTATAAAAGAACCGTGGCGGATGGCTGTTTCGTATCTATATCATGTTTATAAAGATGACCTTTTGAATATCGAAATACCTTTTCTTAAAAATTTGTTCGATGAGCAAGCAAACAGGGTTAAAATTCTTTTGCAGATGCTTGAGAAGGGAATCAATTCGCCAATGACATCTGCTGTTGGAAGAATATTCGATGCTGTTTCTGCGATGTGTGAAGTTAGGTTGAAAGTTAATTATGAAGCTCAAGCTGCTATGGAGTTTCAAATGCTTGCGGATGAGAGCGAGGAAAATTCTTATAGTTTTGAGTTGTTAGATGATTCAAAACCGTGGAGGATAAGTTTAAAAAGCGGGATAAAAGAAATAGTCAGCGATATCTTGGACAATATCTCGATTCAGAAAATATCAGGAAAATTTCATAATACGATTTCGAATGTAATTTGTTATGTTGCGGACAGGATGAGGAGAGAAACCGGGATAAATAAAGTTGTTTTAAGCGGGGGAGTTTTTCAAAACGCCCTTTTAACGGAAAAGACAGTTCTTAAGCTCGTTAAGCTAAATTTTGAAGTTTACCTTCATTCAAAAGTTCCACCAAATGACGGTGGGCTATCTCTTGGTCAAGCGGTTGTAGCCTTGTTTAATTCTGATCCAATTGATGTATGAAATTATTTGCTTTATTTCGTCATCAGTTAAAACATTTTTATAAGCTGGCATTTTAACAACTTGTCTATCCGTAAAGAATCTTGCTATTGGGTTTTTCTGCAGTCTTTGAATGTTTCCGTTAAGTATCCATTCTTTGAGTTCGTCCTCATTTTTAACGAGTTCCTTGAAATCTTTTCCATCCCACCCGGGGATATAGCCTTTAAATGAATTTTTATTTGGCATCCCGCCCATCCCATAAGGACCATGGCAACCGAAACAACCAGCCCTTTTTGCAACCTCATAACCAAATTTTGCATCTTGGTCATCTATTTCAATTAGCCCCATAACTGCTTTGAGGTAGATTATAAGGTCATTCAATTCTTTTTCTGAAATAATTCCTTTATATGCTGGCATTTTTATTACGCCGCCGTGGTCGACATTTTTTAATCTTTCCGGTTTCCCATACAATATCCATTCGCTTAATTCATTTTCATTTAGAACGAACATCATTGCAGTTTCACCTTGCCAAGATGGGGTTTCAGAATAGCGATAATTTGGATTTCTTATATTTCCTTGTCCTTCGAAACCGTGGCAATTAAAACAACCGTATTTGAATGCGATTTCCCGTCCTTTCCATACAGATGTATGTTTTGGGGAGAGGAAAATATAGTATGCAAAGGGCAAGAGGATGATTATGATTGCAATTGGGATTAGAATCTTGAGCGGAATGTTGGGTTTCACATTGGCAAAGTTTTTTATTTTGAATGGGCGGAGATTAACTCCGCCCTTTTTTTATTTTGCTGGTTCAACCGCCTCGACTACAATCCCAAGCAAACCACCGCGGTTATAAACAGTGCCCGTTACAGATACTTTTTCAGCTGCAAACCCTTTTAATTTTTCATATGGTTCAGGCTTTTTATGGTCTTCAACGCATAGATAAACCTTCCCATCCTCTGTAAGAATTCCTATCGGAGCCCCACCTTTAATGCACATTTCTGCGCATTTTTTATGTCCAGCGCCTTTCGCTTCGTGTGCAACATAACAAGCAAGGTCAAGAACTTCGCCTTTCAAAACCACCTTTTTCTCGGTGGCTTTTGATTCCTGTTTACCTTGGGAAATTGCGGTTGAACCAAAGAGGAATGCAAGCAATAGTAAAGTAACCGCTATTAATTTTGTCGCTCGCATCGTAGCACTCCAAATTTTGTTTTTAAGAAGACTTAAAATTTTCAACAAAGCTGAAAAAATATTTAGTTCCTGGTCTGCGTTCGTCTCTGCCCAATTTTATTCACGACCTGTTTAATATTAGCCAGAAAGCGTTGCACACCTTTCAAAAAATTTTAAAAATTCAAGGATTTTCGAAATGGCACGATTTTAGAGAGTTTAATAAGTGAATACATAAAATTTCTGCGAAAACAATGCAAAAAGTCATTCTTATCGTTGACGATGA
>JBEPZK010000025.1:0-28722 GCA_041640855.1 Candidatus Kryptoniota bacterium
CAGATTTATGACAGGTTTTCCACTTACAGCAGGATATGAATCTTACAACGCGACGGTCGAGCTCGAAGCGATGATTTTTAATCCGTTAACCGGCGAAAGAAGCTCCATTTTTGGCGTCTTTAGTGAGGAGAAAGAGCGCGGGCTTGGGCTGACCCTTCTTGGTAAGCCAACGGAGAAATATTCAGAGTTTTATTCGCTTGACCTTTTGAAATTTGGAAGTTCAGACTTTAATCAAACTATCGTTGGAAAAGTGATGAAGAAAGCAGGGATGGAATTTGTACTTAAACTTAAAAAATATATTCCAGGTGTTTTCGCTGGAATTGAAGAAATCGAAACTGAAACAGCTGGAGAAACGGAGTTAAGTTCAGCTGTAATTAAGGGAAACATCATATTCGTCCAAGACCAAAATCATATCTACATCAATCTCGGAAGTCAAGATGGTCTAATTTCGGGGATGACGGTCTATGTTTTTGATGGGAGTGAAAAAGTTGGGGAATTGGAGGTTGTAAATGTAATTGATGAACATTTTTCGTTGTGCAGGATTGTAAAATCATTGAGGGAAATCAAGAAAGGAGACGAGGTTAAAGTGAGAGTTATAAAATAAAAAGGAATTCAAAGATGAGCGAACAAATCGATGGGGTCAAATCAGGCAGGTTAACGTCGCTTGATGTTTTCAGAGGTGCGACGATTGCGGGGATGATACTTGTAAATAACCCCGGCAGTTGGGCTTATGTTTATCCGCAACTGAGGCATGCGGATTGGCATGGATGGACATTTACGGATTTAATTTTTCCATTTTTTCTTTTTATAGTTGGGGTTGCGATTGTCTTCTCTTTTTCAAGGCGGATTGAACTCGGATATTCGAAGGTAAAACTTTTCCTTAAAGTGATAAGACGGACTTTAATTTTGTTCGCGCTTGGACTTTTTCTAAATGGGTTTCCAAATTTTGATTTCTCAACCATAAGGATAATGGGTGTATTGCAAAGGATCGCGATATGTTATTTCTTCGCCTCGCTTATCTATTTGACATCGAGCTTAAGATGGCAGGTGATTTGGTCGATTATTTTGCTTTTTGTTTATTGGGGATTGATGGAGTTTGTCCCGGTTCCTGGGATAGGCGCTGGATTATATGAGAAAGGAAGAAATTTCGCAGCTTATGTCGATAGTTTAATTTTAAGTGGGCATATGTGGAGTGTAACTAAAACTTGGGACCCGGAAGGAATCGTAAGCACAATACCAGCGATTTCAACAACACTTTTTGGCGTTTTAACTGGACATTGGCTAAGAAGTAAAAGGGATGAAATTGAAAAAACGCTTTGGCTTTTTATAATGGGGAATTTGGGGCTGTTTATCGGAGCTGTTTGGAACGCTTGGCTACCGATAAATAAGAATCTTTGGACAAGTTCATATGCAGTTTTCACAGCTGGATTTGCTTTGATAGTTCTTGGTTTCTGTTATTTCTTCGTCGATATAAAAGGCTATAGAAAAATTGTCTATCCATTTATCGTTTACGGTATGAATGCCATCGCTGTTTTCGTCCTATCTGGGATAATCGGAAGACTAAGCGTTTATTTCAAAGTTATGCTATCAGATGGAAGCACGACCACTGTGAAAAATTATATCTACGAGAATTTCTTCGCCTCTTGGCTTGGGCCTATGTATGGTTCGCTTGGTTATGCAATTGCGCATGTCCTATTGATGTATCTTTTCGTTTGGATACTTTATAAGAAAAAAATTTTCATCAAGATTTGAAGCTACTGCGAGATTAAATTTGCGTATGTTTAACATTTCGCTAACCAAAATTAGCATATCTGTTTAAAATTTCTTATCATTTCCCTTAAAACAAACCTTGGCGTTGCGCATGAAGAGTTTAAAGCTTTTCATCGTTGCTGTTTTATTTGCTTTTATACAATCTCAACTCTCAATTTCTCAGGTCAAAGTTAGTGGATTTGTTCAAACTCAATACGCAATGGAATTCGGGGACAAATTTTATTCGACGTTTAAGCCAGGTTCCATTAACCTTAAATTTGGTGGGAAATTGAGCGAGAATGTGAATTGGGTTTTGCAATTTGGCGTTAAAGAAAAGGATTTCAACAAGTTCTTAAAAGATTATTATATCGAGGTTTTGAATCCGTTTAATTTGAAGGGATTGGGCTTAAAATTTGGACAGTTTAAGTACAATTGGTCGATTGAAAGGAGTGAAAGTTCTTCGGATAGAAAAACAATTTATCGTTCCCAGGTTGTATCAGCCTTGGTAGCGGATAGAGATGTTGGTGTTGAGGTAAGTTATGGGGTAAATAATTTCGTTTTTGCTTTGGGAATATGGAATGGTGAGGTTGTATATAGAAATCGTGGCTCGATATCCGAGACGATAGATTATACGCGAAATGTTGAGGATTCAGATGCGAGAAAAGATATAACTGGCTTCTTTGGTTTGCGTGATTTTAAACCCAATGATAGCGGAAGGCTTGACCTTAATTTTTCATTTCTTTTTGGTTCGAACGGTAGATATTTAATTTCAAGAAAAGATAGATTTGGATTTGGCGCTGACTTTACATATAAAAGGTTAAGTTTTAGAAGCGAGTTCATCTGGGGAAGAGATGATGAAATAAGGAAAGCAGGTACTTACTCACAATTTGGTTATAAATTTTCCGATATATTTGAGCTAATTTTAAAATACGATTTTTGGGATAGCGATGTGAGCAAGGC
Organism: Candidatus Kryptoniota bacterium; assembly: GCA_041640855.1. Taxonomy (GTDB): domain Bacteria; phylum Bacteroidota; class Ignavibacteria; order Kryptoniales; family Kryptoniaceae; genus Kryptonium. Next base: position 2,710 of record JBEPZK010000025.1, read on the forward strand.
TTGGTATAACCAATGGCTCACCGTTGGTGTCTTCTCAAGATTTTCAAATGCTCTTGTGTTTCGATTAAACTACATTTTTAAAATTGAAAATCCCGATGCGTTTAAAAAGAAAAACGATGAACTTTCATTTATGCTTCAGGTCAAATTTTAATCTCATCCAATAATTTTAGCATATCAGCTACATTTGTCACAGGTTGTTTACATTCGTAATTTGTACAGATATAGATGGTCGTTTTATCGTCTATTTCGTGATATGATGATAAAAATGTGGAGATTGAATTTATCTCGTCGTCGACATCGGTCGGTTTAAACAAGATGATTTTGTTCGGGATAAATTTTTTGTTAAGCGCGTTTGTTATCTCCTTTATTTCAGTTTTGTTTTTGCTTTTGCCGACGATTATTATTTCGAGGGAGTTGTTAAATAGAAAATCAAGAGCGCATAGGAAAAATGTGTATTGAGATGGGAATTTTTTTATCGTTCCGGAGAAAGATTCGATAAGCCGATAAGCTATTTCATTGAATTTTTCGTTATTTGTCATTTTTCCGAGTTTTACTAAGTCAAGCAGGGCGATGGAGTTCCCAGATGGTATAGCTCCATCGTAGATTTCTTTTTGTCTAAAAATTACATCTTGATTATCGCTTTCGGTAAAGAAAAATCCACCATCGTTTTCGTCCCAGAAAAGTTCAAGCATTTTCTCCGCGAGTTTGATAGCAAATTTTAGATATCTTGTCTCAAATGTCGCCTCATATAGTTCGAGCAACCCCCAGGTAAAAAATGCATAATCATCGAGGTAGCCGTTGATTTTGGCGAGCCCATCTCTATAGGAGTGAAGCAACTTCCCGTCCGGTGTCAACATATTTTTGAGCAAAAAATCGGCACTTTTCTTCGCTATCTCAATGTATCCTTCTTTTTGAAGTAATAGATATGCTTTAGAAAACGCAGAAATCATCAAACCGTTCCAATCGGTTAAAATTTTATCGTCTTTAAGGGGGTGCGCTCTTTTTTCTCTGTGTTCGAAAAGTTTGGTTTTTATCTTGTACCATTTTTCTTTGCTATTTTCGTCAAGTTCCTTTTTGAGATAAAAGATGTTTTTACCTGTTTTTGATTTTCTCACCTCATCGAAGTAATTCCCGGTAGCGGAAAGATTAAAATTTTCGATCACAAAGTTTAGTTCATCTTCGTTGAGAATTTTTCTTAACTCTTCAATTTCCCAAAGGTAGAATTTGCCTTCTTCACCTTCGCTGTCTGCATCTTCGGCGGAGAAAAATCCACCATCTTGATTTGTCAAATTTCGAATCACATATGAAAGTATCTCCTCGCAAAGTTCTATATATTTTTTGTCTCTGGTTGCTTGGTATGTCTCGATGCATGCAATTGAGATAAGTGCTTGGTCGTAGAGCATTTTTTCAAAATGTGGCAGAATCCATTCTCTATCGGTCGAATATCTATGAAATCCACCGCCGATGTGGTCTCTAATTCCTCCAAGAGACATAAAGTCCAAAGTTTTTTGGACCATTTCAAGCGATTTCTTATCTCCGGTCATTTTCCAGTAGCGTAGTAGAAACATAAGATTGTGGGGAATTGGAAATTTCGGGGCGAGTTCGAAGCCGCCAAATTGTTCGTCGAAACGTTCAAGAAGTTGTTCAAATGTCTCCGTGAAAATTGATTTATCGATCGAATCTTTTTGGTGGGTTTGTCCCACTGCCTGTCTCAATTCTTCTGCTATTTGGTCTGCTATCGATAGGATTCTTTCCCTGTTTTCTTTCCACAGTTGAACTATTCTTGGAAGTAGGTCAAGGAGTCCAATTCTTCCGTATCTTGAGTATTTGGGGATATAGGTTCCTGCGAAAAATGGTTTTTTATCCGGGGTCATTATGATTGTAAGTGGCCACCCGCCATGTCCGGTCATAGCTTGGCAAACGAGCATATAGACTGAATCTATGTCGGGGCGTTCTTCTCTGTCGACTTTTATTGAGATGAAATTTTCGTTTAATAATTTTGCCACTTCTTCATCTTCGAACGATTCTTTTTCCATAACATGGCACCAATGGCAAGTTGAATAGCCTATAGAGAGAAATATCGGTTTATTTTCAATTTTAGCTCTTTCGAAGGCTTCGTCGCACCAGGGATACCAGTCGACGGGGTTGTAAGCGTGTTGCAATAGATAAGGGCTTTTCTCGTTTATCAAGCGGTTGTGTTTTTTCATAAGATTTTACTTGGGTTTTGTTTAAATTTTTTTAACATAAAATTGTGCTTTACGGTTCAAATGCGATTGCGTAACAAACACTCGCTTTCATGATGGTGTTGCTTTTTATTTTACCCAGTTACCTTCGTTTCTAAGCTAAAAATTTTTTATATTTATTAAAACTTAGAAAACTTAAATCACTTGCTTGATGCGACCCAACGAATTCATACTTATACTTGATTTCGGCTCGCAGTATACCCAGCTTATCGCGCGAAGAATCAGAGAGCTTGGAGTTTTTTCAGAGATTGAAAGATTTGATTATCCAATTGAAAAAATCGTTCAAAATAAACCAAAGGGCATAATTTTATCCGGTGGACCTTCAAGCGTTTATGAAGAGAATTCCCCGCAGGTAGATAGAACATTGTTCGAACTTGGGATTCCGATACTTGGGATTTGCTACGGGCTTCAGTTGATTGCCCATAAACTTGGCGGGGAAGTGGATAGATTTGCAAAAAGGGAATACGGAAAAGCAGTTTTGAAGGTCATAAAGGATGATGATTTATTTCAAGGATTGGATTCAAACAGCGTCGTTTGGATGAGCCATGGGGATGCATTGGTCAAAGCTCCGCCCGATTTTGAAATCATCGGAGTAACTGAGAACTCACCGATATGCGCGATAAGAAATAAAGAAAAGAAAATATACGGGGTTCAATTTCATCCAGAAGTTGTGCATACCGAAAAAGGTTTGGAGATTTTGAAAAACTTTGTCTATAAAATCTGTGGTTGCAATGGCGGATGGAACGCTAATTTTATGGTCGAGAATTTGATAATGGAGCTGAAAGAAATGGTTGGCGATAAAAAGGTCATTTGTGCTGTAAGCGGTGGGGTTGATTCGACTGTTTTGGCAGTTCTTTTAAATAAAGCAATAGGAGAGAATTTAATCGCAATTTATGTTGATAACGGATTGATGAGGAAAGGCGAAAGTGAAAAAGTGGTTCAGATGTATAAAAAACTTGGAATCAATGTCCATTATGTCGACGCTGGCAAAATTTTTCTCGAAAGGTTGAAAGGAGTAACCGAGCCGGAGGAAAAAAGGAAGATAATAGGCAGAACATTTATCGAAGTTTTTGAAAGCGAAGCGAAGAAATTTAAAGATGTTGAATACCTCGCTCAGGGAACTTTATATCCCGATGTGATTGAATCGACTTTTTACAGAGGACCTTCATCAAAGATAAAAACACATCATAATGTCGGCGGTCTTCCAGAGCGAATGAATTTTAAATTAGTGGAGCCATTTAGAGAACTTTTTAAAGATGAGGTAAGACAAATTGGGAAAGCATTGGGTCTTGATGATGAAATTTTAAATCGTCATCCTTTCCCTGGACCGGGGCTCGCGGTTAGAATAATTGGTGAGGTGACTATCGAAAAACTTGAAATTTTGCGCGAGGCAGATAAAATTTTTATAGAAGAGATTAAAAAAGCTGGTTTATATGAAAAGGTGTGGCAGGCGTTTGCGGTTCTTTTGCCGGTTAAATCCGTCGGTGTGATGGGGGATGAGAGAAGTTATGAGAATGTCATAGCTCTAAGGGCTGTAATAAGCGTCGATGGTATGACAGCGGATTGGGCGAAGCTTCCGTATGATTTGCTTGAAAAAGTTTCATCAAGGATTGTCAACGAAGTTAAAGGAGTTAACCGGGTCGTTTACGATATAACCACGAAGCCACCGGCAACAATTGAATGGGAGTGAGAAAATGTCGAACTTGGTAAGAAAAATGTTGGAAAAAGCGAGAAAATATTTCGAAGTCGGAAAAATTTTGCATTCGATTCAAATTTATCACAAACTTATAAATGAATATCCAAACATTGTTGAGCCATATGTTGAGCTTGCATTTGTTTATTCTAAACTTGGGAAGGAGACCTCCGCGGAGAAGACCTTAAGACAAGCATATGAGATTGAGCCTGAAAATGAGGAAGTTATTTATATGCTTGGAAGCATTTGTCTTCGTTTGAAAAAATTTGATGAAGCGATAAAATTTTTATCTAAACTTGCCCACCTAAAGTATCCAGTCGTCCATTACAATCTTGGTCTTGCATACTATCACAAGGGCGACTACTTTTCTGCTGAAGCGGAATTTAAAGAAGTTTTAAGAATTGATCCGAGGTTTCCGAAGGTTGTTGAGACGCTTGCGGAGATATTGATAAAACGGGGAAGTTATGATGAGGCGTATGAATATCTTCAAAAGGCTTTGGAAAAAGAACCTTACAATTCGACGCTTTATTATTTGATTTCTATTTCACTTTGGAATCTCGGGAAACTTTATGAAGCAAAGAAGGCAATTGAAACCGCCATTGACATTGAGCCAGAAAAAGCTGTCTTTTGGGAGATATGTGGTCAAATATCGCTCGAACTTGGCCAAATTGACGAAGCGGAAAGATATTTCAACAGAGCAATCGAACTTGATCGAAATCTTACGGATTCTTTTATAAGTCTTGGTTTGATTTACACTTATCGGGGAAAACTTGAAGAGGCAAATAAGTTTTTTGATGAAGCGGTAAGAATCGACCCAAAGTCAAGAATAAAGATCGAAGAAAAACTCAAAATTTTGAGAAATGGGTAAAATTTTGAAGGTTTTGTCCATCGTCCTAGTTTTAAATTTTTCCATATTTGCACAAACCGAGAAATTTTTCAATCCGGTTGCAGATTCACTTTTTAAATCCGGCGTCGAGCTTTTCAAACTTGGTTTAAATTCTTATGTTTTTCAAGGTGATGGATCTGGTTTGAATTATTTTTCGCTTGCTTATTCAAAGTTTGACTCTGTCATCGCACTTGGCTTAAATCATCGGACGAGCGCAAGTTTTCTTATGGCTTCGAAATCGCTTTGCTATCTCAATAGATTTAACGATGCGGAAAAACTTTTGAAGGAGTTTTTGTCAATTTTTCCAGAAAGCGAATATCGCGAAGATGCTCTTTATACACTTGGGCTTATCTATACCAAGCTTGGGAATTTCAAAGAAGCGACATTTAAGCTCGATGAAGCGATTAGAAAGTCTGATTTGAATAAAGAAAAGTATATCAAAATTGTATCCGCCATCGCTGATTCCCTCGAACCTCGCGAACTTGAAGAAATTGAGAAGAGCAATTTAAGCCCGGATGTTAGATATATCATCGTTGTTAAGAATTCAGACAAGTTGGTTTCCGCTGGAAAAACGGAAAATGCGAAAAGATATGTCGCAGATAGATTGCGATATTTTCAGGGGACGGGATATTATGAAAAACTGATGTTGAGAATTTCATATTTTGAACGGCTTATGGTTCGACCTGAGTTAAAGATTGGAGCTTTACTCCCGAAGGGTGATGGATTGAGCAAATCGATTTTGTCGGGATTGGAAATAGGGATTGATGAGCATAATTTAAACTCAGGCGTTAAAGTTGGTCTTGAGGTAAAGTATTACACGAGCAGGGATGTTGACCAAAAACTTTTAGAGTTTAAAAATTCTCCAAATGTTGTTGGGATAATTGGACCTATTTATAGTGAAGATGTTGAACTTTGTGCGAGGTTTGCGGATAGGGTGAGGGTGCCGATAGTTTCGCCAACAGCGACATCGGATGATTTGACAAAGTTAAGTGATTATATTTTTCAACTTAATTCGGATTACAGGACTCGTTCTAAGGCACTTGCTCAATTTGCGATTTTTTCGCTTGGGTTAAAGTATTTTCTTGTGCTTGCTCCAAATGATAAAAGAATAAAACCTTTTGTAGATGCTTTCATAAACGAAGTTAAAAATAACTCCGGTGAAGTGCTTGCGGTTCAATACTACAATCCAGATGAAACAGACCTACGTCCATATTTTAGAAATTTGACAGCGAAAGTTGATTCTTATAAAATTCCAATTAAAGAGGTTTCACAAGAAGGTATCGGTTTATTTGCGCCGATATTGAATCCCGATTTTGTTGGCATAATTTCATCACAAGTTTATTATCACGGTTTGAATGTTAAAATTTTAGGTAACGATGTTTGGAACAGTTATACCGAGCTTTATATGAATCGGAGGTACACCAATGGGGTTATATTCACAAGTGGACAATATGTCGACTTTGAAAGTTTCGGTTTTAAAAATTTCGCGAGGTTTTACAAAGAAAAGTTTGGTTCAGAGCCGGACGAGTTTTCAATTTACGGGTATGACGCGGTGAAATTGATTTTGAAGGCGATTGAAAAAGGAAAATTGACAGCTGATGAAGTTTATAAAGACCTTGTAAATTACGAAGGCGAGGGAATTGGAAGAGATATAATTTTCAATGAAAGTAGAGTTAACAGTTCGATTTCAATTCTTGTTTTTGAAGATAACGTCATAAAGAGGATTTCAAAATGGACTCTAAGCAAGTAAAATACAAAATCGGAGAGGAATACAACTTCAGGGTCAAAGATTTGCCCCCGGATGCAAGACCGAGGGAGAAATTCTGGAAGTATGGAGCTCATGCTGTTTCAAACGCTGAACTTCTTGCCATTTTGATTGGTTCAGGGACGAGGAAGATTTCCGCTATAGACCTTGCGAATAAAATTTTATCCGACGCGGGAAGTTTACGTGAACTTGCGAAGAAGGGAGTCGATGATTTAAAAAAGTATAAAGGAATGGGATTGAAGAAGGCTATTGTAATTTCAGCTGCTTTTGAACTTTCGCGAAGAATTCAAGCTGAGGATTTTCCCGAAAAACCTCAAATCAAAGAGCCAGGAGATGTAGCGAGGATATTCATCCCTCGGCTTGCGGATTTGAACAAGGAAATTTTGATAGTCGTCCTTCTTAACACAGCAAATAGGGTTATAAGAGAAGTTGTGATTTCTGAAGGAAATTTAAATTCAAGCGTAATTCATCCAAGGGAAGTTTTCAAACCAGCCATAGATGAACTTTCCGCAAGTATAATTCTCGTTCACAACCATCCAAGTGGAAACCCAGAGCCAAGCAGGATGGACATTGAAGTTACGAAGCAAATTTATCAAGCCGGGGAAATCATAGGAATAAAACTGCTTGACCATATAATAATCGGTGGAAATAAATACACAAGCATGGCTCAACTTGGTTTATTGAAATAAAAACAAAAGTGAAGGCGAAGTTATGGAATTAAAAATTGTAAAGATTGAGAAGCCGGATAACATTAACTTCATCCTTGGCCAGGCTCATTTTATCAAAACTGTTGAAGATTTATACGAGGCGATAGTTACGACTCAACCGCATCTGAAATTTGGTATTGCGTTTTGTGAATCCTCTGGTCCGGCGCTTGTCAGATGGGCTGGGAATGATGAGGCGATGATTGAACTTGCGAAGAAAAATGCTTTAAATCTCTCTGCTGGGCATTCTTTCATCATCTTTATGGACAACGGTTACCCGATAAATATCCTCAACGCTGTGAAGATGGTCCCTGAAGTTTGTCGGATTTTCTGCGCAACTGCAAATCCAGTCGAAGTTATAATCGCTGAAACAGAGCAAGGTCGAGGTATACTTGGGGTAATCGATGGAGTTAAAACGAAGGGAATCGAGGGCGAGGAAGATATACAAAAGCGGAAGGAATTTTTGAGAAAGATAGGGTATAAGTTTTAGCTGCAAGTGTATGTGAAGAGCGTAAATGTATGTGTAAGATGTTAATTTGTAGCGGTGAATTGCCATTTGCTTAATTTATCTTTCCGGTTGATTCCTACTTTATAGATTTCGAAGAGCACATCCTGGCGACGTGGAGTATTGCGGATTTCAATCAAATTTGATTAACTCTGAAAAACAAGTTATATTTATTCGAAAACTTACGGCGATTTTGAGAAATGCTCCTGGTTTTGAAGATATTTAAATTGGTTTTGCCAGTTTTGTATATCACAACAAGTTGGCTTTACGGTCGGGCATTTTTTAAGGACGACGCGCTCGCTCGGAGATTAAAAACGAAATTTCTTATCCTCACTTTGATTCTTCACTTTATTTACCTTGCTTTTAGAACCGCTGAACTTAAACATCCCCCGGTCACATCAGTTTTTGAACTTTTGTGTGTACTTGGGTTTTCGCTTTCACTGGCTTATGTTTTGATTGAAACTTTAACAAAAATTAAAAACACGGGTTTTTTTGCCCTTTTGATATCATCAATACTTGTGGTAATTGCTGGGATTTTTTCAAAAGATATATATGGTTTTGAGCATGATGTTTTAAAAAATGAACTTCTCGCACTCCATGTCACATCTGCGCTTGTTGGTTATTCTGCTTTTGCACTTTCTGCAATATACGGACTTCTTTACATTATGCTTTATCATAAATTGAGGACGAGAACATTCGACACGGTTTATAAAAATCTTCCAAACCTTGAGATAATTGAATCATTGCTTTACAAATCCACTTTGGTTGGTTTCATTGCGTTGACCTTTGTCATCATAGTTGGTTTCATTTGGCTTCCAAGAGCGTTTCAAAACTTTTCATATGCTGATGCAAAACTTGTCGGCACATTTATAGTTTGGCTTATTTATGGAAGTTGGCTTGGGATTAGAAGGGTTAAAAATTTCACCGGCAAAAAAAGTGCGGTTATGTCAATTGTTGGCTTTATAATCGTATTTGTGCTTATGGCTTTCGCAAATGTTTTATCTGGTTTTCACAGGTTTTATTGATAATAAAGCGCGTTGAATCTTTATGGATTTACTGCTCGTTGGGATAAATCATAAGACAGCATGCGTCGAGATAAGAGAAAAAATTTATTATACACTTGACGAGGTTGAAAATGTCCTTCCTGAAATCGTTCAGATGTTTTTAAAAGAGGGTGTCCTTTTGTCGACCTGTAATCGAACGGAACTTTATGGTGTTTTAAAAAGTGAAGATGTAAAGCCGGAGGATCTGATAAACTTTTTAATTGCGAAGAAAGGTGCGGGCGACTTCGCGAATTTATCACACTTTTATATAATGCGTTCTTTTGACGCTGTGAGGCATCTACTTGAAGTTGCATCTGGAATCGATTCAATGTTGATTGGCGATGTTCAAATTCTTGGGCAAGTAAAAGACGCATATGAGGTCGCGGTAAAATGTGGTGTCGTTGGGACGATTCTGCATGAGGTTTTTCATACTGCTTTTAGAACGGGCAAAAGAGCAAAGTCTGAGACATCGATAAGCGAGGGAGCTGTTTCGGTAAGTTATGCAGCGGTTGAACTTGCAGAGAAAATTTTCGCTGACCTTTCTAAGAAGAAGGGAATGCTGATCGGCGCAGGGGAGACAGCTGAACTTACCGCAAAACATCTCGTCTCGCGCGGGATAAGCGAACTTTACATCGCAAATAGGACAATTGAAAGGGCGGAAAAGCTAGCGGAACAATTCAATGGCAAAGTTATAAAACTGGATGAAATCCCCGATAAACTCGTCGGGGTTGATATCGTAATAAGCTCAGTAACGGTGAGCGATTATATCTTGGATTTCAACCAAGTAAAGAATGCGATGTCAAAAAGAGCAAACAAACCGTTGCTTATAATAGATATCGGGGTTCCGAGAAATGTTGACCCAAAAGTAAGGGAGATTGAAAACGTATTTCTTGAGGATATAGATTCGCTTGAATCTATTGCAAAGGCGAATTATGAGCGTAGGTTGAGTGAGATACCAAAAGTTCAACATATAATCGATGAGGAGCTTAAAAACTTCATAAAATGGTATGAGGCTCATCAGGTTGCTCCGACGATAAAACTTTTACGCGACAGATTTGAAGAGATAAGAAAACTTGAAATTGAAAAATACAGGAACAAATTCTCTCCACAAGATTTCGAAAAGGTCGATATTTTGACAAAATCGTTGATAAACAAACTTCTTCATACCCCAACGGTCAACATTAGAGAATCATCAAATGGAAAGCCTGAGTCCGAGCGGATAAAATTTATTCAATTCGTAAGGGAATTGTTCGGGCTTGATCAAAAATAAAATTTTTTGAGCTGAGATGAGAAAAATTATGATTGGGACGCGCGGAAGTAAGCTTGCGCTTTGGCAAACAGAGTTTGTGAGAAAAAAACTTGCTGAAATTTTCCCAGAAGTTGAATTCGAGGTCAAAATCATCAAAACAAAGGGCGATAAAATTCTGGATTCCCCGCTTTCAAAAATTGGAGACAAAGGAATTTTCACTCGCGAAATAGAAATTGAACTTTTAAACAAAGAGATAGACCTTGCTGTCCACAGTTTGAAGGACCTTCCGACGAAATTGCCTGACGGCTTAACGATTGGCGCTGTAACCGAAAGAGAAGATGTAAGGGATGTCTTGATATCGAAAGATAGCCTTTCACTTGACAAACTTCCGCAAAACGCCATCATAGCGACGGGAAGTTTGAGAAGGAGAGCGCAACTCCTTCATTTTAGACCTGATTTTAAATTTGTCGACCTTCGCGGAAATATCGATACAAGGTTCAGGAAGTTTGATGAGTCGAATTGGGACGGGATGGTTTTGGCATTCGCCGGGGTTAACAGGATGAATTACATAGATAGAATTTCCCAGCTGATTCCAACGGATATAATTTTGCCGGCGGTTGGACAAGGTGCAATTGCGGTTGAGGTAAGAGAAGATGATTTGGAAATACTTAATATGGTTGAAAAAATAAATCATAAAGAGACCGAACTTGCAACCAAAGTTGAGCGAGCCCTTTTAAAACATCTCGAGGGCGGATGTCAAATCCCAATCGGAGCATTTGCTTTCGTTTCGAACGGGAAAATTAAATTATCTGCTATGATTAGTAATCTTGATGGAACTTTTATGGTTCGAGATTCAATTGAGGGAGACATCGATGGTGATGTTGAGAAGATTGGGTTTGAACTTGCGGAAAGGCTTCTCGAGCAAGGTGGGAATAAAATCCTCGATGAAATAAGAAAGCAAAATGCGTGAGATGAAAGTTTTAATAACGAGGGCAAGGTCGCAAGCAATGGAGTTTGCAAAATATCTTGAAGGGTATGGATTTACGCCGGTTTTCTTCCCGACAATAGAAGTGATAGAGCCTGATTTATGGGATGAAGTCGATAAAAGGATAGCGCGAATCGATGAATACACTGATTTAATTTTTACAAGCGTGAACGCGGTTAAATTTTTCATTCAAAGATTTGAAAAATTTTTCCCGATTGATAAGTTGAAAGGGAAAAAATTTCATGCGGTTGGGGTTAAGACAAAGAACGAGGTTGAGAAATATGGGTTTCAAGTTGAGGAATTGCCAGAGAAATCGGATAAGGAAAATTTATTTGAGAAAATTTTTAAAGATTCTAAGCCTGGGAGAAAATTTCTTTTCCCGCATGGGAATCTCACAGATGAGAGCTTTATAAAATTTTTAAAAGATAAAGGTCTTGATATCGATGATGTTGTAGTTTACAAGACGATAAAACCTGAGGTAAGCGATGAAATGAAAATAGAGATAAGGAGAATGCTCGAAGGCGGTGAAATCAAAGTTATAACTTTTTTCAGTCCGTCGAGCGTTGCGAATTTTTTTGAGATTTTCGAAGGAATAGATCTTAAAAAGCAAAAAATTGCGGTCATCGGTGAGACGACATTGAAAGAATGCGAAAAGTTTGGCTTGAAAGTCGATATAAATCCAATTCAATATAACACGAAACCGGATTCAAAATTTCTAGCTGATTTAATCAATAAGTTTTTCAATGAATCCGAAGTGTGAATGTATTGAAAATAAAATGTGCTTGAAAATTGAAGAACGACATATTTTTAAAAGCATGCAGGCGTGAAAAAGTGGAGAGAACGCCGATTTGGATAATGCGACAAGCTGGGAGATATTTACCCGAATATAGGAAGATACGCGAGCGTTACGATTTCCTCACGATGATAAAGACGCCGGAAATTGCATCCGAAGTTACGATCCAACCAATTGAAATTGTTCGCGTCGATGCCGGGATAATTTTTTCAGATATACTTGTTTTGCCCGAGGCTATGGGATTAAAACTTTATGTTGATGAAAGCAAGGGACCAAGGTTTGAAAAAAATGTAGAAAGCCCAGAAGATATTAATAGACTTATTGTTCCAGACCCAACCGAGAAATTGAAATACGTTCTCGATGCGATAAAATTAACGAAGCGAAACATCGATGTTCCTTTGATAGGTTTCGCTGGTTCGCCTTGGACTTTATTTGCGTATATGGTCGATGGCGATTCTGCTAAAGATTTTAGAAAGGCGAAAATTTTCATCTACAACAACCCGGCGCTTGCATTCAAACTTCTTGAGAAAATCGCCGAGGCTGTTTCAAATTTTTTAATCGCACAAGTTGAATATGGAGCAGATGCAATTCAAATATTCGATACATTGGGTGGTATTTTAAGTTATGATGAATTTAAAGAGTTTTCGTTGAAGTATACAAAAAAAGTAGTCGAAAGCATAAAGGGAAGGTTTGGAGATAAAATTCCGATCATATTGTTTTCAAAGGGAACTTGGCAATGGATTGATGAAATTATCAACGTGGGTTGTGATGTTATAAGTATTGACTGGACGTTTGACATTGGGAAGGTGAAGGAGAGAGTTAAAGATAAAGTCTCAATTCAAGGAAATCTTGACCCGGTTGTTCTTCTATCTGAGCCGGAGGTTGTCGTTTATGAGGCTGTTAAAATTCTCGGGAAGTATGGTTTTGGGAATGGTCATATTTTTAACCTTGGTCATGGGATTTTGCCGGAGACGCCGGTTGAGAATGTAAAAATCCTTGTTGAGACGGTTAAAGTCGAAAGTCAAAAATACCACAAATAAAATTTAAGTTCAGCCATGAGATTTGAAAACGTAGACATAGAACTTCTAAAGAAATATGACCGCCCTGGTCCAAGATATACAAGTTATCCTCCAGCCCCAGCGTTTTCAAAGGATTTCGGGCCAGAAGATTACAAAAACGCTATTATTGAGAATAATCTTCAAAATTCAAAAGCGGAACTTTCGCTTTACTTTCACATCCCGTTTTGCGATACTTTGTGTTATTTTTGCGGATGTAATATGCTTGTAACCCACAGACGTGAGACGATAAGAAAATATCTTGATTATCTCGAGCGCGAAATTGATATGATATGGAAAATGATTTCACCTGACAGAAAAGTGACACAGCTGCATTGGGGGGGTGGAACGCCGTCTTATTTAACTCCGGATGAGATAAGGGAACTTGGTAATTTTATAAACGAAAAATTTGAATATGTCGATGATCCAGAGGTTGGGGTTGAAATTGACCCGCGAGGTTTAACATTTGAGCATATGAAAGCATTTCGCGAGGTAGGATTCAATCGAATAAGTATGGGGGTTCAAGATTTCGACCCGAAAGTTCAAAAGGCGGTAAACAGAATACAACCTGAGGAGATAACACGACAGGCGATAGAATGGGCTAGGGAACTTGGGTTTAGAAGCATAAACCTTGATTTAATTTATGGACTTCCTTTTCAAACAGTTGAATCGTTTGAAAAGACGCTTGATAAAGTAATAGAACTTTCGCCTGAAAGACTTGCGGTGTTTAATTTTGCTTACGTCCCATGGCTTAAACCACATCAAAGAGTTATAAAGAAGGAGGATCTGCCCGCGCCTGAGGTTAAATTGAAAATTTTAAAGATGACGATTGAAAAACTCACTGACGCTGGATATGTTTACATAGGAATGGACCATTTCGCGAAACCTGATGATGAACTTGCAATTGCACAAAGGGAGAAAACTTTGTATCGAAACTTTCAAGGTTATTCAACTCGAGCAGGCGCAGACCTTTATGCGTTTGGGATGTCCGCGATAAGTCAATTTCAAAATATATACGCACAAAATTACAAAGAATTGAGAGAGTACTATGCGAGAATTGACGAGGGAAAATTTCCAACCGCGGTCGGCTATCGTATGAATCAGGACGATGTTATAAGAAAGCATGTCATAATGCGTTTGATGTGCGATATGGAACTTACGAAGAGCGAAGTTGAGGAAAAGTTCAATATAAATTTTGATGAGTATTTTGCGGATTCACTTCCGAAACTTAAAGAATTCATTGATGATGGGCTGATCCAGCTAACTGATGACAAGATAATCGTCACGTTGATGGGTAGGCTTGTGATAAGAAATATCGCAATGTGTTTTGATGCATATCTTGATAAAATGATGAAGGAGAAACCGATATTCTCAAGGACGGTTTAAATTTGTGAATTCAAAATTTTTTGCTATCTTTAAATCCAAAATAAAATGGGCATTATTCCGAGATGTTTGAGAATTTCAAGTCAAAACTTGAGGAAATCGCTGAAAGATTTGAAACTTTAAGAGGGTTTCTTTGACATAGAGGAGAAGAAAAAGCGACTTGCTGAACTTGAGGAGAAGACAGCAAACCCTGATTTTTGGAATGATCCGTCGAACGCCCAAAAAGTTATGCAGGAAATAAGCAGGTTAAAGGATTGGCTGAACGAATGGGAGAGCGCAAAGAAAATGCTTGATGACGCCAAAGTTTTTGTCGAACTTGCTGAGGAATCGCAAGATATCTCCTTTACAAGCGAATTGCAAAGGGAAATAAACAAAATTGAAAAAAAGATTGAAGAACTTGAACTTAAAAATCTTTTGAACGGTGAAGATGACCCGAAGAATGCCATTTTGACGATTCATTCAGGTGCTGGTGGAACTGAGGCGCAAGATTGGGCGGAGATGCTTTTGAGGATGTATCTAAGATGGGCTGAAAGAAATGGATATACAGCAACTGTAGTCGATATACTTGAGGGAGATGGCGCTGGGATAAAAAGCGCAGTTGTGGAAATCGAGGGACCATATGCATATGGCTATCTAAAAGCGGAAAGTGGAGTACATAGACTTGTGAGAATTTCACCTTTTGATGCGAATAAAAGAAGGCATACATCTTTTGCTTCTGTTTTCGTCTATCCAGAATTAGGAGATGATGACGTTAAAATTGAAATTAATCCAGACGATTTGAAGATAGAAACTTTCAGAGCGGGTGGTCACGGCGGTCAAAATGTAAACAAAGTCGAAACCGCAGTTAGAATAACACATATTCCAACTGGTATCGTCGTTCAATGCCAAAGTGAGCGCTCGCAATATCAAAATAAAGTTAGAGCGATGCGTCTGCTTCAATCAAGATTGTATCAGTTGCAAAAGGAGAAAGAAAGGGAAAAACTTGACGAGTTCGAAAAGCAGAAAAAGAAAATCGAATGGGGCAATCAAATTCGTTCATATATATTCCATCCATATAATCTTGTCAAAGACCATAGAACTGGATATGAAACCTCCAATGTTCAAGCAGTTATGGATGGTGAGATAGACGAGTTTATAAAGGCATACCTTCTCAATTCTGTCAAATCAAGCACAAATTAAATTCACCTTGCGAAAATGCTATCAAGTATGACAGGGTATGGAAAATCTGATGTCAGGAAAGATGGAATTTTTGTCTCGGTTGAGATTAAAAGCGTAAATTCAAAATTTCTTGATATATCACTTAGACTTCCGAAAATTCTTCAGTCCAAGGAATTCGAAATAAAGGAATTAATTCGTCAGAAAATTTCTCGCGGCAGGGTCACCGCTTCAGTTGAACTTGAGATTGACCCTTCGATTCAACCGCCGATAAAGGTTAACCTCAATGTCGCAAATGCGCTCGTGAAGGAATTAAAACAACTTAAAAAAAAGACGAAAGTAAAAGGCGAGATAAAACTTGAACATTTGCTTGGAATCCCGCAAATTTTTGAAACTGATAAAGATGACGTTTCTGAAGAAGAATGGGAAGTTGTGAAAATTGCCATCGATGAAGCGCTTGAAAAATTTATTGAGTCAAGGAGAAAAGAAGGCTTTGAACTTACAAAAGATATCTCCAAAAGGATTGAATTAATTTCGGAAAAGGTTGAAAAAATTCTGACGCTTTCTAATAAGAGTTTAAGCGAGAGGCAATCGAAGTTAAGGGAAAAAGTCGAAAAAGTTTTTAAAGACGTTGAATTTGATAAAAATCGTCTTGAAGCAGAACTTGTAATACTTGCGGATAAGCTTGATGTGACGGAAGAGTGCGTTAGATTGAAAAGCCATATAAAATTTTTTCTCGAAACTTTAAATAGTAATGAGGTTGCAGTTGGGAGAAGATTAAATTTTTTGCTTCAAGAGATGCTTCGTGAGGCGACGACGATAGGAGCAAAAGTTGAAGATGCACAGATTACTTATCTTGTCGTTAGCGTCAAAGAGGAAATAGAAAAGATTAGGGAACAATTGCAAAATGTCGAATAAATTTATATTGGTAAAATGCAAAGAGGAAGATTAATAGTTGTTTCAGCCCCGAGCGGTTCTGGAAAGACGACGATAGCTAAAAAGATCATGGAAAAATTTCCATTTATAAAATTTTCCGTCTCCGCTACAACTCGACCGAAAAGAAACGGTGAGATCGACGGCAAAGATTACTTTTTTCTGACGAAGGAGGAATTTGAGAAAAAGATTCAAAATGGTGAACTTCTCGAGTGGGAGGAAATTTACGGGAACTATTATGGGACTTTGAAGAGCGTCGTTGAATCAGCCCTTAAGAATGGCGAGGTTTTACTTTTTGATGTCGATGTCAATGGCGCGATATCGATAAAGAAAAAATTTCCGGATGATTCCGTTTTAATTTTCATTAAACCACCCAATATTGAGACTCTGAAGGAAAGGTTAAAGCGAAGGAAAACCGAAACAGAGGAACAAATTAAAAAACGGCTCGAAAGAGTTCCGATGGAGCTTGGAAAAGCGGAATTTTTTGATTATATTTTTGTCAACGATAAACTTGAGGATACGGTGAACGCTGTTGTGAGAGTTGTTTTTAACGAGATCGAGAAATGGAAGGCAATGCAAAAGCATGAGTATTAAAAACAAATAAAAAGTTCGAAAATGGGAATTAAACCCATCGATTTGAAAAAGATTCAGGAAATTGCGGGAAATACCTACGAAGCCATCGTCGTAATGGCAAAAAGAGCGAGGCAGATTAACGATGAAAGAAAAATAATGTTTAATAAACGTCTTGAAGAATTGAAAGCCCTTAAGGCTCAACAAGGTTCTTCTGAAGAAGTCCCAAGGCATTATGATGATGAACAAACCCCTAAGGCTCCGCCAGAGCAGCTTCAAATAGCTGAGGAATTCGACCGATTGCCAAAGCCATCAATTCAAGCTATTGAAGAATATCTTCAAGGGAAGTTGGTTTGGAATTATGAGAAAAGGCGCTTTTGAGCGTAATGAATCGCGCTTTGAAATATCGAATTCATTTTGATATCTTTCTCTCTTTGCAAAATAACCCCAGGTTATTGCTACCGAAGATGTGCAATGCCTGGGGATTTTATTTTTAATAATTTAAAATTACGCCTTATGTTTAAAGTTGAGCGTTTAAACTTTGGGAAACCAATACTTGAAAAAGTCGCTGAAAACCCATGGGAGAATAAAGTTGTTTTCAATCCCGCATGTGTCTTGGTCGAAGATAAAGAAGAACTTGGAGAAATAATTGAATCGATAAAGCCCGACGCTGAAACGGTTGAAAAAATTAAAAAGCACAACGCTGTTTGCTTTTTGGTCTACAGGGCTCAGGGGGAGAACAACTATAGGCGTTCTTCGTTGGGGCTTGCGATTTTTACGCCCGATTTGAAACTTATCAAAAGATTTCCGCAACCTGTGTTAAAGCCGGAGGAGAACTTCGAAGACCTTGGGGTTGAGGACCCGAGGATTACAAAAGTTGGAGATAGATATTTTATGTTTTACACAGGTTATCAAAGTGGAAGGACGAAGAACAAAATTAACATTTGTTTGGCTGAGACGAGAGATTTTATGCACTGGACAAAGTATGGGGTTTTAAAGGGTAAGCTCAACGAGGTCGATAATAAAAATGCTGTGCTTTTCCCGGAAAAAGTGAACGGAAAATTTATCTTGCTTCATCGTCCAATGGAGGGTGAAAATGCGATGGTAATTCATTATGCAACAAGCGATGAGGTTTTTGGTGAATGGAACGATGAGGGGGTATTAATTGATGTTATTTCAAATCCGATGTTTGTAAAGTCATGGAATGGCGCGGGTGCACCACCTTTAAAAATCGACGAAGATAAATATCTTTTGATTTATCACATCGGAAATTATAAAGAAGATGGGACAAGGGAATATGACCTTGGCATCGCCGTGGTTGAAAAAGATGAAGTAGAATATATAAAACTTGTCAAAAGGTTTGAACCGTTTATGCGACCTGAAACCGAGTTTGAAACGAAAGGCGATGCTGAACTTGGAGTGAATAACGTTTTATTTATCTGTGGAGCTTATTTTTATGGTGATTATCTTTATTTTCCATATGCCGGGGCTGATAGCGTGATACTCGGTGGAAGAATTCTGAAGAGCAAAATTTTAAACTGGTTAAAAATATAAAAGAGAAGCAAAATGACAGGAATAACCTTGCTTGAAAAAATCAGAGAAAAAGCGAAACAACTCAAAAAGCACATAGTTCTTCCAGATGCACTTGACGAAAGAACGCTTAAAGCGGGGCGAATCATCGTTGACGAGAAAATTGCGGACATAACTTTAGTTGGTGATGAAGAGAAAATTTACTCACTCGCTGAAAAAATTGGCGTGAATTTATCGGGAATTAGAATTGTAGATCCGGTCAAGTCTGAGAGACTCAGCGATTTTGCGCACATATTTTATAATTTGAGAAAACATAAGGGGATTAGCTTTGAAGAGGCGAAGGAGACGATGAAAAAACCTCTTTTCTTTGGGGCGATGATGGTGAGGGAAGGGATGGCGGATGGAAGTGTTGCGGGTTCAATTTCTACCACAGCGGATGTTTTGAGAGCTGGAATTCAAGTTGTCGGATTGATGGAGGGAATCTCGATCGTTTCAAGTTTCTTTTTAATCGTTTTTCCAAACAAAGTTTATTCGTTTGCTGATTGTGCAGTCGTTCCAAATCCAACTGCTGAACAACTTGCTGACATAGCGATTTCAACAGCGATGAACCATAAAAAATTGATAGGCGAAGAACCCATTGTTGCGATGCTTTCTTTCTCGACAAAGGGAAGCGCGCAACATGAGATGGTTGATAAAGTCGTCCAAGCAACTCAAATAGTGAAGCAGAAAAGGCCCGATTTAATAGTCGACGGTGAGCTTCAACTTGATGCTGCGATAGTTCCAGAGGTTGCGAAAAGAAAAGCGCCCGATAGCCCTGTTCAAGGTAATGCAAATGTTTTGATTTTCCCAAATCTTGACGCAGGAAATATAGGCTACAAAATGGCTCAAAGGATGGCGGGTGCAGAAGCCATTGGCCCAATTGTTCAAGGGCTTAAGAAACCATGCTTTGATTTATCCCGGGGTTGCAGCGTCGAAGATATTGTAAATGTAGTGGCAATAAATTGTTTGATGGGTTGAAATGAAAGACAAAATTGAAAAAGGAAAATTCAAATTTAAAATCCAAATTCGAGTTAGAACATTTGACCTCGACGCATACGGGGTCGTCCATAACTCTGTTTATCTGAAGTACTTTGAAACCGCTCGAATTGAATACATCAGAGAGGCGCTCGGGATTGAACCCGGGCGTTTTTTTACCGATTTTTATTTCATCGTTGCAAGAAATGTTTGTAATTACATCTCCCCGGCAAGATTTGATGAGGTGCTTGATGTTTACGCGCGCGTTTCGAAAATTGGAAATTCAAGTTTTGAAATGGAATATTTAATCGAGGAGACAAAAACCGGAAGGGAGGTGGCAAATGGTGAGACTGTAATAGTCCTTTTAAATCGCGAGACGTTTAAGCCCGAGCCTATCCCGAACAATGTTCGTGAGATGATATTAAAGTTTGAAGGCGACGGTGTTGTTTTAAAAGAAAGCAAATCTTAAAAATGTCCACACAATTTGAAAACTTTAAATCCCTTGCGGAAAAAGGAAATGTCATTCCTGTTTACGAAACTTTGCTTGCGGACACTGAGACGCCAGTTTCAGTTTATATGAAGATAAGAAGCGAAAGTGAGTATTCTTTTCTATTTGAAAGCGTTGAAGGCGGAGAAAAAATCGCTCGATATTCATTCATCGGATTTAAACCTTTTATGACCTTTGAAACGAGAGGATTTGATTTCAAGATTAAAATTTTGGACGAGAAATTTTCCTTTATTGAGGATGAAATTAAAAATGAAACGCATCCGTTGGATGCACTAAACAAGATAATTTCCCTTTTCAAATCAGTTCACACGGACGAACTACCAAGGTTTACATGTGGAGCGGTTGGATATTTTGGTTACGAAAGCATTTCATTAGTTGAGAAAATTCCGCAGGCTAAAATCGATGATATAGGTGCGCCCGACATATTTCTTATGTTTTTTGATTCGCTTTTGGTGTTTGATAATTTGAAGCGAAGAATTTTTATAATTTCAAATGTTTATAAAAATGACGCACAAGACGAGGGAAGTTTGAAGGATGAATACTATAAAGCGCTTGGGAAAATAACAGAGGTTAAATCTTTTCTGAAAAAAAGAGTCAGCCCTGAAATCTCAAGAGTTGAAGTCGATGAAGGTTTGAAATTCAATATAAGTAGGGAAGAGTTCATCGAAAAAGTGAAACGCATAAAGGAGTACATAGTAAATGGAGATATATTTCAAGCGGTCCTTTCGCAAAGGTTCGAAAGAAAAATTGAAGGCGACCCGTTTGATATATACAGAATGTTGAGAGTTGTAAATCCGTCACCATATATGTATTTTTTGAATATAGGAGACCTAAAGATAATTGGTTCGTCGCCGGAGCTTCTTGTTAGAGTTGAAAATGGCGTTGTTGAAACAAGACCGATTGCTGGGACGAGACCGCGAGGGAAAGATCCGGAGGAAGACGCCAAACTCGAAAAGGAACTTTTAAGCGATGAAAAAGAGAGAGCGGAACATTTGATGCTGGTTGACCTTGGGAGAAACGATATCGGGAAAATTAGCTATTTTGGAACTGTTAAAGTTGATCAATTTATGGTGATAGAAAGATATTCACATGTTATTCACATTGTCAGCAACATAACCGGGAAATTAAGGAGCGATGTAAGTCCGGTCGAGGCTCTTTATGCATGTTTTCCTGCTGGAACTGTGACAGGTGCGCCGAAGATAAGGGCTATGGAGATAATAGCTGAGCTTGAGCCAACAAGGCGTGGAATTTACGGCGGAGCAATTGGATATATTGATTTCTCCGGAAATATTGACTCGTGCATTGCGATAAGAACTATCGTGATGAGGGGAAACAGGGCATATTTTCAGGCTGGCGCTGGAGTTGTCTATGACTCTGTTCCAGAACGTGAATATCAAGAAACGCTTGATAAACTCGAAGCGATATTTAAAGCAGTTGAGCTTCTTTTGCAAAATTAAAGGGTTTTTAAGAATGATTTTGGTAATTGATAATTACGATTCATTCACATATAACCTCGTCCAATACCTTGGTGAATTTGGAGTTGAGATGGAAGTTGCAAGGAATGATAAAATCACCATCGACGAAATAAAACAGATGAAGCCTGATGCGATCATAATTTCCCCGGGTCCGTGTACTCCGTATGAAGCGGGAATTTCAATTGACGTAATAAAGCAGTTTCACAAGTCTGTGCCAATCCTTGGAGTTTGCCTTGGGCATCAAGCCATTGGTGTGGCATTTGGCGGAAAAGTGGTAAAAGCGCCCGTTGTTATGCATGGGAAAATTTCGGAGATTTATCATAATAACTCGTCTATTTTTTCAGGTCTACCAAATCCATTTAAAGCGACGCGTTATCATTCTCTGATAGTTGATAAGGACACATTACCAGATTCGCTTGAGGTCACAGCTTGGACGAAAGATGGGATTATTATGGGTTTGAAGCATAAGGAATTCCCAACTTTTGGAGTTCAATTTCATCCTGAGTCGATTATGACGGAGTTTGGGAAGGAGATTTTGAAAAATTTTATTTATAGAAGGTTCTAACAAAGAAAGATAAAATTTCTGAGATGACAGACAAGATTCTTAAAGACGAGCGAGTTTGGCTCGAGAGCAGGCAAAAGGATATATGGAGAATTTTTAGGATAATGGCAGAATTTGTTGAGGGATTTGACCAGATGACGAAGCTTGGTCCCTGTGTTTCGATTTTTGGTTCAGCGAGGACGAAGCCAGGGCATAGATACTATGAAATGGCAAGGGAAGTGGCGAAAGAATTAGTTAAAGCTGGATTTGGTATTATCACAGGCGGAGGCCCTGGAATTATGGAAGCGGCAAATCTTGGGGCAAAGGAAGCAGGAGGATTATCCGTCGGAATTAACATTGAATTACCGCTTGAACAAAAGTTTAATCCTTATGTTGATGTTGGAATTGAATTTCGTCATTTCTTCGTTCGCAAAGTTATGTTTGTTAAGTATGCACAAGGTTTCGTTGTATTACCGGGTGGTTTTGGTACGCTTGATGAATTTTTCGAAGCAGTTACGCTCATTCAAACCGGAAAAACAACTCGATTTCCCGTCGTTCTAATGGGCAGTGAATATTGGGAAGGTTTAATAAATTGGCTTAAAGAAAAAGTTCTTGCGGAGGGGAATATATCTCCGGAAGATATGGATATATTTGAGCTCACGGATGACCCGAAAGAAGCGGCGAGGATAATAACCGAGTTTTATCAGGAAAACGTTGTTTCACCAAATTTTTAACTTCTTATGCTACAACTTAAAAATTTGACGAAAAAATTTGGTTCATTTGTCGCTGTCGACAATCTTTCGCTTGAGGTAAAGTCCGGTGAATTTTTTGGTTTTCTCGGACCAAATGGCGCTGGAAAGACGACCACGATAAAAATGATAGCGGGTTTAATTCAGCCAACGAGCGGGGAAATCTTTGTTTGTGGAGTTGATGCTTTGAAAGAGCCGGAAAAAGCCAAGAGTTACCTTGCTTATGTTCCAGACCAGCCTTTCATCTACGAGAAGTTGACGGGGAGAGAGTTTTTATATTTCGTCGGCGGTCTTTTCAAGATGAAAAAGAGCGATATCAAAGAAAA
This sequence comes from Candidatus Kryptoniota bacterium, assembly GCA_041640855.1. GTDB lineage: Bacteria > Bacteroidota > Ignavibacteria > Kryptoniales > Kryptoniaceae > Kryptonium. The sequence goes on from JBEPZK010000025.1 coordinate 25,815, forward strand.
AGTTGACTTCCTCGTTGAACATTTTGAAATTGGAAGATGGATAGATAGAAGGGTTGAAGAATATTCTCAGGGCATGAAGCAACGTGTCATAATTGCATCTGCATTTCTTCATGAACCAAAGGTCATAGTTATAGATGAACCAATGGTTGGACTCGACCCGAGAAGCGCAAGGATTGTGAAGGATACGTTAAAGCAAAAATCCAAAGAGGGGGTCACAATTTTTATGTCGACTCATTCGCTTGAGGTCGCGGAGGAACTTTGTGATACAATTGGGATAATTAAGGATGGAAAATTAATCGCAAAATTTGAAGCGAAGGAACTTGACGACTTGAAGAAAAGCCGTGATGGAAAATTTGAGGAGATATTCATTGAGTTAACAAAATGAACTTCGCTTATGAGCGATGTCCTTTTGATTTTAAAATACAAGTTGATTTCGATTTTCAAATCTACACTCGAATCGAAGTGGGGTAGCGTTTTAAAGGAGCTCGCCTCTATAATTGTTTTTACAGGTTTTGCGCTTTCGACCTTTATCTCCGCAAATTATGCAACTGCGTATTTGCTTTCCGAGGCTAGAATTGGATTGTTTTTGTTCCATAGAGTTTTGTCGATGTTGCTTTTTATCCTCTTCGTCCTTGTAAGTTTAGGCAACGTCATCGTTGCTTACGCGACACTTTATAAAAGCAAGGACATTGAATTTCTTTTGACGACGCCAGTAAAGCCGATAAAAATTTACACCGTGAAATTTCTCGATAATTTCTTCTACAGTTCATCAACAATGTTCATTTTCATACTTGCAATTTTGCTCGGTTATGGAAGTTATTTTCGCAAGTCTTTTGGATTTTATGTTTTCTCATTTGCCGGCGTCATAGTCCCTTTTATGCTTATGTCCGCGTCTTTGAGCATTATAGTTTTGATGTTAATTTTGAAACTCTCGAAAAAGTTTGACATAAGGAAGATAACGGTGTTTGCAGGTTTAGTTTACGCGTTTTGTGTTTACCTTTATTTTAGAAGCACGAACCCGGTGAAGTTGTTCACTGAAGTGATGAAGTATTACCCGGATATCGATAGATATTTTGCTCAGCTTGACCCTTCAATTGCGCTTTACCTTCCGAATCATTGGGTTGCTGAGATATTTTATTTCAGCGTCAGAGGAAATACCGAGATGATTGTGAAATACTTTTTGATTTTAATATCCGCGACAATTGGGATAGTTCTTATAAATTTCAGCGTAGCCAGAAAACTTTATTTTGAGACGCTTTTCATCGCTTCTGATTTAAGGAGCAGAATTAAGAAAAAGTTTGATGTTAAATTTTTGAGTTTCTACAAGAAATCATTACTTCATCCGCAGATTGAGGTTTTGCTCAAGCGTGATTTGAAGATGTTTTTTAGGGAGCCGAGCCAATGGGTTCATCTTTTGATAATGATTTTGCTCGTTTTGATATTCATTTTGAGTTTGGTGAGGATGCGCTTGTATAGGATTGAGCCACAAATTTTATCTCTTGCATTTGTGTCGATTTTTTCTTTCAATGTATTTTTGATTGCTTCGATTGTAATTCGTTTTGTTTACCCTTTGATTTCGCTCGAAGGGATGAGTTATTGGGTTGTGAGGTCTTCTCCAGTTAAGCTGAAGTGGCTTTATGTTCATAAATTTATAATTTCCTTTTTCCCAATACTTCTGATCGCGGAGGCTATCGCTTATTCATCTGTTTTTCCGTTTGGCAAGGACCCAAACATCGGATTTTTGATAGCGGTTGTTTCGTTTTTCATTGCTTTGACCTATGTTTCGCTTGGGCTTGGAATGGGAGGATATTTTGCAAATTATTCAGAAAAAAGTCCCGTTAGGATTGCTTCTTCAAGGGGGGCTACCATTACACTTCTTCTTGGGCTTGTTTTAATTTCGATTTTTACCGGGATTATATTCGTCCCGATAACGGTTTATTTTCAGTCGTTGAGATTTAATGTTGAATTTTTTAATTCCGCTATAATCGGAAGTGCATTTGTTTCTTTCATGCTTTCAATTCTTTTTAACTGGCTCGGCTTATCGAGTATGAGGCGAGATTTTTAAAGTTGGGGAACCAAATTTTTGATGGAGAAATTTTATAAATTTGAGGATTTAAAAATTAGGGGAAGATTTAAAAATGAAAAGCGCAATCAAAATACCGCGCAGAAAATTTTTAAAGTCGCTTGCATTCCTTTCACTTGCCCCAATTGCCCAAGCTTGTAAAAGTTCGATATTTAGTTCATCAGATAGTTTACAGAGCAAACCCAAGGTTGACATACTTTTGGAAGGGACAGAAGAAGATGTCGCAAAATCTATTCAAGACAAATATGATTTGCTCGAAAATCTCTACAATAATCCAGGCAAGGAGTTGACGATTGGATTCGTTCAGGATGGAGCTTATAATGTTCTCAAGTTATCCTTTGTTAAGGACGACATCGTATCATATCCGCACTTGAAATTGGTCAACACGAGAACTGGCGAGGTCGCAAATGTGGTTTGGGGAATTGAAGGGCTTTATCCCTCGATAAAGTTTGTTGATAATTTGGGGAGAACAATTGTGAAAAATGGGCGGACACTTGAATTTGCGCTTAAGACTTCCTCATCGAAAAGAGCTAACAAGGTCAATTCCCCATCGGATTGGATATTGATTGGAATTAAGGTGTTTGCTGTTGCGCTTTTGTTGTGGATTGGGTTTTCGGTGGTTAAATATATTGTCTCTGCGATTGCGTTTGTTGCGTTCAATGCTATGGTTATAGGTTTGGTTCTCGCGGGGCTTAGCCTCGTGGTTCAAGTGATTCAGTGGATATTGGATAAAACTGGGATTACGTTGAATGATGTTATTGAATTCTTCAAGCGCACAATCGAGGAAATAGTCAACATATTAAGGGACGTGATTGGATTTATCAC
>JBEPZK010000026.1:0-6461 GCA_041640855.1 Candidatus Kryptoniota bacterium
TTAATTGCTGAGTTCGGAGTCGCTAAGACTCTTGAAAGTACAGCATTTGAGATTGCTAAAACAGTCCATGCGCACCCAACCTTATCCGAGGCTTTAATGGAAGCCTCAGCAGATGCTTTGAAAGAAGCAATACATATTTAATCAAGCGCAAGTTTTACGATTCTATCGACGAGTTCTGGGAATTCAATCCCAGCAGCTTTTGCTGCCTTTGGAACTAAACTTGTGCCGGTCATCCCCGGAAGTGTATTTATCTCAAGGCAAAAAATTTCGCCTTTTTCCGTAACTCTGAAATCAACCCTTGCAAAACCTTTACACCCTATGGCTTCAAAAGCGGTGAGCGCTTGCTGTTGCAATGCCTGTGTCCAAGAGCTTGGAATTTCCGCGGGAACTATGTATTCAGTTGCTCCTTTTGTGTATTTATGATAATAATCGTAGATACCACCCTTTGGAATTATCTCAATAACTGGCAAGGCCATATTTCCAAGTATTCCAACAGTTAATTCTTTCCCTTCTATGAAATCCTCAACAATAACAAGATCTGAGTATTTGAAAGCAATTTCAAGCGCTGGTTCAACATCATCGGGACAATTGACAACGCTTAAACCAACAGTTGAACCTTGGTCATTTGGCTTAATAACACACGGATAAGAAAATGTTTTTTCTATTTTTTCTTTGACCGATTTTATATCGATTTTATTTTTTCGCACTGTAAACCATTCGGGAGTTTGAACGCCGTAATGTTTGAATACAATTTTTGACATGTTTTTATCGATTCCAATTGCACTTGCGAGAACTCCTGAGCCAGTATATTTTTTCCCGCGTAGTTCGAGCAAAGCTTGAACTGTTCCGTCTTCTCCCCATTTGCCATGAAGAATTATGAAGACGACATCGACGTCGTCCAGCAGGTGGGAGTTTATACATTCGATTACATTTTTATTTGAGAGTTTTGCGAGCTCCTCTTCTGTTGGTGGTGTCTCCCTTATTGAACTTATGAAAAGTTCTTCTTCATTTTCTGGTTGATTTACACCAAGGGCTGGGTCAATTGGTTTGACGATGTAGCCTGCTTCTCTTAACCCTTGCGTTACGTATTTCCCCGATATGATTGAAACATCTCTTTCTGGCGAAGTCCCACCGAGAAGAACAGCTACTTTAATTTTTCCCATAACTTAAGTTTTAATTTTTTTCCCGTATGATTTTAAACTTATCTCCGAAAGTTTAGAAATGTCCTCCGGGCTTAAAACTTTCTCTCCGCCGAGAATGCGTGCGAGTAAAATTATCATCGCATAATGTTCGAGTTTTTCCATTTTGTAAAACGCATCTTTTAAATTTGTCCCAAGCGTGACAGCACCATGATTTTGAAGCAAGAAAGCGTCATGAGATTTGACAAGTGGTCGAATTGACATTGGAACTTCGTCTGTTGATGGGGTAGCATATTTTGCGAGCGGAATTTTCCCAAGGTTTACAATTACCTCAGGCAAAACATATTCTTCAAGCGACAAACCCGCAACAGCAAATGAGGTTGCAAATGGCGGATGAGCATGGATAATTGCATTTACATCCTCTCTTTCTTTGTAGATGAACAAGTGCATTTTTATCTCGGTTGAAGGCTTATGAATTCCATAAACTAAATTTCCATCTGCATCTAGTTCAACTATGCTCGACTTCCTTATTTCACCTTTACAGGTCATCGTTGGGGTGCAGAGGATGTTTCCATTTGGAAGTCTAACTGAGATATTTCCATCTGTGGCGGAGACGAAGCCCTTTTGATAAATTAGATGTGCGATTTCAACAATTTCATCGATAAGTTTTTCCTCAATTCTCATCACGTTCTTGAGACTTTAATTGCCGATACATTTGGATTCTTAAAAAAATTCGCAAAATAAATAAAACTATCGCCACCGCAAGCGCGTGGATGTAATACTGCGGTGGAATTGTCCTTGTAAGCATTCCAAGTAAAAGCAGAACCAAAATTGCCAAACTGATGTAGGTTATCAAGTTGAAGGTTCTGGTTGAAATTTTCATCTTCGTGGTTTCATTTTTTTAGAAATTTAATTAAATTTAAAACAATAAAAAACAAAGTGAAAAGATGACTTGCAGGACGAACTCAAGATCAAATATTGGGAAGAATTTAACCAGTTGATGAAAAGGCGACTTGAAGAACTTGAAGAACTTAAAAAGCTCGGCATAAACCCTTATCCTTATGAATTTCCGGTTGATTCTTACTCTGTCGACATTTTGAAGAATTTTAAAGACGAAGACCCACCGATGAACGTCTCCATTGCTGGACGAATTATGTCTATTCGACGGATGGGAAAAGCAACTTTTTCACATATCCAAGATTCGAAGGGAAAGATTCAGGTTTACTTCAAAAAGGACGTGCTTGGGGATAAATATGATATTTTGCGACTCCTCGATATCGGCGATATAATCGGAGTTAAAGGCGAAGTTTTTAGGACAAAGACGGGAGAGATAACAGTAAAAGTTGAAGACTATCAAGTTCTCGCGAAGGCGATTCGACCTCTGCCGGTCGTCAAGGAAAAAATCGACGAACATGGAAATAGAATCGTTTACGACCCGTTTACAGACAAAGAAATGAGATATCGGCAAAGGTATGTCGACTTAATTGTAAATCCCGAGGTTAAGCAAGTTTTCATAAAACGCGCAAAGATCATAAGCAAGATAAGGGAGATACTTGATTCGCATGGATTTATCGAGGTTGAAACCCCAATACTTCAACCAATTTATGGTGGTGCAACAGCAAGACCGTTCATTACGCATCATAATGCGCTTGATATGGATTTGTATTTAAGAATTGCAGATGAACTTTACTTGAAAAGATTGATAGTCGGTGGATTTGATGGGGTTTATGAAATTGGAAAAGATTTTAGAAACGAGGGAATGGATAGGATGCATAACCCGGAATTTACAATGCTTGAGCTTTATGTGGCTTATAAAGATTATAATTGGATGATGGAATTTACCGAAAATTTGATCTATAATGTCTGTTTAAGCGTGAATGGGACCTCAAAGATAAAGTTTGGAGATAACGAGATTGATCTAACTCCGCCGTGGAGAAGAATTCCGATGTTTGAACTTTTAAAGCAGTATACGGGTGAAAACCTCGAAGGGAAAACTGAAGATGAACTTAGGGCTATCGCAAAGAGATTAAATGTAGATGTATCTTCTAAAATTGGAGCTGGAAAAATCATTGATGAGATCTTCTCCGAACTTGTCCAGCCGAATTTAATACAGCCGACGTTTGTCACGGATTATCCGATTGAAATGTCCCCGCTTGCGAAAAGACACAGAAATAACCCGAGGCTTGTGGAAAGGTTTGAGGTTATAATTTCTGGGATGGAGGTTTGCAATGCGTTTAGTGAATTAAATGATCCAATTGACCAGCGTTTAAGATTCGAAGAGCAAGCTAAACTTCGAGCTCTTGGCGATGAAGAAGCGATGACGATAGATGAAGATTTCATCCGCGCTCTTGAATATGGTATGCCTCCAACAGCTGGGCTTGGCATTGGAATTGATAGACTTGTGATGATTTTGACGAACCAAAAAACAATTAGAGATGTCATACTTTTCCCACATATGAGACCTGAAAAATAGTTGAAAACAAATTTTTAATGCAAGGTGAAGAAAATTAAACTTGTACTTGGAATTCACAATCATCAACCTGTAGGAAACTTTGATTTCGTTTTTGAGCATGCATACAATTTCGCTTACAAACCTTTTATCGATATCCTTGAAAAATATCCAAGGGTTAAACTAGCTCAACATTATACAGGGGTCTTATTCCAGTGGATCTTAAAAAATCATCCTGAGTTTTTCGACAGATTGAGAGCTCTTGTTGAACGCGGTCAAGTTGAGTTGATAACAGGTGGTTTTTATGAGCCTATCCTTGCGGTGATCCCAGACCAAGACAAACTTGACCAGATAAAAAAACTTTCCGATTTCATCTTTCGAAACTTCGGCAAAAAACCTGTTGGGATGTGGCTTGCGGAAAGAGTTTGGGAACAGCATATTGTAAAGTTCATCGCTATGGTGGATGTGAAATATGTTATAATTGACGATACTCACTTTAGATACGCGGGTTTGACAGGTGAACAATTGCTCGGATATTACATTACAGAAGAACAAGGATATACGGTCAACATCTTCCCCATAAGCAAAATGTTGAGGTATACAATTCCTTTTCAACCGGTTGAGAAGACAATTTCTTATCTTAAAGAGATCGCGACAGAACAAGACAACAGGGTTATCGTTTATGCGGATGATGGAGAAAAGTTTGGAGTTTGGCCAAATACATATAAACATGTTTATCAAGATGGATGGCTTGAGGAATTTTTCAGCGCTTTGGAGGAAAACAGCGATTGGATAGAGATTCTTCATTTTTCTGAGGCTATCGAAAAAGTAAAGCCTATAGGAAGAATTTATCTTCCGAACGCATCTTACGCTGAGATGATGCATTGGGCGTTGCCAGCAGATGCTTATCTTGACTATGAAAAACTTGAGCAACATTTAAAAGAAGAGGGAATGTACGAGCAATACTCGAGATTTTTCCGCGGTGGGTTTTGGAGAAATTTCCTTGTCAAATATCCTGAGGCAAATAATTTGCATAAAAAGATGTTGCGCGTCTCCGAAAGAGCGAGAAAACTTCAAAAGAAAGGGAAAGATGTCGAACTTGCTCTTGATAAAATTTGGGCGGCACAATGTAACGATTCTTATTGGCATGGAATATTTGGCGGGCTTTATTTGACAAATCTTCGGACATCCGCTTATAGAAATTTGATAAGCGCTGAGAATGAACTCGACAAAATTGAGAATAGAAAGACAATAAAATATGAAATCACGGATTTTGACAGAGATGGGCAAAATGAAATTATAGTTGAAGCCCCGAACTTTAACATTTACATAAATCCAAATTACGGCGGCCAAATTTTTGAACTCGATTTTAAACCAGTTGAGTTTAACATAACCGATGTTATGACGCGGAGAAAGGAGGGATACCATGAAAAATTGCTTCAACTTGCAAATGAAAAGAACAATCCAAACAATCACGGCGTCGCAAGCATACACGATATGTTAACTGCGAAAGAGGAAGGGCTTGAAAAGTATCTGCATTACGATTGGTATAAGCGCGGGAGTTTAATTGACCATTTTCTCGGTGATGGAACGACGCTTGAGAATTTTTATCAGTGTAAATATCCGGAACAAGGTGACTTTGTAGACCAACCTTACGATTTCGAAATAAAACCCGGAAAGGATACGATTGAGGTAATGCTCTCGAGAAATGGAAATGTTTGGATTGAAAATGAGAAAAAAAGAATCAGGGTTGAGAAGAGAATCAAACTTGATAGAAGAACTAATGAACTTTTGATTAAATACAAACTTGAAAATCTTGAAGATGAAATGCTTGATGTTTGGTTTGGTGTTGAGTTCGTTTGCAATTTCCTCGCTCCGGATGCGGAGGATAGATATTTCTATTTCTCGGGGTATAACCTTGAAAATAGAAAGTTAAGGAGCATGGGCGAGGTAAATGATGTCACTTCTTTTGGGGTTGTTGATGAATGGCTTGGGCTTGATATGAATTTTTATTTGAGCAAATTCGCAAATGTTTGGAGATTCCCGATAGAGTCAATTTCGCTTTCTGAGGCTGGGTTTGAAAGAGTTTATCAAGGTTCCGTGTTTCTACTGCATTGGAATATAAAGTTGAGTAAAGAGTGGAGCGTTGAAATAAATAATTCATTCCGCCTGTTGAAAAATAATTCAAAATAAGTTTTGAGCGGGAGAAATTTAAATATTTTTTTGCTTCTGATTGTTTTAGTTTCGAAATCTCTCTGTTTCGAATTTAAAGATGATTCAACTTCGCGTATTTCAAAAAACGGTGTAAACTATGCAAGGCTTGCGCTTGTTGGAGCTGGAACCGCAGGAACTATGGCGGTTATTCATGTTTATCAACAAAATGCCTGGTGGAGTGGACAAAGAAGGTCTTTTCATGTTGTAAACGATTGGGAATATGCTCTTAACATTGATAAGATTGGACATTTTTATGGTGCGAATTTGATTTCAAAATTGTTTTCTGGTTCACTTCAATGGGCCGGGGTTGGGGAAAAAAAATCAATGATGTATGGAGCTTTGCTTGCAACTGTTTTTGGACTTTATGTTGAATTTGAAGATGGTTTTGCAACGGATTGGGGATTTAGCCCCGGAGATGCTGGAGCCGACATTCTCGGTGCCTGGTATCCAGTCGCACAGTATTATTTCCCCTTTTTGAAAAATTTTAACTTTAAATGGAGCTATATCCCCACGACACAACTTAAAACAGGTGTTAAGAAAGTTTTCATAGACGACCATGAGGGTCAAACTATGTGGCTTTCTATTTCGGTTAATGATCTTTTGCCATCGAAGATAGAAAAATTTTATCCTGATTTTTTGAACATTGCTATCGGTTATGG
>JBEPZK010000026.1:6561-28015 GCA_041640855.1 Candidatus Kryptoniota bacterium
TTAAGAAAGTTTTCATAGACGACCATGAGGGTCAAACTATGTGGCTTTCTATTTCGGTTAATGATCTTTTGCCATCGAAGATAGAAAAATTTTATCCTGATTTTTTGAACATTGCTATCGGTTATGGCGTCAGAAACCTTGACGGTTATGGCGGTGGCGAAAGGGAGTTTTACATAGCCCTTGATTATAACCTTGAAAAATTACCTGGGGATGGATGGTTATGGAATTTCATCAAAAAGAATTTAAATTATATTCGTCTTCCGGGTCCTGCGGTTAGGTTGACGCCGAGACTTGCGTTTTTTGGTTTTTTCTTCTCAAAGAGAGTTTGAATTTAAAATGAATTTTTTGAAGGTGGTTTTATCCGGATTTATAATCGGTATTTTATCGGGATTGTTTGGGCTTGGTGGAAGTAGTATCGCAACGCCAATATTGAAAATATTCGCCAATATTAAACCAGCTGTTGCCCTAGCAACTCCATTGTTAACCGTTATTCCATCCTCGGTATCCGCATCGTATGTTTATTACAAGAGAAAATTGGTAAATTTTGATATTGCGAAGTTAACGATGTTTATAGGTTTGCCATTTGTTATTCTCGGTGCTTATGTAACAAAGTTTGTCGATGGGAAATTTTTAATGGTATCAACTGCGATTTTTATATTTGCGGTTGGATTAAGCTTTTTATTTAGGGGAAATCTTTTCGAACGTAAAAATGTCGACGGAGCAGGAAATAGCAAGTTATTTATTTCGCTTATTCCCTTGATTGGTTTTGTCTCTGGTTTCCTTGCAAATGGTGGAGGGATAATGCTTGTCCCTTTGTATGTTAAAGTCTTGAAAATGGAGATAAAAAAAGCATTTGGAACATCTCTTTTTGTTATATCTTTCTTTGCAATACCCGGAGCTTTGGTACATTTTCTTCTGGGACATATCGACCTTAAACTATTTTTTGTTTTGTCGGTCACCGCGGTTCCACTTGCAAATTTAAGTGCAAGGGTCGCGGTTAAATTGAAGGATAAATACTTGGAAATTGCGTATGGGATTTTGCTTGTCGCTTTTTCAATTTACTTCTTTTTCAGGGAGATATAAGAAGGGAAAAGAGCGATGCTTAAAATTTTTCTCCTGATCTTTCTCTTCGCATCAAATGTCGTGGCTCAGGAAAACATCGGAGGCAGACCATTCGCCTTGAAAAGTTATGTCGCGGTTGCAAACGATGCTTGGGCAGTTTTTTATAACCCCGCTGGAATTGCAAATTTAAAAGACAGAGAAATTTCATTCGCTTATATACCATCACAGTTTGAGCTAAAAGAACTATCGAAGAAAGGCTTGGTTTATTATGAACCATCTTTGCCAGTTAAATTTGGGTTCGGCGGTGAAATTTTCGGATTTTCGCTTTACAAAGAGATAATATTCAAAATTTCACTTGCAAAGGATTTCGGCTTTTTCGCTTTTGGGGTGAACCTTAATTATAATTTTGTCTCGATCAAAGAGTATGGGAGTGCTGGCGCTTTAAGTATGGATTTCGGTGGCATTTCAAAACCTGTTAAGTTTTTGAGGTTTGGATTTATGCTCAGAAATTTGGTCGCTGGGAAAATTGGCGAGTCAAAGGAGAAATTGCAAAAGGGAATCGAACTTGGCGTTGCTTTCTCGCCTTATGATAATTTGATAGTTTCAGCTGGGATTGACAAGGAAATTTATTTTAGGGAGAGTTTTAAATACGGTGTTGAATATTTGCTTTTGAACATCGTCGCAATTAGGTTTGGTTTATCAAATTATCCGGCGCAATATTCGGGAGGATTGGGGTTGAAAATTTCAAAATTTCAAATCGATTATTCGATCAACAATCATCAATATCTTGGTTTAACCCATCAGTTTACTTTTTCAGCAAAAATCGGTGGAAGTAAATGAAAAAGTTAGTTTTTCTTTTAATGCTTTCTGTTTCGCTTGCGGTCTCACAAGATGTAAAAGTTGACACGCTTGAAAATTTGGAATCGGAATTTTTTGAGAATTTGGAGACAGACTCCGACATCGATGAGGTAATTGAACAAATCGAATTTATAAAAATTGAATTAAATAGAGCCTCTATCGATGATTTGACTGAAATACCTTTTATAAGCAGAGATATCGCGGTTAAAATTATCTCTTATCGGGATAAAATTGGTGGATTTAAAAGTATGGAACAGGTTTTTGATATACCAGATGTCGATGACTTTATAAAATCACTTCTTTATCGCAATGGTTACATTCAAAAGCCGAAATTAAATTTTCAGGCGCGGGTTCGCGGTTTAAGGCGTGGCAACTTGAAAGAGTTTGCGAAAAATTTCGATGAAAATTTCAAGGCATATCAATCAGCTCGCGCTGCTTTTTCGAATTTTTCGGGCGGATTTCTGCTTGAAAAAGATTATGGTGAGAAAAAAATTAATGATTTAACTCATCTTTATGTCGGTTACAAAGGTAACGGATTTTTTAGAGAATTTATCGTTGGAAGTTATACTCTGATGTTTGGCCAAGGGATTTTGATGTGGAGACCAGTTGCCCTTGGGAAGGGAAGTGATGTCATTTTGCCGGCGGTTAGAGGTTCGGAAAATTATGTTTCCGGCTATGCTTCGACGGATGAAGTAAAGCCATTGTTTGGTGGGGCGATGAGAACAAGATTTAAAAATTTTGAGACGACATTTTTTTATTCAAAAACGAATCTGCCGGCGTCGTTTGATTCTACGGGTTTGGTTCGATACATCGATTTTTCTGGGATAAATACAACGAATAGATTCTCTCTTTCGAGAAACTTATTTGGCGGAATTTTGAGTTTCGGCGGGCGAAATTTTTTTACAGGGGTTTTAATCTACAATGAAAAATTTGGCGATGATTTTTCGAAGTCGATCTCAAGACCTTTCCGCAGGGGGGATTTTTATTACGGGTTTGAGTACGGATTTTATTTTTGGAATTTAAACTTTTTTGGTGAGGTAGCGTCAAGTCAACTTGTTTATTTTAGCGTGGTCTCGGGGTTAAACGCGATTTTTAAAGATCTGAGCTTTGTTTTTCAATATAGAAATTTGAATCCGAATTTTGCATCGGTCAACGGAAATGCTTTTGGAGAAAGATATGGTGAAGCTTGGAACGAAGAGGGATTTTATTCAGGTTTGAGGTTCAGAATTGGGGTACTGAAATTCTCTGGGTATTATGATATTTTCAGGTTCCCACGTTCAAGTTTTGGTGCGACAAAAAATGGGATTGATTATAGAGTTGAAATTAGTTTAAAGGTTTCAAGGTCTACGGAAGTGAAATTAATGAGAAAAGAAAAATCAACCGTGAAAGGGATGACAGTTTATGATGAGTTTGGAAGACCGAGCTTAGTCGAGGAAAATGAGGGAAAAAGCAATTGGAGGTTTGAGCTTGAAAATAGATTTAAAGATGTTGGTTTGAAAAGTAGAGTTGAGTTTGTCAAAAGAAAATTTGACGATGTTGAAACTGGATTTTTAATTTATCAGGGTTTAAAATATCGAGCTTTTAAATTTTTGCGAGTTTACGCTCGCGTTTTATTTTTCAGAAGCGATTCTTATCAGTCGAGGATTTACGTTTATGAAGATGATTTAGACGGCGTTGTTTCTCTAATTCCGTTGTATGGACGTGGTTTGAGGTGGTATATCGTTGCAAAGTATAATTATGGCGAAAACTTTTTCGTCCAATTGAAATATGGGGAAACATTTTTTGCAAACGATGAAAGCGTGAGGAATATATTTGGTGTTCAAGTTGGGATTAAGTTCTAACCCTCTCGGTCTCCATAAAGTTCAAGCCTAGGCTAAATTAATCTCAATACCACAAATGAAACATCCAGCACATCGATTGAATTATCATCTATCGATTTGAATCCACGAATAAAAATTAAAATTGCGCAGGCAATTAATTATTTATCCCAAAGCGCACTTCCTATTCTATCTGCGAACCGTAAAGTTCAAGTTCAACGAGTTCGCTTATTATGTGACCAATCGTTATATGTCCTTCTTGAATTCGTTGCGTGTTATTCGATGGGACTATTATTGCTATGTCGCAAAGTTCCTTCATCCTTCCACCGTCGCGTCCAAGGAAACCAATAACCGTTAATCCTTTCTCTTTCGCTGTTTTAATTGCACGTATTACATTTTCTGAATTACCACTTGTGCTTATTCCGATCAAAACATCACCTTCGTTTCCAAGCGCTTCAACTGTTCTTGCAAAAGTATTTTCAAAACCTATGTCGTTTCCGCCAGCGGTTAGATTTGATGTATCTGTTGTAATTGCAATTGCCGGTAGTCCTGGTCTTTTGATTTTTGGATTTAAGCGAATGACGAATTCAGTCGCTATGTGTTGGGAATCCGCAGCGCTTCCACCATTTCCACAGAGTAAAAGTTTTTTCCCATTTCTAAATGCATTTGAGATAACTTCGACCGCTTTTAAAATTTGTTCTGTGCATTTTAAAAAAATTTCCCTCTTGACTTGTGCGCTTTCATAAAGAGATGTCTCTATAAATTTTACTTTATCCATACTCTCTTATCTTTATTTTTTATGAATTGCGTTCACAAAATCCGAAATCAAACTTTTTACTTCTCTCTCAGATTTGTTTTCCAGTATATTTCCAGTGACGATTATATCTGCGCCTGCCCTCGCTTTTTCGAAAGCTGTTTCGGGGTCTCTTATCCCACCACCAATTATCAAGGGGACATCGACAAACTTTTTTATACTTTGGATAAGTTCTGATGGGACCGAGTTATCTGCACCGCTTCCTGCCTCGAGGTAGATGAGTTTCATTCCAAGATATTGTGCAGTTAAAGCATATGCAACCGCTATGTCCGGTTTATCTCTTGGGATTTGTTTGCTTTGGCTTATAAATACAGCGGATGTTGTTTTGCCTGATTCAATTAAAAGATACGCTGTCGAAATCGGCTCAATTCGATGCCTGAAGATAATTGGCGCAGCTAATGTTTGTTGACCTATGATATATTCGGGATTTGTGCTTGTTAAAACGGATAAAAATAAAATCGCATCCGCAAATTTTGAGATTTGATAGATGCTCCCGGGAAAAATGATTACAGGTTTGTCGGTGTTTCGCTTCACAGATTTGACGCATCTTTCAAAATCTTCAGATAGAAGCATACTGCTACCAATTAAAAATCCATCAACTCCACAATCTGTGGCGATTCGGATGAACTTTGAAAAATTTGAGTTCGTCTTGTCGGGATCGATAAGAATAAAATAAAGCGATCCCTTTTCTTTAATTTCATAGAGAAGGCGCTTGTAAGTTTTCCCTGACTCCAAATTTTTTCCCTTTTTATTGCTCTGTCACTTGCAAAGTTTACAACTTTTCTTGGACGAACTTCGGCAGATTCTCAAGCGCTTCATCAAGTTTTGAGATATCTTTTCCGCCAGCAGTAGCCATATTTGCTTTTCCTCCGCCACCGCCACCTGTAATCTTCGCAACTTTTTTGATTATTTCAACAGCGTCAAGTTTCTTATCCCTTACGAGGTCATCCGTTACGACGCAAACGAAGTTTATTTTATCTTCTATAACGCTTGCGAGTAATCCAACACCGCTTCCGATTTTACTCCTCAAAATATCTCCGAATTGTTTTAGTTCATCCACATTTCTTGCGGAAACCTTCATTGATACAACTTTAATTCCGTTGACTCTTTTTACATTTGGAGAATTTACAACCTTTTCAATTTCATCTGATATGACTTTTAACCTCAATCGAGCCAGTTCCTTCTCAAGGTTTTGCTTTTCTTCAAGGATTGAATCAATTTTTTCATTTAACTTCGAAATTTCCTCCTCTTTCTCTTTAAGGTATTTCTCAAGCGCTTTACCTGTGATTGCCTCAACCCTTCTTACACCGCTTGCGATGCTACCTTCATAAATTATTTTAAAGTAGCCTACCTCAATAGTTCTATCAAGATGCGTTCCTCCACAGAGTTCGTAACTAAAGTTACCTATTTTTACTGTTCTGACAATATCTCCGTATTTATCGCCGAAGAATGCCAGCGCGCCTTCTTCAAGCGCTTGTTTTATCGGTTTATATTCCTTCACAAGTTCAATATCTTCAAAAATTACATCGTTGACAAGATGTTCGACCATTTCGATTTCTTCTTTTCCAAGTTTTCTCGGGTGCGTAAAGTCAAATCGCAATCTATCCGGAGCCACTAGAGACCCAGCTTGTTGAACATGGGTTCCGAGGACCTTTCTCAAAGCGGAATGGAGCAAATGAGTTGCGGAGTGATTTTTCATGATCGATTTTCTTCTTTCGACGTCAATTTTCGCGATGAATTTGCCACCACTTTTTACAAATGTTTCAATCTCCTTAGCTAACTTGCTGTCCTTTTTAATTTTGGGGATAAAGTGAATTATTAAATCATCGATTCTTTGTGTGTCGATTATCTCTATTTCCCCGCCCGGGTAAATTAATTTTCCTGTATCTCCAATTTGTCCACCTGATTCCGGATAAAAAATCGTTCGTTTTGAGAAGACGATTTGATCAATATGTTCGTTATCGCTTGATAATAAAATGACTTTGTTCGATTCATCGTTTACTTCAAATTCATACTGCTTGAGGTCGGGGTCGAATTCAGTTTTTGTAACATCGCCTTTTCTTAAAAGTAATTCAACTTTTTCTGCTATGCTTACCTTTCCTTCCGTGAAAATTTTCTTCGTTGCTTCTCTTGACCTTTCCCTTTGCTCGTTCATCAATCGTTCAAATTCAACAAAGTCAACTTTAAAACCTCTTTCCTCAGCCATAAGATTGGTCAAATCTATCGGAAAACCATAAGTGTCGTAAAGTTTAAACGCTTCTTCACCTGGGAAAACTTTTACGCCTTTCTTCTCAAGTCTCGATATAACATTTTCGAATATCTCAATGCCACGGTCGAGGGTTTGATTAAAGTTTTCTTCTTCAGTTTTTATGACGCTTTTCACGTATTCCTTTTTGGGTTCTATCTCTGGATAGGCTGCGCCCATTATCTCGACGACCTTATCAACCAATTTGTAAATGAACGGTTCATGCATATCAAGATTTCTTGCATATCGTGACGCTCTTCTTAAAATTCTTCTTAAAACATAACCTCTGCCTTCGTTTGATGGGACAGCTCCGTCGGTTATCGCAAATGTTAACATTCGAATATGGTCTGCGATGACGCGCATTGCAATTTGATTTTTATCGCCAACGTATTCCTTAGCGGTGAGTCGTGAGATTTCTTCGATTAAAGGTTGGAAGAGGTCGGTATCATAGTTTGAGTTCTTGCCCTGTAAAACAGCGACGATTCGCTCAAGTCCCATCCCAGTATCAACATGCTTTGCAGGAAGTGGTTCGAGTTCACCTTTCTCATTGCGATTGAATTGAATGAAGACGAGATTCCAAAGTTCGATAAATCGAGAACATCCATCTACATTTACACCACATTTATGATTTTTATTGCAGATTCCTTCGCCAAGGTCGATATGAATTTCTGAGCACGGACCGCAAGGGCCAGTATCTCCCATCTCCCAAAAGTTTGATTTTTCATCAAATCTTAGAATTCGATCGTGCGATATATCCGTAACCTCTTTCCAAAGTTTTTCTGCTTCGTCGTCATCTTTGAATACAGTTGCATAGAGTCTATTTTTAGGAAGTCCCCATTCTTTCGTCAAAAGTTCCCAGGCCCATTCAATAGCTTCTTTTTTATAATAATCTCCAAATGACCAGTTTCCAAGCATTTCAAAAAATGTATGATGATATGTATCTTTACCAACTTCTTCAAGGTCGTTGTGTTTTCCGCTTACACGGATGCATTTTTGATAATTTACAGCTCTCTTATATGGTCTTGTTCCAGTTCCGAGAAAGACATCTTTAAATTGGTTCATTCCGGCGTTTGTGAAAAGAAGTGTCGGGTCGTCAAAGGGTATCACTGGAGAACTTGGAACAAATGTATGTCCTCTTTTTTCGAAAAATTTAACAAATGATGTTCTTACATCTTGCGCCTTCATAGTCGGATCAAAGTGATTTTTTTAAAAATCTAATAAAAGATAGGCTTTCTTACAAATTTTGAGGAAGGAATCAGAAAATGTATGCTTGGAAACGGTTTAAAATACAAACTTTGTCAAAATAATCACTGCTATTATAAGCACCGTTAAGAAGACCATAAAAAACGGAAGTCCTTTCAGAGATTGAATTGAGTCGCTGACTGAGCTAAATGCGGTAATTATATCCTGTTTCTGCGCTTTCAATTCCTTGAGCAGTTCCGCTTTTACTACCTGTAGACTTTCTGCTGTATCTTTTTTGACCGTTTTTGTCGTGTTTGAAATTTCGGAGGTTATAAGATTTATCCTCTCGATAAAGTTAGCCATATTGTTTTGGATTTCGAATTGCGATGTCGCAACTTCATCAAGCGTTGATTTAAACTGGTTTAACTGTGCATCAATAGGCTTCAGACTTTCGGTGATATCAATCGATGGCGTGAATATCAAAGAACTTGCGTTTGTAGAAATCTCCTCCGAAATTTTTCTTAAAAGTTCAAGGTTACTTTTGACTTCTTCAGAGAATTTTTTGAAAGCATCCATATCAATCATTTCTGGAGCCACTTCTGGGACTACAAATTCTCTCGTATATTGTGCATTTTTAATCTCATCAAGTTTTGAGTTAATCTCGTTGAGAATTTGTGCGTTATCCGATGAAGCATTCGGTATGGAGGATTTTAATTCATTGACATCTTGTTGCAAGTTATTTAAAGATTGAATGATTTCATTTTTCAAATCATCAAACCCAGCAATGTCTGGAATTGCGGTAATTTCAAGCGACCTTATTCTATTTATCAAGGTCTCTTGAATTTTGTCAAGCGTTGTTTTAAGTATTTCATCGACTTGTTTGTTTATTTCAGCGCTTATGTTTGCGTAGAAGTTTTGGATAAGGTTAAGATTTTTTTCGATAGCGGATAACCTATCTTTAAACTCATTTAACATAGGTGAGAAAAGATATGGAATAAGGTCTGCGTTGTTTTCGAAAAATGTTTTAAGGTCGTTTCTTTTTAGAAATTCATAAAAATCGTTTTTGTATTTTTCGAATTCGGATATCAAGGAGGCGTTAAGTTGCACAAATTGTTGGTTTAGTTCAGCGAGTTTTTGGGTGAAGAAATTATTTATCTCCAAAACCTTGTAACTTAGATTCGTTACACGGGTTATGAATTCTGAGTTTAAAATTTTGAATTGCTCTTTTAGCGCTTCCAACTCCGCTTTAAGTTCGATCTTTTCCTCAAGATAGTTAAACCTTGATTCTCTCAACTGTAAGAGTTTGGCCTCAATTTCCCTCTCCAGCGCTCCAAGTCGTTCCGTCAAAAGCTTTTGAAGCTGCTCGTAAGTAATATAATTGTTTAGTGGGTGTAAATCCTCTAATGGCATTTTAAACCTCCGTATTTTGTTCGACGTTATAATTATAATAAATTCTTTAACAAATGTCAAGAGCTGAGGACGATTTCGTTGATTATTTGGTCCCAAATTTTTATATTTATCAAGCAAGTTTAAAAATAAAACGCCTTTAAGATGACAGCACAAGCACTTGTTTTCCTCGTTTTGGCTTTCATATCAATAGCATCCGCAATTTTGATGATAACAAGGGCAAATCCGGTTAAAAGCGCAATTTTTTTAATAATCAATTTTTTGGCCTTGTCGATTCTTTACCTTACCCTCAGCGCTCAATTCATAGCTATAATTCAGGTTCTTGTGTACGCGGGGGCTATAATGGTTTTGTTTGTTTTTGTGATTATGCTTTTGAATCTTCAAGATGAAAAAAAACTGAGCGATAAGCTTGATTTAAGGAGATTGTTTGCCCTTTTACTTGTTGTCTTTGTCTTCGCGGAAATAGCATTTGGACTCGGAAAATCCTTGGACAGCAGGTTTCTGAGACAAGCGGAAAATTCAGTTGAAATTGGAAAAATCGAATTTATCGGAGAAAAACTATTCTCAATTTATATCCTGCCGTTTGAGATAACCTCGTTGATATTAATTGTTGCTATCGTTGGAGCTATAACCCTCGCAAAAAGAAAATTTGAGTGAGTTCGGATGCGCTTTTACCTTTTGAAATTTGAAAACAAAATTGGATTGAAATTATGATACCGTTATCTTGGTATTTGCTTTTGAGTTTGATCCTTTTTGCAATTGGGGTTTTGGGCGTTTTGATTAGGCGAAATGCGATTGTGATATTTATGTGTATAGAACTTATGCTTAACTCCGTGAATCTTGCTCTCGTTGGGTTTTCATCCTATATCGGAAATGAAATCGGACAGATGCTCGTGTTCTTTGTTATGGTTGTCGCAGCTGCTGAGGTTTCCGTTGGACTTGCTATTGTAATCGCAATTTTTAGAAATAGGCTGACTGTTAACATCGATGAAATTAACTTGTTAAAATGGTAAAGTAAAAAAAGAGGCACCTGAAAAATGCACAAGTACATTGGACTTGCTTTAATTTTTCCACTTATCGGCTTTATCGTAAATGGATTGTTTGGATGGAAGATAAGAAAAGAAAAAATAATTGGCTGGTTTGGAAGTTTAACCGTTGGCGCATCTTTTATAGTTTCGTTGCTCGTTTATATTGAACTTCTTGGTCTTCCATCATACGAGAGAAAATTTATAGTTGAGTATTTCAGCTGGATTAAAACCGGAGCGTTTGAGGTTTCTTTTGCTTATCTTGTCGATCCGCTTTCGGTTTTGATGGCGATGGTTGTGACGGGAGTTGGATTTTTAATCCATGTTTATTCGATCGGATATATGCATGGTGATAGGGGATTTGCGAGGTTTTTTACTTATTTGAATTTGTTTATTTTTATGATGCTTACGCTTGTGCTTGCTGATAATTATTTGCTTATGTTTCTTGGTTGGGAAGGAGTTGGGCTTTGTTCGTATCTTTTGATTGGTTTTTGGTATGATAGACCATTTGAAAAGATGATGACAAGTGACGCGGGAAGAAAAGCTTTTATAGTAAATAGAATTGGTGATTTTGGTTTTTTGATTGGGTTGTTTTTGATGTATAAATATTTTGGAAGTTTGAACTTTAACACCGTTTTTTCAATTGCGGATAAACTTCCTGTTGGTGATACGACTGTTTTCTGGATAACTTTGCTTTTGTTTATTGGTGCAACTGGAAAATCCGCACAAATACCACTTTACGTTTGGCTTCCTGATGCGATGGCTGGACCGACTCCGGTGAGCGCATTAATTCACGCTGCTACGATGGTCACTGCAGGAGTTTATATGATAGCAAGGTCATCGGTTCTTTACGCTCTTGCTCCGACTACAATGAAAATTGTCGCAATAATAGGAGCTTTAACCGCTGTTTATTCTGCTTCAATAGGGCTTGTTCAAAATGGAATTAAAAAAGTTCTCGCTTATTCAACTATAAGTCAACTTGGATATATGTTCCTTGCTATGGGCGTTGGTGCATTTTCTGCGGGAATATTTCATCTTACAACGCATGCGTTCTTTAAAGCTCTTCTCTTCCTTGGCGCAGGTGCGGTGATGCATGCTCTTGATAACGAAGAAGATATACAAAAGATGGGTGGGCTAAAAAAGCATCTTCCGATAACATACAAAACATTTTTGATAGCTTCGCTTGCCATAGCAGGGATTCCACCACTTTCTGGATTTTTCAGCAAGGATGAAATTTTATGGGGAGCTTATTCGCAAGGTTCGTTCTTGCTCTGGCTTCTTGGGGCAGTTGGAGCTTTTATGACAGCGTTTTATATGTTTAGGCTTGTCGCGCTCGTCTTTGAAACCCCACCAAGATACGGAGCCAAACACCCACATGAAGCGCCAAAAGTTATGACCATCCCATTGATAATCCTTGCGTTTTTCTCCGTCGTTTCTGGATTTGTTGGGATTCCGGAATCTTTTGGAGTTAAAAATTTAATCCATCATTGGCTTGAGCCTGTGTTTGAGGATGCAAATGCAAAATTGGTCCTTGAACATGTTCATTCAAGCGCGGAAGAGCTTTTGCTTATGACTTTGTCAGTTCTAGTTGGCGTTGGTGGAATTCTGCTTGCAAGGTATCTATACTTGAAGAGAATAGATGTGGTCCGCAAGTTGACGCAAAGTTTTTCCGGAATTTACAAATTGGTTTATAACAAATATTATGTTGATGAAATTTATGATGCAATTATTGTAAAGCCGGTGACTTGGGGAAGTGAGAAGTTGCTATGGAGATTTTTTGATGTAAGGATAATCGACGGCATTGTAAATGGAGCAGCGAAGGTTACTTATGTAGTGAGTTCGGTTCTGCGATTTATTCAAAATGGAATTGTGCAATTTTATGCGGTAATCTTCATAATTGGAGTTTTGCTAATTTTATTGTTTATCATTTGAAAAAAATTCAAGAAGGCAAAAATGGAATTGATTCAAAAACATATTTTGACCGCGATAATTTTCTTACCCCTTGTTGGATCATTAATTATCTTATTTGTAAATAGCGAAAGGAAGAACCTTATAAAATTTCTCGGTATTTTCTTTGGCGTTCTCACATTTGCTCTTTCAGTATATGTTTTTCTAAAATATGACCCGCAAAAGCCAGGTTTTCAATTTGTTGAGGTCTATCCATGGATTAAGTCACTTGACATTTCTTATAGGGTTGGAATCGATGGAATTTCCCTTTTGCTTCTTGTTTTGACAACTTTTTTAACACCAATTGGACTTCTTGCTACCTGGGGCTCTGTTGAGAAAAGGGTTAAGGGTTATGTGATTATGTTTTTGCTTCTCGAAACTGGGATGAACGGCGTCTTTTGTGCGCTCGATACTTTCCTTTTCTATATCTTTTGGGAGATGATGCTTATCCCGATGTATTTCATAATTGGAATTTGGGGTGGGGAAAATAGAATTTACGCAGCTATCAAGTTTGTAATTTATACTATGGTTGGAAGTTTACTTATGCTTGTTGCAATAATTGCACTTGGAAATTTTGCAAGTCAAATCAATGGTCAATTTACCGGAAACCTTGAGAAATTATATGAAATAGCCCCAAAAATTTCGCTCAACGCTCAAATTTTAATGTTTCTTGCTTTCACATTAAGCTTTGCTATAAAGGTGCCTCTTTTTCCATTTCACACATGGCTACCCGATGCCCATGTTGAAGCTCCAACCGCTGGAAGCGTAATCCTTGCGGGAGTTTTGTTGAAGATGGGTACTTATGGAATTTTAAGATTTTCAATTCCACTTTTCCCAGAAGCAACTTTTATGTTCTTGCCGTATATCGCTGTGCTTGCTGTGATTGGAATTATTTATGGCGCGTTGGTTTCTTTTGTCCAACCAGATCTGAAAAAGCTTGTTGCTTACTCTTCAGTTAGTCACCTTGGTTTTGTAGTCCTTGGCTTGATGGGGTTGACCATTGAAAGCGTTCAAGGTGGTTTAATTCAGATGGTAAACCATGGGCTTTCGACCGGGGCTTTGTTTATGCTTGTTGGGATGATTTATGATAGAAGACATACAAGGATGATAAGTGAATTTGGTGGACTTGCCCGTGTAACGCCGGTTTATGCGACGTTCTTTATGATAGTTGCTCTTTCGTCACTTGGTTTGCCGGGATTAAACGGTTTCGTTGGGGAGTTCTTGATTTTGCTTGGCTCTTTTAAATCGAAATTTCTAGGGACGCCAGCGTTTGCGATATTTTCTGCGACCGGTGTAATCCTTGCTGCGGTTTATCTTTTGACAGCATACCAGAGGATATTTTTTGGAAAGATCACGAAACAGGAAAATCAAAATATAAAAGATTTGAACCTTCGCGAGGCGGTTTCGCTTGCTTTGGTGTTAATTTTTATAGTCTGGATTGGAATTTATCCAAACACTTTTTTGAAAAAATCGGAACCAAGCGTTAAAAAAGTTGTTGAACAAATGGAGAAATATCGCTCTGGTGTTTTTAGAGCGCAGAGATAAAAAATTTATAATTGCGATTTAAAATTAAAACTTGGGAGAAAGATGAAAAAATTTTTCTTCTCTTTCCTAATCATGCTTCTTTTTTTGCTTATCCCAATGTCGGATGCTTTTGCGATTGAATATGAGATCGTTCCAGTTAATCCGATCATGATAGCTCCTTTCATACTTCTTTTGCTTTCTATAGCTGTTATGCCCTTTATAAATCGCCATTGGTGGGAGCATAATTATCCGCTAGTTTCATTTGCCTTAGGAGCCATTTCGGTAATTTATTACTTTTTCATTTTGAAAAATGCGCCGAGGATGATACACACTGTGATTGAATATTTTAGCTTTATTTCGCTTTTGGCTTCGCTTTTTGTGGTCTCGGGCGGAATTCATATAAGGGTTAAAGGTAGGTCAACTCCGCTTGCAAATGTCATACTGCTTGGGATTGGTGCTGTTATTTCAAATCTCCTTGGGACAACTGGAGCGTCGATGGTTTTGATTAGACCATACATTAGGCTTAACAAATATAGAATTTCCGGCTATCATATCATATTTTTCATTTTCATAGTGTCAAACATCGGTGGGATGTTAACTCCGATTGGTGATCCACCTCTATTTCTTGGTTATCTTAAAGGAGTTCCATTTTTCTGGGTGATAACGAGAGTTTGGTATATATGGTTGATATCAGTTAGTTTGATTTTGTTGATCTTTTATTTAATCGATAGACATAATTATAAAAAATTGCCCGATGTAATGGAGAAGGAAATCGAAACTAAAGGTGAAGAAGCAGTGGTCGAGGGTTTGCATAATCTTATATTTCTTGCTTTGATACTTGGAGCAGTTTTCCTTGAAGAGCCAATTCGTGAGATTGTGATGCTTAGCTCCGCTGTTATAAGTTATTTCACAACGAAAAGAGAAATTCACGAGAGGAATGATTTTAATTTCATTCCTATAAAAGAGGTTGCAATTTTATTTGCGGGCATATTTGCGACGATGGTTCCAGCTCTTGATTGGCTTGAGTTAAATGCTGAGAAACTTGGGCTTATTCATCCTGGTGAATTTTTCTGGGCTACCGGGATTTTATCAAGTTTTTTGGATAACGCTCCTACATATTTAAACTTTTTGAGCGCAGCCTTTGGACTTCATGGATTAAGTGTTGACAATCCAATTCATATGAAAGCGATGCTTGGGATGCTTTCACTAAACGACTTGAGCCATTTACAAATTTTGCATAATTCCAACGTTCTTCCCGTAACGCATGAAACTTGGAGATATGTTCAGGCTATATCTGTAAGTGCTGTTATGTTTGGTGCGATGACTTACATTGGAAATGGTCCTAACTTTATGGTCAAGTCGATAGCTGAGCAGGCTCATATCAAAATGCCGAGTTTCTTTGGTTATATGGTCAAGTATTCAATCCCGATTCTTATCCCGATATTTACATTTATCTGGTTCGTTTTCTTTAAATAACCAAAACTAACAGAAAAAAGAGAATATGAGTTTTTACTCTGATTTAATTGGAATTTCACCTATTTTAGTTGTGTCCTTAACAGGATTATTGGTTGTAATTTTAGAAGCACTTATAAAAAAGGGCGAGATGATTAGCTTTCTTGTTAGTATCGTTGGTTTGCTTGTCTCAGGGATTCTTGCGATTTATACATATCCTATGTATTCGACAGCTTTTTATGGGATGGTTGCGGTTGGAGGTTATGCAAGTTTTTTTGAGTTCGTTTTATCCGTCGGGGCTTTGCTTACGATTTTGCTTTCCAAAGATTATCTCATGAAACGGAGGATAAATTATGGGGAATTTTACATTCTGATTTTATTTGCTACCGCTGGAATGATGTTTCTTGCTTCGGGAACTGACCTAATAATTACATTTCTTGGACTTGAACTGATGTCGATTTCTTTGTATGTCATATCTGCTTTCGTTCGCACTGACCCGAAGTCTAACGAGGCTGGATTAAAGTATCTTTTGCTTGGCGCGTTTGCGACTGGGTTTTTCTTGTTCGGGATAACGTTTATCTATGGTAGCACAACAACGACAAATTTAAGGGTCATCTCAGCAAATTTCCAGAATTATCAAAGTGATTTCCTTTTCTGGCTTGGTGTTGCTTTTTTGTTAATTGGTTTTTCTTTCAAGGTTGCAGCTGTTCCATTTCATATGTGGGCTCCTGATGCATATGAAGGCGCTCCTACGCCTGCAAGTGGATTTATGTCCGCTGTTTCTAAATCTGCAGCGTTTGGGGCTTTCGTCCTTGTTTTTATATTCGGTTTAAATGGGACAAATGAGAATGTAAGGCAAGCAATTGGAATTATAGCTGTCCTATCAATGGCTCTTGGAAATATAATTGCAATCTCTCAAACAAATGTAAAAAGAATGCTTGCTTATTCAAGCATTGCGCATGCAGGCTATATTCTGATTGGGATTGCATCAGCAAATGAACTTGGAAAACAGGCGGTGCTTTATTATTCGCTTGCTTATATCTTAATGCAAGTTGGTGCTTTTGGAATTGTTTCAATTGTAGAAAAGGAAGAAAATAAATCTCTTGATATAAAAGACTACGCTGGACTTGGACACAGAAAACCTTTGATTGGAGTTTTAATGTCAATTTTTATGTTCGCTTTGACTGGTTTTCCGCCATTCGCTGGATTTGTGGGAAAATACTATCTTTTTGCATCCGCTCTTCAAGCTAAAATGACATGGCTTGCTGTGGCTGGAGTTTTGGCAACGCTTGTATCGGTGTACTATTATCTGAATGTCGTTGTAAATATGTATCTGAAAGAACCATCTGTTGAAGTTGTGCATAATCCCGATGAAATGAAAGTTTCGATTCCCGGAGTAATTGCGATTTTGATCTCTGGAATAGGTGTATTCGTGATAGGAATTCTCCCAACGTTGGTGACGAGATATTTTGAGAGATTGTTTTAATTTAGAGAAGAAAAAGATGTGGAATGCTTTTTGCGATGCTATATGTCGAAGGCAGAGTTTAGAATTTGAAAAGGGATTGAGAATGCAATAGTAAAACTTGAGAAATGTGGGTTGGAGTTTATCTTGAAATTTTTGATATTAATTTAACTCTTTCAAGCAATCAAATTAAAATGGGCAGATAAGTTTATGCTTTTGGTTGCGTCAACAGAGGAGATGAAAAAATGTGACAGTTATGCTATAGAGGAACTTGGAATTCCGGGGATTTTGCTTATGGAAAATGCCTCGCAAGGTGTGATAAGTTCAATTTCAATAAAGTATGGTTCTGTCGTTGGGAAAAAAGTTTTTGTTTTTTGCGGTGGTGGAAATAACGGCGGAGATGGACTTGCGGTTGCGAGAAAACTTTTCGCTATGAACGCAAATGTTTATGTTTTTCTTCTTGTTGAACCAGAAAAGTTTCGGGGCGATACAAAAACTAATTATGAAATCGCTTTAAGAATCCAAAGTCAGAAAAGAGAAAACGATATTTTTGAGATAATCACTTTGAAAGACGTAAACCAACTCAATGAATATCCGAAACCTGATTTGATAATTGATGCGATTTTTGGAACTGGTTTTAAGGGCAAAGTTGAAGGTTTGTTCTACGATGTGATAAGCTGGATTAATTCTCAGCAAGTGTATACAGTTTCTATCGACATTCCATCTGGTTTAAATGGCGATACGGGCGAAATCGAAGGAATTGCAGTTAGAGCTGACCTTACCCCGACGATGGGTCTTGCTAAAAGAGGGCTTATGTTGAATTGGGGGAAAATTTTGCCTGGGAAAATTTATATCGTAGATATCGGCATCCCAAGTTATGTTTATCATAAGTTCGGAATAAAGACATATTATATTGAATTGTCGGATGTTAAAAAAAGAATTCCATTTCGTCCTTTCAATGTTCATAAATATAGTTGTGGGAAAATTTTTGCAATCGTTGGTTCGCCGGGGTTAACGGGTGCAGCGACTATGTCAACTCTTTCCGCGATGAAAGTTGGAGCAGGCGCAGTCATTGCTGGGGTCCCAGAAAGTTTATCTCCAATTTTGGAGACGAAGTTAACTGAAGTTATGAAATTGCCTCTGCCCGAGACAAACGAACATACAATAGGATGGAATGCGCTTGATTTAATTGAAGAATATATCGATTGGGCTGATGTACTCATCATTGGTCCCGGACTTTCGAAAAATTACGAGACAAAGCAAGTCATTTTGAGCATAATCAAAAAACTGAACAAAAGGGCTGTGATAGATGCGGACGGTTTAAATGCTCTGGTTGGGAATTTGAATATACTCAAAAGTTTAAATACAGAAATCGTTTTGACGCCTCATTCAGGGGAATTTTCTCGATTAACTGATTTACCGGTGAGTAAAATTGAGCGAGAAAGAATTGATGTTGCAAGAAATTTTGCGGTTGAATATAAAGTTGTGCTTGTTTTAAAAGGTGATACGACTGTGATCGCAAGTCCAAATGGAGATGTCTTCATAAATTCAACGGGAAATCCGGGGATGGCAACCGCGGGAAGTGGGGATGTTTTGACGGGGATGATAGCTGGATTTATGGGCCAAGGTTTAAGCGCTGTTGATGCGGCGATTTGTGGAGTTTATCTTCACGGTCTTGCGGGTGATTTAGCTCGTGATAAAATTGGCGAACTTCCGATGATGGCTATGGATATTTTGAATATGATTCCTGAGGCGCTGCAAAAAGTTATAAGAGAAGAAAAGGGATGAAAAATTTTTTGAAATATCAATTTCCTGCTTTTTTATGGATGGGGATTATTTTTGCCCTGTCTTCAATACCAGGAAATTACTTTCCTGAACAGCCGTTCGATCTTTTTGATAAACTCGTGCATGCAACTTTATTCGGGATTTTAACCTATTTAGTCTACCGCGGTTTTCAATATCAGAATAAAAATTTCTTTCTCAAAAATTTCAGCATCGGGATAGCTTTTTTCATCTGTGTGTTATACGCGATGCTCGATGAGATGCATCAGAAATTTGTCCCTGGGCGAGCGCCTGATGAAACAGATGCGCTTGCTGATATAGTTGGGGGTGGCTTCACCTCAATTTATCTACTTTGGCATAATTATAGGAAGAACAAAAGGGTAAGGTAATAATATGTCTTGGAAAGTTATATTGTCAGCTTTTTGGGCTATATTTCTCGCTGAACTCGGGGATAAAACACAACTTGCTGTTTTAACCCTTTCAGCGGAGTCAAAAAAGCCTGTATCTGTTTTCCTTGGAGCGATACTTGCGTTTGCTGTCATAACATTGCTTGGTGCAATTCTTGGAGATGCTATAACGAGGTTGATTCCAGCTCACATAATAGAGAAAATCGCGGGAATCGCTTTCATCATAATTGGGATTTTGATACTTTTTGAAAAAATATAAATTCAAAACTTAGCCATGCTTGAAGAACTAGGCTTTAAAATCGGGCATAGCACAAATCGCGAAGCCTTAACAGGTTGCACAGTGATTTTGTGTCCACCGAAAACAGTCGGGAGTTGCTTTGTAAGTGGTAACGCTCCGGGAAGCAGAGAGATAGAACTTTTATCTCCAAATATGACGGTTTCAGAGGTTCACGCAGTTGTGTTAACTGGTGGAAGTGCGTTTGGACTTGCTTCCGCTGATGGTGTTATGCGTTATTTGGAAGAAAATGGGATAGGTTATCAAACTCCTTGGGCAAAAATTCCAATAGTTCCAGCCGCTGTCGTCTATGATTTAAATGTCGGAAGTTCAAAGATAAGACCAACCGCTGATGATGGATATAATGCTTGTTTAAATGCAGATGTTAAATTTGAAACGGGACTTGTCGGCGCTGGAACTGGCACAACCGTTGGAAAATGGGCTGGATTTGAATACAGGATGAATGGCGGGATTGGATTTTCAATCGTTAAAAGCGACGATTTAATTGTTTCTGCTATTGCGGTGGTAAATTCAGTTGGTGATGTTATCGATGAAAATGGAGAGATTATAGCAGGGGCGAGGGCAGATGGAAAATTTATTGCGAAGGAGAAAGGGTTTCGTTTCGCTTTGCAAAGAAAAGTTCAATTTGGAACGAACACCACACTTGTTTGCGTGATGACGAACGCAAAAATTTCAAAAATCGATGCTTATAAAATTTCAAAACGAGCGGATGACGGAATTTCAAGGGCAATTCGACCATCTCATACAAGTTATGACGGCGACATAGTATTTACGCTTGCGAGAGGGGAGGTTGAATCAGAGTTTGAAGTTTTGGCTGAGCTTTCAGCCTATGTAGTTGCAGAATCGATAAGAGATGCTGTGAGAAAATCAAATTGATGGTTTTGTAAAATTCGCCTAAGTTTTTAAAATTATAAAAAACAAAATTAAGGGAGGTTAAAATGAAGGTTGTAATCCTCTCTATAATTGCCTTTCTCGTTTTAACAGCGGTTGTTTCCGCAGCGGAAAAGAAAAAGCAAAGATTTAATGGAGTTGAAGTTACATGGCTTGGACATGCTGCATTTCTTTTGAAATCTCCAAATGGAAAAGTTGTTCTGATTGACCCATGGCTTGATAACCCCAAAGCTCCGGAGATGGCAAAAAATATAACCAAGGCTGACATAATTCTTTTAACCCATGGGCATTTCGACCATGTTGGTTCTGCTCCAGAACTTGCGAAGAAAACCGGTGCAAAAGTTGTGGGCATTTTTGAGGTCTCAAGGTACGTCGCAAAGCAAGGTGTCTCAGAGGAGCAAATCATCGGGATGAATTATTCTGGAACTGTCAATGTCGATGGAATTAAAATCACGATGGTTCCCGCTGTTCATAGTTCCGGGATTTCGGATGGAAATAACATAATCGAAGGGGGAAATCCAGCTGGTTTTATTATTGAGTTTGAAAATGGTTTTAAAGTTTATCATACTGGAGATACAGGTTTGTTCGGTGATATGGAATTAATCAGAAAACTTTACAGCCCAGATTTAATGTTGGTTTGTATAGGTGGTCATTTTACGATGGGACCGAGGGAAGCGGCTGAGGCGATTAAACTCGTTCAACCGAAATATGTTATCCCAATGCATTACGGCACTTTCCCAATTCTTTCTGGAACACCGGATGAATTGAAAAAATATCTCCCTGCCAAATTTAAAAATGCAGTGATTGAACTTAATCCGGGAGAAACCGCAAATTAAAATCCTTGATTTTTACGCGTATACTTTTTATCTTACTTTAAACACCAAAATAAATTTTGGAGGTTATTTATGGCGCGAGATAATAACGAAGGAATGCTTAAGGGGTTTTTAATCGGTTTCCTTGTCGGTGGAGCATTTGGTGCGATTCTTGCTATGTTGTTTACGCCGAAGACGGGAAGAGAGATGAGAGAACTTATCAAAGAAAAGTCTTTGCTCGCAAAGGAAAAGGGCGGTGAATATCTTGAAGAAGCGAAGAGCAAAGCAGCTCAAGTTGTAGAAAAGGCGAAGGAAGAAGCGGAGAAAATTAAAAAAGAAGTTGACGAGATAATTTCTTCTGCAAAGCAAAAGGTTGAAACTATAAAAGAAGCAGTGAAAGCTGGGGTTGAAACCTACAAGGAAGAGACAAAGAAGAAAAGTTGAAAGCTCTGAAGAGGCAAGACTTAACGTC
>JBEPZK010000027.1:0-27533 GCA_041640855.1 Candidatus Kryptoniota bacterium
ATCGCTATCTTCCGGGGGTTAAAATTCCAGATAAAATTTTGCTGACTTCGGATTTAAATGAAGCGTTGCACGATGCGGAAGTCATAGTTCTTGCGGTTCCTACGCAATACTTAAGAGGTGTGATTTCAAACGGCGATTTTAAAAATTACAAAGATAAAATTTTTGTCAATGTCGCAAAAGGAATAGAAAATAAAACTTTGATGAGGATTTCTGAAATTGTTAAGGAAGTTTTAGGGATTGATGAGAATTATTGCGTTCTCTCAGGACCAAGCCATGCTGAAGAAGTTAGCAGGAGATTGCCGACCGCTGTTGTCGTTGCGTCGAAAAATAGTGATGTCGCTCGTCTTGTTCAAAGTGTTTTTATGAATAATTATTTTAGGGTTTACACAAGTGACGATGTAATTGGAGTAGAACTTGGCGGAGCGTTGAAAAATATAATTGCGATTGCAACTGGAATTACGGATGGAATTGGTTTTGGTGATAACACGAGGGCTTCGCTTATGACTCGGGGAATAGCTGAAATTACAAGGTTAGGCGTTGCCATGGGTGCAAAGCTTGAGACATTTGCTGGGCTTTCAGGGATTGGAGATTTGATTGTGACATGCACGAGTAGATATAGCAGAAATAGATATGTTGGTGAGCAAATTGGGAAAGGGAAGAAACTCGATGAAGTTTTAAAGAATATGTTTATGGTTGCGGAAGGCGTTTGGACAACGATTTCAGCGCTTGAACTTTCGAGGAAGTTTGAAATCGAGATGCCGATTACAAGTGCAGTCTATGACATACTTTTCAATGATAAAGACCCACTTCAAGCTACATACGAATTGATGGGAAGGAGCGCAAAACCTGAGGTTTGGGGGTTGAAAAAGATTAATTTTTAACGATCGGAATTAAAAATTGAGTTTTGGTATAGAAGATAATTTGTGGTCGGTCCCTTGCAAAATCTGGCGGTTGAAGTCAACAGCGGTTTTAGCTCTAGATATGTTATCTTTTGGTTTTAATCCATAGTGGAATTGAGGTGGATGGATGTGGGGGATTTTTTAATCACATTATTCCTTATGCTACATTTATTCTGGATGCATGGTGGAATGTTTTTTTATTAAATTGAATTAAGTATGCAAGGGGTTAGATTAAACACATTTTGGTGAGATGGAATTTGAAATGATGATTTATAGTTTTGTTAAGAGTTGAGTTTCAGGAAGTTAAAGGCGGAGTAGATGGATTCTACTCTGACTGTTCCAATGTGTTTGTGTGGTTTTACAATTTGAACAAATGAACAAATTTGATTTTAAATTTTTCGATAATTATATTTTGGTAGTAACTTTCGTTCTTGTAACATTTGGGATTCTAGTCCCCTTTCGAGGGGTTAAAAGGGAAGTCCGGTGAAAGTCCGGCGCTGCCCCGCAACTGTGATCCCGAAACATCGGCTTCCGCAAAGCGTTGAAAAACGCTAAAGCCACTGTCCCATAATCGGGATGGGAAGGCGAGCGGAAGCATCGGGAAAGCCAGGAGACCTGCTAGAATCCCAGCGAATCCGAAACCTCCGAGGGGAGGTTGAGGATTCAAAAACCAAAATGTTTTTGAATTCTTTAGCCCAACCTTCTCTCGGATTTTATTCCGGAGTTGGTTGGGTTTTTTGTTTTAAAATTAAATAATATGAAACAAAACCATGAGAATTGCTCTTATTTTAAGTTTGCTTGTGATCAAAATTTCAGCGCAAGATTTAGCTTTAAAAGGATATGTCATAGATGGTGAGCAAAATCGGGTTAAAAATGCAATTGTTGAATTAGTCCAAGAAAACACCACAAAAAGAGCAATTTCTGATACATCGGGATACTTCTATTTTATCGTCAAACCTGGAATTGTAAAAATCACAGTTGAACACATCGCATATAAACGATTTCAAAAAGAATTTGAAATTTCCACCGACACTTTGATTCTCATACAACTTCACAACCGCATAATTAAATTTGGGGAAATCACTGTCACAGCGACAAGATATCAATCTAATACAGCTGAGCTTTCGAACTTTGTCGAAATTATAAATCCAGAGGAAATCGAAAAGATTTCCCCGAGTTCATTTGCAGATGTATTAAGATTTGGGACCTCAATTTACATTCGCGACTACGGTGGAACACCGGCGCAACTTAAAACAATTTCTCTTCGCGGAACAGGTTCTGAACATACAGTTTTCTTGCTTAATGGGATGAGAATTTCGAGTTACCAAAATGGCGTCCTTGATTTAAGTTTAATTCCTGTAGATGCGATTGAGAGAATTGAACTAATTCACTCAAATATGTCGTCGCTTTACGGGGCTGATGCAATCGGTGGGGTCGTGAATATAGTTACGAAAGGTGAGGAAAATAAACCCAGCCAAATCAATCTGTCCGTTGGTTCATTTGGACAAAGAAAATTTAATGCAAATGTTTCCGGAAACATTAAAAATTTTAATTACATCTCTTTGTTTTCAAGGGCTTATGGCGCTGGCAATTTCAATTATAAATATAAACTTGCAAATCACTACGTCGTTTTGAAACGAAGAAATGCTCACTTTAATATTTCTAACTTATATTTCGGAGTTTCAAACCGTGACATTTCTTTTTCCGCTCTTTATGTTCGTTCGAATCGTGGAATTCCTGCTCCAACTGTAAAATTCGACCCAACGAGCACAGCAAATCAATTCGATGAAGATTTTAATTTCTCCTTTTCCACAAGCAAGTCGTTTTCAAGTTCGATTTTGAAAGCATCACTTTTCTTTAAAAATTCTTACCTGAGATACACAAATAACGATGTTATAATCGCAGGTTCCGGGATCGATAGTTATTCGCATAATTTGTTTTATTCCGGGGTTGTTAATTTGATTTTAAAGATGAAATTTGATTTTTTGATATCCGCTGGGATTGAAACCTCGTTTGGTGTTGCGGAGGGAAATTCTTTTGAAAGGGCAAGGAGATTAAACATCGCTTCGTTCATAAGCGGGGAGAAGGGGGTTAAAATTAAATTTTTGCCGGTGATGAAAATATATTCAATGATTAGAAACGATTATTTTTCGGATTTCGGGAACAATTTAGTCTACAAAGTTGGGATAAACGCAGAAATTTTTAGAAAACCGAATTTAAACCTCAAGTCAAGTTATGGGACGGGATTTCGTGCACCAACGTTTAACGACCTCTACTGGGCCGGGAGCGGAAACAAAAATTTAAAGCCAGAATCATCAAAGGGATTTGACATCGGGGTTTCAATTTTTTCTGAATCAAACAGAAAATTTTTATCTGACTTTAAATTTGAAATCTCATTTTTCAACATCGACATAACCAATAGAATTGTTTGGTTACCCTCGAAAGAAAATCAAAGCATATGGAGACCGATCAACATAGACGAAGTTAATTCGAAAGGGGTTGAAGTTTACGGTGAAGTTGCGCTTTTAGATGGATTAAAAATCAAGGGCAACTTTTCCATTGCGCATAGCATTCGAAGGAATAAAAGAACGAGTGATGATGCAACGCAAAATAAATATTTAATTTATATCCCGCTTTCGACTGGAAATATCTTGCTTGATCTGACCTTTAACAAACTATTCTTCGCGGTTCAACTTAACTATGTTGGTTTGAGGTATACAACCGAGATAAACGATAAATGGCTTCAACCTTATTGTGTTGTTGATTTTGTGAGCGGATTTAATTATCAGTTTGATTTTTTTGAAGGCACAATCAAATTCAGCGTTAAAAATCTTTTCAACGAAAATTACGAGACGATGGTTGGTTATCCGATGCCATTGAGAAATTACTCGCTTGAGTTTTCACTTGGGCTAAAAAATCAAACAAAACAAAAGGAGGCAAAGTAAAATGAGGTCAATCAAATTCGCTCTCATTTTAACTTTATCAATTCTTTTATTTATCAGCGGTTGCAAGAAAAGCGAAAGCATAACTGTCGAAATCCCGACTTTAAAAGGCGTATATGTTCTAAACGAGGGAAATTTTGGGAGAAATAATTCGACGCTGAGTTACTTCGTCCCAGATTCTGATCGAGTCTACGAGGATGTCTTCTCCCTTGTAAACGGAAGAGGACTTGGCGACACGGGAAACGATATCGTTATAAGTGGAAATAGAGCCTATATCGTTGTGAACAACTCAGATAAGATAGAAGTGATTGAGTCGAAAACACATAAATCGATCGCTACGATTTTAATCCCTGGAGCAAGCCCGTATAAAATTGCGATACTTGGTGGTAAAGGTTATGTTACGAATTTATATAGAAATGCGGTCACAGTAATTGATGCGATAACGAATTCGGTTATAATCGATACGATAAAAGTTGGGGATAATCCGACGGGTGTATTCGCTTTTAACAATAAAGTTTATGTCGCCAATTCTGGCTTCGGCTATGGGAGAACTGTCTCCGTAATTGATGCGAGGACAAATAAAGTTATCAAAACGATAACCGTGAGTGATGGTCCGGATGCATTTTCCATCGACCAAGTAAATAGATTATGGGTTTTGTGCTATGGTTCATATGGGAATTGGCAAGATCCAAATGATGATACGTATGGAAAACTTTTCGCGATCGATTTGAATACAGATACAGTTGTCGATTCAATTTTCGTAGGAGGTCATCCATCGAGGCTCGTGATTTATGGAGATTTTGCTTATACGATTAAAAATGGAAGTGTTGCGAGAATAAATTTGAAAACGAAGGATATAACCGAAAACTTCATTCAGGGTAATTTTTATTCAATAGCGATTGACCCGCTGAATAAATTTTTATACTGTGCTGATGCGAAGGACTATGTGCAAAAAGGTGAGGTTTATATTTACGATTTGAGTGGTAAGTTCATAAAGAAATTTCAAGCAGGTATAATACCAAGTTCTTTTGCGTTTGCATATTGATATTTTGCCGGCGGGCGGAGCAAATTTGCTCAAAGCCCGCGGTCTTTTTAAGTTATGACAAACTTTTAATCTTTATAGATTTCAAAAGTTGATGTAAAGTTTTATCTGAGTTTATCGTCAATTCGACGCACGAGTTAGGGTTGATATCAAAAAAGTTGTCGCTCAACTTCACATCAATTCCGCCGAAGTCCACGAAAACAGATTTGAGCAAGCCTTTTGATTTTATTTTCAGAGTGAAAGAATTTTCTCCGGTTTTTGAAAGTTTAAATTGTAAACTTGGCGAATTTAATCTTAAAAATTTGGGCTCGGTTAAGAAGAGGGAGTTTTCTGCAACCTTCTTACCGTCGATTTCGAGTTTGGCATAAACATAATCCGTCGTTGGGTTGTCGAGATTTAACTTTTTCATCTCATCTTCAAAAACTATAGCGTTTGAGTTTCTATCGATGTTTAAATTTAAAGTTCGTTCAAATTTTTTATCGCCATAAGTTGTGAAAGTGTTAATCGTCAACACTCCATAAATTGAATTTTGCAAATCGTTGACAACGAAAATTTTCACTTTATCGTCGAATTTTTTGACGACGAGCAAAATCGGGTTGAAAAATCTTTTCGCGAAGTAATACAGTGCCTTTGGTCTCTTTCTGTAATCGACAGCGGACCAACTTATGACATTCCAGCAATCGTTCCATTGCCAGAAGATTGTGCCCGCAGTTTTAAATTTCCTAAGCCTCCAATTTTCGACAGCAAATTTTATCGCTTCCGCTTGGTTTAACTGCATCCGATAGATTAAATCCTCGAAATCTGCAGTGATTTTATGATGTGCGCTCAAAAATCTGAAAAGTCTCGGAATGCCATCTTCCTGTTTGTTATGATGTTGGATCGAGAACGAGTTAAAGTTTCTGTTCTCAGGTTTTAAAACTTCTTTGAGTGTTTCCGGATGAGGCGGAGCTTGAAAACCGAATTCGGTGATAAATCTTGCCTTTACACTTTCATAATTTTTATAATCAAGCCATCCGCTCCAAACTTTCCATTGATGATGGTTTCCGTCAGTTTCGGAATTGGGATAATTTTTCCCCCAAGGTGAACTTCGCCAATAGGGTCTCGTTCCGTCGTATTGTTCACATATCTCTTTTAAAACATCTCTAAAAATTTTCGCTCCTGGCATCTCATCCGGGTTCTTTCCAGTTTTATCCGTCCAAATCCATTCGTTCTCGTTGTTTCCGCACCATATAACTATCGATGGATGATTTCGAAGTCTTTTGACAACTTGAATTGCTTCGTTTTTTACGTTCTCGATGAATTTGTCATATTCGGGATAACTTGCGCATGCGAACATAAAATCTTGCCATATCATTATGCCAAGTTCGTCGCATTTTTCATAAAAGTAATCATCTTCGTAAACTCCACCGCCCCAAACTCTTAACATATTTAAGTTCGCGTCCTTAGCCATGTTTAAAAGTTCGTCGTAGTCCTCCTTTTTCACCCGTGGCAGAAAACTATCCGCGGGAATCCAATTGGCACCTTTGCAAAAGATTTTTTCTCCGTTTATCTCAAATATAAAACTTTCTCCTTCATCATCGATTTCCTGAATTAGTCTGACAACTCTAACACCAAATTTTTTCTCAACTCTATCAATTACTTCGCCATCCTTTGAAATTGTGATTATGGAATTGTAAAGATTTGGCTCACCATATCCATTTGGAAACCACAGATATGGCGATTGAATCTCGAATCTGTGCACCCTCACTCTGTCACTCTTTTTCTGAATGAAATTTCTTTCATAAACTTTTTGGTCCCTGAAATAAATTTCAAGTTTGAGTTCAATGTCGTCATCTGTGAGTTTTTCAAGTTCTATCTCTGTTGAGATTTCCGCTTTTGAGTTAGAGATGGACAAAGTTTTGAACCAAACATTTTTTATTTTCGCATATTTAATGAAATTGAGATAAACAGGTTTCCAAATTCCGCTTGTCGTAAGCGTTGGTCCCCAATCCCAACCGAAGGAATACTGGGCTTTTCTTAAATAAACTCTGTACGATGTGAGTTCTGCAAAAATTTTCCCGTATTTTTCTTCAAGTTCTTTACCGGCAAATGTCGGCGATTTTAGAACTATTTCGATTTCGTTTTCCCCGTTTTTCAGAAGATTTTTGACGTCAAACGAGTGTTGAATGAACATATTGTCAACTGATGCGACGGCTTCGCAGTTTAACTTTATATCCCCAACGGTGTCTATCCCTTCAAATACAAGTTTAACAGAGTCGAAATTTTTAAAATCGAAATCGATAAAAAATCTTTTTCGATATACCCAATTGACCTTATCAATCCATTGGATTTCGAGTTCGTTCGTTTCAAAAAATGGGTCTGGGATGAAACCGTTTTCAAGGAGGTCTAAATGAACTGTGCCTGGTACTTTGGCTTTGTTCCAGTTTGATAGTTTTGATTTTAATTCTTCAGGGATGAATTCTTCTGAACTCGCCCTAAATTCCCATTCTCCGCTTAGATCGAATTTTTTGCTCATTTATTTTTGAAGACCGGTTTTCTTTTTTCAAGAAATGCTGAAGTTCCTTCTTTAAAATCTTCTGTTCCACAGCAAATTGCAAATAGCGTTGCTTCAAGATGAAGTCCATCGCTAAGCGTAGTTTCATAAGCCATATTTACAGCTTTAAGCCCCATACGAATCGCAATTTGTGGCTTCGATGCAAGGACTTTGGCAAGTTCTTCTGCCTCTTTTAACAATTCGGATTGAGGTACGACTTTGTTTACAAGACCCATTTCGTAGGCTTCTTTTGCGGAAAGTCTTCTTCCCGTTAAAATTAGTTCCATTGCTCTTGTCTTTCCGATAAGTCGGGTTAACCTTTGTGTTCCACCATAGCCTGGAATTATTCCAAGGTCAATTTCGGGCTGACCAAATACTGCGTTTTCAGATGCGATTCTAAAATGACAAGCCCATGCAAGTTCGCTCCCTCCGCCGAGGGCATAGCCATTGACAGCTGCGATTACTGGTTTTCCAAGGTTTTCGATCAAATTAAAAACTTCCTGACCTTTTTCTGCAAAATCTCGACCTGTGACCGCGTCAAGTTTGTTCAGTTCTGCGATGTCAGCTCCAGCGACAAAGGCTTTTTCACCCGCACCAGTGATTATGACAACATAAATTTCATCGTCATTCTTAATTTTTGTGAAGACATCTCTTAACTCGAGCATCGTTTGGTTATTCAATGCGTTTAATTTCTCGGGTCTGTTAATTGTGACAAACGCGATGTGGTCTTTGACTTCAAATAAAATGTTCTGATACATTTTTGCCTCCGAAATTTATTTATAAATTTACCAGGCTATTTCAACCCGCGATTGGTCTCCAATCATAAACTTATGCACCCTAGGCTTTCCCACAGCCTCGACTATTTCGACATCGTTTCCAAGCAAACTACTTTCAATTCTTATCCCAACATTCAAAATTCTGCAATTTTTCATCACTATGCTATATTCGATTTCGCTGTTTAAAATAAAACTCCCCTCGTCAATGGATGTGTACGGTCCAATGTAGCTTCCCTCGATTATGCAATTTTTCCCGATTATCGATGGACCGCGGATTATACTGTTTTTTATTTTTGCCCCGCGTTCGAGTATGATCTTTCCCTCAAGTTTTGTGTTTTGATCGACCTCGACATTTTCTTCAATTCTTGGCTCAAGCGAGTCAAGCACAAGTCGATTTGCCTCAAGTAAATCTTCTGGTTTCCCTGTGTCCTTCCACCATCCGGTAATTTCAGCATAGCCAACTTTATATCCCTTCTCGATTAGGTAGGTATGGGCGTCGGAGATTTCAAGTTCGCCTCGCCAACTTGGTTTTATATTTTTAACCGCTTCAAAAATGGAGCTATCGTAAAAATAAATCCCTGCGACCGCGTAATTGCTTTTTGGAACTTTTGGTTTTTCTTCTATCTTTACGATTTTGCCGTTGACTATTTCAGGCACGCCAAATCTTTGCGGATCCTTCACCTTCGCGAGCGTTAAGAAGCAGTTATAATGATTTTTCTCAAATTCTTCAACAAATTTTTTTATTCCGCCAACGAACATATTATCCCCAAGATAAAACACAAATTTGTCGCCCCCAATGAAATCCTCCGCGATTTTAACGACATGGGCAAGTCCAAGCGGAGCTTCTTGTGGTATATATGTTATTTTAACGCCCCATTTACTTCCATCGCCAACAGCTTTTGGGACTTCATCGCTGTCTGCGTTGTGAACTATTCCAATTTCTTTTATCCCAGCCTCAACGACAGTTTCGATCGCGTAATAAAGCATTGGTTTATTCGCGATAGGGATTAGATGCTTGTTTTGGGTATGTGTCAGTGGTCTAAGGCGCGTCCCCCGTCCACCGCTTGCGATCAAAGCTTTCATATCAATTTTTAAAATTTTATTTTGGATATATTTTTGCTCATATCTTTAAAACAACTTTCCCAAAGACTTCTCTTTCCTCGAGAATTCGATGTGCTTCGCTTGCTTCTTCAAGTGGCAGAACAGCGTGGATTACAGGTTTTAGTTTCCCAAGTTCAAAAAATTTTAATACCTCCATCAACTCCCCTTTGCTCCCCATATAAATTCCTTCTATCGAAAGATTTTTCCCGTATACAAATCTAAGTTCAATGGGAACTTCACTTCCGCTTGTTGCCCCAAGGGTTATCAATTTCCCACCTTTTTTAAGCGACTTTAGGCCCTTCATTACAGTGTCAAGCCCTACATGGTCGAGGATAAGGTCGATCCCCTCGCCTTGCGTTTCAATTTTCAATCTTTCTTGGAAATCTTCCTGTTTGTAATTTATCAAGACATCTGCCCCAAGTGATTTCGCTTTTTCGAGTTTTTCATCGCTTCCAGCGGTTGTGAAAACAACTGCGTTGAAAAGTTTCGCAATTTGAATCGCTGCAATTCCAACTCCGCTTCCCGCTGCGTGGATTAAAACCTTCATCCCAGGCTTTATTCCACCGCGCGTGACAAGCGCATGCCATGCAGTTAAAAACACAAGTGGGATTGACGCAGCGGATTCAAAATCTAAATTTGTTGGAATTGGTAAAACATTTTGTGCAGGAAGGACGACATATTCAGCGTATGTTCCATCTTTTTGAACACCAAGTATATGATAAAGTTTGCAAAAATTTTCCCTTCCTGAAACACACTCTTGACAAACGCCGCAACCAATACCAGGTGAAATTAAAACTTTTTCCCCAACTTTAAGATGGGTTACTCCATCGCCAACTTCTTCTATTATCCCAGCACCATCTGCGCCGAGAATATGTGGAAATGGAATTTTGTAAAGCCCCTTTCTAACCCATATATCAAGATGATTTAAACTTGCGGATTTTAACCGTATTAGAACTTCACCCGCTTTTGGCGAGGGTTTGGGCAAATCCATAAGTTTCAATTTGTCCCTTCCGCCGAATTCTGTAATTGCGATAGCTCTCATGTTTCACTCCTTTTTAGTATGGATTTACAAAAAATATAAGTGAAACCGCGGTTGCAACCGCATATTTTAGATAGTTAAACAATCTGATGTTCTTTCGTTTTGCAGTGTTTAAAAGATATGAAAAAAAGAAAACGGTAAATAAAAGGATTAAAAAAAGCAAGAAGGTGTATCCATAGCTCAATGTTCCGCCCCAAAATGCGGAGTATGAATGGAATGGATTTACAGGGCTTCCGTAAACGACCATAAGGTGAAAGACATAAACAAAAAGCGATTCGACGCCCAAAATTTGAAGCGGATGAATTTTTAAGTTTATCAATTTTTCAACTCTCCAAATCAAATAAAGGAGAATTGAAACAAACGAAAGGCGCGAAATCGCAAGCAGTGGACTTGAATAAATTAAGGGCATACTTGGGCCAAACGAAATCTCAAATATCACCTCAAAAATTAGTGAAAGTGGAAAAATTAAAAGCGAAAGTTTTAAAATTTTGTTTAAGAAAATTTCCGCTCGACCAAGTTTTAGCTCGAGCATAAATCTATGCCCAATATAACTTCCAAGCAAGATGAAACTAATCCAAGGAAATAGAGGAAAATTCGAACCGTTAAAGTTATTTAGATATTGTGATATGAAAAGCGGGAGATATTTTGAAAAGTCAACCGTGAAAAAAAGCGGTGAAATCATAAGTGAAAAGACACCTGTGTAAAGGGCAAACTTTGCGAATTTGGATTCATCTTTAAAGATGAATAATGCGATTTGCAGCGAAAGAAGCGATATGCCGATGACTTGGAGGACATCTGATGAAAATAGTTGAGCCAGGGTTTGGAAATTTGACTCAGTTGTTAGTTTTTTCAGCGATAAATATGGGAGGTGAAGGAAATAGCCAAGAAGTGTGATAAAGAGAAACTTTCTTATTCTCTTGAAAAATTTTTTTGATAGTTTCGTGTATTCAGGAACATGTTTTAAAGTTGATATTGAAAAGGCAAATCCCGAGATAAACAAAAACATAGGTGCAGTGAACCCACGGAAGACGGTGTAGATTTGATAAGCAAGGCTCATTTTCTCAGTTGGATTTAACAGAGCATCTGCGGTATGCCCATGTAACATCAAAAGTATCGCAAGCCCGCGATAGACATCGATAAATTTTAACCTGTTGCTCATATTTTTATAAATTTCTCAATCCTTTGTTTTATTTTCTCCTTTCCAAAGAACTCAACAATAAGCGGAAGTTCGGGTCCGTGTGTTTTACCCGTAAGAGCGACGCGAATTGGCATAAATAGGTTTTTGCCTTTTATCCCGGTTTCGTTTTGAATTTCCTTGGCTATTTGTTTGAATTTTTCTCTATCTATTTCGCCGTCAAGGTCTTGTAATTTTTGGATAAGTTTTTCAAATACGATTTTAGTTGTGTCGAGTTTGAGAATGTTTTCAGCTTCTTCATTTTCTGCTTGAACATCTTCCGCAAAGAATATATCTACGTAATCGACGATTTGGGCAAGGTATTCAAGGTGAGTCCTTACTGCCTCAACTATTATTCTGGTTTTTTGAAAGTCTGAGACATCGTAACCTTTTTCCTTGAGAAATGGAATCGCAAGTTGCGTTATCCTGTCAAGGTCACCGTTTTTTATATAATGTGAGTTCATCCAGTTGAGTTTTTGGATATCGAAAATTGCCCCTGCTTTGTTTACCCTCTCAAGTGAAAATTCTTTTATCAATTCATCAATCGTGAAAAATTCCCTTTCATCTCCCGGGTTCCATCCGAGCAAGGCGATAAAATTTACAATTGCTTCCGGCAGATATCCTTTTGCTCTGTAATCTTCAACTGCGACGTCACCTTGACGTTTGCTTAATTTAGTTCTGTCCGGGTTTAAAAGAAGTGGTAAATGTGCAAATTGTGGTTTTTCCCAACCAAGATATTCATAAAGTAGGATGTGTTTTGGGGTGCTCGGAAGCCATTCCTCTCCTCTTATTACATGGGTTATTTTCATGTAGTGGTCATCGACGACGACCGCAAGATGATATGTTGGAAATCCATCGGATTTTAAGAGGATTTGGTCATCGAGAACTTTAAAGTTTATTGTGACCTCTGACCTTATCAAATCGTTAAATGTGATTTCGCCCCATTCTGGGATTTTCATCCTTATAGTTTTGGGAATTCCCTCATCGAGTTTCCTTTTAACTTCGTCAGGGGATAATCTTCGACATGTGCCGTCATATTTTGGGGGTTGCCCACGTTTTATTTGTTCTTCGCGCATCTTTTCAAGTCTTTCAGGTGAGCAAAAGCAATAGTAAGCATGACCTTTTTCAACTAATTCTTGCGCATGTTTATGATAAAGTTCCAATCTCTGGGATTGGATATACGGTCCATATGGGCCACCTTTGATCGGACCTTCGTCGTAATCGATGCCGGCCCATTTTAAGGTTTCGATCAGGTTTTCGATCGCTCCTGGGATTATACGCGTTTGGTCGGTGTCCTCTATGCGCAGTATAAATTGACCATTGTGTTTTTTAGCGAATAAATAATTGTAAAGTGCGGTTCTCAATCCTCCAACGTGTAGGAAACCGGTTGGGCTTGGTGCAAAACGCGTTCTTACGGCCACTTCAAAAAAGAGAGATTTTGGTTTTACATTCGTTAACTTCAAATTTAGGCAATGGGATTTAAATTTTCAAATTACATTTTGTTCGGTTTATATGAAATGTACGAAAATGGCGAATTATGTGTATTTGTATTGCGGAATAGCGGCCAAATTTTGCTTATTCTCCCATCTTTGCTTATTTTTATAACGATGAAAAAACAAACCTTAGCTTTTGTCGATGATTAAATTCACGGAGGAAAGACTTACTGAACTTTTTAAAAAATTTCAAAATGAGAAAGTCGCTGTCATAGGTGACCTTATGCTCGATAGGTAT
The DNA here is from genome assembly GCA_041640855.1 of Candidatus Kryptoniota bacterium. Classification (GTDB taxonomy): domain Bacteria; phylum Bacteroidota; class Ignavibacteria; order Kryptoniales; family Kryptoniaceae; genus Kryptonium. Next base: position 13,238 of record JBEPZK010000027.1, read on the forward strand.
ATTTGGGGGAGTGTGAATCGGATTTCTCCAGAGGCACCGGTGCCAGTAATTGAAGTTGAAGGTGAGGAATCGAAACTTGGTGGTGCTGGAAATGTGGCAAACAACGTGAAATCACTTGGAGCATTTCCACTTTTAATAGGTGTTGTTGGAGATGATAGGGAGGGAGAGATTTTGTTTGATTTAATGAAGCGCGAAGGCTTTAATACAGGGGGAATCATCGTTGATAGCTCAAGACCGACAACGGTTAAAACCAGGGTCATAGCACATAATCAGCATGTGGTTCGAATCGATAGGGAATCGAAAGAGCCGATAAATTATACAATTCAAGAAAGAATAAAGGAGATAATACTTCAAAACGTGCACGAGATAAATGCGATAATTATCGAGGATTATAACAAGGGGGTAATTGTAAAAAATCTAATTTACGATTTAATTGAAATCGCAAAGCGTTATGGAATCATAATAACGGTTGACCCGAAATTTGACAATTTCTTTGAGTTTAAAAATGTAACGCTATTTAAGCCGAATAAAAAAGAACTTGAAGAAGCCCTTGGATATAAACTTAACAGTGAGGATAAAATTATCGAGGCAGGTAAAGCAGTGCTTGAAAGGTTAAAATGTGAATATCTTTTGTTAACGCGTGGTGAGAAAGGAATGACGCTATTTAGTAAAGATGGAGAGATAAAACATATACCGACGAAGGCTAAAAAAGTTGCTGATGTCTCCGGCGCTGGTGATACGGTTATATCGACGGTAACGGTTGCGCTTGCTAGTGGTGCAGATATAATTGAGTCAGCAGCGCTTGCAAATTATGCTGCGGGAATTGTCGTTGAGGAAGTTGGTGTTGTACCCATCAATAAAGAAAAACTTTTCAAAGTTGCACTTCTTGATTCAAAAGGTGAATGGTGATGGGAAAAATTATAAGCATCGATGAAATACTAGAAATAAAGGATAAGCTCAAAAAGGAAGGGAAAAAGATTGTTTTTACAAATGGATGTTTTGATATCTTGCACAGAGGACATATTGAATATCTTTCGAAGGCGAAAGAACTTGGCGATGTTTTAATAGTTGGGTTAAATAGTGATTCATCCGTAAGACAGATAAAGGGCGAAGGAAGGCCAATTATACCGCAAGAAGATAGAGCCATTATACTTGCGAGCCTTCATTTCGTTGATTATGTTGTGATTTTTGAAGAGCCAACACCGTATGAATTAATTTCGAAAATCGTTCCTGATGTGCTTGTCAAAGGAAGCGATTGGTCACCTGAAAACGTCGTTGGAAGAGATATCGTTGAGGCAAATGGTGGAAAAGTTGTATTAATTGAACTTACTCCTAATAGGTCAACCACAAACATAATTAAAACCGTGCTTGAAAGATTTTGTAAGCAATGAAGGGAGCCCTCAAAACATTTTTAAAACTCGTCTTTTATTTCTCCGCTTCTCTAATGATTCTTATCTCAATCGTTCTGATAATCTCTCAAACTGAAAGTTTTAGAGTTTTTATTCACAATCGAATTGAAACGGAATTGAAAAAATCGCTTGGTGGGGAAATTTATCTCGGCAGATTTTATGGGAATATATTTACGGGGCTTGGGATTGACGGGTTTTATATAAAAGTTGATGGAAAAAACTTTATAAAGGCACTTAGCGCGGAACTTAAATATGACCCTATCGGACTGATAAAGGGTAGTTATTCATTCCAAGAGTTAGTCATCTATAAGCCGGAAATTTATCTCGTACGGGGTAAAGATGGAAGATGGAATTTTGAAAAGGTTTTTAAACCGGGTGAAAAAGCGAAAGGAGCGAAGTTTTCAATCTCTTTCGATAAGTTTATAATCGATGATGGTAAATTTATTCTCATCGATTCGCTATACAGGACAAATTCGCTTGTCTCGGATAGCTTGGATAAAATTGACTTTCATAATTTTGTGGTTCACGATATAAATGCAGTTTTAAATGGGGGATACGCACCTGAAAAAATTAACTTAAAAAATTTTAAAATTTCTTTTATCGTTGACGGAGGCAAATTTAACGCCCAAATAAAGGGGAAATTTTACGTAGATAAAAGAGAACTGAAAGCAGAGGGCATCGAAATTTTAACTGGCGGGAGCAAAATTAAATTCAATTTAAAAGCAAACACAAAAGATAATTTATTCAAACTTGATAAAAACACCGTTGAAGATGTTTATGTAAGCGTTTCGCTTGACGCTGATAGTTTTAGCTTCGGTGAATTAGCAAAGTTTATACCCGAGGTCTATTTTCTTTCGGGCTCGCCATCAGTTGAAGTTGATGCTGAAGGTACGCTCAAGAAGTTAAAAGTTAACAAGATAAGGACAAAGGTTTACGATTCGGATATCTTTGTCACTGGTGAACTTAAAAACATAACGAGATTTTCCGAATTTTTCATAGATGCGGAAGTTAAAGATTCCAAAATCAATTTCTCCGATATAGCGAGGTTTGTTGCGCTTGTAAAATTGCCTGAGTTTAAGATTGGAAAGTTTGATTTTAATGGCGTATATCGCGGGCATCCGCTTGACTTTAACTCAAGCGTGAACTTAAAATGGGGTGAGACGAATATAAATATAAATGGTGAGTTTAAAATCAAAGGTGGTTTTGTGTATAATTTAAGTTTTAATGTCGGCGGGTTAAATCCTGAGGGCATTTTGGGAAAGGAAGATTTAAAAGGTTCGCTTAGTTTCTCTGGCAATGTAAATGGTAGCGGGACTGAATTTGAAACGTCCTCTGCGAGGGCAAACATCGAAATTGAGCAATCTTATATTGGGAAAGTTTTAATTCCTAAGTCAAGTTTTTGGTTTGAACTAAGTTTTGGGGAATTGAATGGGAGTTTCGTTTCACTTTCGCAAGGGTTAAGAGGGGTTGTAGATTTAAATTTGAAAAAAGATGATGAAAAATTTGTTTTAGATTTGAGTGCTTATCTGTCCGACCTTGACATATCTCAATTGAGAATCGACAAACCCAATTTTTTGAGAAGCCATATTTCAGGGAATCTCAATGCGAAATTTAATTTTGGGAAAACAAATTTATTCGATTTATCCGCCGAGTTGAATCCTTCAACTTTTGGACACTATAGGATAAGTCATTTGAGATTGAACGCAAAATACAACGACAAAGGCAATAAGAGAAATCTCAATATTTATTCAAATATGTTTGATTTAAATCTTGACGGGGAATTTAATTTCGATGACCTTGTAAAGTCGCTGTCGCTTGCGGTTAAAACTTTGAATTCAAGAATAAATGAAAAATTAAATTTTGCGGAGGTAGAACAGGTTAACTTCTCCGAGGTTAAGAATCCAGTTAGCGTTGAATATAGAGTTAAGCTTAAAAATTTGACCCCGATTTCAGTTTTTTCAATTGGGCAAATCCTTCGGGCGGTTGGAAATTTGAAGGGAAGTTTTTATGCGGATTCGCAGGGATTTTATTTTTACAACGACGTGAATGTGAAAAACATAAGTTATTTAAATTACAACGACGGACGAGTTGATACCACTAAAGTTAGTAGTTTTAACGGTGAAATTGAATTTCTTTGTGAGTTTGATAAGTTGAAACTTGGGCTCAGTGGAACGGTAAAAAATTTTATCTCTAAATCGTTGGAATTTGAACAAGCGGGCTTAAATTTAAAGTTTAATGGCTCGGAAATTTATTCCGAATTTTTAGCGAAGGCGAAAAATTTAAATTTTGAGTTTATTTTGACATCTCAATTTGGGCGCGATGTTAACAAGTTCATCTTGAAGGATATTTCTGGGGAAATTTATGGAAATAAAATCTCAATTGTGGATGAGGTTGAGGTTTTCCAAACAAAAAGCGGGTTTGTTATAAATCCATCCGTGTTCGTTTTGAACGGACAAGAAATTTATCTTTCTGGATTCGTCGATAAGCAAACGCAGCAGTTAAGGTTATGGAGCGAAAATTTCAAACTTGATAAACTTGCTGGTGTAGCTTCTTTCTCGGGCGATGTTGATTTCTCAATTTTTGTTTATGGCACCCATACGAAGCCAAATTCCGAGGTAGAAATTTTGATCAAAAACTTTAAATACAAAGAAGCGTATCTTGGTGAATTTAAATGTTTTGGAAATGTTACCGACGAAATTATCAACTTAACATCCTCTCTTGTCGCCGATGTTGGGGATATGCAATATGAGGCTATGGATTTAAATCTTTTGATGCCGGTGTGGTTCAATCCAAATGTGAAGGAGAAGTATCCTAATCCGTATATCTTTGGAAATGTGAAACTTGTGAGGTTTCCACTCGCTTTGTTCGAGCCGTTGCTTGATTACATTTCAGAATTGCGCGGTGATATAACTGGCGAAATTGATTTCGAAGGCACTTTTGATCAACCCAAACTTAAAGGAAATTTCTCGTTGCAAAATTGTGCCTTCAAATTTAATCCCAACAAAAAGTATTACATAGCCTACGGTACTGGCAGAATTGATTCAAACGTTGTTTATATCGACGACTTCAGCTTGTGGAATGACCCAGATGATTATAAAGATGGCGAGGCTCAAATAAAGGGCAAGATTTATCTTAAAGGATATTCGATTGCTGAGGCAAATTTAAATATAAACGGGAAGTTGCTAATCGTTGGAGAGGAAGGATATGGGATGACTGGGATTTATGGTCGCGTCATCGCTGAAACCGGAAACGGCGGATTGAATTTAAAAATTGATACATCGGGATATTATTTAAGCGGGGAGGTTTTGCTTTCGGATGTAAATATAAATCGATTGGTTGAGCACAGGGCTAGCACTTCACTAGGAAGCGGATTTGAATATGTTTATGTTGGTCCTGCTGATACAGCGGAGAGAGAAGAGATTAAAAGTGAAGAACTCGTTTATTTTGACATTCCAATCAAAATTGACACATCTGGCGTTATTCAAGCGGAGAAAAAAACGTCGAAGTTTAATTATGATTTAAAAATTTCAACTTCGAAAAATGCAAAATTGAATTTGATTCTTAATACGCGAACAGGTGAGGAATTTTTCGCTAATTTTTCAGGGAATTTGAACATCAGGGAATATTCGGGCTCTACATCCGCGTATGGTATAATAGAGATAGGCGACGAGTCATATTATAACTTTTTCAAAAGATTTAACGCGAAAGGAACGTTAAAGTTTGTTGGCGACCTTCAAAATCCAGAACTTGACATAACCGCAAGTTATACTGGAACGCATACGACGTTAACTGATACCTTGGGTTCGGGAAAAGTTGAAACGGTTCAAATTACGCTTTCTATCACTGGAACGTTAACAAAGCCTGTTGTCAAAGTTCAAATGTATGTCGACGGCGAAGATTATCATAAAATTTATCCACATGGCGATGTCGAAACCGATGCGATTTCTTTTCTCGTCACAGGGAGATTTAAAGATGAATTGACAAGAGGTGAAGCTACGATTTTTACGGAAAGCCTTTGGTCATCTGCAGGGGCTTCGCTTTTGAGCGGTGCTATTTCTGGTGTTTTAACGGATGTGCTGCGCGATGTATTTGGCGGGTTTATCGTAAGCACAGAGTTAGGATATTATTCCGGTTTTAAAGGTTTGAGAATAACCGGAAGCACAGGTGGAGCAATAATCCAACTCGGTGGAGATATCTTCACGGATATTTCGAGATTGTCTGTCATCGTGCGATATCCATTGCTTAGAAAATTTTTGGGGGGAAATTTGAGCGTAGAATATGAAAGGAAACCAGTTCAATTTTATCAAGAAAAAGAAATCGTAAACAAATTGGGATTCTATTACAGGATAAGGCTATGAAAGATGAAACAACAATTTTATTAAAGGAGAAAATTTTAAAGTTTTTAAGAAAAAGAGCAAACAAATCTTTTCGCATTAAAGAGATAGCCCGAAAACTTGATTTGTTTGAGGAGTATCGAAAGGGGATTTTGAAGAAGGTGCTAAATGATATGGTCGAAAAGGGCGAAATCATAAAACTTCCCAGGAACAGATATAAGTTCAAGTTTAATCCGAAAATTTTAATTGGACGATTGACCGTTAATCCCAAAGGTTATGGTTTCGTCACTGTTGAAGATGGTTCTGACAAAATAAAGGAAATTTTCATCCCGCCAAGATTTATTCACACCGCAATCGATGGAGATAAGGTCGCTGTTTCAGTCGTCGAAAGGAAAAGAGGAGAACTTGTAGAGGGCGAAATTGTCGATATAATTGAACGAGGTAGAAAAATCATAACTGGGGTTTTGGCAAAGAAGAAGGGAGTTTACTTCGTTATTCCAGATGATAAACATATAATTCGTGACTTTTATGTGAGCGAAAAAAATGTTAAAAAGTTTAACGCAAAAGTTGGCGATAAAGTCGCAATTGAGTTTGTCGACTGGATTGATGAAGGCTTTAGCCCTGAGGGAAGGATTGTGGAAGTTCTCGGAAGTGCTGGTGAAAATGATGCGGAGATATTATCTATAGCGAGAAATTACGGTTTCCCGACGAGATTCCCGGATAAAGTTTTAAAAGAGGCAGAAGAGATACCAGATGAAATCCCGAGGTCTGAATATAAAAAACGCCTTGACTTAAGAGAGCTTATTTGTTTTACAATCGACCCAGAAGATGCAAAGGATTTCGACGATGCTGTCTCGCTTGAGGTTTTACCCGATGGAAAATATAGACTTGGAGTTCATATCGCGGATGTCAGTTTCTATGTTAAAGAAGGAAGCGAAATTGATTTAGAGGCTTTAAATCGCGGAACGAGCGTTTATCTTGTCGATAGGGTGATCCCAATGTTGCCGGAGAAATTATCGAACAATGTCTGCAGTTTAAATCCGAATGTCGATAGACTTGCTTATTCTGTTTTTATGGTTGTGAATTCGAGAGGCGTGGTCGAAAATTATTCATTCCACAAGAGCATAATCAGAAGCAAAAGAAGATTTACATACGAGGAGGTGCAAAATATAATTGAAACGGGCGAGGGGGATTTCGCGGATATAATTCTTGAGATGCATAAGTTGAGCAAAATTTTGACGAAGAAGAGATTGCGCGAGGGAAGCATCGATTTCGAAACGCCGGAGGTGAAATTTAAACTTGATGAAGATGGTAGACCGGTTGAAATAATTAAAAAAGTTCGACTGGATAGTCATAGGTTAATAGAGGAGTTTATGCTTCTTGCAAATCAGACTGTTGCAAAGCATGTTGGAAAGATGAAATATCCATTTATTTATAGAGTTCACGATTTGCCTGATCCGGCGAAATTAAAAAATCTTGCAGAGTTTGTAAGAAAACTTGGTTTTAAATTTGACATTGATTCAAAACCGCTTTCTAAATCGATACAAAAATTGCTTGCACAAGTCAAAGATACGGAATATGAATATCTCGTCAATGACATCGCTATAAGGTCTATGGCTAAGGCGGTTTATTCGGAAAAAAACATTGGACACTTCGGGCTCGGCTTTAAGTATTACACACATTTTACATCGCCGATAAGAAGATATCCAGACCTTGTTGTGCATCGTTTACTTTATGAGTATACGAGGGGCAAAGTTGATGAGAAGAGAATAAACGAAATTGCACGGAAATTGCCACTGATTTGTAAGCATGCATCTGAGATGGAAATAAAAGCTATGGAAGCAGAAAGGGAGTCAATAAAGTTCAAGCAAGTTGAATATATGACGGAGCATATCGGAAGGATTTTCGATGGAATAATTTCTGGAGTTACTGATTTCGGTTTGTTTGTTGAAATAAACGATATACTTGTCGAAGGGCTTGTGAAACTTCGTGATATGACTGACGATTATTACATTTACGATGAAAGCCAGTATGCTTTGATAGGGAAGTATACAAAAAAGACCTATCGACTTGGGGATAAGGTCAAAGTTAAGGTTGTGAGAGTGGATGAAATTTCTAAAGAGATTGATTTCGTTCTTTTGGGAAAAATATCAGCGTGAGATTTAATGGCTAAAATTTACATTGGGACATCGGGTTATTATTACAAGCATTGGGTTGGGCGATTTTATCCCGAGAAGTTGGTCAAGGATAAATGGCTTGAATATTATTCTAAAGTTTTTGATACGGTTGAACTTAATACAACATTTTATCATCTTCCGAGGGCAAAGACGCTTGAGGGATGGATTAGAAAGACGCCATCAGGTTTTCTGTTTTCGGTTAAAGTACATCGTTTGATAACGCACATAAAGAAGCTCAAAGACGTAAGAAGCGATTTTTATGGGTTTATGAAAGTGATAAAACCGCTGAAAATTTTCAATCGACTCGGTTGCATACTTCATCAATTCCCACCAACACTTGAGTATGATACGTCTTTTTTGAAAGATTATATCGCCTTGCTTCCGAAAGGATATAGACATATTTTTGAATTTAGAAACGCGGAATATTTTAACGACACGATTTTTTTGATTTTGAAAGAAAGTCAAATTGGCTTGTGCATTTCACATATGCGCGGGCTCGAAACCCCACCAGTTGCAACGACTGACTTCGTTTATTTCAGATTCCATGGCCCAGAGGAAAGATATAGGTCGAATTATACCGATGAACAAATAAAAAATTTTTCCAAATTGATATGGGGGTTCGCTTTGGAGGATAAGACGATTTTTGTTTATTTTAATAATGATTTCAACGCGTATGCCGTTGAAAACGCGATAAGTTTAAGAAGGTACATTTCGGAACTTATAAACTCAAACAAAATGGAGGAGGAAAATGAAAGCAACTAAACTTGTTTTTTTGACTTTATTTACAACTTTTACGTTGTTTGCTCAGATTACAATTGACAATTTTCTCACTGACGACGCAAAAAGAGCGATGGATTACATAACGGAAGATTATATAAGGGCAAACATTCAGTTTCTTGCAAGCGATTTACTTGAAGGCAGAGGAACTGGTTCGAAAGGTGAACTTATCGCTGCGACCTACATCTCAACTCAATTTAGACTTTTTGGGCTTGAACCAGGCGGAGATAACGGCTCGTATTTTCAGAAAGTAAAACTTTCCGGGATAACGACATATCCTGATAAGGAAATGGTTGTAAAGGGGAAAAAGGGGATAGCAAGATTTAGATATTATGACGAATTTGTTGCGGTTTCTGGGGTTAAAAAAGATTTCGTTTCTGTTAAAGATGCGGATATCGTTTTTGTAGGTTATGGTATCGTTGCTCCAGAGTATAATTGGGATGATTATAAAGGAGTTGATGTTTCGGGGAAAATCTTGTTGATGTTGAATGATGACCCACCTGCTACACCTGACGAGCCGAATTTATTTGGTGGTAAAGCGAGGACTTATTATGGAAGATGGACTTACAAATATGAGATTGCAGCAAAGAAAGGGGCTCTTGGCGCCATAATAATTCACACAACACCGTCCGCTGGCTATGGATGGAATGTCGTGCAGAGTTCATGGAGTGGGGAAGAATTTGAACTTGCAAACGATGCTGAAGCGAAAATTCAACTTAAAGGTTGGCTTACCGAAGGCGCAACGCGTAAATTACTTGCGCTTGCGGGGAAAAATCTTGATGAGCTTGTTAAGTCAGCGCAGACGAGAGATTTTAAACCCGTTGACCTCGGTTTGAAACTTTCGTTGAATATGAAAGTTAGAATTAGAGAATTTGCCACTCAAAATGTGATTGGAGTCTTGCGCGGTGGTGATGAAAAATTAAAAGATGAATATATCGTTTTAACTTCGCACTATGACCATCTAGGAATCGGCAAGCCTGTAAACGGTGACTCAATATATAATGGTGCTCTTGATAACGCTTCTGGGGTTTCGGTGCTTTTGAATTTGGCGAGAGCGTTTTCTGAATTAAAAGTTAAACCACGTCGTTCTATTATGTTCATAGCTTTAGCGGCGGAAGAAGCTGGGCTTTTAGGCTCAAAATATTTCGCTCAAAATCCAACGGTTCCACCAGTAAAAATCGTTGCGAATTTAAATATCGACGGTATAAATATCTGGGGCAGGACAAAAGATGTCGTTTTGATAGGAATGGAGAAAAGCACGCTTGGTGAGATAATCGATGCGATAGCGCGAAAATATCAAAATAGATATGCGAAACCTGACCAATTCCCAGAACTTGGGATGTTTTACAGGTCAGACCAATTCAATTTCGCGAAGGTTGGGATTCCTGCGATTTTCTTTGATAACGGAGTCGAATATATCGGAAAACCAGAGAGTTACGGGAGAGAAGTGGTTGAAGAATACATTCGGAAAAATTATCACCAACCAAGCGATGAATATAGTGATTCGTGGGTTCTTGACGGTGCGGTCGAAGATGCAAAACTTGTTTTTATGACGACATATTATCTTGCAAATTCAGATGAAAAGCCAGAGTGGAAGCCGGAAAGCGAATTTAGATTGATAAGGGAACAAATGATGAAGTGAAACAAGAATGAAGAATTATATCGAGTTTATAATTTTTAAATTTTTTGTTTTCATAGCTCGATTGTTACCGTTTAAACTTTCGCAAAGGCTTGGGAAATTGTTGGGCGTTTTCGCTTATCATTTTATCCCGTATAGAAAAAAAGTTGCCAGTGAAAATTTGAGAAATTCTTTTCCGGAGAAGAGCGACGATGAGATAAAGCGAATTTTAAAGATGGCTTATGTTAATTTTTTCATCACATTTTTTGAGTTTATGAGCTTTCCAAAGTTAAAAGCTGAAGATTTTAAAAAGTTTGTCAGCTTTGAAAATTTCAATTATGTTGAGGAGGCTTTAAAATTAGGCAATGGCTTAATTTTGATGTCAGGGCATTTTGGAAATTGGGAGTTGAGCGCAATAGTTACGGGAATAGCAATTGGGAGACCGCTGAATGTCATAGTTAAAACGCAGAGAAATAAACTTGTCGATGCCGAGATAAACAGATGGCGTTGTTGGTTTGGGAATAATGTCATACCTATGGAAAAAGCGTTTCGCGAATCTTTGAGAATTTTATCCAATGGTGGGATTGTTGCACTTCTTGCGGATCAAAGCGCTCCAAAGGAAGGTCCCTATGTTAATTTTTTGGGGAGACCCGCGGCTACATTCGCGGGTCCCGCTGTTATGTCTTTAAGGTCAGGGGCTCCCATAGTTATGGGATTTGCCATAAGGGATAAAAATTACAATTATCGAATCGTGTTTGAAAAAGTAGATTTTGCCTTTACTGCTGAAAACGAAGATGAAAAAGTTTTAAAACTTACGCAACTTCACACTTCAACGCTTGAAAAATACGTTCGTTTGTATCCCGACCACTGGCTTTGGTTTCACAGAAGATGGAAACATAAACCTCCACAAAATTTTAAAGAATTCTAAAATTGTATTGAATTGTATGTTATGCGATCTGGATATGAGACATTGTTGTTTGTTCGGAGGTAGTGAAATGATTTTAGATGGGTTTCAAATTCGTCGAAGGTTGGGTTTTTCTTGAAAGGTAGCTTAATTTTTATAATTCGAAAATACGTTGTCGAAAACACATCGAAATTGGATAAATTTTTTAAGTCAGGTTCAGGCGAATAAAACAGAATATCAATTTTAGATGCCCGACATTTTTCCTGCTCAAAACCCTATAGAACCAAAATTTCTCATTATACAAACCGCATTTATTGGCGATGTGATTCTTGCTTTGCCACTGGTTCAGGTTTTAAGGAGAAATTTTCCGAATTCGAAAATTGATTTTATGCTTATCCCTAAGACATCAGAACTTTTGAAAAATCATCCCGATATTGATGAGGTTATAGTTTTCGACAAGAAGGGCAATGACAAAGGATTGAGGGGTTTGATTAAAATTTCAAAAATTGTCTCAGCAAAAAATTATGATGTCGCAATCATCCCACATAGGTCCTTTAGAAGCGCGGTAATTCCGTTTTTAGCCGGAGTCAAAATTCGAATTGGCTTTGATAAAAGCCCGTTCAACTTTCTTTATACAAATGTTGTCAATTACAAAAAAATCCACGAGATAGAGAGAAATCTTTCACTTCTTGAACCGCTTGGAATAAAGGTGAACTCAAAAGAATTCCCAACCCTTTTTCCATCCGACGATGACAAAAATTATATCGATAAAATTCTCTCCAATGTTGGCTCGAAATTGATCGGAATCGCCCCCGGCTCTATCTGGGCTACGAAACGATGGCTGAAAGAAAGATTTGCGGAACTTGTTGGGCTTTTGGTGAAAGATGGATTCGCTGTGGTTTTGATTGGTGGTGCTGAAGATTTCGAACTTTGCGAGGAGATAAAAAAGCATAGCGGTTTTAAAGATGTTTATAACTTTTGTGGGAAATTAAGTTTGCTTCAATCTGCAGAATTAATTCGTCGATGTATCCTTTTGGTTTCAAACGATTCCGCACCAATGCATATCGCTGTCGCTATGCGAACGCCGGTTGTCGCGATTTTCGGTCCAACTATCCCAGAATTTGGATTTTATCCCTACGGCGATAGAGATAGAGTTGTTCAAGTCGAAAATTTATATTGTAGACCCTGTGGAATCCACGGCGGTAGAAAATGCCCCGAAGGTCATTTTAAATGTATGAGATTAATCGAGACGAAAACGGTCTATGAAGAAGTTAAAAGTTTGATTCGATCGCTTGTATGATTTTATCGGTTGCGCCGAGATTTGATTGAACGAGCGCAAAAGCCTTTTTCCCAAGTTCAACCCTTAATTTCTCATCAGATAAAAGTTTGCGAAGGGCTTTGTAAAGTTGCTTTTTGTTCTCGATTTTAATTGCTCCGCCAATATGGAGAAGTTTTTGGGCTTCGGGTGAGTTTTCGATCCTTGGACCATAGATAACGGGGATTCCATAAGTTGCAGGTTCAAGGACATTGTGAACACCATGTTTAAAGCCTCCTCCAACATAAGCGATGTCTGCGTACGCATACAAACTCATAAGAAATCCAACAGCATCGACAATTATAACCTTTTCATGATTGTAATTTTTTATATTTGAAAACCTTATGCTTGTTGTTTTACCATTTAACTCCTCTTCAATCCTTTTGATATTTTCTTCAACCGGTTCATGTGGGACGAGAATTGTTAAAAGTTCTTTCTCGTATTTTTGGATTTTTAATATTGTTGGGATTATGATTTTCTCGTCCTCATTCCAACTGCTTCCAACGACGAAAACTTTCTTCTTTATTTCGTTTTTTGTTTTAAGCACAAAATCGGGCAATATCAATTTCTTCAAAGCATCTCTGCTTCTCAAATAGACTTGGTCGTATCTCGTATCGCCGGTTGGTATAACTTTGGGTTTGTTTCCGTTTAAGTTTAATTTTTTCAATCGAGTTTGGTCCTCTGGGAAAATTAAGAAGATAAAATCGAAAAGACCGTAAATCGTTTTGTAGAAAAATCTTTTGAAAACGGACGAAATTTTTTTCTCGTTTACAAGCGCGTTTGCAAGACATAGAATAAAGTTGTTCTTGTATGCGAAGTAAATGTGGTTTGGCCAGGTGTCGTATTTCATAAGGAATAAATATGTCTTTTGCGATTTGATGAGGTTAACGAATTTTCTCGCGTTGAAAAGAGAATCAAAGGGAATGTAGGAGACAACGTCAGCGAGTGGATAATTTTTTGACGGTTCATATCCCGATGGCGAGAAAAATGTCACGATTATATTCGGGTTTAATCTTTCCTTTAGTTTTGAAATTATCGGCTTTGCCTGCTCAAATTCACCAAGGGATGACGAATGAAACCAAAAAGTTGGTTTTTGAGGGTTAATTCTTTCTTTTATCTTTTGCTCGAGATTTTCAAAAAGATTTTTTCTGCCTTCTATACCTTTTTTGATTTTGCGATTGAAAAATCCCAATAAGTGAAAGGCAAGATAAAGAATCGGAACTAAAATCAAGTTGTAGAGAAAAAGCAAGAGAAAAAGTCTCAAATTTTTCATTATGCTTGGTCTATTTTTTTGAGAGCCAAAGTTCCGGGTTTTGTTGCTGTCTTTCATACCAAATTTCGAAGTGAACGATCGAGCCTTCTAATGAATCGCCGCTTTTACCAATGATTTGACCAGTTTTGACCTTTTCTCCTTCATTTACGAATATATCAGATAGATTTGCGTAGACAGTTCTGAAGTTACCATTGTGTGTTATTATGACTATATTCTCAAAACTTGGCAACCAGAAAATTTTCGAAACAACTCCATCTGCAACAGCTTTCACCGGGCTATTTTCTGGGACCGCGATGTCAATTCCGTAGTTTAATGTCACAGTTTTCAAAATTGGATGAACCTGTTCACCAAAGCGATTGACGATTTTTCCATTGTCAACAGGCCAAGGAAGTTTACCTCGTAATTTGGCTAAGTCTCCCTCGACCTTTGGAATTTTGATTTTTTCTTTGCGCTCGAGTTCTTTTTTTCTTTCCTCTTCGATTAATTTCG
>JBEPZK010000028.1:0-27524 GCA_041640855.1 Candidatus Kryptoniota bacterium
GACGTTTAGTTCAATGAGTTTTTTGACGTTTTGTTTTATTTTTTCGGGTGTATCTGGGTAAAGCAATTCGTTACCAGCTTTTTGGGGAATCCCTGCGCTTGGTTGGATGATTAACGGAGTTTCTTTTGTAATGGATTTGAATTGTTTTGCTATTTCAACCATTTCATCAAAACCATTTCCACAATTTGCTCCAATGATTTCCGCGCCAAGATTGAGCATCTCTTCAACCGCAATTTTAAAATCGACGCCGGAAAAAGTTTTGATTCCATTTTTTGTGATTTGAAAAGCCATCGTGAGCGCAATTGGAAGATTTGCCTCTCTTCGAGCAATTTCAAATGCAGTTCTCATCTCTTGAAGTGTTGTCATCGTTTCAATTAAAATTATATCAACATTCCCATCTCTTAAACCTGAAACTTGTTCACAAAGATAATCGGGTAATTTTTTAAACTCGTTTTGATTTGGCTTTAATCCAGTTGCCCCGATGCTTCCGAATATAATTTCCCCCTTTGTTTTAACTTTGTTTGCAATTTGTGCGGATAATTTGGCCAAGTCGTAAATTGTGATTTCGTCAGGTAAATTTCCATTCAGCTTCGCATAAATTATTCCGAATGAGTTTGTCGTAATGATATCAGAGCCTGAGTTTATATAGTCCAAGTGTAGTTGCTCTACGATTTTGGGATTTTTGACATTTAAGATTTCTGGGATTTTTTCACTGGAACGTTTTATAAGTTCTGTTCCAATTGCGCCATCGCTTACGAGCGGTTTACCTTGCTTGGGGTTAAACATAGTTTATGTATCAAACTTGCAATTTGGGTTGAGGCGTTAAACAAAATCTTTTCCGCGTTTTTCATCGCAAATGTTTCCTTCATTCCAACATCGGTCATAGTGAAGACAGCGCTTAAACCAAGTGAATTTACAAGCTCTATAGGTTCGCCTTCAACTCTTCCAACGATCGCTATTACCGGGATGTTTTGTTCACTTGCTCTTTCAACTATTCCCTTCAAGGCTTTGCCATATTTAACTTGTGAATCGAGTTTGCCTTCGCCTGTTATGATTAGGTTTGCGTTTTTAATTTTCTCATTGAATGAGATGAGGTCGAGGAATAGCGAAATTCCTCTTTGTATTTTCGCATTGCAAAAAGCCACAAGCCCGGCAGCAAGCCCTCCAGCGGAACCTGCACCGGGCAAATTTTCTATATCGATGTTGTACTTTTCTTTTACCGCTTCAGCAAGTCTTTTCAACGCTTTATCTAATTTTGGCAAATCGTTTTTGGATGCACCTTTTTGAATCGCATATGTAAATGAAGCTCCTTCAGGTCCGCAAAGCGGATTTAAAACATCAACCGCTACTTTAAAATCGACACTCTTAATTTTATCATCAACTTCGGAATCGTCGATTTTTTTAAGTTTGAGGAGGTTTATTCCACCTTGTTTTAGCGGTTTTCCTTTTTCATCGAGGAATTTATAGCCCAGTGCTGATGCCATTCCCATTCCACCGTCGTTTGTTGCGCTTCCGCCAACGCCGATAATTATTTCCTTTGCTCCGTGTTCAATTGCTTTTTTTATCAATTCCCCGACGCCGTAAGTTGTGGTTATCTTTGGGTCTCTTTTGTTTTTAGGTACGAGCATCAAACCACTTGCAGAAGCCATTTCTATTATCGCAGTTTCGCCCTTCATCAAAAACTTCGCTTTTACCTTTTGACCTAGCAAGGGACCTGAGACGATTGTCTCTATTGTTTCGCCGCCGATTGAAAATTGAATTGCGTCCACAAAACCTTCACCACCATCTGAGATGGGTATTTTTATAATTTCAAACTTTGAGGAGACTTTTTCAAAAGCATTTGCTATCGCTTGAGTGGCTTGAATTGAAGTGAGAGAGCCTTTGAATGAGTCAGGGGCGATGACGATTTTCATCTTTTGCTTTTTTTCCTATTTTTGAAAATCTTCGCGGAAAGAAGTATGGCGGATTCCATACTTTTTTCATTCGCAATTAATTTTCCGGCGATATCGTAAGCAGTTCCATGGTCGGGAGAGGTTCTAATTAAATTTAGTCCAGCTGAGAAATTAACGCTTCGATAAAAATCGAGAATTTTGACAGGAATTAAGCCCTGGTCGTGGTACATTGAAAGAACAGCGTCGTAGTTTTTGTATCTACCTTCACCAAAG
Organism: Candidatus Kryptoniota bacterium; assembly: GCA_041640855.1. Lineage (GTDB taxonomy): Bacteria > Bacteroidota > Ignavibacteria > Kryptoniales > Kryptoniaceae > Kryptonium. Next base: position 2,166 of record JBEPZK010000028.1, read on the forward strand.
AAACCATCCGCTGGAAATGGTCCATCAATGGAATAACCTTTTTTCAAAAATTTGCGAATCACAGGTTTAATTGTTTTTTTCTCTTCGTTCCCGAGCAGTCCATCTTCACCAGCATGAGGGTTTAAGCCAAGTATCGCAATTGATGGTGAAGTTATGGCAAAGTCAAATTTTAAAGAGTCAATCAAGATTTCGATTTTTTCAGTTAACAACTTTTTCGAAAGAATCTCGCTGACTTTGCTAAGCGGGACGTGGATTGTGGCGAGAGCAAGCTTAATTTTATCGTTTACAAACATCATCAGGTATCGTTTTGAATTCGAAAGGTTTGCGAGCATCTCGGTTTGACCCGGAAAATTGAAACCCGCGAGGTTAAGTGCCTTTTTTGACACAGGAGATGTGCAAATCGCATCCGCTTTCCCATTTAAACAAAGTTCAACCGCAAGTTCTATCGATTCACCCGCAATTTTCCCAGAAGTTTTGGTTGGTTTTCCAAAATTGATTTCGAAATTTTTAAAATTTTTCATTGGATAGACATTCAAAACTTTCTCTTCAAAATCGTCCTCGCTTCGCATAATGTGAAATTTTACATTCAAAAGTTCACTGTAGAGTTTGACTATTTCAACCGGGGCTAAAAGAAAAACTTGGCATTTTGATGTTACGCTTTTTTTTATCATCGATTTAATTGCGACTTCTGGACCTATCCCGTTTATATCCCCAACCGTTATCGCAATTTTAGGGAGCATAGTTTTCAACCGAGGTTAATTTGAACGAGCCGTATTGCTCAGTGAAAACGAATTTTCTCCCGATTGTGTCATAGTACCAAATTTCCTCTGTTGGTCTTCCAGGTGTATACTTTCTTTCGGTTTTTGTCGGCTCTCCATAGAGTATGTAAATTCTCCCTCTGTCTGTTCTTGCGCCGTCCCTATCCCTCATTGTTGTAAAATTTGAATACGCATAATCGACTCTGCGATAATATTCGGCCATTAATTCGTTATAGATTGTGTTCGGTGTCGGATCTCTCTTTGACCAGAACTCTTTAAATTTTTGCAACCTCGCTTGAGGTGTTCCAAATCTCAGCTTTGCCATTTCATCGGGAGTGGCAATGTATTCAAGAATTTCGATTGCATAATCGAGATTTTGAAGCGAAAATGGCATATCTATCCATTCGACGGTAAATCTTTTTGTAAACGTTTTCAAAATTTGGTTGTTTAGAGAATCTTTGAATTTTACCGAAAGGGACAGTTCATATTCCCCGAGGTCGAGCTGGTCTCCTTTGACAGGAATTAAGAGCGAATAATAATTTTGAGCAGAGGATGGGACTAAAAGATATGTGAAAATAGTATCGCCCGGGTTTTCTCTAAAAATAAATTGTTTGTCGTTTTTTATCTCTTCTGCGTTTATAGTTCCGTTGATGATAACTTCTTTTTTCCTAAATTCTGGTAAATAAGTTAGGGTATACTCGACCTCACTTGGTTTATCGCTGAACTGAATATAGGCTGTGAAACCTTTTCCGAAATTAACTCTGTTTCCGATGTTTGTCGGGGTCAAAATGACTGTATCTCCTCTTTCTTCCCTGTCTTGAATTATGACGAGGTCGGACATCTCAAAAGAGTTTGGTTTCAAACGTTTTAAATTTATCATTCTTTCTCTTTTAAAAGTTCGATTTGAATTTTCATCTTCAAATATCAAAATAACTCGGTAATTTCCGGGGCTTAGGTCAAATCGTAAATTTCCCTGAGTGTAATAATCTTTTGAGGTTGTCTCTTCATATTTATTCGTGCCTCTAAAGCTTCTGAATATCTTCCTTGCGATGGACTTTTCATCTTTTCCGAGAATTTCAACGCTAACCGTAAAACTTGCGGTGTATGTTGGGGAGCTAAGGGGATTTTTAATAAACGATAGCAATGCATTCGCAACTCTAAAATTTATATCAACTCTACTTTTTGAAGTGTCCTCGCTGATGAGGTTAATGACCTCGAAAAAGAAAAGTTTCCCAAACTCTCTTTCAGTGGTCGAGAAGAAAGGTCGAAAGATTGGTATTTGTGCGCTTGATATTGAAGCAAATATCAAAATTACAAGAAGAATTTTTTTCACATTAAACCTCCGTGTGATTTTTCAAGGTTAATTTAATTATATAGACTTGAAAATTCAATTTTTGGTTTATTTCGCTCGCGGGTCAATTTTTCATTAGCAGATAAATTGCAAAGATTGCAGTAAGTTCAAAGATTACAAGCGCCACCCCGGCAACTTTGTCGTAGGTTTTAACAGTGTTAAGTTTTTCAGCGTCGCCGGATTGTAAATATTCGTTGTAGAGTTTATCCGCTTGCGTTTTAAAGTAAATTGAGATTATCCCGCTTGTCAAACTTATCCCGGCGATTGGCAAGATCACATTTAGTTTATTCTTTGGCTCAGTCCTTAATTCCGCTTCCGCTCCGTTTTTAGGGCTTAAGTTGACCTCAATTCTTTGAGTTTTCCCATCGACGAGGATTTCAACTTCGTTGTATCCTTTTTTGACGATTTTTATTTTCTTTCCGAGCAAATCTTTCATTTTAAAAATCGATGGCGTCGTCCCGATTATCGAATCTCCAAGCAATATGTTTGCCGAAAAAGGGATGGAATTTATCTTGATAAATTTTTCGAAAGTTATGAAAAGACTCAATGTGTCGTTTTCTTTGATTTCTATTTTTTGGACGACATCTTGCTCGAGCCAATCGGTTGGTTCAGGATTTTTTACTTTTAAAGTGTATGTGCCGACTTTGATTTTGAAATTTGAAATCGGCGTTGGACCGATTAACGCTGAATCAAGATAAACAACTGCGCCTTTGATTTCTGAGTTTATGTTTAATACTCCGTATTTATCTTGGCCCATTAGATTTATCGAACTTATCAAAACAATGAGAATAAAAAGTTTCATTCTATTTTCGTTGTTTGTGTTTTAAAGGCGTAGATTAACCTATCTTCGCTTGCTACGAATAAAAAATTTTTCCAAATGATCGGGCTTGATTTTATCCTTCCGCGAGTTTCGTAGTTCCAAAGCAAATTTCCAGTTGCTATATCAATGGCGTAGACATTTTTATCAAGCGAGCCGAAGAAGACAGTTTTATTTGAAATAACAGGTGCAGAATTAATTATGCTCTTTGCTGAAAATTCCCATACGATTTTCCCGGTTTCTCTGTTCAATGCGAAAAATTTACCCGAAGCTGTCCCGAAGAAAACGAGGGAGTCTTTGACCGAACAACCTCCATAAATTTTTGAGTTAGAGTTAAATTTCCATTCAAGTTTTCCATTTTTTAAGTTCAAAGCGTAAAAAATTCCATTGATTGAACCAAAGAAGACTTTTCCGTTTGATATTGAAATAGGAGCAAAGATCGCTGAACCTGCGTTAAATTTCCACACCAAAGCTCCAGATTTAAAATCGATACAATATAAGTTCCCATCGTCGCATCCAAAAACTATAAATTCTCCGTCAGAAGCTGGGGATGAGCGAACTGGTTTCGGGGCTTTGAATTCCCATATTTTTTCGGGTATGTCGTAGTTTATTTTGTAGTTTATGATCGAGCCTTCAAGCGTCGCGACAATGAGATTGTTGTCAACGAGAAGTAAAGATGCTTCGATCGCTCCGATTTTCTCTTCCCATAAAATTTTTCCAAGGTTTAAATCGATCGATTGGAGTGTATTTTTACCGTGGGCATTTGGGATTATAAGTTTATTTTTGTAAAGCACCGGCGTTCCAGAAACGGCGGATTCGGTTCTGATTATGCCGATTTTTTTACCTGTTTCGATATCGACAAAGTGAATTTCTTCTCCGAGCGTTCCAATGAATAAAATTCCATCTGCGACAAGCATTGGACCGTGTGAAAATCCAGCGCCGGCGTTGTAGGTCCAGGCAAGTTGAAAGGGTGGAGAAATATTAAAATAGGAGACATTTGAATTTTCAGGTGAATTACCGTATTGGATCCAGTTAAATTTGTCAAGTATTATGTTTTTCTCAAGCTTGAAAGAAGCGCAAGAGGTTAAAATTAAAGTGAGGGAGATTATAAGTTTTTTCATTTTTTTGCTTTTAAAATCTTTTTAAAAGTCCCAGCCGAAGAAAAATTGATGGAATAATTTTTTCTGTATCTTTGATAAATTGTTTTCAAGTCTCTTGCCGACATCGTATCTTAACACTAGAACACCGCCGATGTTAAATCTAATCCCAAATCCAAAGCTTCCCAATGTTTCTGTATATTTATTATCCCATGCGTTCCCCAAATCTAAGAAAAGCGCACCTCTTATCGAGCCAATAAATATTCCTCCGAACGGGAATTTGACATCGAATTTATCGATAAATGGGAAACGCAATTCTTGACTTGCAAGCCAGAGTTTTTTGCCCCTTATCGACCATCGTTCATACCCGCGCAAATCCCAACTTCCCCCCATAAACCATCTCCTTGCCTCTTTACCTTCATTATAGAAAAGCAGTAATCTTACCGCATACGCTGACCTTGTTGACAATCTATAGTAATATCGATAGTCGAAAATTAAAGTGTAATAATTTACATTCGAAAATTGTATATCCGTCGTATATGCGAGGGTTATGTTAAACCTTTTCCCATCGATTGGCCCAGTTGGTGACCATAGAGAATTATCGAAGATATAAGAAATTGAATTTGAAAGAAGCATCGCTTTTCTTTCTCCGATGCCGAAGAGAACTTCTTTGTCCGACCTATTCAACATTATCGTCGATTCAATTCTTCTGAAAACAGAGATTGGATAACTCAAAGCGAGGTATCCACCATAGGCTTTTTCGTAATAGAAAAGGTCTGGATCGGTTAAATCATATCTTCTCCCGGCGAAGTGGAAAATCCCGTATGCGAAGTTTGTTCGTTTGCTAAGCGAGATGCGAGATATAGCAATGTTAAAGCTTTTTAAAATCTCGTCCTTTGATTGCGCTGTGTTGTAAATCAGGAAATAATATCTTTCATTTCCGAGCAAGTCGCTAAGTGCGATCGCTGCGCCCCCGACGGTTCCGAAAATTGGGTCGGTTGAAATTTGACTTTGTGCGATGTCCAGGTCGTATTTCCCGCGGTATGTGACGGTGTTTACGTTTTCGAATCCTCTGATTGCGGGAGTGTCCCAATGTATTTTGTCAATTTCATTTAGTTTTATCTTTTGAGTGAAGTTAGGTTTTTCGATTTTTTCCTTTACATCTTCGAGCATCCTTATTTGGAATTTTAGCTTCTCAAGCGCTACGAAAACAATTTTGCCATCGTCTGTCCAGGTGGGGTCAAATGCTGCAGTTGTCAAATTTGTAATTTGCTTTATTTCAAATTCGCTTGAGCTATTAAAACCAGTTGATTCGCCAAGTTCTGCTAAGAATTTTTTCTGTGAAAAGTCAAGTATCCAAATGTTTTGTGTTCCATCTATGTCCGCAACAAATGCGAGAAACTTTCCGTCGGGGGACCAAGAAGGAGACGTACAAGAAAAATTGCCGTAAATAAGATATTCAATTTTATCCTCGCTCAAATCGTAAAGAAAGATATTATATTTTCCATCTAACCCGAACTTTGTCCTGTCCGAGACAAACGCAATTTTATCACTTTTTGGAGACCATGCGACTTCCCTATCATCGTAATAATCGTTTGTAATTTTCTTCAAACTTTTGGTTTTGAGGTCGAAGATGTATAAATCGCTGTATCCGGATTTATCAATCGCTGTGAGCGCAAGCTTATCTCCATTGGGTGAAAATGATAGTGATGTTATCATCACAAGCGAATTGAATTGAAACATATCGGTTATTTTTTCACTTTTTAGGTCGTAAATATGGATTGCGTCATGGTCCCCTGCTTTGGTTATAAATGCAAGTTTTCCATTTTTCACATCTATTTTTGTCTTGAATGGGTGGAAGGCTTCAAGTTTATCGGTTCTTTCTCCTTCGATTACAACTTTTGGTTTATTGCTCGCTTCAAGTATGATTTTATAGATGTTGGTATAGCCAGTTATGTTCCCAACGAAATAAATTTCGCTTTTGCCCTCGTTTTTATAAAAGACTGGTTTCATATTGAAGCCTTCTGTAAAAATCGGCTTCGTCACTGCGCTTGGTGGGTCATTGTACTTTAGAAGTGGATAATATTTTTTCTTCAGATAGTAGAGCCATTCCTCGTCAAATTGTTTGTAATTTTTTCCAATAGTTAATTCAAAAACTTTTTCAAATGAATTTGCTTTCCAGAAGTTTTCAAAGAATAGCAAGATTTTTTCTTCGCCGTACTTCTGTGCGATGTATTCAAGAATGTTTTGACCTTCTTTATACATTAAAAATGTCCCGAGGATTCTGTCCATTTCTGATAGTGGAACTATGTAATCGTTTAAAACAGCATCTCTTAGAAGCATTTCGCCTTGGTTATCCCATTTCGTTGACCAGAATTCTGCAAGTCCCTCTGTGAACCAAAGCGGTGGCATTTTCTCAGTGGGTTGTCTATGGTCCTTTAAAACGCGCTGGATTTTATGAAGCGTGAAGACATGGACGAGTTCATGTTTTATGACGTGTTTAAATTGATAAATTGAGCCATCGAATGGAATTACGACTCTTCCTTTTATAAATTCGAAAAATCCGCCGACTCCTTCTGGAATCAAGCCAGGCGTTGTGTTAGTTTGCTGAAAATAAAGGTGTGAACTATAGAAGACGAGAGGTATTCTATTTGGGATATTTATGTTAAATTTTTCTTGAAGTTCTGCGTAAGCTTCCTCTGCGAAGTAAGCGCCGCGCTCAGCTAAATCTTTCATCTCAGGATGATAGTAGATGTCGAAGTGTTCTGTTTTGAGAACGTTCCACTGAAATTCTGTATATTGAACTTTATTTCTTCCGAAGTAATACCATTGTGCGAGGCAGGAGGAATAAATAAGCAATAAAAACCCGATGGTTGTTACCTTTCTCATAACATATAGGGTTTTAGTTTAAACCTTTCTCAAATTTATAAACGCTTAAATAATTAGTCAAGTTCGCAATTGTATTTTGGGGTGTAAGTCATTTCGCTAAGGAGGGATACGTTAAATAGAAATTCACCTACGCCATCGCGATGGAACTCCTTTTGAAGTAGCACAAATCTATAAAATTGGATAGTTCCGATCGATGAATCTCAACCCACCCTTAGCATTTATATGGTATTTGTAACTTGCGCTAAAATTGATTTTTTAAGTTTAAAAAGTTAAATTTCGATTCAGAAACTTTCAGAATTTAGAGGAAATTTGATTTGAATTTTTTCAAAAAAAGCAAGGCTTTCGGTGAAGTGAGCTCCTCGGAGTCATCAAAAACAGCAGTTAAATCCTACGCTGATAGGAAAATTCAAGAGGAGTTGAAGAAGAAGGAAATTCCAACGCATATCGCTATCATAATGGATGGCAACGGAAGATGGGCTAAAAAAAGAGGTCTTCCAAGAGTTGCTGGACATAGGGAAGGAGTTAAATCTGTTAGAGATGTGGTTGAGGCGTGCGCGCAACTTGGAGTTAAATATCTAACTTTGTTCGCTTTTTCAACCGAAAATTGGCGGAGACCGAAACAAGAAGTGGATACATTGATGAAACTTCTCATTAAAACATTGCGAACGGAGACGGACAAACTTCACAAAAATGATATCAAACTTATTGCCATTGGAGATATCGAAAGTTTGCCTGCGGAAGTTCAACGGGAACTTAAAGAGGCTATTGAGAAGACGAAGAATAACAAGCGGATGGTTTTAAATCTCGCTTTGAGCTATAGCGGAAGATGGGAAATAATCGAAGCGGTTCGCGGTATAGCGAAAGATGTAAAAGATGGGAGAATTAAAGTTGATGATATAGATGACAAACTTTTTTCAAGCTATCTTAAAACCGCTGGGATTCCTGACCCTGATTTGCTCATAAGGACAAGCGGTGAATATAGAATAAGCAACTTTCTACTTTGGCAGATTGCGTATACTGAACTTTATATTTGTGATTGCCTTTGGCCTGAATTCAGAAGAAAACACCTTTACGAAGCGATAAGAGATTATCAACGCAGGGAACGAAGATTTGGGATGATAAGCGAGCAAATAAAAAAGAAAAGTTTAAATGGGAATGCGTAGGGCGACATTAATTTTTTCCCTTCTCTTGTTATTCTTAAACTTGAAGTTATCAGCACAAAATCAAGTTGTCTATAAAATTCTTGGAATTTCCGTCGAAGGAAATTTATCCGCCCAACCTTCAGCGATAATTGCAAACTCCGGTTTAAAAGTTGGAGATGAAATAACTTTTACGAGGATTGGAAATACATTAATTGCTGGAGATAAAATAAGAAACGCGGTGAAGCAATTGTGGTCTTTGAGAATTTTTAAAAATGTGAGCATAGAAGTTGAAAATCAAGTTGGCGATGGGGTTTACCTTTTGATTAGAGTTGAAGAATATCCACGGCTCGATGATATAATAATCGAAGGGAATAAAGCAATTTCCACGAAAGATATTAAAAATAAAATCAATCTCGTAAAAGGGCAGGTATTAGCTGATAATAGACTTGCTTCGATTGCGAATGATATAAAGAAAGCATATGAAGAAAAAGGTTATTTCCTTGCAGATGTTTCTTTTGAGGTCATCCCGACCACTCAGGGAAGGGCGAATTTGAAGGTTAAAATAAAAGAGGGCAAAAAAATTTCAATCGCTAAAATTATCTTCGAAGGAAATGTGAAAGTCAAAGATGGCGATTTGAAAGGAGCGATGAAAGAGACGAAGGAGAAAAAATGGTGGATGTTTTGGAGAACCGCAAAATTTGATAGGAAAAAATATGAAGACGACAAAAAGAAGTTGGTAGAATATTACAGGAAAAAGGGTTTCAAAGATGCGACAATTTTAGCTGATTCGATTTATACCGATGAGAAAAAGGAGCGCCTTTATGTCAAGATAAAACTTTATGAGGGACCTCAATATAAGGTTCGCAACATAGTTTGGGAAGGGAACACGGTTTTTGACGATAAAATTTTAAGCGAGCGACTTGATTTTAAACCCGGCGAAGTTTATAACAGAGAAAAATTTGAAAAAAATTTGTATGGAAATGAACAACAAACTGATGTTGCATCGCTTTATCTCGATAATGGATATCTGACGATGAATATGCAACCTGAGGAAGTTAAGGTAAGTGAAGATACGATTGACATCGTGATACATGTTTACGAGGGAAAGCAGTTTAGAATAAGAAGAGTTGATATAAAGGGCAACACCAAGACAAAAGACAAGGTTATAAGAAGAGAACTTTACACACTTCCGGGGAAGTATTTCAGCAGAAGCGATATTATAAGAAGCATAAGGAATCTTTCGGTTTTAAACTATTTTAATCCGGAGAAGTTAAAGCCAGATTATAAAATGGTGAGCGATTCAACGGTTGATTTGACATATGAAGTTGAGGAAAAATCAAGTGATACTTTTAATGCATCGGTTGGTTGGAGTACTTTTGGTTTGATCGGTAGCGTTGGGGTTACATTTAACAATTTTTCTATAACAGAGCCTTGGCGCGGTGGGGATGGACAAATTTTAAACTTTGAATGGGTTTTTGGAAGATATGATTATAGAACATTTAATTTAAGTTTCAGGGAGCCATGGTTTAAGGATACGCCCACGTCGATTGGTTTTAACATAACTGACACAAGGTTTTCGTTTAGTTATGATCTAAGGCAAACGGGTGGCTCGGTAAGTTTTGGAAGAAGATTGAGGTGGCCTGATGATTTCTTCAGGATTGATTATGTGTTTAGATTCCAGATTTACAATGTTGGAAGAGGCAGCGGTTATTATAAAGAGGGCAAATGGAGTCAGTTTAGTTTAACTCAGGTGATATCGAGAAATAGCATAGACAATCCAATCTTTCCAACCATCGGTTCGAATGTTTCACTTTCAACCGAAATTTCAGGTGGACCGATTTTCCCAGGGACGACTGATTATTTTAAAGTTTATCTCAGTTCGGAATGGTACAGCAGATTTTTTAATTTGGATAAACTTGTTTGGTATAATTCTTTCGATTGGGGATATGTTGATGGCTTTCGTAGGGACTCTTTTATACCTCCAATCGAGTTGTTTTCGATGGGTGGCACAGGGCTTGGCTATATTGCTGTGACGCCTCTTCGTGGCTATGAGGAGATGTCGATTGGTGTAACCTCGGGCGGTGTTCCGCAGGGTCGTGTTTTGATGAAGTATACGAGCGAAATTCGTTTTGGGGTTACAATGACCCCGATGCCGATATACTTGCTTTTATTTGCGGAAGCTGGAAATGTTTGGTCGAGGACAAGGCAGATAAATATATTTAACTTAAATCGCTCAATTGGAATTGGTGTTCGACTTCACATGCAACCGATTGGTCTAATTGGCTTTGACTATGGTTATGGGTTTGATGACGTCAGCCCAAAGGATGGTAAACCGGATGGTTGGCGTTTCCATTTTCAGTTTGGGAGAGGTTTTTAATTTAAAAACTAATTCGGAGAAATAGTAATGCGAAAAAAATTAATCGTGATATTTTTACTTTTATCAACATTTTCCCTTTTCGCGCAGCAGGCGACAATAAGAATTGGCTATGTTGATTCGGGACTAATTTTACAGCAACTTCCAGAGGCGCAAAAGATTCAAAAGGAACTTGACAATCTTTTGCAAAAATATCAATCAGAAATCGATCAAATGGTTAAGTCATATCAAAGCAAAGTTGATGAATATCAAAAGAAAGAAGCTATGTTAAGCTCACAAGCGAAGGAGCAAATGCAAAGGGAAATCCTTGAACTCGAAAGAAAAATTTATGAATACCGAGAGCAAAAACTCGGGCCTCAGGGAGAGTTTGAACAAGAGAGGGAGAAAAGATTAAAACCCTTGAGGGATAAAATTATCGATGCAATCGAAGCTGTCGCGAAGGAGGAAAAATTAAATTTTGTTTTCGATAAGGCTGGGGATGTCTTTTTGCTTTACGCGGATAAGCAGTTTGATATAACTTTTAAGGTCCTTGACAAATTAACAAGGGGCACAAAATCGAAATGAAAATCTTTCTGAAATTTTTGCTTTTGCTTTCAATTCCACTGTCCGTTTTATTTTCGCAAGTTAAGATTGGCTATGTTGATTCCGAGACCATAATGAAACAGCTCCCCGAAGCACAGGAAGCGCAGAGAAAAGTCGATGTTTTAATCCAACAATGGCAGGCCGAACTTCAAAAGATGAAAGATGAATGGAAATCAAAGTACGATGAATATGAAAGGCGAAAACTTATCCTCACAGATGAAGCAAGGGCTCAAATGGAAAGGGAGTTATCCGAACTTGATCGTAAGATAGCGGATTTTCAGATGCAGAAGTTCGGACCTGATGGGGAGCTTTATCGAAAGCAGGATGAGCTTGTCAGACCAATTCAAAATAAAATTTTCAATGCAATTAAAGAAGTAGCTGTTGAGGAAGGTTTTGATTTTGTCTTCGATAAAAGCGGAGAGATTTTACTTTTATATGCAAATGAAAAATACGATTTAACTCAGAAAGTTTTAAATAAACTTTTACAAGTAAAGTGAGTTAAAGCCGTGAAATTATCTGATATAGCGAAATTTTTGAGCGCTGAACTGCTTGGTGATGGGGATGTTGAGATAAAAAAGGTTGCTGAAATACAAAACGCTGTGCAAGGTGATATAACTTTTATCGCTAACCCAAAGTATGAGAAATTTTTTGATACCACGCAAGCATCAGCTGTTATAGTTGGGAAAAATTTTAATAAAAGAAGAGATGATATATCATTGCTTCTTGTGGATGAGCCTTATTTTGCTTTTGTGAAGGTTTTGAAGTTGCTAAATCCCCCGATCGAGCTTTTGCCTGCAGGAATTCATCCAACCGCTGTCGTTGCTCAAAGTGCAGTGCTTGGGAAAAACGTTAGAATTGGGGCAAACGCTGTCATCGGTGAGAGAGTTAAAATCGGTGATAACACCGTGATTATGCCTGGTGTTGTTGTCGGAGACGATGTCGAAATAGGAAGCGATGTTTTGATTTACCCGAATGTGACAATTTACCATAAGTGTAAAATTGGAAATAGAGTGATAATTCACTCTGGATCTGTAATTGGAAGCGATGGCTTTGGATTTGTTCCAAGGCCTGATGGAAGTTACGAGAAAATACCGCAAGTCGGCATCGTTGTAATTGAAGATGATGTCGAAATTGGCTCGAATTGTTCAATTGACAGAGCGACGCTTGGCGAAACTGTTATAAAGCGAGGTGCAAAGCTTGACAATTTAATTCAAATAGCTCATAATGTTGTAATTGGTGAAAATACAGTTATAGCTGCGCAAACTGGGATAGCAGGAAGTACGAAGATAGGGAAAAACTGTGTTCTTGCGGGACAGGTTGGAATAGTTGGACACATTGAAATTGCTGATAGAACGACAATCGCTGCACAATCTGGCGTATCGAAATCAATTACTGAGCCTGGAAAGGTTTATTTTGGCTATCCAGCGCGTGAACATTCTGTCGCTTTGAGAATAGAAGGAGCTATAAGGCAGCTTCCGGAGCTGGTGAGGGAGTTTTGGGAGTTGAAAAGCAAGATTGAAAAGTTGATTCTGGAAAAATAATATAAAGAAGCCCGTTGTTGAGTTGTTGAATAAAGTAAGTGATAAAACGAAGGGCGATGTTATCGAAATTTCCTCTGAAAAATTTGGAGTGAGGTTATCCGATGAAATGTCGAAAATGAACGAAAGGATAGTTGAAGAGATAACGAAGGTGAATGAGAGAATAATCGAAGAGATATCGAGGCTTGACAACAGAATAACTGCTGAAATGGCAAAGGTAAACAATCAGATTTCGAATGTCCAAGCTAATTTAATTAAATGGATGTTCATATTTTGGGTTGGTAAAATAGGTGCGATTTTGGGAATTTTGTTCGCATTTTTTAAGTAAAATTCAAAACATAGTTAGGAGGAATTTGATATGTTGGTTCAACAGCAGACGATAAAAAAGCCTGTGTCGTTATCCGGCGTTGGTTTGCATACAGGTGAAAGATGCACTATTACTTTTAAACCCGCGCCACCAAATTATGGAATAAGGTTTAAAAGAGTTGACCTTGGTGGTTCGCCAGAAATCCCAGCCCTTGTAGAGTATGTCGTTGACACAAGCAGAGGGACTACACTTGGGATTGGTGATGTAAAAGTTCATACTGTTGAACATGTCCTGGCAGCTATTGCGGGGCTTCAGATAGACAACATTTTAATTGAACTTGATTCGATTGAACCCCCAGTTGGTGACGGCAGTGCAAAACCTTTCGTCGATGCTCTTCTCGAGGCTGGGATTGAAAAGCAAGATGAACCGAAAGATTATTTGATAATAGACCAAGCGATTTTGTATTCAGATGAAAGCAAAGGTGTTGATATCGCAGCTTTACCTCTTGATGATTTCAGGATAACGATAATGATTGATTATAAAAATCCTGCGCTTGGAAGCCAGCATACTGGTTTATTCTCGCTTGAAAAAGAATTTGTCACGGAGTTTGCCCCTGCGAGAACATTTTGTTTCCTTCACGAAGTTGAAATGCTATATGACCAAGGTTTGATTCGAGGTGGAAATCTTGATAATGCAATTGTAATTGTCGATAGGGAACTTTCGAAAGAAGAGATAGATAGATTGGTTAAAAAGTTTGGGTTAAATGAAGCTGTTTTCTTAGGAAGTAATGGAATTTTAAATGACAAACCGTTGCGATTTAAGAATGAGCCGGCAAGACATAAATTACTTGACCTTCTTGGAGACCTTGCGCTTGTTGGGGCCCCGATGAAGGCTCAAATTCTTGCTGCAAGACCTGGGCATGCAAGCAACATTGAATTTGCGAAAAAAATAAGAAAGCTTTACCTGCAGAAGAAACTTGTCAAAAAGTATCAGTTTGAGAAAAAAGAAGGAATTGTTTTCGATATAAATGCGATTCAAAGAATTCTACCGCATAGGTATCCGTTCCTTTTCGTTGATAAAATCGTGGATTTTAAAATGGGGGAGAAAATTGTCGGCGTTAAAAATGTCACCGGGAACGAATTTTTCTTCCAAGGACATTTTCCGGGACATCCGATAATGCCCGGGGTATTGATAATTGAAGGGATGGCTCAGACGGGGGGAATTTTGCTTTTGAACGGTGAGGAGTCAATGGAAGACCGATATGTTTATTTTATGGCGATTAAAAATGCAAAGTTTAGAAGGCCTGTTTTCCCGGGCGACACGCTTATCTATGAGGTTGAAATGCTTGAAAGAAGAAATAAGTATTGCACGATGTATGGCAGAGCCTATGTAGATGGTAAACTTGTAGCTGAGGCGGAGATGATGGCAGCTATTGTAAACAAACCTGAGCAACAAACAACAGAACAAACAATAGAAAAAGAAGCATGAGCACCTACATCGATCCACGTGCTGTTGTCAGTCCAAATGCTCAAATTGGAGAAAATGTAAAAATTGGACCTTTCACTGTAATTGAAGATAATGTTGTGATTGGTGATGGGACCGAAATCGGTCCCAATGTTTTCATAGGTTACGGCACGAGAATAGGGAAAAATTGCAAGATATTTCATGGCGCTTCTGTTGGTTCGATACCCCAGGATTTGAAATTTAAAGGGGAAGAAACAACTCTCGAAATTGGAGATAACACGATAATTCGAGAATTTTGCACGTTAAACAGGGGTACCTCGTATTCTGGCAAAACAGTAATTGGAAGTAATTGTCTATTGATGGCGTATGTTCATGTAGCGCACGATTGTGTAATTGGAAACAATGTGATAATGGCAAATGCAGTTAATTTAGCTGGGCATGTAGTGGTTGAGGATTATGTTGTAATAGGTGGGCTTGTTCCAGTGCATCAATTTGTTAGAATTGGTCAGCATTCCATTGTTGGTGGTGGGTGGCGCGTTCCAAAAGATGTCCCTCCCTATATTATGGCAGCGAGAGAACCGCTAAGATTTGAAGGGCTCAATATTGTTGGCTTAAAGCGAAGAAACTTTCCAAAGGAAACAATTGAAAAAATTGAAAGTGCTTACCGAATCATTTACCAATCAAATCTCACAGTCTCACAAGCTTTGCAAAAGTTAAGAGATGAATTTGACCAAATTCCAGAGATTCAAAATATAATAAAATTCATCGAGTCAAGCCAGCGAGGAATAATCAGAGGACCTTATGAGTGAGAAATGGTTTTTCATAAATACTGGGTTCAAGGACGGGAAATTTAATATGAATTTTGATGAGCACCTTGTCTTTCTTTTTTCATCTGGGGAAATAAAACCGACTTTGAGAGTTTATGGGTGGCGACCTTATACGATTTCAATTGGATATAATCAAGATGAGAAAGTTTTTGACATTGATAAGATAAAGAAAGCAGGGCTTGGTTTCGTCCGAAGGCCAACCGGGGGAAGGGCTGTTCTTCATTCAGAGGAACTGACATATTCTGTCGTGATGGATGCTAAAGGTAAAAGTGTTTTGGAAATTTATAATCTCATAAGTCGCGCAATTGTTCGTGGGTTAAATTTACTCGGGGTTAAACTTGAGCTGGCTCAGACGCAACCGGATTTCCGTGAATTGTATGCGGATTTAAGCTCGATTCCATGTTTTGCAAGTTCAGCTAGATATGAAGTGCAATATCGAGGTAAAAAACTTGTTGGGAGCGCGCAGAGAAGATACGGTGATGTCGTTTTACAGCATGGTTCAATTCTAATCGGTGAATTTCATAAAAAGTTACCAGAATTTCTAAAAATTGATTCAACTGATTTAATCGAGAGGATGAAAGACGAGATCCAGAATAAAACAATTTGCTTAAATGAAATCCTCGGACGTGAGGTTACATTCGAAGAAGTTGCAGAGGTTTTGAAAGAGGGATTTAAGTCTGAATTTAACATCGAATTTGAAACAGAAAAAATTGAGTTCGTTTATGAAGAAGGTGACGGTGAAGACATTGTTTGAGATGAAAAAGCGCGGCGAAAAAATCGCGATGCTCACCGCGTACGATTTTCTAATTGCAAAATTGCTAGATGAATCTGGAATCGACATAATTCTCATTGGAGATTCACTTGGGAATGTTTTTCAAGGACATGAAACCACTTTACCTGTAACGGTCGATGATATGATTTATCACACAAAGGCTGTTTGTAGAGGTGTTAAAAGGGCGATGGTTGTCGTAGATATGCCGTTTCTTTCATATCAAGTGAGCTTGGAAGAAGCAGTTAGAAATTGTGGTAGAGTTTTGAAGGAGACATGCGCCAGCGGAGTAAAACTTGAAGGTGGAGGCGAAATAATAGATGTGGTTCGGAAATTGACAAGCGTTGGGATTCCGGTTATGGGTCATTTGGGATTGACACCGCAAAGCATACATAAGTTCGGTGGATATGATGTGAGAGGAGTTGAAGAAAAGGAGGCGGAAAAGATTTTGAACGATGCTAAAGCGCTTGAATCTGCGGGAGCATTTGCTATCGTCCTTGAGAAAATACCATCTGAACTTGCGAAAAAGGTAACGAACTCCGTTTCCATCCCGACGATTGGAATTGGTGCAGGACCTTTTTGCGATGGGCAAGTCCTTGTGGTTTATGATATGCTTGGACTTTTCGAGGAGTTTAAACCGAAATTTGTCAGAAGATATGCGGAGCTTGCCCAAATCATAAGAGAAGCATTTAAAAATTATATCTCCGATGTCAAAACCGGAAAATTCCCGAGCGAAAATGAATCTTACACTGGTGGAACTTGACCTGACAATTTTGTGTTGTTTCTTTTGAAATTTAAAGCCAAAATTTGAATATGAGAACGTTTATCGACATATTTACGCTATTTGTTTTCACACTTGGCACAATTCAATTTTCTAATGTCGTTTCGTTTTGCAAAATGATGGGCGAAGATAAGCCAACGGTTGCCTGCTCTTGTTCGGAGGATTTGAACGCAAGTGGAGGTGAAGTTAATTTATCCCCTGAGAAAATGGTTTGTTGTTCGGTTGAAAAATTCGATAAAGATAAAGTCCAGGATTTCACTACATTTAAAGATGAGATATCAAAGTTAATCTCGACCCAACCAAGTTTTACAAATTTGACAATTTCCACCGAAATTTTCTCTCCCGCGAAACATCCAACTTTTAATATCTTCTCCCTCAAGTTTAAACTTACCATTTTAAATTCCTCGCTTTTAATCTGACCCTTGGGGCATCCAATTTCGTGCTGAATAAGTAAGGACTGGTTATAAAACCGCCAATCTTTTGATTTTTTTAAAACTAATTTTATGGGTTTATAATATGAAATTCAAAAAAATTTTGCTCTCAATTTGTGTTCTTTCGTCAGCTCTTCTTTCGCAATCGCTTGAAGATTATATCCAAATTGCTTTGGGAAATAACCCCGAACTTAAAATTTATAAATTGCAAGTCGACGCTTTAGAGAAAAAAATTAGACAATCAAGCACACCTTTGGATCCAATGTTGATGCTTGGAATAGTGAATTTGCCGACAAATTTCAGTTTTACATCAGATATGATGACGATGAAGGAAATAGGGATCTCGCAAATGCTGATGTATCCCAAGAAATACTCTTTAATGGGGAAAATGAGCGAAAAAGATTATGAGATTGCAGAAGAAATTTATCAATCGAAAAAACTTGAGTTGATCGCGAATGTTAAGATGCTTTATTTTGAAATTTATTACATGACCAAAGCGATTGAAATTACACAAAGGGCGATTGACCTTCTCAAAGATTTCGTCAAGATAACATCAACAAGGTTTGCAACTGGGCAAGGAATTCAACAGGATGTTATAAAGGCGCAGGTTGAACTTTCGAAGATGACAGATGAATTGATAAGGATGGAAACGGAAAGAAAAAATTTGATAGCACGTTTTAATGCCTTGCTTTTCAGGAAGCCTGCAGATTCTGTTTACATCCCAACGGAGCTAAAGTTCATCGAGTTTTCGAAAGGTTATGATGAGCTTGAAAGGCTCGCTTTTGAGCATAACCCGATGATAGTTGCGATGAAAAAGATGGTCGAAAAGGATAAGGTTATGAATCAATTTGCAAGGAGTGAGTTACTGCCTGATTTCGAAATTAAATTTTCCTATGGGCAACGCTCCGCTATTGATCAGGTGGGGATGAAGGCGCCTGATATGTTGAGTTTTACCGTTGGTGTGAACATTCCAATTTTTTTCTGGCGAAAGCAAAATTTGAAGATTCAAGAAACACAGATAGTTATATCTCAATCTGAGTCAAAACTTTTGGCGATGAAAAACGAGGTTTCGAGGATGATTCAGGAGATTTTGAACAAGATCGAAAAAAATATCAAGTTGCTCGACCTTTACAAAAATGGTTTGATACCGCAGGCAACGCATAATTTGAACATCGGGCTTGTGGGCTATCAAGTAGGAAAAATTGACTTTATGACGCTTGTGGACAATTTTATGTTGCTTTACAATTATCAAATCCAATATGAAAAAGTCTTTGCGGATTATTTCTCAAAACTTGCGGAGCTTGAAATGGTTATCGGAGTAAGTCTCAATTAAAATTTTAAAAACAAAAAAGTTTGGCTTGACATGACTAAAAAAGGCATTTTAACAGTTTTGGTAATCTCTTTAATTTCACTTTCCGCTGGATATTTTCTTGCCGGGATGTATAGCCCGTGGTCAAGTAGTTTGAAAGAGAAATCAAAAAGCGAATTTAGAGCAGAGCGAAAGGTTTTATATTACCAATGCCCAATGCACCCGTGGGTCACAAGCGATAAACCCGGGAAATGTGGAATTTGTGGAATGGACCTTGTGCCTGTTTATGAAGGTGAAGAAAAAATTGAAGAAGGGATTGTTAGGATTGACCCAGCAGTAGTTCAAAATATAGGTGTTAAAATTGAACCCGTGAAAAGAATGAAATTGACCAAGACGATAAGAACCGTTGGAAGGATTGATTTCGACGAGAGAAAAATTGCAATAATTACGACTAAGGTTTCTGGATGGATAGAAAAACTTTATGTTGATTACACCGGGAAATTTATCCGCAAGGGTGAACCATTGTTTGAAATTTATAGCCCTGAGCTTGTCGTGACTCAAGAGGAATATCTGCAAGCGATAAGTTATAAAGAAAGCGTTTCAGGTAGCAGAGACCCGAACATAATCGATGGCGCAAATCAACTTGTTGAAAATGCAAAGAAACGACTTCTTTATTGGGACATAACCGAAGGGCAAATCGAAGAACTTGAAAGGACGAGACAAGTTCGTAAAACGCTGACGTTTTATTCCCCAGTTGATGGTGTTGTCGTTGAAAAAAATGTCTTTCTCGGGATGAAAATTGCACAAGGTATGACTTTGTTAAAAATTGCAGATTTGTCAAGTGTTTGGATTTATGCGGATGTCTATGAATATGAATTGCCTTGGGTTAAAGTTGGGGAAGAAGCGGAAGTTGAACTGCCTTATATCCCGGGGAAAATTTTGAGGGGGAAGGTAACTTACATTTATCCTTACCTTCAACCCGAGACGAGGACTATTAAAGTTCGACTTGAATTTGAAAACCCTGGATATTTTTTAAAGCCAGATATGTATGTAAATGTGAATATCAAATCGAAAGTTGCAATTGACGCAATTGTGGTCCCAGAGCAGTCAGTTATAAGAACAGGTACACGTGATATTGTAGTTGTCGCACTTGGTGGTGGAAGATTTAAATCGGTTGAAGTTAAGCTCGGCGTCCTTGCAGATGGATATTATCAAGTGCTTGAAGGTTTGCATGAAAATCAGAGCATAGTCACATCTTCACAATTTTTGATAGACTCCGAGAGCAATCTCAAATCCGCGCTTGCGATGCTAACCCATCAGCATGGTGAATCAATGGCTCCGGAAGAAAAAAAGAAAGAATCTCATGAGCATGAGAAATTAACGACCCCACAAGAACATAAGCATAAATCTCAAAATATAGATCGATTGGAGAAGAAAGATAAGGTTGTCGACCCGGTCTGCGGTATGGAGATAGAGCCAAGAGAAGAACTTTCATACATATACAAAGGGAAGAAATATTACTTCTGTATGAAATCGGATATGGAAAAGTTCAAGAAGGAACCAGAAAGATATTTGAAAAAATAAGAGCGGGAAAAAACTATGCTTCAAAAAATAATTGAATGGTCAGTAAACAACAGGTTTCTTGTCATTCTTACCGTTTTATTTGCGATAGTCGCAGGGATTTATTCAATTCAGACAATCCCTATTGATGCAATTCCTGATTTAAGCGATGTTCAAGTTATAATTTATACGCAATATCCGGGGCAGTCCCCAGAGATAGTTGAAAAACAAATTACTTATCCACTTACAACAGCGATGGTTTCAGTCCCAGGGTCGAAGGTTGTGCGTGGTTATTCATTTTTTGGTTTTTCACTTGTTTATGTGATTTTTGAAGATGGAACGGACCTTTATTGGGCAAGAAGCCGGGTGCTTGAATATCTAAATTATGCTGTAGATAAACTTCCCAAAGGGGTTGTCCCAGCCCTTGGTCCGGATGCGACTGGCGTAGGTTGGGTCTATATGTATGCTCTTGTGTCGGATAAGAGAGATTTAGGTGAGCTTCGTTCAATTCAAGATTGGTATTTAAGATATGCGTTGACAAGCGTTGAAGGCGTAGCTGAAGTTGCAAGCGTCGGTGGATATGTGAAAAACTATAGGATTACAATTGACCCAAATAAACTTCTAGCGTATAACATTCCGTTAAGTCAGGTTATAATGGCTATAAAACGAAGCAATAATGATGTCGGAGGCGAGGTGATAGAGATGGGCGAAATGGAGTATATGATACGCGGGCTTGGTTATATCAAGTCAATCGAAGATATAAAGAAAATTCCAGTTGGAGTTAGCACAACTCCTGTAAAAATGGCTTCGCAGATGACCCAAGCTTTTGTTACGGAATCTTCGGAAATGAACATGGGAAGTGCAAATATGGAAACTTTACAGTCGAAGGAGCAGATTTCACAGAACAGAATTTTTGGTCCGGGGACACCTATTTATCTTGGTGACATAGCCACGATTTCCATTGAGCCAAGTATGAGAAGGGGAATTGCAGAATTAAATGGTGAAGGTGAAGTCGTTGGTGGAATAGTTGTGATGAGACATGGTGAGAACGCTTTGAAAGTTATAGAGGGCGTTAAAAAGAAACTTGAAGAATTAAAATCGGGACTTCCAGAAGACATAAAGATTATTACTGTATACGATAGGTCTGAGCTGATAAAAAGATCGATAGCTACGTTGAGGGAAAAATTAATTGAAGAGTCAATCATTGTTGCGATTGTTTGTCTGATGTTTTTGTTCCACTTGTCAAGTGGTTTAGTGGCCATATTTACGCTTCCAACAGCTATTTTAATATCTTTCATTGTGATGAAAATTCAAGGAATAAATGCAAATATAATGTCGCTTGGTGGCATCGCTGTCGCAATTGGAACTATGGTTGATGCTGCGATAATTATGATTGAAAATGCCCACAAACACTTTGAACGCGATTCTGGCAAAAAGGAGCATTGGAGTATAATCCTCGATGCTTCAAAGGAAGTTGGGCCTTCGCTCTTTTACAGTTTGCTTGTGATAACTGTTTCTTTTCTCCCTGTTTTTGCCCTCGAAGCACAGGAAGGCAGATTATTTAAGCCGCTTGCCTATACTAAAACATATTCAATGGCTGCGGCAGCGCTTTTATCGGTTACGATCGTTCCAATTTTGATGGGATATTTTATACGAGGAAAGATACCACCTGAGGAGAAAAATCCGATCAATAGGTTCTTGATGAAAATTTATCATCCTGTTTTGCACTTTGCTTTGAAATTTAAATGGCTTGTCATAGTTTCAGCGGTTGTGATATTAGGTTTGACCTACGTTCCTTTTTCAAGGATTGGCTCAGAATTTATGCCACCTTTATGGGAAGGGGACCTTCTTTATATGCCAACTACTTTGCCTGGGGTTTCGATTACCAAGGCGAAGGAAATTTTACAGCAGACGGACAAGATTATCAAACAATTTCCCGAAGTTCATCATGTATTCGGCAAGGTTGGAAGAGCTGAAACTGCGACCGACCCAGCTCCACTTGATATGATTGAAACAACAATTATGCTAAAACCGGAGAAAGAGTGGCGACCTGGAATAACTCCAGAGAAACTTGTAAAAGAGATGGACAAAGCACTTCAAATTCCTGGTTTATCTAACGCTTGGACCATGCCGATAAAGACAAGGGTGGATATGCTTTCAACAGGTATAAGAACTCCTGTGGGAATAAAAGTTGCAGGTCCAGATTTAAAAACGCTCGAGGAGATAGGGAAAGAGATCGAAGCAGTGATTCGTAAGGTTCCGGGCACAGTTTCCGCTTATTCAGAGAGGATTTTGGGCGGTAATTATGTCGACTTTAAAATCAAAAGAGAAGAGGCATCAAGATATGGATTAACCGTTGGTGATGTTCAAGATGTTATTATGACTGCGATTGGTGGAATGGAGATCACGACAGTTGTTGAAGGTCTTGAGCGTTATCCCGTAAGCATTCGTTACCCGAGAGAATTGAGAGATAATATAGAAAATTTGAAACGAGTTCTCATTCCAACGCCAACCGGGGCGCAGGTTCCACTTGGGCAACTTGCGGATATCGAAATTAGAAAAGGTCCAATGGTCATACGAAGCGAGGACACAAGACCAAATGTTTGGGTTTATGTCGATTTCAGAGATTATGATATTGGAACTTACATAAAAATGGCTCAGCAAGCGGTTAAAGAAAACATTAAACTACCGCCGGGGTATACGATAACTTGGAGCGGTCAATTTGAGTATATAGAGAGGGCAAAGCAAAAATTTTACTATATAATTCCAGCAACATTGCTTATAATTTTTGTGATAATTTATTTGAATACGAAATCGGTCACAAAGGTCATAATTGTTTTTCTCGCTGTTCCTTTTTCGCTTGTGGGTGCATTTTGGCTTCTTTATATACTTGGGTATAATATGAGTGTTGCTGTATTGGTTGGAATAATAGCACTTGCTGGGCTTGACGCTGAAACTGGGGTTGTAATGCTTCTTTATCTTGACCTTGCCTATGAAGAATGGAGGAGAAAAGGAATGTTGAGAACGCTTGATGATTTGAAAGAAGCAATTTATCACGGCGCAGTGAAAAGAGTTAGACCAAAAGTGATGACGGTTTCCACAATAATTGCTGGTCTTTTGCCGATTATGTGGAGCACTGGGACAGGAGCTGATGTGATGAAGAGAATCGCCGCACCGATGGTTGGTGGAGTTGTGACAAGTTTTATACTTGAACTTGTCATTTATCCCGCGATTTACTTAATTTGGAAAAGTCGCGAAATAAAAAAAGAAAGCAGATAAAGTTATGAATTATCAGAAAGTTCATATCGTAGCGCTTGGATTTGGACTCGGGGCTATAGAAGGTCTTGCAATTTTTGTTGGAACTATCATTCTTGTTCTTCAAGGTGAAAGTGGCCCCGCATTTTTGAGTAAACTTTTTCCGTTTTATGAGGTTAGCATCTTCGGTGCATTTGTTGGGTTAGTTGAGGGCTTTATCGATGGTTTTATAGGTGGAATTATTTTAGGTTGGGTATATAACAATATTTTGAAATGGTTTGGGAGGTGAATCACGAAAAGGAATAATAATATGGCAAAATGAGGAGTTACTAAAAAGATAATCAATGAGATAAAGCCACGCTGGGTTGAGGAATTTTTTGAATCATTTGATATAATTGAAGCTGGCGGTGCCACTGAAGCTGAAAAAATCCGAAAAGTTTTTCCTTCATATAAAAGCACAAAGAAAAGATGGTATTGATATTAGTTGGCTCGAGAATGCGGTTGAGAAACAGATTTAAGAAGCTGGTGTAGAGATAAATAAGAGGGAGAATAAGCTAAGCAGATTTGAGTTTTATACTGTTTTCATTATTGGTTCCTGGAATTAAGGGATATTACTTTTAACCTTCGTCCAAACGATGTTTTGCAAGGTAAAAAGGCGTTCTATATGGTGGGGTGCGTCTTACAAAATAATAACGTGCTATGTGATAACTTGGGTCAAAACCATAGAAGTTTTGCCACATCCTTTCCAGCTCCTCTTCACGATATTTATTAAGCGGCTTTGTTTCTTCATCTCGCTCCCTTTGCAACTTTTTCTTATGTATAAGTTCATCGACATCAGTAAGAATTTTTGAGGCGTAATCAATGACTTTTCCTCTAAATTCTTCGGGCGAACCTTCAAACACTAAATCCACGAGTCCATATTTTTTGGCTTTATCTGCACTTATGGGAAGCCTCGAGCTCATTATCTTCAACCCCGTTTCTTCTCCAACTTTTTTAGGAAGTGTGTAAGTCCAAAATTCAGAACCGTACAGATTTCCTATGTTTTTATAATGTGGATTTAAGACGACGCCTTTTCTTGCTATGACTATATCGCCGGTTAAAGCAAAGAAAACCCCACCAGCTCCAGCATTTCCCTGCATAGCACATATTACATATTTATTTGTCATTCGGAGTATTTCCTCGCATACGTCATCCAATGCGTTTATGTTCCTCCAAGATTCATCAGCTGGACTTTCAGCGTTTTCTATTATATTTAAATTCATCCCATTTGACCAGAAGTCTTCAGAACCGAAAAGTATGAGAACTTTTGTGTTTCTATTTTTTGCATATCTTAATGTTTTTAGAAGGGCGATACAATGTCTTGTGCCCATAGCGCCGTTGTAGAAGTTAAAATGAATCATAGATATCGGACCTTTTTCTTCATAGATTATTTCTCTATAAGTTTCACCTTCGTAATCTTCCCAAGGCTCTAATTTAGATTCTTTAACATTGTCAAGTTTATCCTCTAAAAGCAGTGTCGCCGGAAGTTTTACGGAATCTTTTTCTCTTTTTCTTAACTGTCCAATCCATATTGCACCATCTAAAGTTCCTATGCAAATTGCATCTCCCCTGTACGTTATAATCTCACCTGGTTTTCCTTTTAATAAAGATTCTCTGTGAGCATCAAAAACAAAAAATTCTTCACCTAAAATATCCGCTATAGCTCCAGGGCTACTATCAAATGCATAAATTTTTCTTAAAATCGTTTCCGTTGTATCGCTTTCCCAATCTATTTTTCTTAAGTATTCAGGAGGGCTATCTTTGAACAAGCCATCTTTTTGAGGTAAGGGTTTCGTTCCATTTTCTATTTTTTCAATAGCTTCCCAGAGGCATTCAACTGCGTATTCTGTAACTTCATTTCTGTAAATACTACTTTTTCTCTCAAAAGGCATTTTAAAATTTCTAAAAGCATATACATCACCTGCGTCATATTCTTCGACAGCCCCAAGGATGCACACACCCCATTCTTTTTTAGCATCTAATATAGCCCAATCTAAAGAATGAGCACCCCGGTCTCCAGGTGGACCTGGATGAACTATAAGGGTAGGTATTTTTGTGTAAATTTCTTT
>JBEPZK010000029.1:0-26595 GCA_041640855.1 Candidatus Kryptoniota bacterium
TTATCTTCAGATATGGTGGAACGCTTGATAAATATATAGGCGACGCTTTAGTTGCTTTTTGGGGAGCGCCGATTTACTATGAAGACCATGCGTTAAGGGCTTGTTTATGCGCTTTGAAAATGCAATTTGAACTTCAAAAGTTACGACTCAAATGGGAATCAGAAGGCAAACCTTTGTTTTACATGAGAATTGGGATAAATACGGGTGAGATGATAGTTGGGAATCTTGGAGGATATGGAAGGTTTAATTACACGGTTATAGGTGATAGCGTAAATCTCGGCGCACGGCTTGAAGCTGCGAATAAAACCTTCGGGACAAACATAATCATAAGTGAATACACATATAACAAAGTTAAAGATTTTGTAAAAGTAAGAGAACTTGGCGAAATAACCGTAAAGGGTAAAACTGAGTCGGTGAAAGTTTACGAGTTGATAGATGTGGCGCTTTCAGAAAAGAAACTTATAAAGGTCATTGAATGAAATTTTTCAATCGGTTATAGATTATCCAAATTCCATCAAGCACAAGCGACGGTTCGTAGAAATCTATCACGTTAGTGTATTTAATTATCACCTTCGCAAGTCCACCCGTTGCCACAACCTTTGCGTTCTGCCCCACGATATTTCTAATCCTTCTAACCATTCCCTCCATAGCATCGACAGCACCATACATAATTCCCGATTGCATGCTTGAAATTGTATTTCTACCTATAACATCTTTGGGGAAGTGAAGTTCGATTTTTGGAAGTTTCGCTGCCCTTCTGTGAAGTTCAGCAGCGCTCGTTTCAAGCCCCGGAGCTATAACCCCACCAAGGTATTCACCTTTTTCAGATACAACATCATAAGTTGTTGCGGTTCCGAAGTCGACAATTATCACAGGTCCACCATATTTAACAAAACCAGCAACCGCATTGCATAGCCTATCTGCTCCGACAGCGCTCGGGTCATCGTATAAAATTTTTATCCCAAGGTCAAGTTCAGCCGAGATGACAACCGGCTCTATATTTAAATGCTTTTGACTCATCCAAACGAAGATATCCGTCAGATTCGGGACAACAGATGAAATTCCAACTCCGGTTATCTCGTTTACATTTATATTTAAGTCACTACAAAAAAATTTAACAATAAGCCATACCTCATCCTCGGTCCTTGCAATTTGACTTGAAACTCTCCAATCTTGAAGTAATTTTCCATCTTTATAAATCCCAAAGACGGTGTGCGTGTTTCCGATGTCAATTGCCAAAAGCATTTTAAGTTATCCAATTTTTGTTTCGAATTCTTTTATGAACGAAAGGATATGTTCTTTTATCTCGTCGCGAACTTTTCTAAACACCTTCAATCTTTCTTCCTCAGTTCCAGTTGCCTCCGCTGGGTCTTCAAAACTCCAATGAATTTTTTTCACTTCCCCCGGGAAATTTGGGCACGATTCCTTGGCTTTATCACAAACAGTTATAACATAATCGAAAGTTTGACCGAGAAACTCTGCCACGCTCTTAGACCGATGATTTGAAATATCTATTCCAATTTCCTTCATAACTTTGATTGCAAGTGGATGAACAAACGATGGATTTACACCAGCGGAATAAACCTCAAATCTACTATTTCCGAAATATCTTAGCAAACCCTCGGCCATCTGACTTCTGCATGAATTCCCCGTGCAAAGGAAAAGGACCTTTATCATCTTGCACCTTTACTTTCTTTAAAAAATAAAAAGGGAGACGTAAAGGTCTCCCTATTTTATTATACTGGCTGAAGATATTTTTCGAGCCGAGCTAAAAGATTGCGCTTTGGCATAGCGCCCACAATTTGCTCAAGCACCCGACCATTTTGAAAAAGCATAAGCGTTGGAATGCTCATTATCCCGTATCTCATAGCTGTCCTGGGATTATAATCGACGTTTAATTTTCCAACTTTCAATTTGTCAGCGTATTCAACTGCGAGTTCCTCAACTATCGGTGCAATCATCCTGCATGGGGCACACCACTCAGCCCAAAAATCAACAAGGACAAGTTTGTCTGATTTGAGGACTTCTTCATCAAAGTTAGCGTCGGTGAGTTCAACGATGTTCTTAGCCATTTTATCTCCTTTTTATTTTGGAATTAGTTTAACATTTTCCTCTCCAAACAACTCTTTTAAAGCGTTGACCAAATTAGAACTTGGCTTCACAAGCACGTATGGAATTTCAAATCTTTGAATCAAGGCTCCGTTATCTTTAACATCGATTTCCAAGAGACAATTCCCATCTTCGGAATTTTTGATAATCTGAGCTAGGCGTTCAGCTTTTTCAGCAGATTCATTTTTATTTGCGATCACAACAATTTTATAAGTAAAAATTTCCCTGACATCGCTCAAGGGATAAACCTCTTTGACTTGAATCCTTAGAGAATTTCCACGTTTCCCTACTTCACCTATAACCATAACGAGCCCTTCAATCACAAGATGCCTTGAATAATTTTTATAAACTTCGCTAAAAGCAACGCATTCAGCTTTACCCGTGAAATCCTCAAGTTCAAATATCAACATTTGGTTTTTATTTTTATCAAGTTTCGTCTTCATATCCGTTATAACTCCACAAGCGCGGACTATTTGACCTTCATCAACTGAATCTGGGTCACCAAGTTTTACAGTTGAAAAAGTTTGGACATCATCAAAATATCTCATTAATGGATGACCGGAAACATAAAAACCAAGAACGCTTCTTTCGTAAGAAAGTTTCTCCATCTCATTCCACTCTTTCACTTCTGGAAGAGGCGGATAATTTACTTTGGTTGATTCATCGCTGAATAAATCGAACAAAGCGACTTGTCCGTTTTTCTTATCTTTTTTGACTTTTTCACCATAGTTAATCGCCATTTCAACAGCCTGAAGCAATTGTGCTCTATGACCACAGTTTAGCGAATCAAACGCCCCCGCTTGAATCAAACTTTCTATCGCCCTCTTATTTACAACTCTTAAATCAACCCTTGCGCAAAAATCAAACAAGTTTATAAATTTCCCACCTTCATTTCTCGCGCGAATTATCTCGAGCACTGCATTTTCACCGACATTTTTTATTGCCCCGAGACCAACTCTTATCGTCTTGGCATCCATGACTGTGAAATCGAGATTGCTTTCGTTAACGTCCGGCGGCAGAACCTTTATCCCCATCTTCCTACAATCTTCGATAAACTGGACAATTTTATCAGTATTGTTCAATTCACTTGACATCGTCGCAGCCATAAATTCAGCTGGGAAATGAGCCTTTAGATATGCGGTTTGATAAGCAAGATAAGCATATGCTACAGCGTGACTTTTGTTAAAGCCATAGGAAGCAAATCTTTCAAGCATATCAAAGATTGCCTCAGCAGTTTTTCTATCGATTCCATTTTTAACCGCGCCCTCGATGAATTCATCCCTTTGTTTAGCCATTAACTCTTTGTCCTTTTTCCCCATCGCTCTTCTCATTAAATCAGCTTTGGCAAGTGAAAAGCCAGCTATTTGATTTGCAATTTGCATAACCTGCTCTTGATACACAACGATTCCGAACGTCTCCTTCAAAATTGGTTCAAGTTTCGGATGAATATATTCAACAGGTTTTCTCCCATGCTTTCTGTCGATGTAATCATCTATCATCTCCATCGGACCAGGTCGATAAAGCGCGTTCATAACCGCAAGATCGTTCAAATTCGTCGGCTTCAATTTTCTCAAATATTCCTGCATCCCAGAACTTTCAAATTGGAAAACCCCAACCGTTTTTCCCTCGCCCAAAAGTTGGTAAGTTTTTTCATCGTCAAGTGGGATTTCGTCTATGTTTATTTCGATTCCGTAATTTTGCTTTATCAGTTTTAAAGTGTTAACTATAACCGTGAGAGTTCTAAGCCCAAGTATATCGATTTTCAAAAGCCCGGCTTTTTCAAGATAATCTTTATCAAATTGAGTCATCAACTCAGTTTGAGGCGTTTGATAAAGCGGGACATAATCGCTTATATCTCCGGGGGCAATCACAATTCCAGCAGCGTGGGTTGAGGGATGGCGATTTAAACCTTCAAGGACACGAGCATATTGAACTAATTCTTTAAGTTTTGGGTCAGTTGTGTTCTTCAACCATTCAAGTTCGGGAACTTTTTCAAGAGCCTCGCTTAAACTTAATGGCTTTCCTAAAATAACGGGTATGTTCTTTGTTATCGAATCCACAACTTGAAGTGATATCCCAAGCACCCTCGCTACATCCCTTATAACTGCGCGAGAAGAAAGCGTTCCAAAAGTAATTATCTGCGCGACGGATTTCTCTCCATACTTTTTCTTGACATAATCAATTACAAGTTCCCTTTTATCATCCGCAAAGTCAACATCGATATCAGGCATTGAAACTCGTTCGGGATTTAAAAATCTTTCAAAAAGCAAACCATATTTCAACGGGTCGATGTTTGTAATCCCAAGCGCATACGAAACAAGTGAACCAGCTGCGGAACCACGCCCCGGGCCAACCGCAACTCCCATCTTTTTAGCTTGATTTATGAAATCCTGAACAATCAAAAAGTAGGTCGAGAAACCCATCTTTTTTATGACATCAAGTTCATACCTTAATCTATCTTCAATTTCTTTCGTTATAGTCTTATATCGCCTTTGCAACCCTTCAAATGCAAGTTTTTCAAGATATTCGTCAGGGGTTTTAACGCCTGCGGATTCGGGAATTGGAAAATGTGGAAGGTAATTTTTGCCAAGTTCGATTTCGAGATTACATTTTTCGGCTATTTCAATCGTCGTCTCAAGCGCCTCGGGAAAATCTTTAAATGCCTCATACATCTCTTCAGCACTTTTGAAGTAAACTTGGTCGGTTCCATATTTCAATTGATAAATATCTCTGACTGAGTTTTTATCTTGAATTGATATGAAAATGTTGTGAGGAACTGCGTGCTCTTGTTTAAGGTAATGACAGTCGTTTGTAGCGACAAGTTTTATTCCAAGTTCCTTTGAAAGTCGCGGCATGCCTTGAAGGACAGGGATTTCCTTGTCTATGAAATGATTTTGAATCTCGAGATAAAAATCGTCTCCGAAAAGTTCTTTAAATTTAATCGCCATCTTCTTAGCTCCTTCGTAATCACCATCGACCAAATAAGCAGAAACAACTCCGCCAATGCAAGATGAAAGAGCAATTAAACCCTCATGATATTTTTCAAGAACCTCAAAATCAATTCTAGGTTTATAATAAAACCCTTCGATATGCCCAATCGTTATAAGTTTGATTAAATTCTTCCACCCTACCTCATTTTTCGCAAGCAAAACAAGATGCTTATAATGAGTTTTCTTTTGTCTTACAGCCAAGTCGGATTCCTCGTCTCTACTTCCTCTTGTCTTGTCGAATCTTGAACCGTCCGTTACGATATAAACTTCACTTCCGATAATTGGTTTTATACCCGCTTCCTTCGCCTTAATATAGAATTCAAGCGCGCCGAACAAAACTCCGTGGTCAGTTAAAGCAACAGCAGACATTTTATTCTGAACTGCGGACTCAACTATTCCATCTATGGTGCTTATTGCATCAAGAATGCTGTAATGAGAATGATTATGAAGATGAACAAACTCAGGCATCTATTCAGGTTGATTTTTGTTTGGTTTTTTATTCGGGAACACAAAAATATAAGTAAGGTAAAGGATAAATTCAAGGTTTTGATTTTTGCAAAAAAGATATCACTTCTGCGGGGTTTTCTAAATATAAGCGAATGACAATCCACCACTATAGGCGAATATTTTCACCTCGACATAGACACCCACGTTTGCAACTTACACTTTTACAACACCTCAGCCAACGAGATTTTCTGGGAATTTATCCCCCCTTCAACCCACCCTTTTAAAAGGAGGCGTAGGGGGGATAATCCCATCAATAAACAAATAAACATTCACTCAGCAATTGCGCTCTCTTCAAATCAAAAGTGATCTACAAAATTTTTACTCTTTGTATGTGTCTATCTGTGCCCTTTGCAATTTATCGCTATAGTCGATGTAAACAGTTTTTATCTCCGTAAAGAAGTCAAAAACAGTCCATCCGCCTTCGCGATGTCCATTTCCAGTTTGTTTAACTCCGCCGAACGGAAGATGTGTTTCCGCTCCAATCGTCGGAGCGTTAACATAGGTAATCCCAGCCTGGATATCACGAATCGCTTTAAAAGCTTTATTCACATCCCTCGTATAAATCGATGAAGATAGACCATAAGCTGAATCGTTCAAAACCTCAATCGCCTCTTCAAAAGACTTAACCTTTATCACGCATAAAACAGGACCGAAAATTTCCTCTTGTGCTATTCTCATCTTCGGATGAACATCGACGAAAATTGTCGGTGCATAAAACCATCCTTTATCATATTCTCCACCGGTCAATCTGTGTCCGCCGATCAATAACTTCGCTCCCTCCTGTTTTCCAATTTCAACATACTGATGAATTTTGTTCAATTGGGCTTCATTTATAATCGGGCCCATTTCTGTAGATTCGTCAAGCCCATTCCCAACTTTCAGCTTCTTGACCCTTTCAACGAGCATTTCGATAAATTGGTCATAAATTGCTTCATGTAGGATCAATCTACTTGTGGCAGTGCACCTTTGTCCTGCGGTTCCGAAAGCTCCCCACAAGACTCCATCGAGAGCGAGCTCAAGATTTGCATCTTCAAGGACGATTTGAGCATTTTTCCCGCCCATTTCAAGTGAGACGCGCTTTAAAGTATCCGATGCCTCTCTTGAAATAACTTTTCCAACCGCTGTTGAACCAGTGAAACTTATCAAATCGACATCTGGATGTCTTACGATTGCCATCCCAACATCATTTCCACCGCCATGGACAAGGTTGACAACCCCTTCAGGGACTCCTGCTTCCTCGAGGATTTGGACAAGCGTCGTTGCTGTCTTAGGTGTATCGGATGCGGGTTTGAAGACGACGGTATTTCCGGCAACAAGTGCCGGGAAAATTTTCCATGTAGGAATCGCCATTGGGAAATTCCACGGAGTTATAATACCTGCAACTCCAACGGGAAGTCGAATCGCCATAGCAAATTTGTTCGGCAACTCCGAAGTCGTAGTGTAACTAAACAATCTCCTCCCTTCGCCAGCTGCGTAATATCCTGTGTCAATCCCTTCCTGAACATCGCCGCGAGTTTCAAGCAAAATTTTCCCCATCTCACGCGTCATCTCCCGAGCTATTTCCTCTTTTCTCTGAACAAGCAAATCCGCAGCTTTTTTGATTATATCCGCGCGCTTTGGTGGTGGAACAAGTCTCCATGACTGATACGCCTTTCTCGCAGCTTTAATTGCTTCTTCGACATCTTCGGGTCCGGATTTCGGGAAAATTCCGATTAAATCGTCCCAGTTGGCAGGGTTTCTGTTTTCAAATGTTTTTCCGGATTTTGCATCAACCCACTTTCCATTGATGTAATTTTTGAATACATCAGCCATTTTAGATTACCTATCTTTTGTTTGAGTTTTATTTTTGCAAACCAACTCTATCGAAAACAAAGTCGATTTTTTCAAATATGCTTCTATAGTCGAAAATTTTCTCAAGTTCATCGTCGCTTAGATATTTAGAAATATCCGGGTCGTTTTTCAAAAGTTTCACAAAACTTTCTCCAGTCTTCCAACTTTCCATCGCATTCCTTTGAACAATCTCGTACGCTTTCTCCCTTGAAAGACCTTTCTCGATAAGAAAGAGCAAAACTTTCTGAGAGAAAATCAAACCATTCGTCAAATTCAAATTTTTCAGCATCTTTTCCGGATAAATCAAAAGTTTATCGATTACATCGATCATTTCGTTGAGCATATAATCAACAAGTATTGTGCTATCCGGTATTATCACCCTTTCGACGGATGAATGAGAGATATCTCTTTCATGCCATAGCGAGACATTTTCAAGCGAAGCAATCGCGTTCGCCCTCACAACCCTTGCAAGCCCAGAGACTCTCTCGCACCTTACAGGATTTCTTTTATGTGGCATCGCGGATGAACCTTTTTGACCTTCTGAAAAAAATTCTTCAACTTCGCGAACCTCCGTCCTTTGAAGATGCCTTATCTCCGTTGCGAACTTTTCAAGTGAGGATGCAATTATCGCAAGCGTTGTTAGATATTCCGCATGCCTATCGCGTTGAATTATCTGAGTTGAAATTGGCTCAACTTTCAAACCAAGTTTTTCACAAACATATTTCTCAACAAACGGATTTACATTATCATAAGTCCCAACTGCGCCAGCAATTTTCCCGTAAGATATGTTTTCTATCGCCCTTTTCATCCTTTCTATATTTCTTTTTGTCTCCTCAAACCATAAAGCAAACTTAAATCCAAGCGTAATCGGCTCAGCGTGAACCCCATGAGTTCTCCCAATCATAACAGTATATTTATGCTCAATCGCCTTATTTCGCAAAACATCCAAAAGTCTATAAAGGTCATCGAGAATTAACTCCCCAGCCTGTTTCATCTGCAAAGCAAGGCATGTATCAAGTATATCCGATGATGTCATCCCATAGTGAATATATCTTGCCTCCGTGCCTACATTTTCCGCGACATTTGTAAGAAAAGCCACAACATCGTGTTTAACTTTTTCCTCAATTTCAAGTATTCTTTTAACATCAAACTTTGCTTTCCTCTTTATCTCTTCAACTGCATGTTCTGGGACAAGCCCAAGTTTTGAATGCGCTTCAACAGCAAGAATTTCAATCTGAAGCCAAATGCTAAACTTATTCTCATCTGACCATATCCTCTCCATCTCAGGTCTTGTGTACCTTGGGATCATAAACTTTCACCTATGATTTTTCGAGTTTCATTTTAATCGTAATTTCTTTTCCATCTCTTAAAACTTTGAAGTTCAAAACATCACCAACTTTCGACATTTGAATTATCTCAACCAAACCTTGATCATCTTTCACTGGCTCACCATTAACCTCTATGATTACATCTCCTTCTTTAAACCCAGCTTTTTCCGCAGGACTTCCAGAAGCGACATCAGTTACTATAACTCCCTCAGCTTTTGGAAGTTTGAAATATCTTGCTATGTTTTCATCAACAGTTTGAACTTTCATTCCAACCTTAAAATCCCGATCTATCTTTCCCTTTTTGACAAGCTCGTTAATTATCACCTTTGCCCTGTTTATTGGGATTGCGAATCCAACTCCGACATTGCCTTGATTCGGCGTATAAATAACCGTATTTATTCCAATCACTTCCCCGAGCACATTTAAAAGTGGACCACCGCTATTTCCGCTATTTATCGCAGCGTCAGTTTGAATCATATCTTTATAAATTCTCCCGCCGACAGAATGAAGGTTCATCTTAACAGCGCTTATCACGCCAACCGTGACCGTCGGTTGATTCCCAAGTTCGAACAATCCGAACGGATTGCCCATTGCGATAGCCCATTCCCCGATGATGACATCATCGGAATCACCAAGTTTGAGGTATGGCAATTCTCTTTTTGCATCGATTTTTAAAACCGCTATATCAGACACAGGGTCTTTTCCGACAACTTTCGCTTTATATTTTTCGCCCGTCGAAAGTGTGACGACAATCTCTCTCGCGTTCCCAATGACATGGTCATTCGTAACGATATAGCCATCTGGTGAGATTATAAATCCCGAACCTAAACTTCTAACTGGAACTCTATACCTGAATCTGTCGCCGAAGAAATATCTAAAAAACGGGTCATCCTCAAAAAATCTGAAAAATGGGTCAGTATACTCCTCGATCGCGGTTACATTTATACCAACTACGCCAGGGCTTGCCTTCGCAACCGCTTTCGTTACAGCATTATGTCTTGCATCATAGACGTCTTGAACAACATCATAGTGCATGTTTTTGGATTTGCTCGGTTCGTTATAAAAATTCTCGTTTGATACATTCCCATGTTTTGCCTCAGTTGTAATTGAATTCAGAAAATAACCCGCGAATACCCCAAATGCAACCGCTACGATGAAACCAAGCCACAAGATTTTTCTATTCGAACCTTTCAGCATCGCTTCTTTCAAATTTGTTTTTTAAAATTTTACCTTCTTTAACAAGTTGAAAAAGTGGCTTTAAATGTTTTATGAAGACAAGCAAAGAGATCGAAACCAAAAAAACGAAAAAAGTTTTCTCATTCATTTTAACAAAGCCAAAGGAATTAAAAAACTCCACGGTTGGCAAAACAAGGACAGGTGTAAAAACGGTAGCCCAGATATTCCCAGCATGGACATTATGAATTCTAAAATATGCTATCGACCAAAGAACACACCAAACTAAAATTAATGATGGATTAACGACCAAAAAAACACCGAGCGAAGTTGCAAGTCCACGCCCACCATAAAAACTTATCCACATTGAAAAATTATGCCCTAAAACCGCTGAAATTCCAGATATTACAACCGCTGCCTCATTCCAATCAAACAAATTTCCCGAAATTTTCACAGCAAAAAATCCTTTCAAAATATCGATTATCAAAACAAGAATCCCAATTAAAGCTGAACCGGAGACCTCATACGCATTTAAAGCACCAACATTCCCACTTCCAAATTTTCGAATATCAATTTTTTTGAAGAGTTTGACGAAGACATAAGCGCTTGGAAAAGAACCCATAAAATAGCCAAGCAAAAAAGAGATAAAATATCTCATTGCGGAAAACAAGTCAATTTTCGCTATTAAAAAATTAATGAAATGAAAACTGAAAACAAAGTAGATCTAAACCTCGTTGCTCTTGGCTATGTGTACTGTCCTAATCGGGAATGGGATTGTTATTCCTTCTTCTTTATAACGCTTGTGCAGTCTTTTTATAAATTCATGTCTTATCAAAGCTTGATTCCCAAATTCGCTCGATCGCAAAATAACAGAAAAATTTATGCTGAAATCGCCAAAAGTGTGATATCTGATGAAAGGTTCAAATTCAGGAACCCCTCCAGGAACTTCTCGCATAACTTCTCTCGCAACCTCTATCGTGACCCTTTCAACCTTTTCAAGGTCACTATCATAACTTACACCAACTTGAACAATCACCGCAAGTTCTCTATCTGGCAGGAAATAGTTTTTTACGATTGAATTAGCAAGTTTTGAATTTGGAATTATGATATAATTGTTCGCCAATTCTTTTATAGTTGTATTTCGCCAAGTTATATCGACAACATAGCCTTCCTCTCCAGTTTCAAGTCTTACATAATCCCCGGGTTTTATCTGTCTTGTCAATATCACATGTAGACCAGCGAAGAAATTTGAAAGCGTATCCTGTAACGCCAAGGCAACCGCAAGACCACCAACCCCAAGTGCAGTTAGAATTGGAGTAATTGAAATTCCAAGCGAATTAACTATGACCAAGATGCCTATGAGAAAAATTGCTATCTTTGTCAAATTCGTAAACAAACTCGTTGATGGCAAGACATCGCTAACCTTTCGCCCATACACATTTACAAAACCAGCCCCGATATTTGCAAGGACAACGGTGGCCGAAAAAACATACAAAACCATAACGATCTTTTTCAAATGCTCTACAAAAGTTGGGCTAAGTCCAAATGAAATCAAAGCAAAGTATAAACCAGCAAGCGCAAACCAAAAGGTAACCCAACGACGCAGAGAAGCAATTATAACATCATC
Source organism: Candidatus Kryptoniota bacterium (assembly GCA_041640855.1). Taxonomy (GTDB): domain Bacteria; phylum Bacteroidota; class Ignavibacteria; order Kryptoniales; family Kryptoniaceae; genus Kryptonium. The sequence goes on from JBEPZK010000029.1 coordinate 11,565, forward strand.
TCCTTCCCATTTCGTTCTCTGAGCTATTTTTTCAAGTTTTTTAAGGATAACTTTCTCAAAAATTATCCCTAAAACAATTGAGCCTAAAAACAGCAACGCCGGTATGATTAATTTTTTCAACTCATCAAGCATCTATAAAGGTCTCACCTCCCTAAATATTTTTAACTTGGGAAAGCAAAATGTTTTTCATAAAGCATAACGCTCAGCCTCTATCAAATAATCCGCTATCCTTCTTCTCAATGCGATTGTGTTAACTGGTATGGGCTTTATCAATCTTCTCAAGGCAACTAAATAAGTCCTTAACATATCTCCATCTGCAATAGCAGCGAGGATTTCCTTGGCGTATGTTTCAACGCGTATTATTGAATCGTTCACAAACGCTTTCACAATGTCGACATAGATATCGGTTTTATTCTTGCCACCGCGCATCAGCATCTTTTCTACTCTTAAAATTGCGCTCTCCATAGCGTAAATCTCCATAATTATGTCGCTTATTCTACCTATGATTTCCTCTTCATCTTCGAGTTTCGTCATATACTTTTGCACTGCAAGTCCGGCGACGAAAAGTCCCGCCTTTTTAGCCGATCTCAAAAGCTTTTTCTCCTCCGCAAACACACCCGTTGTTTCTTCCTCCGAAACCCCAACGCCCATTATTTCATCTGTTAATTTCTGCGCTGCCGGAATAAGGGGTAACTCGCCCTTCATCGCACGCCTCAACAACATCCCAGTTATGACAAGCCTGTTTATCTCGTTCGTCCCCTCGAAAATTCTGTTAATCCTCGAATCTCTATATGCCCTTGCAACTGGATATTCTTCAATGTAGCCATAACCGCCGAAGATTTGAACTCCTTCATCAACGACATAATCAAGTATTTCAGATGCGTAAACTTTTATAATTGAACATTCAACTGCATATTCTTCAATTCCCTTCAACATCCTCTCTTCCGCACCCTGCTTCGTTTTATCAATTCCGGAAAGTATCGTATCAATTAATCCCGCAGTTCTATAAACCATACTCTCCCCGACAAATGTCCTTATAGCCATCTCACCAAGTTTATGCTTAATCAAACCAAATTCTGCGATTGATTTCCCAAACTGTTTTCTCTGTTTCGCATATTTTACCGATTCAGTAATAACTGCTTTTGCTCCACCTATGACGCCAGCTCCAAGCTTGAATCTTCCGATGTTCAAGATATTAAAAGCAATTTTATGCCCCTTTCCTATCTCTCCGAGGACATTTTCAACCGGGACCTTAACATTATCAAAATTTAAAGCGCGCGTCGAAGAACCTTTTATTCCCATCTTCTTCTCCTCTCGACCAAGCGAAATCCCATCATATCCTTTCTCAACTATGAATCCGGTGAAATGCTCTCCATCGATTTTAGCAAACGTTATATAAATATCAGCAATCCCAGCATTTGTTATGAAAATTTTGCTCCCGTTCAGAATGTAATATTTTCCATCCGGGCTTAATGTCGCTGTCGTCCTTATTGAAAGAGCATCTGAACCAGCGTTAGGCTCAGTAAGGGCGTATGAGGATATCAGTTCTCCAGTTGCAAGTTTAGGAAGATATTTTTTCTTCTGTTCTTCTGTGCCAAAATAAACTATTGGAAGCGTCCCAATTCCGGTGTGAGCCCCATGTGTGACCGCAAATGAACTTGCTCTTCCAAGTCCCTCAGCTACAAGCATAGAACTTGTTTTATCAAGCCCCAATCCACCATATTCCTCAGGGATATCAACTGCAAGAAGTCCTATCTCGCCCGCCTTTCGCATAAGTGAAAGCGTAACTTCCCAATTTTGCTCTTCGATTTCTTCAATCTTTGGCAAAACTTCTTTTTCGACGAAATCATTTGTAGTTTGAGCTATCATCAGATGTTGTTCTGTGAAATCCTCTGGAGTGAAAATGTTCTCTGGTGAATTTTCTTGAATCAGGAAACTTCCCCCTTTGATGTAGGTTTCTGCTACCGTCATAGCATCACCTTTAAATTTGTTTTGTAGGTTTTTGAACTTCATTATTAGTTTAAACAATTTGAAGTTCATATTCAAATTCAGGTTATTTTGATTATCTTGCTCATCATATAATCGACAAACGATGGAAAAATTTTGTTGATTGCAACTGTTAACTTGCCGACCGGGGTCAAAACTATGTCCCTTTTCTTTTTGATAACCGCCTTCAATATCTCCCTTGCGACTTTCTCAGCGGACATAATCATGAATCTTCCCTGCATCCTATCTGTTCCATAATATCTCGCGTTTTCAAAAAATTTTGTATCTGTTGTCCCGGGGTGAACACCGATGAAGTGAATGCCCAATTTCCTATACTCAACCCTCAACGCTTCAGTAAGCCCAGTGAGAGCGAATTTGCTCGCAGAATAAACGCTCATACCCGAAACCCCTCTTTTGCCGACGACGGATGAAATGTTCACCACAACCCCGCCTCCTTGATTTATCATAAAGGGCAAAACTTTATAAATCAAATAAACAGCGCCGAGAAAATTTACCCTCATTATCCTTTCAATCTCCTCAAACGGGGTTTGATGAAACCATCCATAGATTCCGAAGCCGGCATTATTTATCAAAATGTCAATTCTATTAAAATTTTTCAAAGCTTGCTCAACGAGGAAATCCAAAGATTTAAAATCAGAAACATCTGTTTGAACAACAAGAACGTCAGGATTAAAAACTTTTATCTCATCTGCGACTTTATTTAAATTCTCCAAATTTCTCGAGGCGAGGACAACCCTGCATCCAACTTTAGCAAAAATTTTAGCTGTTTCCTTCCCGATTCCACTTGACGCGCCCGTGATTACAACAACTTTACCTTTAAGGGATTTCTCTCCCTTTTTAATTAAAGAGCTAAACATAGGTGTTTTCAATTTTTTTAACTTCGTTTTGCCAAGTTTAAACCTTCCTCGACATTTTTAAGTTTAAAGCTCAAAATTGACTGTATCTTGCTTATGTTAAGCGAACAATCCTTAGCTTTCGCGAGATAAGTTTTAACCGAATCCATCGGCACGGGAACAACCAAATCTCGCGAATACCCAAATACATCTACAAATTTTAACGCGAAATCGTATCTTGAAATCCTCTCCGAACCGCCGAGATTAAAAACATCGTTTTTAATATCTTTGGAAATCAACTCATCGATAGCCATAACAGCATCGATGACATAAATTGGACTTCTGAATTGGTCGATGAAAACTTTAACTTTTCTCCCCGCTCTTAGCTCCGTGTGAAGCCAATCTGAAAAAGAATTTGTGAAGACGTTTCCCCAGCCATACATAAGCGCAAGCCGAAAGATTATATAATTATCATAACTTTTGACTATTTCTTCCCCTTCAAGTTTTGTTTGAGCGTAATAATTTTTGGGTTCAGGCAAAGTATCCTCAGTAAAGTAACTTCCATCGCCACTATAGACGAGGTCGGTTGAGATATAAATAAATTTCGCACCCACATCTGCACTTGCTTCCAATAAATTCTTTGTTCCCTCGACATTAACAGAATAAGCAAGTTCCCGATCTTGCTCACAAAGTTGGACACTTGTTATGGCTCCTGCGTGAACCACAACCTCAGGCTGAATTTTTTTGACCATCTCAAAAACAAGCTTGCGGTCTCTTATATCGACTTTATAAAATTTGCATCTTTCAAGGAACAACTCATGCTGAAAATAAAAAGCGCTGATTTCATGCTTAAATCTCAAGGTCTTGCAAAAATTCCAACCAAGAAATCCGCTTCCGCCTGTTAATAAAATTCGCAATTTCTGTTCTCCTATGTTTTTAAAACCTTCCAAGGTAATCGAAAACTATCAAGATGACCCCGACGAGGAAAATCAAGCCAAATATAACCGAGACAGCAAAAATTTTTACTCTCTCCATCGTTTCCTCTTTATCGATTTCATAATCAGGCATCGTCAAGACAACGATGTCATCTTCAACTTTAACTTGACAAGACAAGCGAAGATTTGGCTTTACTTTGTGCGCGATTAAAAATTTCCCTTTTAAAACCCATTCTTCCAACGCTGTCTTTGAGTTAACATTTTTATCCCCTTGAATTATCTCAACTCTACAAGTTCCGCAAAGTCCATGCCCTTGGCAATTTAAGACCTGATTTATGCCCTTGTAAACATTTATCCCTGCCTTTAAAGCCGCTTTTCTTAGATTTACACCCTTCGGGACTTCAATTGTTCTTCCCTCTCGCTCAAATTTTACCAGGGGCAAGTGTACCTCCCTTTTTGTTTTTAATTATTTTTCTTCAAGTGGCGGTCTGTAGTAAATATAAGTGTGCAACATTTCTATCCTTTCCGTCTTCTCATCAAGCGAAATATCCATAAGGTCACGAATCGAAAGAATCCCGAGAAGATTATTATTTTTATCAACAACTGGGAGATGCCTGATTCCAGCCTTTTTCATCTTCGCAAGGCATTCTTCATAAGATTCATCATCAAGGGCAAGCATAATTTCATGCGTCATAACATCGTCAACTTTAACTTCCTTTGGATTCAAACCTTTCACGATAACCCTTTTCAAAAGGTCACGCTCTGAAAAAATCCCAAGCAATTTTCCATCCTCTGAAAGCACCGGAACCGCGCCTATATTTTTCTCAGCCATAAGCTTTGCGACCTCAAACACTGTATCACCACTTTTTGCAAAATAAAGATTTTTATTTCTAACAATTTCACCTGCTGTCCTCATGGCTTGTCCTCCATTTTTGTTTTTATCTTTCAACCACCATAAAACCAACCTGTGTCCCACATTACAAGCGGTTTAGTTTCACTTCTTACACCAGCATTTACAACTTCGCCGACGAAAATAGTATGGTCACCGCGCTCAACTTTATCAACAACTTTACACTCAAAAAAAGCAGGCAGGTCAACAAGCAACGGCGAACCAGTTTCACCAACTTCAAATTTATAACCATTTATTTTATCGCCTTCAATATTTGTCGGCTTGAAAAAAGCTGAAGCGATATCCTTTTGGTCAGAACCAAGAACATTCACAGCAAAAACGCCACTTTCAGAAATTACACTATGCAATCCAGAATCCTTTCTTACGCCAACCATGACAAGAGGTGGCTCAAACGATGCTTGACTTAACCAGTTAACAGTTCCCGCTGAATATCTATCTCCAGATTTTGAAGTCAAAACATAAAGACCATATGTTATCATCCTCAAAGCTTTCTTTTTCACCTCAGGGTTCATCTTTGTTCCCAATTTTTGTTTTTAGATTAAAATTTTACTTTCAAACTCAACTTTTCTCCGTTTCTCATAACGATGACCTCAACTTCATCGCCTGGATTATAATCCCCGAGAGCGTAGGTGTAGTCATAAACATTGCTTATCTCCCTTTCACCCATTTTGATGATCACATCGCCCGGTTTGATGCCTGCTTTTTCGGCAGGGCTTCCAGGACGAACATCTCCAACTTTCATCCCGCGAACATCCTCGGAATAATCCGGAACAATGCCAAGCGTAACTCTAAATCCCCTCGCACTTCTTTGCGGTGTCTCAACTTTCACAAACTGAGGTTTCTCTTTAACTTTGTCAAGCTCAAAAATCAATTGACTTATAAACTCAAGAATTCTCCTTTGCCCTTGATAATTTATTTTGTCATAATCATCGCTTGGCTTATGATAATCTGAATGAATCCCGGTGAAGAAATGAAGCACGGGAATTCCCTTCGAATAAAATTGCGCATGGTCGCTTGGGCCATAACCATCTTTTATTAGGTTCAAATTGAACTTAAATTTCGAATTCAAATTATCCACTAATTCATTCCAAACAGGAGAGGTCCCAACACCATATATCGTCAACTTGTTATCTTTCATTCTCCCAATCATATCCATATTTATCATTGCGAGCGCATTTTCAAGCGGGAAAACGGGATTTTTCACATAATACCCGGAGCCAATTGTTCCCTGCTCTTCCGCTGTGAAGGCTATGAAAAGCAAACTTCTATTAAGTTTCTTTCTATTGTGCGAAAGATATTCCGCAAGTTCGAGTAAACCAACTGTCCCAGAACCATTGTCATCCGCTCCATTATGAATAGCAATTGTATCAGGAACAAGCGAACCTTGCCCGCCCCAACCAAGATGGTCATAGTGAGCTCCGATAATTATATATTGATTCCTTAAATCTGGATTTGAACCCTCAATATAACCTATTACATTTGCAACTTTAGACTTCAAATATCTAACATCCGCTTGGATCTCGACGCTTAAATTATTTATTTCAAACGAACTTGGTTTCATCGAATCGTAAATTTTCTTAACTAAATCGTAAAGTTTAAAATCATAACCGCAAACCTTAAACAAACTATCAATCACGCTGTTTTTAACTTCAACCGCTACTATCCCAGCTTTTCCAGATGAATAATCAAGCGTAAATTTTTCAAATTTCTCAGAAAATGGATCAACGAAAATTACCCCAATCGCTCCTTTGGATTGCGCGTTACTTACCTTATATCTCAACGGAAGGTATTTTTCAAATGGCGAATGCGCCTTATATCCATCAGGAGTCCCCTTTAAAACCAACACAATTTTACCTTTTACATCGATCCCATCATAATCATCATAATTTTGCTCCGGCGCAGTTATTCCATACCCAGCGAAAATCAAATTACCTTCAACTTTTCCAGATTCAGTAAATGAAAGAGGCACAAAATCACGCTTAAGGTTTAATCTAATTCTCCCAACACCTGTTTTAAAAACCACAAAATTTGAATCTCCCATCTTAACATCGCTGACGAAATCAAAATACTGAAAATATGTCCCGTTATCTCCCGCAGGTTTTAAACCAAATTTTTTAAATTGCTTTGCTATGTAATCCGCAGCAAGTTCTGCGCCTTTAGTTCCAGCTCTTCTACCTTCAAGTTCATCGGAGGCGATATATTTTAAATGATTGTAAAGGTCTCGCTCGTCGATTTGAGGAGACGTCGTTCCGAAATAAAAACAAGAATAAAGCAAAACTACGGAAGCAAGAAGAATAAATAATTTTCTTAATCTCATTTCTTTATCTCGATTTGTTGTTTTAAATCCTGAGCGTCGAACTGCATCCCTGTGATTCCTTTCGATTCATCTGAAGCGAGGTAGATAAAAATTTCAACTATTTCTTCCGGCTTTTTAAGTTTTGATTGGTCTTCATTTGGATATGCTTGTTTTCTCATCTTCGTTGCAACTGGGCCAGGATTAACAGAATTTACTCTGATTTCCGTATCTTTTAACTCATCCGCAAGAACTTGCATAATTCCTTCAACGCCAAATTTTGAAACCGCATATGCTCCCCATCTTGCTCTGCCGCGCCTGCCAACGCTTGAACTCACCATTATTATGCTTCCGCTATTCTGAGGTATCATATATCGCAAAACCTCTCGAGTGAAATAAAAAACCCCGTTAAGATTCACATTTATAACGTTTTCCCATTCATCAATTGGATAATTAACAATTTTTTCCCTTACCCCAAGAATCGCTGCGTTGTTAACCAAAACATCTATCCTTCCAAATCTTTTATAAACTTCATCAACGAATTCTTTTACAGCATCATAATTGCTTACATCAACTTTCCCGACATAACATTTTGTACAGGATGACTTTATCTGGTCAGCAACGATGAATATATCATCTGTCCTCGAACAAACAGATATAAAAGCACCCTCGCGAGCGAACGCCTCAGCGATTGCTTTTCCAAGCCCTCGCGAAGCGCCGGTTATAATTGCAACTTTATCTTTAAGTCGCATTATTTACCTAACTATTTTATGGACTGCTTTAAAAAATAAAAATTTTAAAAGAAATTATCAAACTTGACCAATACCTGCTATCTCAAATTGCTTAAAAATCAAATAAATGTTAAATTTTCACAGAACAAAAATAAAACCCCGCTTGCTAATAATGAGAAAGGCTTTGCTTCTTGCTATAATTTTAATCTTTTGCTCTATTGCATTCTCCCAAGACACAAAGGAAAACACAGAATTTAAATTAGCAATAAATTTATACAACGAAGGCTTCTACGATTTGGCTATATCCCAACTAAAGAAATTTATCGACACCTATCCAAATAGCCCATTAACCCCGGAAGCAAGATTTTACCTTGGTATGTCTTATTTCCAACTTCGCAAATTCGAAGACGCACAAACCATTCTTCAAGATTTCGCTCTATCTAAACCGTCCCATCCAAAGGCTATCGAAGCATTGTGGAAATCCGCTGAGTGCTTCGTTGAAATGAAAAAATATAGAGAAGCTGGCTCAGCCTTCGAAAGGATTAAACTTTTCTATCCACAAAGCCAATTTGCGACAAAAGCATTGATTGAGTCCGCAAGATACTTCGAACTTGCAAACGACATCCAAAGCACAAAAAAAGTATTATTAGCCTTAATCCAAGAATATCCAACCGACGAATACTTCTACCCAGCAAGATTTAAACTCGCTGAAATCTACACAAAAGAAGGAAATTTTGAACGGGCTTTGATAGAATACAAGAAAATTTCAAATGAGACCGAAGATAGAAACTTAAAATTTGAGGCAAAGTTAAACATCGCTAAAATAAATTCAAACCTCGGCAAAAGCGAAGAAGCAGAAACAATTTTAAAAGACATTATAACCCAAAGTCAAATCAACCCGATTATAATCGCATCCGCATACTTTGAGCTTGGCAAACTTCAATCCGAATTCGGTGAATATGAAAATGCGATAGATTATACGCTAAAAGCAAATTCATTGATAACTTCGAAAGATACATCCAAAAACGCTAAAATTTTAAGACAGAAAATTCTGCTTCAACTTGCAAATTATTATTTCAACGTCGCGGATTATCAAAACGCCATAAAATTTTACAACGAACTTTTAAACTCGATCTCCGAATCAGATATAAATCCAGAACTATGGTTTAACATCGCAACAGCATTTGATAAAATCGCAAATTATCGAAAGGCAAACGAATTTTATCTCAAAATCATCAACAACGATACAGTAGTCGTAAGACTTTCAAATTCCATGCTAAATCTTGCGAGAAATTATGCTCTGCTTGGCGATTATGAAAATACAGTTTACTTCTACAAAAAATATATCGAGATGTATCCGACGAACGAACAAACCCCTGCTGTCCTTTTTCAACTAGCCTTGACCTATGAAGAAAAAATCAACGATTACAGAAAAGCAATTTTTTACTACACTGACCTTTTAAATCGATTTCCACAAAGCAAGTTTGTCGACGATGCCCTATATCACATCGGGCTGTGCTACTCAAAACTCGGGGAGATAAACAACGCTCTCACAAGTTTTGAGACATTGCTTAAGAACTATAAATCATCAGACCTTTATAACGACGCAATCAACCAAATCGAAACCTTACACCGATTTTACGTCATAAATCAAACCAACTATATTAACTCAATCGTTGAACTCATCGGAGATATTCTCACGAACAGACCAAAAAACGAAACAATTTTAAAACTTGCGGATTTTTATAATTTCACGCTTAAAGATTATTCAACCGCTTTAAAATATTATGACATCGCTCTATCCGAGGGCAAATTTGGACCCGATAAAATAGCCTGGATAAACTATCAAAAGTTAAACTGTGCCTACAACTTGTTCCTCAATAAAAAGTTAAACTCCGACTCTGTGAAGAATATAATCCAAAGGTTCATGGATTTAAGCTCTGCGGTCGAACCCGAAAAACTTGACACCGTCATCTTCTACCTTTATAAAGTCCAAACAGTGGGGCTAAATCAAAGCGAAAGGAAAAAGATTGCAGAGGAATTCAAAAGAAAATATCCAAATTCAAAATTCTCCACTCTCTTCACAATTGAAATCGTAAATTATCACATCGAAAACGAAAATTGGAACGAAGCGACAAAACTTTTAACCGAAAACCTAAGCAAATTCGACCAAGAGCAAATTCCCGAAGCACTGTTCAAAAGAGCATACGCTTATTACAAGATTGGGGACAAGCAAAAATCTTTATCCGACATAGATTTGATTTTGATGAAGCACTCGCCTTCACCTTACGATGCGAAAGCTTTGGATTTACAGGCGCAAATTTTCAAAGAAAATAAAAATTATTCACAAGCGATAAAATCGCTTCGCGAAATAGAACAAAAATATTTTTATACGAAAGTCGCAGAAGATGTAAAATTAAAAATAGCTGACATTTACTTCGAATCGAAAGACTATCTAAAGGCGATAAATGAATACAAAGATTATCTCTCAAATCTTGAACCCGCAGAGTATGTAAAAAGAGCCGATATCATTTTCAAAATCGCATCCGCATATCAAAATCTCGGTGAGATCTCAAACGCAAAAAGATATTACAAACTTTACCTTTCAACACCCAAGCCAAGCCCGGGGATAACTTTGGAGAAATTATTACCGTTAGCTGGCGAAGCATGCTATGCCCTTGGGAACATCTATAAAATGGAAGGAATATATGAAAAAGCAGTTTATTACTTCGACAAGGTTGGAAAATTTCAAACATCAATTGCTTTAAAATCAATTCTTGAATCCGCTAGCATACTTTTTGAAAACGAGAGATATGATGAAGCTTTGAAAAGATACAGCGATGCGCTAAAAATTGCCACAAACGATTCATCCCGCGCGTGGATTCAATCAAGAATTATAGTCTGCTACTTCAGAATGAGCGACATCGAGAATGCAAACAAAGCCATAAATCAATTCAAACAAGCCTTTCCAAAATTAGACTTAAAAAATTACCTGGCTGAATTTCAAGTTGAGCTTGGCGGATATCATTTCAGAAAAAATGACACGACAAACGCTAAAAAAGCATTCGATGATGTGATAAAAAATCATCCAAACACAAGATTTTCTTACCTTGCGCAGTACTGGCTTGCAAAAATTGACGAATATAATGGGAAAATTGAATCAGCAATTAAATCGCTGATAGAACTTAATCAAAAACCCATTGACAAAGACATAAGGCTTCGTGTGAATCTTTCGCTCGGAAACATGTATTTCAAACTTGAAAGATATGATTCCGCGACGATTTATTACAGATTCGTTGTTGAGTCAGCGGAAGACCTCAAGACCTTACAAATCGCTATGCGCAACCTTCTTGCTTGCTATGAAGAGCTTGGATATTATGAACTTGGCATTGGAATCGCGAGACGATACATTGAAAAATTTCCAAATGCAGATGACATAATCGATGTTAAGATAAAAATTGGTGTAATGTATGAAATGCTTGGGAATTACGACCTTGCCCTTTTGTATTTCCAAGGACTTCTCGAAGAGGCGAACAAAGACCTCGAAGCGGAACTTCATTATTACATAGGCGAGGTGCTTTACTACAAAGGCGAATACGAACAGGCGATTCTTGAATTTTTAAAAGTTCCATATCTCGTTACGAAGAAAACAAAAATCGACTGGACCGCAAACGCTTTCTATATGGCTGGACAATCGTATGAAAAGATGAAAAAATATGACCAAGCGATAAATATGTATCAGCAGATAATAGATAGACCCGGGATAGACCCACTTTTCAAAGCAGGCGCTCAAAAAGAGATCGAACGTGTAAAATCGATTTTAAAACAATAAACGAAGATAGAAATATGTTCGAAAAAGAAGTCGAAAACATAAAACAAAAAATTTTGCCCCGCGCAAGCGGGAGAGAACAAATTTCGCTATCCGAAATCTTGGACTGGGAAATACCGCAACCGTTGAAAGATTACTTCAACATCTTGGCGGAGAGAATTTTAAGCGAAGAATTGTTGAATCTCCTATATTCAAAACGATTTGACCAAGGAAACATCGAATTTATTGAGGCGCGGAAAAGATTGATAAACGCGTCGAAAAACGCAATTTTGCTAAGCTATTCCGAATTCGAAAATGCACTTGATAAAGCATCAAAATTTGCAATTAATTTCATATTAAGACCTGAATGGACGCTCACAAAAGTTATCTTTAAAAACGAAAATGTTAAAACGACAGAACAAATCCTCGAGTCGCTTTCAAACTTCAACGAGTATACATATTACAAAAAACTTCTTGAGAAAGTCCTCACAAAATATCAATCAAACGAGATAAAACTTGAATTTTTTCAGCGAGCCCTTCGCAAAATTGATGAGGAAGTTATGAAAAATGTCTCGATAAAAGATATGCTTACGATAATTGAACCGGTTTTCAAATTCTTCAAATTCGCAAATGACGAAAACACTGTCCCCGTGGAAGCATTGATAATTTTCTTTAACGATAAAGGAGCAGAAAACATCACCAAAGAATTCGAACTTGAAAGAGACCTTCATCGAAGGATGAAATTTACGATAAACGATGTCGAGATAATTTTGAAACGTTTCTCTAAACCCATTGAAATTCCAACGATTACGACGGAACAGAAGATCGAGACGCCATCCCTAGAAGGGGAAATTAGCAAACCAGAAACGATTGAACCTGAAATTGAAGAACCACAACCTAAGGCAACACTTAAACTACCGGATTTAAATTCGCTTCTCGATGAGAAAATGAAAGAAAAATTTATGAAGAAAATTTTCAAAAGAAACGAATTAAAGTTTCAGCAAGCAATAGAAAAACTTAACTCTATAGACACATGGAAGGAAGCATCTGCATTTATAGATTCGATATTCATCGAAAATGAAATCGACCCCTACTCAGATGAAGCGATTGAATTCACAGACTTAGTTTACAGAAGATATATTCCACGGGTGAAGTGAGATGCTTTTAATAGATTATGCAAAAATACATGTCAAAGCTGGAGACGGAGGGAATGGTTGCGTCAGCTTCAGGAGAGAAAAATATGTTCCAAAAGGTGGTCCAGATGGTGGTGACGGTGGAAAAGGCGGTGATGTGATAATCCGCGCGGATAAAAATCTATCGACATTGCTCGATTACAGATACAAAACATTTTACAAGGCTGAAAATGGGGAACACGGTCGCGGAAAAAATCAACATGGGAAAAACGGCGACGATATAATTTTGCTCGTCCCATGCGGAACAGTTGTAAAAGATGCTCAAACTGGGGAAATCCTCGCTGACCTCGTAAATCATGGGGATGAAGTCATAGTCGCACGCGGTGGGAAAGGCGGCAGAGGAAACGCAAAATTTGCAACGCCAACAAATAGAGCACCAAGATTTGCCGAAAAAGGAGAAAAAGGCGAAGAAAGAGAAATCGAACTTGAGCTTAAACTCATCGCTGATGTCGGTCTTGTCGGCTTTCCAAATGTTGGTAAATCAACCTTAATCTCGAGAATTTCCGCTGCTAAACCCAAAATAGCTGATTATCCATTCACAACGCTTCAACCAAATCTCGGAATCGTCAAATATGACGAATTCAAAAGTTTTGTCGTCGCAGATATGCCTGGCTTGATAGAAGGCGCGCATATTGGGAAAGGGCTCGGAATTCAATTTCTAAAACATATAGAAAGAACGAAACTTCTCGTCATAATGATTGAATGTATAAGTCCAAACCCACTGAAAGATTATGAAACCCTTTTGAACGAGATGAAACTATTCTCTCCGACATTAATTGAAAAGCCGAGAGTTGTAGCCATCACAAAAATTGACCTCGCTGACGCAAAATTGAGAAGAAAACTTGATAAAATAAATTTCGAAGACAATGTCCCCGTTGTTAAAATCTCCGCGGTGACAGGCGAAGGATTGAAAGAACTGATAGAACTTATGTGGTCTGAACTTGTGAAACTTAAAGAGAGCGAATTAAAGGAAGCCTCAAAATGATTGAATCACTTCACAACTTGGTCTTTTATGAAAAGCCTGAGGTTGTTAGCTCAGCTCCGGGGAAAATAAACTTGATGGGCGAGCATACTCATCACAGCGGTGGGTTCATATTCTCGATAGCGGTTAATCAGCGCGTTTATGTGAGCATCTCATCAAGGCTCGATGATAAATTCATAGTCTATTCAAATCGCGAAGTTGAACTTGAAATTTTCACGAGAAAATCGCTTGATAAAATAGAAAAAGACAAATGGTCAACCCCTGTAAAAGGCGTTATAAAATCCTTCCTTGATAATGGTTTTGATTTACCAGGGCTTAACATCTGCATAGCAAGCGATATATCGACAAAAGTTGAACTTGCTAATTCATCCGCTACCGCAGTCGCCTTATCATTTGCAATCCGACGCCTTCAAAACATAGAAATTGAAGATATAGAGCTACTTTATTTATGCGAAAGAGCGAACCAAAACTTTTCCGCTCCATATGAAACTATCTTCGATTGTATGGCATCTGCAATGGCAAGAGATAAAACCGGAATTTTAATCGATTGCAGGACATTGAAATATGAATATGCCCCGATTTCGAAAAATTTAAAAATTTTAATCATCGACACCGGCAAAAAAGAGCCAAACATCTTTTCTCAATTTTTAAAACGAAAATCCGAATGCGACTCCGCTTTAGAGATCATTTCAAGTATAAACCCACAAGTTCACTCTCTGCGCGATTTAACAGTTGATGAACTAAAAAGATACTCAAACTTTCTCGACAAAAGTTCAATGAGGAAAGTTCGCTATGTCGTCGGGGAAAATGAAAGGATTTTAAATTTTGTTATCGCGCTGAGACGCAGGGACCTTTCGATGGCTGGGAAATTGATGTTTGATTCACATCTGAGCTTGAGGAATGAATATGAAATAATCTCACCCGAAATTGATGCAATTGTAGATATATCCGCAACGATTGATGGCGTCATAGGAGCGAAACTGTTTGGGAATTGTTCGGGTGCAGTGGTTATGACGATAAAAGAGAAAACTGGCGAGGCGATAAGAATCATATCCGAAAAATTTCAAGAATTGTTTGGAAGGAAATTAAAAATTTATGTCACCTCGCCAGAAAATGGAGTTGAAGTTAGTTTTAAATCTTGAAGTTCAATTCCTCCATAAATATTGAACCTTGAGGAAAATTTCTCGATTTGTCTGCCTTACACCATATCCCTCGCCAAAATCGTGCATATTAACTGTCGACCCAATGTAAAATATCGTGAACGGATTAAGTTTGAAGCTTAACAACGGAAAAACTTGAACCGAGCCACTGAAAGAATCATATTGAGCTATCAACCTAA
>JBEPZK010000030.1:0-26164 GCA_041640855.1 Candidatus Kryptoniota bacterium
TCATGAATTTTGGAAAAGGACGATGCAACTTATCCCTGATAGTTTGATTTATATCTCAAGCGATACATCTTTAAAGAATTTATTTAATAAAAATGTTTCAATAATTCTTTCACCTATCTATAACAAAGATAAATTTCTTGGCGCGGTTGCTTATACAATTGAAATTGATTCGCTTATAAATTCTTTTCTTAAAGGGATGGGTCAGCTTTATGATTCCTGGCTTATCGCTTCAGATAGAGTTCTTGTTTTCCATTCCTCACATCCAGAAATGGTTTTAAGGCGGGCGGAATTTAAGGAACAAAGTTGCTATCAATGCCATATTTCGTTTGCTTACATAGATATGATGTTGGCAAAGGGTTCGGGCGCGATAAGATACAAATTGAAAAATTATCCTGAGAAACTCGCTGGTTTTTCACATTTTAAACTTGGTAGAGAGGATTTAATTTTTGTTGTGAGCCTTCCTTTTGAGATTGCAAGAAAAGTCATCACTTCAAGCACCTACTTGATATATTTGCTTCTGAGTTTAACGGCGATCGCAGTTGTGGTTTATGGATTTGTTTTTTTCAGAAATATGAGAGATATAATTCGAGCAGAGGAAGAAGCAAAGCAAAGGGAGGAAAGAGACAAAATCTATCGACTTTACTCCTTACTTTTCCAGAATTCAAATGATGGCGTTTATATACTTGACCTTGAATCGGGGAAATTTGTCGAGGTCAATAAAAAATTCCAAGAGATGTTCGGTTATACGCAGGAGGAGTTGAACAATATAGATTTCATCCAACTCGTTGCGCCTGAATCAAGACCTATGATATATGAACGAAGGGAGAAAATAGCAAGGGGCATTCCGGTTCCGCAAAGATACACGTTTACTGCACTTGCAAAAGATGGCAGAAAAATCGATGTCGAGGTAAGCGTAAGTTATATAAGGTTTGGCGAGAAGATGTATGTCCTTGGAATTTATAGAGATATAAGCGAGACATTGAGGCAAAGGGAACTTTATCAAAGTTTGTTTGAAAATCTCCCTGTTGGGGTTGTAATACATCAAGATGGGAAAATCGTCAAATGCAATAGGAAAGCGGTTGAAATTGGCGGTGGAAAAACCGAGGATGATATAATTGGTAGACCAGTTCTTGATTTCGTTCATCCGGATTTTAAAGAAATAGTCAAGGAGAGGATAAAGGAAATGATTGAAAAAGGCAAACCGGCTCCGCCGGTTGAAGAAAAATTCGTAAGGCTTGATGGAAGCATAATTGATGTTCGAGTTATGGCATCGAGGATTATTTGGGAGGGAAAGCCAGCGGTTCAGGTTATAGTTGAAGATATAACGGAGAGAAAACAAAGGGAGAAAGAAGTTCTCACGCTTCAAAAATTTGAAATTTTGGGGCAACTTGCGAGTGGAATTGCACATGATTTTAACAATATCCTCGGGATAATAACTGGAATGCTTGAACTCGCTAAGATAAAAACAATTGATAAAAATATCTTAAACTATATCGATTCTGCGCTATCAGCAAGTCAAATGGGAGCTGAGGTAACAAAAAGATTGCTTCAATTTTCAAAGAGAAGAGCTGAAGAGTTTAAGCCGATTTCAGTTAGAGAACTTTTGCTTGATACTGTGAAAGTACTTGAGCATACAGTTCCAAAGACGATTTCCATTGTGGTGAATGTGACCGAAGATTTTACTGTCCTTGGTTCTTATGGGGATTTACAGCAAGTGATTTTAAATCTTGGCTTAAATGCTTGCGATGCTATGCCCAAGGGTGGAAAGCTGGCATTTCGGACTTCTTTTGTAGATAAAGATTTTATCGAGAAGAAATTTAAAGTCCCAGCTTCAGCTGATTTTTACGCTTACATTGCGGTTTCCGATACAGGTGAGGGGATAAGCGAAGATTTGAAGGATAAAATTTTTGAGCCGTTTTTCACCACAAAGGAGTTTGGAAAAGGGACAGGACTCGGTCTTTCAATAGTTAAAAATGTAGTGGCGATTCATAAAGGATTTGTCGATTTTGAAAGTATCGTTGGGAGGGGAACGACTTTTTATGTTTATCTTCCAGTTTATTCTACTGAAGAAAAAGAAGTCAAAACATATCGGGGAAAGGAAAAAATGGGAAAAATAGGTGAAGGTTATAAGGCGCTTATCGTCGAGGATGAGGATAGTTTAAGGTTTATAATGAAAGATTATCTTGAAATTCTTGGATTTACGGTGCTTGAGGCTGAAAATGGTGAAACAGCGCTTGAAAAGTTTAAAGAAAATCCGGATGTTAAAATCGTATTTGTCGATTACGGGCTTCCAAAGATGTTGGGAGATGAGTTGATAAAGAAGATTTATTCAATTTCTCCATCTGTTAAATTTGTTTTGGTCACAGGATTTATCGATGTTGACTTAAGGGAGACGCTTCCATCGGGGACAAAGTTTCTTGAAAAGCCTTACAATCTTTCCCAGATTGAAAAGGTTGTGAACGAGTTGATGGGGCGGGGGGAAGAAGGATAATTTGAAATTTAAGCGTCTCAGTTGTATATTGTAAGTGAAAGCACATTTGTTAATATAAGTTCTTGATGAGATGATTTTGATGATGAACATAATCGCATTAGATTTCACTTTTTGGAGCGTTATCTTAGTTAAGCACATATACAAATCAAATTAAAAGGAGGGGTAAGCCATGTCACAGGCACAAACAACACAACCAACCTATGTAAAGGGTCTGGAAAATGTAATTGCAAACCAGACGAAACTTTGCTTCATCGATGGTAAAAGAAGCAAACTTCTTTATCTTGGTTATGATATCGCGGACCTTGCTGAGCATTCAAATTTTGAAGAGGTTGCATTTCTGCTTTGGAACTATCGTTTGCCGAAGAAGGACGAATATGATGAATTCGTCAAGGCAATCCGTTCCGAATACGAAATCCCGGAACAGCTCATCACTGTTATGAAACTTATGCCGAAGGATTCAGACCCTATGGATGTTTTGAGGACAGCGGTTTCATTTCTTGGCTTGTTTGACCCAGATAGAAACGATAATTCGCTTGAGGCAAATAGGAGAAAAGCGCTTCGTCTTACAGCGAAGTTCCCAACAATCGTCGCTTCGTGGGAATGGATTAGAAATGGGAAAGAACCTGTAAAGCCGAACAAAGAATTCAACATCGCGACGAATTTCCTTTATATGCTCAAAGGTGAGAAACCGGATGAACTTTATGCCAAAATTATGGATGTCGCATTGATTTTGCATGCAGAGCATGAGATGAACGCTTCGACTTTTTCAGCAAGAGTTACGATTTCAACTTTGACTGATATGTATTCAGCGGTGACTTCTGCTATCGGGACGTTGAAAGGACCTCTTCATGGCGGCGCGAATAGAGAAGTTATGAAGTATTTGCTTGAGATAGGTGAACTTTCAAAAGTTGATGACTTTGTTAAAAAGGCGATCGAAGAAAAGAGAAAACTTGAGGGATTTGGACACAGAGTTTATAAATCTATGGACCCGAGAGCAATAATTTTGAAAAAATATTCACAGATGCTCGGTGAGAAACTTGGAAATACGAAGTGGTATGAGATGTCAGCGAGGATTGAGGAACTTTGGGTTAAAGAGTTTGGTGAGAAAGGAGTTTGGCCGAATGTTGACTTTTATTCTGCTTCTGTTTACTACTATATGGGAATTCCTCTTGACCTTTACACTCCAATTTTCGCGGTAAGCAGAATCACCGGTTGGACAGCTCATATCCTTGAGCAACTTGCTGATAATAGAATCTACAGACCAAGAGCCGAGTACGTCGGACCGATGGACCAGGTCTATGTTCCAATTGACCAGCGTTAGTAGAATAGGGCGGGGTTTAAAACCCCGCCTTTTTTATCTTTCTCTTGAAAAGTTTGCTAGTCTTTGGCATACGATATCTTGGATGGAATTTGCCACTGAGGTAGGGACAAGATAATTGTTTGTCATCAAGACGAAAGCAAGCATCTCCCCATCTTTCGTTTTGACATAACCAGACAATGACCTTGCGTATTGTACATAGCCAGTTTTCGCTCGGACATTGCCTTGTGCTTTTGTTTTTCTCATCCTCATTTCAAGCGTTCCGTCAACCCCTGCAATTGGGAGAGATTCGTAAAAGTAGGAAAAGTATTCATGCCTGAACATATAATTTAGAAGTGTCAAAATTTGAAATGGAGTTACGAGATTTAATCTTGACAGTCCGGAACCATCATAGATTGAAATTTGCTCAGGTGGGATTCCAATTTGAGCGAGCGTATTTTTTACGATTTCAACCGATTTTTGAGTGGAACCTTCGCCTCCAAAAATTTTCCCGAGAGTTCTGAAAACTTGCTCAGTGTAGAAGTTTTGACTTCTCTTGTTTATTACTTTTATTATCTCGCTTAAAGGCGGGGACTCATAATATGTTAAAATTTTCATCGTTTCATAATTTGGATTTAAATTCGTATCATCTATATCAAGCGCGTTGCCATTCACCTTTATGCTTTTTGATTCGAAAACTTCTTTTAAAACAGTCACAGTGTAAAGCGTTGGATTGTGTACACTTATGGATTCTTTATACGGTTTTGATTTCAAACTTATCTTTCCGAAGACATTTATCGTATTTGTCCCAGGGGCTCTGAAGAAATCGATTTGTGTTGCGCTGTCCGGGTGGACTGTTATGACAGAGTTTTTTATTTTAACATAGTTTGTGTTTGGTGTTATTTTTATTATCGCGGTGTCGCCAATTTTTTTGCCTGGTAGAATTTCAAGATCAACGCAATTATCGTTAAAAGACAAAGCGCTGATATGAGCGGAATACCAATAGGTTTCATCATCCCACGCCCATCCAGTTCCCATATATTGGTCGTCAAAATAGTTGTCGTCTCCAATTATATCGCCGTTAATTTCTTTTATTCCCATCTTCAACAGTGAATCAGCCCAATCTTTGAAGGTTTTAGTTACATCGCCGTTTGTAAATCTTCCCGAAATCGTCGGGTCACCAGTTCCCCTAACGAATAAATTCCCATATAAAACCCCATCTTTAATTTCACCATCAGTGTAGAGGTTTGTTTTATATTTAAAGTCGGGACCAAGTTTAATTAGAGCAACCGCTGTAGTAAATAGTTTCATATTTGATGCAGGGATGAAACTTTTGTGTTCGTTCAATCTATAGATATATTCCCCTGTTTCAAGTGATTGGATTATTACGCCCCAATATGCGTTAGAAAAGCTTGGGTTGCTGAAAATTTCGTCAAGTTCGTTTTTTAATCTGTTTAACGGATCGTCTTTTTCGTAATAGATTATTTCTTTTTCTTTGGTTTCGTCGTGTGGTCTTGCTTCGATGACTTTTTGTGTTGTTGCGCATGAGTAGACGATTAGCAGAAGTAGAGGGAGTAGCTTTTTAAACATAACTTGCGAAGTTTTTTGTTTTATTTATCTTGAATTAATTCAACTTTGTTGTTGATGGTTGGGGCGAATGATTATCCGCCCCGTACAACTAATTTTGAAAATTACGTAGGTCAGAAAAATTCGTAGAGACGTATTGCAATACGCTCTATAGCACAATCAATTGAAACCTTATTTTTCGAGGTCAACAAGTCGTTTCAATTTTTTTATTTCCTTTTCCGTCAAATATCGCCATTCGCCGCGTTTCATTCCGCTTACGGTTATTCCACCGAAACTTACCCTGTGAAGTTTTCTCACTTTATAACCCAATCTCTCAAACATCCTTCTTATTTGCCTGTATCTTCCCTCGTGAATTGTGATGCCAATTTCTTTGTTGTCGCTGTTTGGAAGGATATAAACATCGCATGCCTCTGTCATCCTCCCGTCGAGCATTATCCCACGCCTTAATTTTTCCAAATCTTCGGGTTTTATAGGTTTGTCTATTTCAACTTTATATGCCTTCTCAACTTTATATTTCGGATGCATCAATCGATAAGCAAGTTCACCATCGTTTGTCAAAAGCAAAACGCCAGTTGTGTTTCTATCGAGTCGTCCAACGGGGAAAATTCTTTGTTTGACTTTGACGAGGTCGAGAACAGTTCTTCTACCTTTTTCATCCTTTACAGTTGTTATGCAATCTTTGGGCTTATTTAGAACTATGTAAACTAATTTCTCTTCCGGTTTTACAGGTTTTCCATCGACCGTGACTTTGTCTTTTTTAGGGTTTATTTTCACGCCAAGTTGAGTTATCACTTGACCATTTACCGCGACCTTTCCTTGTTGAATTAGTTCATCTGCTTTTCTTCTCGATGCGACGCCACACATTGCGAGGTATTTGTTCAGGCGAACAAGCTCGCTTTCACTTTCCATTTTTTTTAGGGATTTTTTCTCTTTCATCCTCAGTCACCTCGATATATGAATTAATTTTCTCATCATCCTCTTGCATAATTTCTTCGATTTCGGTTGGCTTTGGAAGTTCGGATAAACTTTTAAGACCAAAGTATTTTAAAAACTCCTTTGTGGTTCCGTAGAGTAGCGGTCTACCGAGTGTATCAGCTCTTCCAACAATTGTGATTAATTTTTTCTCAAGCAATGTTTTAATTATGTGGTCGACATTTACGCCTCGTATTGCTTCTATTTCTGGTTTGCTTATGGGCTGTTTATAAGCGATTATTGCGAGCGTTTCAAGCGCAGGTTGTGAGAGTTTTTTCTTCGTCCTTTCTTTAAAAAGTTTTCCAACCCATCTTGCAAACTCTGGCAACGTTGCAAACTGATAACCTTCCGCAATTTCAATTATTCTAAATGCGGAGCCTCTTTCCGTATATTCTCGATTTAATTCGTCTATCGCATTTTTTATGTCTTGCTCACTTATCTTAGTTTGGTCGCCATTTTTTGTAAAAGGTTTGTTCGGCTCGTTTATAATTTCTTTTAACTGCTTCAAACTTAGTGGGACATCTGATGCGAAAATTATGGCTTCGATGATCGATTTTAGATTTTCCATTTTGAAGATGAATTTATTTTAAATTGCGTTTGCAGCGTATCTTTCTTGTTCTTCGAATGCTCTTTCAATGAAGATTTCACCAAATGTATCTTGCTGTGAAATTTTTATTTTTTTCAACCTCGCAAGTTCAAGGATTGCAAGGAATGCAACTATGATTCGAATTTTCTCATGGTATTCTTCAAAGAATTCGCTGAAGGAAAATCTACTTTTGATTTTTAGCCTGTTTATGATGTTTTCTATTTCATCTTCGACTTTGTAATTTTGGACTTCGATTTCGTGAACTTCTTTTTCACTTGCGTTTTCGAAGGCTTTTTTGAATGCGGTCAAAAGGTCAAATAATGAGACATCCTTCAAAAATTCATAAGTTTCGTTTTCGTCGTAATAATCCCGAGCGTCATGTTTAAAATATCCGCGGTAATAAATTTTGCTTGCCTCATCCTCCATCTTTTCAAATTCGCCGGCAAGTTCTTTAAACTTTTTATATTCGAGCAATTGTTTTACAAGTTCAGCCCTTGGGTCTTCTTCCTCTTCTTCATTTTCAACATTTGGTTTCGGTAAAAGCATTTTCGCTTTTATTTGCATCAAGGTCGAGGCCATAACTATAAATTCGCTTGCTATTTCAAGGTCGAGCATTTGCATTAACTGAATGTATTCGAGAAAATCTTTCGTTATCTTTGCTATCGGTATATCATAGATATTGAGTTCATCTCTTTTGATGAAAAACAGCAGAAGGTCGAGTGGACCCTCGAAATATGGAAGTTTTACTTTATATTTCATCTCTCACCCAAGTTTCATTGCTTTGTGGACATCGTCCATTGTTTTTCTCGCAACTTCGCGGGCTTTTTCTTCCCCGTGAAGCAAAATTTTTTCAACTTCTTTTTTATTCGATTCAAGATATGCTCTCTTTTCATGGATTGGTTTTAGAAATTCGATTATCTTCTCAGCGCATCTTGCCTTGCACTCGACACAGCCCAATTGCCCTGATTCACAACCTTTTCTTATCTCTGGGACTTCTTCAGGATTGAATTTTTTATGATATGTGAAGACAAGGCATAGATCAGGTCTACCGGGGTCACCTTTGTAAATTTTTTGTGGGTCTGTGAATGCTTTTTTCATCTTTGCTTTTATCTCATTTGGGGAATCTGAAATTAAAATTGTGTTCCCGAGCGATTTACTCATCCTTTTGCCATCAAGCCCGGGCAAACGAGCGAATTCCGTCAAAAGAGGTTCGGGCTCTGGGAAAACAGGTCCATAAACTTGGTTGAAACGCCTGGCTATGTCTCTGGTTATCTCGAGATGTGGAAGTTGATCTTCGCCAACGGGGACAAGCTCACCTTTATAAAGCAAAATATCCGCTGCTTGTAGAACGGGGTAGCCAAGGTGTCCGTAAGATATGTTATCAAGCTGAAGGTCGCGAACCTGTTCTTTCAAAGTCGGATTTCTTTCAAGCCTTGATACGCTAATTAGCATCGAAAAAATCAAATGAAGTTCTGTATGTTCTTTCACCTGAGATTGTCTAAAGACAGGACTTATCTCTGGGTCGACTCCAGATGCGAGCCAGTCGATGAGCATTTCTATCGAATTTTGATAAATGTCTGATGTATCAATGTTTGTTGTAAGCGCATGATAATCTGCGATTAAAAAGAAGCATTTGTGTTCTTTTTGGAGTTTTACCCAGTTTTCGAGGACGCCTACGAGATGTCCAAGGTGTAATTTCCCAGTTGGACGCATTCCACTTAAAACAACTTTTCCGTTCATTAACTGGTGAATTTTGTTTTTGAACTCTTAAAAATTTAGAAAAAACAAAAGAAAAAAGAAATTTTGCTTATTCTTCATCGATAACCCAATATTCGACAAGTTCATCAGGAAGGTTTGCTATAAATCTTGATGGCTTCGTGAGGATGAAACCTGAGCGGGAATCGTAAACACCAATTGGATAGCAAATGAAAAGGCGTTCTTTAGCCCTCGTGCATGCGACATACATTAATCTTCTTTCTTCTTCTATTTCGTCGTCGTTTCTTGCGGAATGTGAAGATGGGAAAATTCCGTCAAGCGCATGAATTATGAAAACAGTGTTCCATTCAAGTCCCTTTGCTGAGTGAACCGTTGACAAAACCAAATACTCATCATCTTTCCCCGGCGGGACGATTTCTGATACGCTTTCATTCGGTGGTTCAATCGCAAGGTCGGTCAAAAAATCTTCAAGCGAATCGTATCTTGATGCGATATTCTCAAAAATTTCCAAATCTTTTTTCCTCTTTTCATAATCGTCATATCTATCTCTCATTATCGGCTCGTAATAGCGAAGTATGACTTCCGTTTTTTCTTGGACCGACACATCATCTGGATAAATTGTATAAAGAAGTTTAAACAATTGAGATACACTTTCTGGGTAACCTTTGAATTCGAGCCAAAAGTTTGGGTTTGTTTTAATGTTCAATTTTCCAGCGGTTATATCGTCGATTACTTTTTGTGCTGTCCTTGGTCCGACGCCATCGAGGAGCAGCAATATCCTATGCCATGAGATTATATCGTTTGGGTTCAATATAACGCGCAAATGTGCGATTATGTCTTTTATGTGTGCTGTTTCAATGAATTTGAAACCGCCGAATTTGACGAAAGGTATGTTTGCTTTTGCAAGTTCAATTTCAAGATCGAATGATAGATAACTTGCCCTGAATAGAACAGCGATTTGATTTAAGGGTATGCCTTCCTCCCTGAGTTCGAGAACTTTTTGAACCACAAATTTTGATTGATGATTTTCGCTCGGTGCAATTACGATGACGGGAAGTTCTCCGCCGATTTTTTTCGTGTAGAGAACCTTTGTGTATTTTTCCCTTGCTTTGTCGATTATTTCGTTTGCAAGGTTTAAAATAGGTTGCGTGCTTCTATAATTTTCTTCAAGTTTTATGATTTTGGTTCCCGGAAAATCTTTTGGAAAGTCCATAATGTTTCTGAAATTTGCACCTCTAAATGCATATATGCTTTGTGAATCATCTCCGACAGCCATCACATTTCGATGTTCCATCCCAAGAAGGCGAACTATATCCGCTTGAAGTCGATTCGTGTCTTGGTATTCATCTATCATTATGTATTTGTATTGGTTTGCAAGTTTTTTTCGCGCCTCGGGGAAATCCTCGAGCAGTCTTTTCAAATTCAATAAAAGGTCGTCGTAATCCATCAGGTTATGCTTTGCTTTATAAGTGTTGTAAATTCTGAAAAGTTTAACAATTTCATCTACTTGTTCGTAGTAGTGCGGGAATTCGTTCAGGACGATTTCTTCAATGGGTGTTTCTGTGTTGATGCTTTTGCTATAAATTTCATAAAGCGTTTGCTTGCGTGGGAATCTCATCTTGGCCCTATCATATCCTTCCTGTGTCCTCAAAAGATTTATGACATCTTCCGCATCCGCTTGGTCAAGTATCGTGAACGAATTGTCATATTTCAAAAGGCTTGCATATCGCCTCAGGATTAAGTTTGCAAACGAGTGGAAAGTTCCGCCAGAGACTCTATCACATCGGGCGTCGAGAAGAATTGATGCTCTGCTTAGCATTTCCTGTGCCGCTTTTCTCGTGAAGGTGAGAAGTAGTATTGATTCGGGATTTACGCCAATTTCGACAAGTCTTGCGACGCGGTATGTTATAGTTCTTGTTTTTCCCGTCCCAGCGCCAGCGATGACGAGAACGGGACCTTCAAGTGTCATCACCGCTTCATATTGTGCAGGGTTAAGTTCCTCTTTGTATTTAATTTTTGATGGTTTTACGCTGTGTTCTTCGAAAATCTCACGCTTTAAGATGTATTTCTTTTTCTCCATTTTCTTCGGGCTTTGTTGCTTTTCAATAAAATTAATTTTTTGCTCAACGAAATTCAAATTTCACCCCTTATTTGATTATTTTATCATCTTTTATTAAAATTTACTTGAAAAATCAAACCTTGTGGGACTGGATTTAAAAATCATAAACTAATTGAATGGACTACGACCAAAGTTATAACAATTACAGGAGAATTATAGACAAGCATCTGAAACAGCTGATTTCAGAGGCAAAACCTGCGAGTTTATACGAGCCGATAAAGTATATTTTAAACGCCGGCGGGAAAAGAATAAGACCTGTGATTGTCCTTCTCGCTTGTGAATCGCTTGGAGGAAATTATAAAGACGCTTTAAACGCAGCTATTGCGATTGAAATTTTTCATAATTTTACGCTTGTCCACGACGACATAATGGACAACGCGGAACTTAGAAGGGGGTTGAGGACAATTCATAAAAAATGGGATGTGAACACTGCTATTTTAAGCGGCGATGCTATGTTTGCGCTCGCTTATAAACTTCTTTCGGATGTCAAATCCCCGAGGATAAATGAAATTTTCAGCGCTTTTTCTCAATCCGCGCTTGAGGTTTGCGAAGGTCAGGCGCTCGACCTTGAACTTGAAATGAGTTTCGATGTTGAGATTAAAGATTATATCGAGATGATAAGCAAAAAGACAGCATCGTTAATAAAAAATTCCGCAAAGATTGGCGGGTTAATTGCAAATGGCAACGATGAAGAAATCCGAGCGCTTGAAAATTACGGTTTAAATCTTGGATTAGCATTTCAATTGCAAGATGACTTGCTTGATGTCGTTGCGAACTCAGAAGAATTTGGAAAATCAATTGGGGGAGATATTGTTAACGGCAAAAGGACATATCTTCTTATAAGCGCGAAAGATAAAGCGAGAGATGAGGATAGAGAAGTTATAATGAAAGTCTTTAACAAAGATGGGATTGATTGTTCAATCGTTCCAATTGTTAAAGAAATTTACTATCGTTATGGCATAATTGATGAAATACAGGAGAAAGTTAGATTTTATACTAATTTAGCTATTGAGTCAATTTTAAATTTGCCCGAAAGTCATGCTCGAGATACCCTTATCTATCTTGCAAATAAACTCGGCGAGAGAAGAGTTTAAATGATAATAAAGGAAGTCGAGATAAAAAATAGGACAGGGCTTCACACACGACCCGCAGCGATGCTTGTTAAGCTCGCTTCTAAATTTAAATCCGATTTTTTCATCGAGAAAAATGGTATGGAAATAAATGGCAAAAGTATAATTGGAGTAATGTCGCTGGCTGCTGAACAAGGTTCGAAGTTAATTTTAAAATTTATTGGTGAAGATGAGGAGGAAGCTGCAAAGGCTATAGTTGAACTTTTCGAATCAGGCTTTGGAGAACTAAGCGAATTAAAAGAAGAAAATAAAAATGGACAGCAAGAAGGTAATTGAGGGAATACCTGCTTCACCTGGAATTGCAATTGGAGTAGCACTTAAATATGAAAAATTAAAACCTAAGATAACGAAAAAAGAACTTAAAGAGTCAGAGGTTGAAGCTGAGGTTGAAAGGTTTTTGAGAGCGGTGGAAAGGTCGAAAAATGAGCTTGACAAAATTTTAAAACTCGCGATTGAGAAACTCGGCTTAGAAGGGGCGCAAATTTTTGAAGCACAAATTTTAATGCTCGGTGATAAAACTATAATCGATAAGATAACCGAAAGAATCAAAGCTGAAAAATTGAATGCAGAGTTTATCGTCAATGATGAAATTGAAAAATATATCAAGTTTATGCAAAGTTCAGATGACGATTACCTAAAGGAGAGAGCTCACGACCTCGAGGACCTTAAAAACAGGGTCATAAGAAACATCCAACAGGAAAAATGGCTTTCGAGATTTGATTCTTCAAGGATTGTAGTAGCTGAAAGTTTAACACCAGCAGATACGATTCTTTTTAGCAGAAATCAAGTTTTGGGGTATGCAATTGACATTGGGGGATATACATCGCACACTGCAATTCTTGCGCGCGCTCTTAAAATTCCAGCAGTTGTCGGATTAAAAGACGCGTCAAAATTAATCAAAACAGGAGATGTTGTTATAATCGATGGATATAAAGGACTTGTAATTATAAATCCCGAACAATCGGTGATAGAAGAATATCAAGACAAGATGAAACGGGCTATAGAAATAGAAAGAAAACTTGAACAGTTGAAATCTCTTCCAGCTGAAACTCTCGATGGGAAGAGGTTCACCTTGCTTGCAAATATCGAATTGCCAGATGAAGTCGATGAAGCAATTGAAAATGGCGCAGAAGGAATCGGTCTATTTAGGACTGAATATATAATTGAAAACGGCGTTATCCCAGATGAGGATGAACAATTTGAGGAGTATTTAAAAATTGCTGAGAAAGTTTACCCGCATAAAGTTGTGATAAGAACTTTTGACATCGGCGGGGATAAAATTTTTAAGGATTATCATCGCGAAAGCAACCCATTTCTTGGGTGGCGTGGGATTAGAATTGGGCTTGATAAACCGGATATTTTGCTGACTCAATTAAGAGCGATTTTAAGGGCGAATACGAAAGGAAATGTTATGATAATGTTTCCGATGGTGACCAGCATTGAAGAGGTAAGGCAGGCGAAAAAATACGTTGAACTTGCGAAGTCTCAATTGAAAGATAAAGGCATTAAATTTGTCGAAAATGTCAAAGTTGGTGTTATGATTGAAGTTCCATCTTCCGCATTAATGGCTAAAGAGATGGCGAGGGAGGTCGATTTCTTCAGCATTGGGACAAACGATTTAATTCAATATGTTCTTGCGGTTGACCGTGGGAATGAGACCGTTGCAAAGGTTTATCAAGAGTTTCATCCAGCGGTTTTAAGGTTAATTCAATTTGTCGTTGAATCCGCTCATCGCGCTAAAATTCCCGTTGCTATGTGTGGTGAAATGGCTGGTGACCCTTACGCGACGATTTTGCTTGTCGGTTTTGGACTTGATGAGTTAAGTACAGCGCCCAAAAATATACCCAAGATAAAGCAAATAATAAGGTTGATAAAATATAAAGATGCGAAAAGGGTAAGCAAACGCGCGCTTATCTTTAAAACCCAAGATGAGGTAAAGGAATTTTTAAACAAGGAGTTAAAAGGTATAATTTCTGAAATTGAAATTTGAAAATTAAAAGGAGAAATTATGCTCACAATTGAAAACATCAGAAGTTACGATAAGTCAGATATGTTTTCAAAACTCGTAAATTTCCACGGGCAAATTAAAGAGGCAGTTGAAATCGGAAACAAAGTTAAATTAAACATTGGTAAGAAAATTAACAAGATAGTTTTAACCGGGCTTGGTGGTTCTGCGATCGCTGGAGATTTGTTACGCTCGTATCTTTCCGATGAAATCAAAGTTCCATTACTTGTCAACCGCGATTATTTCCTGCCGAAATTTGTCGATCAAAATACATTGCTGATTGTTTCAAGTTATTCTGGAAACACCGAAGAAACTATTTCAGCGTATGAAGATGGGATTAAAAAGAAGGCGAAAATAATTTGTATAACTTCGAATGGTGAGATTGAAAAAATTGCTTTGAAGAAAAAACACCCAATTATAAAAATTCCGTCAGGTTATCCACCGAGGACAGCTCTTGGCTATTCTTTTTTCCCGCTTCTTGTTGTGCTCTCAAAGCTTGGTTTTGTTAAGAACAAAAAAAGAGAAATTGCGGAGACGATAAAACTTATCGAGGAAAAGTCGAAAGTTTACTCAAACCCGGAACATGAAGAGAACTTGGCTTATAAAATCGCAACTCGCATAGCTGGTTCAATTCCCTTTATATACTCTTCTGGAAAATTCGATGTCGTCGCAATGAGATGGGCTTGTCAAATTGAAGAAAACGCGAAGATGCTTGCGCATTTCAATGTTTTTCCAGAATTAAATCATAATGAAATAGTTGGATGGTCGGGAGAAGTTGAAGGGGGTTTTAAAGAGTTGATGAGCAAGATAAGTGTCGTCATTTTAAGGGACGATGATGAATATGAAAGGATAAAGCATAGAATTGAGATAACCGACGAATTGCTAAGACCTTACGCTGGTGAAGTGTTAAATATCTACTCTGAAGGGAATACACCGCTTGCAAGGATTTTCTCTCAAATTTACCTTGGTGATTGGGTGAGCTTTTATCTTGCGATTCTAAACAAAGTCGACCCGACCCCTGTTAAACCGATTGAATATCTAAAATCTGAACTCGCGAAATTGTGAATTTTTATTGCGAGTTTGTTTGAATTTTTAAAACTTCGTTCATACTTCCTGTTCTATAGCCTTCGAGGTCTAGCGTGATATATATAAATCCAAGATTTTTAAGTTCTTTGACGATTTTAATTCTAAACTCGTCATCGAAAAATTTTTTGAACTCTTCTTTTCCAGTTTCAATTCTTATTGTGTTTTCATCGATATATCTAACGCGGACGATTTTTAATCCCGACCTCCTTAGAAATGATTCCGCTTTGTCAATTTTTTTCAATTTTTCCCTGTCAATTGGGAACCCATACGGAAATCTGGACGATAGACATGCGAAAGATGGCTTATCCCAGGTTGGAAGTCCAAGGGTTCGGGAAAGTTCGCGGATTTCTTTTTTAGTCAATCCAGCTTCAAGAAGTGGTGAGCGAAC
This sequence comes from Candidatus Kryptoniota bacterium, assembly GCA_041640855.1. Lineage (GTDB taxonomy): Bacteria > Bacteroidota > Ignavibacteria > Kryptoniales > Kryptoniaceae > Kryptonium. Next base: position 15,378 of record JBEPZK010000030.1, read on the forward strand.
GTTGTTTTCTTTTACAGCTATTAAACCAGGTCTATAGTCGCCGAGGTCATCGACATTTGTACCATCAGCAATCCATTCGATTTTTTCTTCGATGGCGATTTCTTTTAATTTTGAAAACAGCTCAGTCTTACAATAGTAGCATCTGTCGGGTGGGTTTTCTGAAAACTTAAGGTTGTCGGTTTCTTCAGTATCGACAATTTTATATTTAATTCCAATCATTTCCGCAAGTTTTATCGCTTCATTTAATTCGTCCTCGGGGTATGTTTCCGACCTCCCTATAACTGCTATGGCTTTGTCTTGGAGGATATCGTGTGCGACTTTTGCAAGGAGCGTGCTATCAACCCCGCCGGAAAAGCCAATAACTACGGAACCCATCTCTTTGATAATTTCTTGCAGTTTTTTGTATTTATCTTGAAGTGTCATTTTTTCTCTTTTTTGACTTTAATTTTTGAAGCAAAAACTTTTTGGTTTCAGCGATTGGCATCTCTTTTCCCGTCCAAAGTTCAAACGATTTTCCCGCTTGAAGGATCAACATATCAAGCCCGCTTATAATTTCTGCGCCTTTATTTTGAGCGATTTTTAACAACTTCGTCATCGGAGGATTATAAACTAGGTCGTAGACAATTTGACCTTCGTGAAAAATTTCGTCACTTTGAACCGCTGCATCATTTATATTTGGGTACATTCCTATTGGCGTTGCGTTAACTATTAATCGAGATGATTTTATGTCTTTGGCTATGTCCGGGAAGAAAAATTCTTTCACTTCGAAATTTTTATACCCCAAGACCTGCGAAAAATATCTCGCTATTCCCTCCGCCCTTGAGATGTTTCTATTTGCGATGACAATTCTTCCGGGTTGAAAGTTCGTTATAAGCGAGTAAATAACCGCTCTTGCAGAGCCTCCAGCTCCGAAGATAAAGACAGGCGTATTTGCGATGACGTCTTTATATTTTTTGATCGATTCGGTGAAACCAAAAACATCTGTATTGTATCCGATTAGCTTTTGATTATCGTTTACAATTGTGTTTACCGCACCGATTATCCGTGCTTCTGGTGAGACATCGTGTAAATTTGTGATGACAGATTCTTTGTGAGGAATTGTGACATTTACCCCAGTTATGCCAAGCGCAATTATACCTTTCAATGCGTCCTCCAAATTCTCGGGAAGGACATCAAAAGTCAAGTATTTGTAATTTAGCCCAAGGAGTTCAAATGCGAAATTATGTATCAAAGGAGAAAAAGAATGAGAAATAGGATGACCGATAAGGCCGACTATTTTAGTATCAGAATTTATTTCCATAAACCCCCTTTAAGACTTTGATTCTAAAATCTATCGCGTCACTTCTTTATCCATTTTTTAAGGTGTTTTTTATATTCTGGAAACTCTTCCTCAAATATTTCAACTTTTGAACTATCAAGTTCGAATGCTTTTGCGAAGTATTTCCCCGCCTCGTCTATCATATTTGCCATAAGAAACAATCGTCCAATTTGGTAATATGGTTCGGGATATTCTGGGTCAATTTTCAAGGCGTTGTAATAAGCATTTGCAGCCTCTTGATATCTGCCAAGTTGTTCATAAGCCATTCCAGCGCCTACCCATAGACTTGGGTTATTTTCATCTAATTTTATCGCCATCATATAACTTGACAAAGCTTCGCTAAATTTCCCGATTTCATATTCAACCTCTGCCTTAGCTTCCCAAAGGTCAGAGACCCTGGGGTTAAAGTTGACCGCAATTGTATAGTCCGCGAGCGCTCTTTTATAATTTCCAATAGCTTCATAACAGTTTCCGCGTGCGTAATAGGCGACATAATTTTCTGGGTTCAACTTTATCAATTGATTATAATACTTGATCGCATCTCGATATTGCCCAAGTTTTGCTTTTATATTTCCAATGTAAAAGAGGGCTACTTCCGAATTTTCATGATAGTTTAGAAGTTGTTTAAATGTCTCGAGCGAATCAGCATATCGACCGATTTTAAACAAGAGTTCGCCCTTTAATTCCAAAGCATTTATAAAGTCTTCTTTTATCACAAGAGCCATATCCAAACTTTCTATTGCTTTAATGATATTATTTTTCTTCGCCAAGGCATAGCCTTTTTTGTACCATAAGTCGTAGTTATAAGGGTCCATTTCAAGCGCTTTATCGACAGTTTCAATTAAGTTGTCATAATCTCCCATTTTTTCGTAGCAATTTGCAAGCTTTATGAGGTCTTCTTTATTGTTTTGCCCCATTTCTATTATTTGCTTCAAAATCTCCGCAGATTGGCTGTATTTATCTACCTTTTCAAGCAGTTCTGCTTTGATTCTAAGTAAATCTACATTTCCGGGTTGGAGTTCAATTGCCCTTTCTATGCATTCGAGAGCTTCTTCAGGCTGGTCCATATTTTCAAATGTTATCGCCATATTTGCCCAGGCATCAGGTTCATTCGGGTTTAGCATTAGAGCCTTATGGAAGGAAATCAAGGCTTTATCATATTCTGACATATTATTCAAAATCACCCCGCGCCGTATCCAATAGTCAGAAGAATAAGGGAAGAGAGCGATAAGTTTTTGTATATGGGAAAGGGCCTTTTCATAATTGCCCGAAATCATATAAAGTTCAATTAATTCCTCTACAATTTCGGTGTTCATATAGGCGCCTTCGGAGTCCCTAAGGATTTCCTCGTATTGCTTTATTTTATCTTCAATTTTTTCTTTTTCTGGGAATTCTTCGAATTCATCTCTGTCTTCAAAGTCTCTGTAATCCATCCTTTGTCTTGAGGATTTTGTTTAACAGTTCTAAAGTCAAAATAAATAAAAATTTCAAATCAAGCAAATATAAAAAAAGCGGGCTAAAAGCCCGCTTTGGGGGGTTAATCGTGTAGGGATTCCAGATACTTTACCGCATCAAGCGCAGCCATACAGCCTGTTCCAGCGGCGGTTACAGCCTGACGATAGACCCTATCTGCTACATCTCCAGCTGCAAATACCCCGGGGACGCTTGTTTGAGTTGACCCAGGCTTTGTGATTATATATCCGACCTCATCCATTTCAATTTGACCTTTGAAAATTTCGGTGTTTGGCTGATGCCCAATCGCTATAAATAAACCATCACATTTATAATCCATCGTTTCCCCGGTTACAACATTTCTTAATCTCACACCGGTTACTTTTCTTTGCTCCACATCGTAGACTTCTTCAACAACTGAGTTCCAAATGAAGGTTATTTTTGGATTTTTCATCGCTCGTTCTTGCATTATCTTTGATGCTCTTAGCTTATCCCTTCTATGAACTATTGTTACTTTGCTTGCGTATCTTGTCAAGAAAAGTGCCTCTTCCATAGCTGTATCTCCACCGCCAACGACGACCACCTCTTTATCTTTGAAGAAAAAGCCATCACAGGTAGCACAGGCGGAGACGCCAAATCCGCGCAATTTTTGTTCCGATTCAAGTCCGAGCCATTTTGCAGAGGCACCTGTTGCAATAATTACTGCATCCGCAGTGTAGAGGTCCTCGTCAGCCCAAATTTTAAATGGTCTTGTGGAGAAATCGACTTTTGTAACATCGAGCATCTCAAGTTTGGTCCCAAATCTTTCCGCCTGCTCGCGCATCAATTGCATAAGTTCAGGTCCTTGAATTCCCTTCGGGAATCCAGGGAAATTTTCAACTTCTGTTGTAAGCATAAGTTGACCGCCAGGTTGAGAGCCTTCGAAAACTAGAGGGTCAAGCCCGGCACGTGCAGTATAGATTGCAGCAGTTAATCCAGCAGGTCCGGAGCCGATGATGATAACTTTTCTGTGCTCAATTGGTTGCATTTTTAATCGCTCTATTTTGTTTTACTTTGTATCTTTAAGTTATAATTTGAGCCCGATTTAACCATAAAACTCTCAAGCCTTGTTGTCCTATGTTCCAAATCCTCAATTATTGTCCGTGTCTAAATTAAGTTTTTTCAAATATATGGTCTTTATCTGTCAAATTCAACGACGTCATTTTGTTTAAAAGTTTCGATAGAGGGATTCAAATTTTCGATCGCATTTTTTACGTTTCTCATGAAGCCTTTGAATTTCGTCCTTTTGATTGGACTTTGCTTGTAAAGTAATCTAAATTCGTCCTCTTTTAACTTCGCAAGTTTTATCAAATCGGGATTGACATTGTATTCGAACGCTTTGAAATCGTCAAGCGTCGTTTCCTTTTGAAATTTCAAATTCCATGGACAAACCTCCTGGCAAATATCGCAACCAAAAATTAAATTATCAAAATTTTTCCCCAAATCGTTCGGAAAATTTTCGCCTTTAAATTCAATCGTCCAGTAAGAAATACATTTATTTGAATCTAAAACGTATGGTTCGACTATCGCATTTGTCGGGCAGGCGTCGATACATCTTGTGCATCTACCACAGAAATCAGCAATAGGTTCATCGTATTCAAGCTCCAAATCGCATATAATTTCGCCAAGGAAAACCCATGAGCCAAATTCTTTTGTTATCAAATTGGTATGTTTCCCAATCCATCCAAGCCCTGCTTTAACAGCCCAAACTTTTTCCATTACAGGTCCTGTGTCAACATAAATTTTCGCTTTGACCTCTGGAATAAAATCGCGTATAAAATTGAGAAGTTCTTCAAGTTTTGACTTCAAAATTATGTGATAATCTTTGCCGAGGGCATAGATGGAGATTTTGCCTTGTCCATTTTTCGGTTTCGGAGTTTTCTGAAAGTAATTTAAAGCGACGCTAATTACGGATTTCGCTTCGGGTAGGATTTCCTTTGGATTTATCCTTTTTTCGAATGTTCGTTCAAGCCAGAACATATCCGCGTGAAACCCCTTGGCAAGCCATTGGGAAAGTTTGACTGCTTCATCATCAAGCTTTTCAGCCTTTGCGATTCCAACTTTTGAAAATCCAATTTCAAGAGCTTTTTGCTTTATTTTTTGCGTCAACTCAAGCTTGTTCATCGTCAAGTTTTACCCATATTTCATCGTTTCTAATTTCAACCTCGAAACTTTTTAACCTACCCGACCCATATACCGGCTTTCCGGTTTTTATCTCAAAAGTCCATCCATGCATGGGGCAGACGATGTTTTCTCCCTCAATTATCGCTTCCGTATGGTTGACGATTTGCGTGTGTTGATGTGGGCAAATGTTTGAAAGGGCAAAGAATTTTGAACCTAAGTTTATAAGCGCGATTTCAAGGTCATCTATTTTAAACGATTTCGCTTTTCCTTGTTTTATTTCCGAAATTTTACAAAGTTTAACTGCTCGGGACATATCTCGGTGCTTTTTGATAAATTTAAGTCTAAATTCTGAAAAGAGAAAAATTTTGCGTAATTTTGAGCAAACAAAGGAGCTCAACTCATGTGGCTAAAATCTGGTTTCGAAATAGATTTTGAAAGGATAAAAAATTTTCATTCCTCCGGTGGAAGCGCCTTTGAAACGACGCGGATGTTGACGCAATTGCTTGATTCTTTTATAACCTCCATTTCAAGTTCACTACTTTCCCAAGGTGGTTACGCTTTGATTGCAACTGGTGGTTATGGTCGAGTTGAACTTTGCCCTAAATCGGATATCGATATAATGTTCCTTGTTGAGTTTAAAGATAAAAATTTTGAAGCAATTGCTTCTGAATTTTTTCAAATTTTGTGGGATGAAGGGTTAAACATAGGGCATAGCTTTAGAAGTATTGATGAATGTGTTGAGATTTTTAATTCCGACATCGAATCTTGGGCATCGATACTTGAATCGAGATTTGTTAGTGGGGATAAAACATTGTTTGAGTTTTTCGTTAAGTCTATAAAAGAAATTGCTCTTGGCAAAAATTCCGAAAGGTTTGTGCGCGAGATTATCGAGGGCAACAAGTTTAGACATCAAAAGTATGGAAATTCTATAAAACTTCTTGAACCCAACGTTAAAAAGAGCGCAGGCGGTTTAAGGGACCTACATACTTTGCTTTGGATTTTGAAGAGCGTTGACCCGGACTTTTGGGAATTGAAAGGTAATACTTCCGCTTGCAAAGGTATGCTTGAATTGATGGCAGATAAAAAGATGATTTCGGAAGAACAATTTTTGTCTGTTCTCGATGCATTTGAATTTATGCTTAAAACAAGGATTGAACTTCACTTAATTTGTGAGGGCATAACCGACGTCCTCGATTTTAATATTCAAGAGAAAGTTGCCACTGGGCTTGGATATAAAGATGATGATAATAGAAAAGCGGTTGAAATTTTTATGCGAGATTATTATTTGAAGGCGAGAAAAATTTTTGCTTTAAACAAAGCTTTCATTGCAAAGTTCGAAAATAGATTTAAAACCGATAGTTTCAGAACCATCGAAAAGTTGGATGAAAATTTTTCGCTTGTTGACAGTTGTAAGATAATTCTTAACTCTAAAAAAGAAATTCTTCCACCAATCGATATTTTCACTGCGTTCTTGCATAAATCTAAAACGGGCGCAAGTTTTAGCGAAGATTTGGAGCGGGCTATATTTGACAGCGCGGAAAAGTTTGATTTTACAAGTGCAAGGGAAGTTGATAGAATTTTCGTCGAGATTTTAAATTCTAAAGGCAACGTTGCTTCTACATTTGAATCAATGAACGAATTGGGGATATTGGGGAAATATATACCTGAATTTGGTGCTTTGGTTGGGCTTTTTCAACATAGCGTTTATCATTATTACACGGTTGATGAACATACATTGAAAGCATTGAAGAATGCAGAATCTCTTTACGATGACGGTTCAAGGCTTGGCGAGGTATTTAGAAGTTTGACGAGAAAAGATATACTTTATCTTGCGATATTATTCCACGATTCCGGGAAAGCGATTAAAATTGATGGTCACAGCGAGATCGGGGCTAAACTTGCGAAAAATTTCTTGGAGCGGATAAATTACGATGCGGTTGATGATGTTTGTTTTCTTGTCAAAAATCATCTTTTAATGGAACAGGTTGCGTTTCGAAGGAATTTTTACGACCCGGAAACATTGCTTTCGTTCGTATCGAATTTTGAAAGGGGTGAACAAATTGATATGCTTTACGTTTTAACATATGCAGACCTTTCCGCTGTGAATCCGGAAACTTGGACAAGTTGGAAAGCACAACTGCTCGAGGAACTTTATTTATTCGCTAAGCCCGTCATAGAGAATAAAATGACACTTGACGAGATTTATGAACTGCTTGAGGAAAGTTCTGCTAAAAGGATTGAGGCAGTGATATCTTCTCTTTCTGAGAAAGTGTCTCGTGATATCGTGGAAAATCATTTTGAAAATTTGATTGAAGATGACTCTTACCTAGCCACTTTCACTGATTCGGAGATAAAAGAGCATATAAGAAAAATCGTTGAATCGGGAGATAAAAAAGTTGATGTTATTTTTTCGAATAAAGACGGTTATACGGAGATAACTGTTATCACAAAAGATGCGCCTTTTGTCCTTGCAAGCATTTGTGGCGTTCTTTCTGCAAATGATGCAAATATATTTGATGCAAAAATTTTTACGCGAAAAGATGGAATTGTGATCGATAAATTTCGGGTTTTCGATTATGTCTCGGGAGTTGAGCTTTCGACGGAACAGTGTAGGAAGATAGAATGCGATTTAAACGATGTTTTTAACGGCTTGATAAACCTCGATGAACTTTTTGAAAGACATAGAAGAAGATGGAAAAGAAAAATTGAAAGAACGAAAAAAGATGTCAAAATCGCAGTCGAATTTGAGGATTCGAAAAATTATACTGTTATAGATGTATTCGCGCCTGATTCCCTTGGGTTTCTTTACAAAGTTTCCCGCAAAATGTCGGAACTTGGGTTGAACATATATTTTGCAAAAATAGCTACACGGGTAGATGGCATCGTCGATTCTTTTTATGTTCTTGATTTGAGCGGGAATAAAATCCAAGACAACAATTTGAGGGAAAGAATAAGAGAAGAAATTTTAAGTGTGATTTACGAACTAAATAATTTAAAACTAACCTCGGAGTGAAAGATGAAGTTAAAACTTATCCAAATGATAGAGGAAGAACTTACAAAGCCAAGACAACTCACTGAGCAAGTTATAAATTATATCGCCTCGCATTATTCTTATACGCTTGACCAAATCGATAAATTTTTTGAGGAGGAACTTTCGAAACTTGAGGATTATGAACTTGACCTTTTGTTTTCACCGATTTTCACGCCTAAAGTTTCGGATAAAGCGATTTTCTCAAAAATCCTTGATGATGTCGAGATAACAAGTGAAGATGTCGATGAAATCATAGAAGATTTAAAAAAGAAAAATTTAACCGCGAGTTTTTGTATATCTCTAAAAAAGGAGAACGAGATAATTGAGAAAAAGTTCGCTGTGCCACTAAACCACATTAATCTTGAGAGATACGTAAGATTGTTATATCTTGATTGTCAACCTCCGAAACAACTTTCGCGTGCAATTGATGTCGTCTTTCGAAACGAAAGTGATAAAATCAAGGCAATTTTAAGGGATAGATTTTGGAAAGAGGGGTGGCGTGAGGAATTTTTGAGAGCATATCTTGTTTACAGTGCAGGTCAAAGTGAGGTTTCAGTCGAGAAATTTGAATTGCTTTTGAAAATTTTTCGTAGCAATCCAACCGCTTACGATATTTATGAAATATATGAATCGATATCTGATTTGATTCAATGGACTCAATCGCAGGTAGATATGTTAAAAGCTGGCGGTAAGCGGTTTTTCAATGAGATGATAGAGCAAACTTATAAATTCGAGGGCGGGGATAAGAGGATTCAAAAGGAAGAAGAATTGAAACGAGAGGAGACGGAACTTAGATATTACATTGAATTAAAAAACGAAATTGGATATATCATCGAAAAGATGGGGGAACTTCTACCGATAAATAACGCGAAGAGGATGGCGAGGATTTGAAAACAAAGTTCTATATGAAAATGTTTGTGCCATCATATGTCAAGTTGTATGAAACTGGAGAACTTAAAAGGCGAGTTGAAATCCTCGAATCAATGCTTGAAAAATGTAATATCTGTCCACATAACTGTGGTGTGAATAGATTGAAAAATGAAATTGGCAGATGTTATTCTGGATATAAGCCAATTGTTTCTGCTTATGTTCCGCATTTCGGGGAAGAGCCGTTGCTTGTTGGTGTAAATGGGGCGGGGAATATATTTTTTGGAAATTGTAACTTGAGATGTGTGTATTGCCAAAATTATCAAATCAGCCAGAATTGGAAAGTTGAAATTAAAAACGAAGTGACCTTTGAACGCCTTGCTGAGATTATGCTTGAACTTCAAGATAAAGGTTGCCATAATATTGGGCTTGTTTCGCCAACTCATTTTGTCCCGCAGATTGTCAAGGCTCTTTATATCGCTGTTGAAAATGGCTTGAGGTTACCACTTGTATATAACACAAACGCTTACGACTCTATTGAGGTCTTAAGGCTTCTCGATGGAATTGTCGATATATATCTTCCAGACATAAAGTATAGCGATGATGAGATGGCGTGGAGATATTCAAAAGTTAAAAATTATGTCAGATATTCTCGAATGGCGATAAAAGAGATGAAAAGACAGGTTGGAAGTGAACTTGTAATCGAGGGAGGAGTGTTAAAACGTGGCTTGATAATTAGACATTTGATTTTGCCAAACGATGTCGCGGGAAGCAAAGGGTCTTTGGAGTGGATTGCAAAGGAACTCGGCACCGATGTTACATTGAGCATTATGTCGCAGTATTATCCGACGAATAAAGCGTTTAACTATCCATTGATATCGAGGAGGATAATGTTTGGTGAGTATATCGCAGTTTTGAATTTATTGGAGCAATTTGGATTTGAAAACGGTTGGTTTCAAGACTTCGAAGAATCCCCGGAATTTTACCAGCCCGATTTTTCTGATAGAGAAGAGCCCTTCAAGGACAGGTTGAAATTTAGGACCACGACCGGTTGAAACAAATTAGTTGAAACCTATGTTATAACAATTTGAAGATCTTACTAAATTTCGACTTAATCTAAAATTAAATTAGGAAACGACAAATGAAGATAAATCAACTATCCTGGATGATAGGAGGTCCACAAGGAAGTGGGGTTGATTCGGGAGCAAATATATTCTCAAGGGCATGTGCTTATGGTGGACTTTATATATTTGGAAAGAGGGAATATCATTCGAATATAAAGGGCGAGCATAGCAACTATGTCGTGAGGGTCGATTCCAAACCGATACGTTCTCATCTCGAGGAAATAGATTTTCTTGTCACTTTTGACGCAGAGACGCTTTTCAGACATATACATAAAGTTGTCCCTGGTGGCGTGGTCATTTATGATATCGCTCAGGAAAATATAACGGTTGACAAAGTCCCAACAATTGATAAACCAGCGAATCGAAGGATAAAATCTTTTCTTGCTGAAAATGGCGTTGGTTTCAGCGTAAAAGATGTCGTTGATTATGCTTCAAAAAACGGGGTTTTGGTTTATGGTGTTCCTTATGCTAAGTTGCTTGAGGGACTTGCTGAGAAACTTGGCAATCCACAGATTGCGAGGATGGATGTTATGATAAATGTTATGGCTGTTGCGACTTCGTTTGCTTTGCTTCAATATGATTTTAAACTTGTGCAGGAGGCGATAAAATATATTTTTAAGGCGAAGAAAAAAGTTGCGGATTTGAATATTGAATCCGCGAGGTTTGTTTATGAATATGTCCTTTCAAATTTTGAGAAGACTAATTATAAACTTGAACCGATTCAAAGAGATGATGTTGAGTTTATAATCGTTCAGGGTTATCAAGCCTCCGCATTAGGTAAAATCGCCGGTGGTTGCAGATTTCAAACTTATTATCCAATAACTCCAGCCTC
>JBEPZK010000031.1:0-3731 GCA_041640855.1 Candidatus Kryptoniota bacterium
CTTTGACTAATTTTTCATATGGAGTTTGTGAAAGAAGAAAATATTCCAGAATGAGATTCTTTTTCTCCTTTTTGTTAATTTCTTGCTCTATCTTCTTAATAGTAATGCCATCAGAATCATTGACCCCAGCAAATCTTATTTTTTCATCATCTAATCCTTTTGAATGTTCCAAACCATGTGGTTCTATAAATACCATTATTTGCTTTTCACCTTTTTTAATCCACAAAATAAAATCGGGATAAAACTCAGACCATTGAAGTCTAAACCCTCTCCCAGATTTTGGGAAGTTTCTTAAAAGATAAATTTCGTAATCTTTAAATTGACTCTTGTTTTCCTTAAGATAATTTTTCAAACCCTCGATAAATTTTTTCTCGCTCTCTTCAAGCCCTTCAGGTTTAATTTTATCTATTTCCTTTGATTTAATAAGTATCGGCAAGAAAAGATGTTTATCAAAATAAACTCGAGGCAGTTCTTTTGTTTCTTCCCTCAACAGTTTATCCAAATCTTTTGCTAACGCTTTTATCTTCTCTATAAGCTCTTTCTTTTCCTTATCTATCTGAACAACATATCTTTCTCCCGTCTCAGAAACAAAAGGTAGCAATAACTGCCCTCTTTGATTGCTAAAAGTATCATATCTCAGATGCTCTGTTTCAAACTGATTAGCGTATTTTCGATAAAACTTTTCAATATACTTTTTGATAACAAGAATTGCCATGTCTTCCAACCTTTTCACATCCTTCTGAGTTTTTATATCAAAAGCATCAGGTAGCGTCAGTATGTTATATCTATTCGACAAAAGCAGGCTTCTTAATACTTCTTTATTTATGACCAAGTTCCAGAAGCCCATCAGAATCTTATACTCGTTGATCTCCTGCCATATTCTATTCCAATCCAGCAAATCCAATTTATCTTCTGGAAAAGATAGCGGTTTAACTTCTGATTCTATTTCCGTAGCTTCAATCCCTACAATTTTCCCTCCCTCTTCTTTTCTTTCTTTTGATGAATATACCGATGCTTTAAGCGAAAGGTCTATTCTGAAATAAATCTTATCATCAAGCTCCAATCTTAAAACTTCTTCCTCTTCAAATCTCCTTTTCTCATCTTTAGTAAGTGTATAAAGGTCTTTCCACTTTTCCTCATGTTGTAATTTAATAGGTATCTCAATGGTTTCAAATTCGACTTCCTCTTTCCTTATCGCTTCTAAAAACGCACTTAAGTAATCAGCCTTGATACCATAAATATTAAGCGTCTCCAGAAGTTGAATCTGCAAATTCTCCCCGCTTCTTTTAAGAGACATCCCCTTACCCTTCAGCCTTACCCCTCTTCCGAACAACTGAATGATCTGCGGTCCTTGTTCTTTACCTATATTCAAAAGCCCCATTGAAGAAACACGCCACGTATCCCATCCCTCAATAAATTTTTTTGAGCCGATGAGAATATTTATTGAAGAACCTTCCTTTTTAATATCATCAAAGAGAGAGCTGGATATGACGTCTTGTTCTATAAATATTCCTCTATTTTCTAATAGTTTTTTAAATTCCGAGACATCACCGATATTTATAACTCCAAAATAGTTATTTTCTCCCACTTTTAAACCAAACTCCCCCGGCGCGTTTTTTATCTCGTAAATCTTAAAACCTCCCTTTCCACCAAAAACCCTTTTGTAGAGGTCTTCAAAGTCAACACCCCTTCCCCTGAGATACTTGAAACTATTCTGAAAGACATCATTACCCTTTTCGTCTTTTAAATTAGTTTTGCCATTTAAAATTTTCTCTGCCCATCCCCTCATCCAATCTTCATCTTTAATTACTCTGTTTATAAATTCGACAATCTGAGCAACATCTGATTCTTCACCAGCTTCTTTTTTCCCTTTTTTACCAGATTTTTCTCCCCCTCCTGTAACCGTTGCACCGACAAAAATCCAGAGTGGTTTCTCAATATTATATTCTTTCGCAAGTTGCATATTTTCTTCATACACCAACAGTTGCTCATAAAAAGACAAAAGATTTGCAACAAACATCCCCTCTTGAAATTCCTGTTCGGAAATCCCCGACTGCTTTACATTTAAAACAGAGAAATCCTTACCATATCCATCGAGGTAGAAGTATTTATAAGAATAATCAAAAACAATGGCTTTAGCATACTCACTAAGCGTTTCTTTGTTTTTCTCTGAAAGAATCTGTCCAAAAGTGGCGCTGTACTCAAAGACAAAACCATTTTCAGAAAGCTTATCTCTCAGCTTTGCCCATTTTTGTTCTTCCGACTTTCTACCTTTATGCCCTTCATCTACAAATAGAAGATTTCTTCCTTCAAAAACCTCAACCGGAAGTGTTACACCTCCGCCCTTTTTCTCTTCTACAAATTTTGTCATCTCTATAACAAGCACTTCTCCTTCATTCTTTAAGCCATTATTTAAACTGCCACCATAAAGCCTTGAAGGAATTCCGCTTTTTTGCAATTCTTCAAAGTGCTGTTTCGAAAGTCCTTCGTTTGGAGTAATAAAAAGAATGTTATCGGGAGAGAACAAGTTGTAATGGAAAAATTGGTGGTAGTTTATATGAGCGATAAGTGTTTTCCCTGAACCTGTTGCCATCCAGAAGGCAAGCTTATTTAAATCTTCTTCGGTAAACTCATTTATAATCTTTATATCCTCCTCTTGCTTATATGTGCGAAGAAATTCATTAAGACTATGTATAAACTCAATTTTTCTGTTCTTTAAGTTATCAAGCACAATCTCTGTGAAAAGCACCGCAAGATATTGAAAGTATTTCAAGGAAACAGGCTCTCGCCTGAAATTTATCTTCCTAACATAGGATTGAATATTTTCATCGTATCTAAAGAGGTCACCTTCTGAAATCTTTCTATTTTCAAACGCCGAATATAGGACTTTTATAAAATAACTTTTCCCGTCGCTATCAACCCCAACAGGTGCATCTTTCAATTTCTCCTGCAAACCCCTGAAATCATTTACTCCAAAAAGGGAAAGGAGATATTTATTTAAGACAAGGTATTTTTCGATCTTCATCTTAACTCTCCATCAATCTTTTAAATTCGGGTTCGATATATCGAATTTCAACTTGGTGTTCCCCAAGCTTTGGTGTTAAAATGCTTTGACCATTTACATAAACAATGTTAGGTTTCCATTCTGAAAGTTCTTTAATGATAAATTCCTTATCTTTCTTGAAATCCTCATCACTCCAGTTATCATCGTATTCACGCCAAACAATTGCATAATTTTTCCCTTCCCTTTCACCCAGGATAAATAGATATTTTCGCGAAGCATCTTCTCTCGCTTTTATCTTTTTAACCTTCAAGCCCAAGAGATAATTAAATGTCTCGGGAATATCCACAACCATCTCTTCGGGTTCACCAACTTCCGAAAGATTAACCTTCAACTTATACTTAAAAGGATTTTTAAGCTGTTCAATGTTTAAGAAATATGGGCTTTCTCTTGTTTCGTAGTCGAGGAAATATTTTAAAAGGTATTCGTCTTTAAAAAGCTCAAGGGCTTTTTCGTTTTCTTTAAGCTCAATGTTATCAAGCGTATCCTCATATTGTTCTAAGATTTGATATTTGAAAAATCCGCCTGCTGTATTCTGATTGTATTTTTCTTTGACATCCTTTTCCTTTGAGATTCCCGATTTGTCATAAGCCAGAACTTTTTTCATTCTTGGCATAATCACTGTCCAAAAATGCTCGCCCATCTCTACGCCAATCCATTTCCTTTTGAG
>JBEPZK010000031.1:3831-23835 GCA_041640855.1 Candidatus Kryptoniota bacterium
GCTTGCCCAAGTTGAATCTTTGTATTTCACATTATAAAGATAATCTGCATCTTGCTCTTTGTTAAATGGTGGGTCGATATAAATTGTTTGCACTTTATCTCTGTATTTACCCAAAAGCAAATTCAAAGCCTGCCAATTTTCGCTTTTTATAAGCAAGCCATCTAAAAGGTCATCTAAATCTGTGCTTTCTATTAAATTTCTCCTCTCTGTGAGTTTTTCAAGAAGTCTTAATTTAAAGTCTTCTGAAAAATATTTTGTGTCAATGGGAAGTTTTTTGCTTTTAAGTTCCCCTTTTGCTTTCGGTATATCAAACCCTAATTCTTCCCATTCTTTCTTTTGTTCTTCGTTATTCCATATTTCATCGTAAAACTCCTCCGGCACCCTATCGGTAGTAATCACATATTCAGTTTTTATTACAAACTTCTTCTTCTCCCATAACCTCTTTTGGAAATCCTCAATCTGCGATAGAAAATCAATTATCTCCTCTCCTATCTCACGCACTACCTTGGCACGGGTGATGTGTTTATCTAAAAATTTCTCTTTCTCCAATGTTTCAATATCTAAAACTTCCGCCTTGATGAAATAATCCAATTGTTCGGTTAAGAATTTTTTCAAATTTTTGTGAATGAAATAATCCTTTTTGTTTTTTGCGGTGAACCTATTTAGCTGATAAAGAAGAAGGGGCTTCTCATTTTTGAATTGTGTCAACAAGCCTTTTAATCTGATATCGCTAATCTTTTCCAGAATCTTATCATAACTCTGCTGATTAATTTTTTCTTGTTTTGAGAGATTGCTTCCTCCTCCAACCTCATAATTTTTCACTTCTTCATCCGTTAGCTCTCTGTATTGAAAACGAACGATTAAATTTTTGTCCTGAAATTCAACTGGCATTTCATCATCTAAAACGAAAAATCTTTCCTTTGTTGCTTTATTCGAACCCAATTCTTCCCTTGCTTCCACAGTCCGAAAAATAACTTTATATTCGTCGATTTTAAATGTGTAATCTCTAAAAAGTAGACCTGTTTTTATGTAATATTGATCTGAATTTGCCCAGTAAAGCTTTATCTCTTCACCATTATAAGGGATGGCATATCTGTGTCCTTTTATGGAATAGCGGTAATGGGGAACGAAATCACCTTCTTCATAGTATCGGGAGAAGAAGTTGTAAAGGTCATTGAAAACCTGAAGTTTTATTTCATCGATTGTCTCTGCTTCTTGCTTTTGTGCTTTTATTGAAAGAAACTCTTTGCCGATAGGTGTATCTTTAAATTCTTCTTTAAGGTCTCCGGTAGGTGTAAGAGCATCCTTTCCCAAATTCTGGATAACCTTTTCTTTTATCTCTGCGTACTTTTCATCTATGTTGGCTAATATTTTCTCTTTATGTTTAGCGAAAGCGGATTCGACCTTACTTTTAAGGTCCTCGTTGATAAATTTTTCAATTTTGTCCCGTTTGTAATTAAAGATACGATAAATGCCGAAATCCAGGTCAGCTGTTTCAAACTGAAAAAGTTTTTTAAGTAAATCCTGAAATTTTTGAATCTGTTCCATATGCTCACCTCTTTTTTTAAATATATCAGTTCTATTGCCGGTTTAATAATTTTATTTTCAAAAGCTTCCCTTTACTTGTGGATGCTCATCCTTACGTTCTCATTTTTCACAATCGTCCCGAAGCCTTCGCATAAAGTCTTAGCATAGAGCATAGGCTTAAACCTCCAAAGATAAAAAGAGACAAAGCCTATCGAATGCACTCTAAAAAAATTTAGCAGAATAAATAATTTTTTTCAAAACCATAGCCCTCTTCCCCTCTATGCCCCCTTGCTTACTACGTCGATAAAAATTGAATGCAGAGATGGCTCCTTTATCTCAAATTTTTTTAAATTCACATGTCCGATTATTTGCTTTAAAACTTCTATCGGCTCGACATTCTCTTCCACAGTTATCTCAGCATAGTTTGGGTAAACATCGATCGATTTAACGTATTTCAAATTTTTGAACGATTCGCCATCCCCATCAAACTCGATGTGAATCGTATTTCTCCCAAACATTTTTTTCACATCCGTCAGCAAACCGGAAAGAACCGGCTTGCCTTTGTTGATAAGGCATATGCTATCGCAAAGTTTTTCAACTTGGTCCATTTGGTGAGTCGAGAAAATTATCGCCTTGTTTTCTCTTTTCAAATCAAGCAAGATATCCTTCAATAATTCTTGATTTACCGGGTCGAGTCCAGCAAACGGCTCATCAAGTATGATAAGTTCAGGGTCGTGAAGGATTGAAATTATTATCTGTACTTTTTGTTGATTTCCTTTTGAGAGTTCCTCAATTTTACTTTTTGCCCTATCGATAAGCCCAAATTTTTCAAGCCAATGTTTCGCTCGTTCAAGCGCAATTTTTCTATCCATGCCTTTTAATTCAGCAAAATAAAGGATTGTCTCAAGAACGCGCGTTTTTCTATAAAGCCCACGCTCCTCCGGTAGATAGCCAATTTTACTTTTGATTTCGTCATCGATTTCCCTTCCATCGAATTTTATAACTCCCGAATCAGGTTTAATTATGTCAAGTATCATTCTTATCGTCGTAGTTTTTCCAGCGCCGTTCGGACCAAGGAGCCCGAAAATCTCACCACGTTTAACTTCAAATGAAACCCCATCGACAGCGGTGATATTTGCAAATGTCTTTTTTAAATTTTCAACAGTTAACATTTTGATTTCTCATGGTTTTATTCTATAAATCATCCTTGGGAATGGAATTGTCTCTCTCACATGGTCAAGCCCGCATATCCAAGCAAGCGTTCTTTCAACGCCAAGCCCAAATCCGGAGTGTGGGACGCTCCCATACTTTCTCAAGTCGAGATACCAATCAAATGCTTCTACTGGGAGATTATGCTCTTTAATTCGCTTAAGCAAAGTTTCATAATCATCTTCTCTTTGGCTTCCACCTATAATCTCTCCATAACCTTCTGGCGCAAGCATATCAAAAGCAAGTGCATAAGTCTCATCGTTGGGGTCACGTTTCATATAGAATGCTTTCACAGCTGCGGGATAATGATGAACGAGCACAGGTTTTTCAAACTGCTGAGAGATTATAGTTTCATCCGTATTTCCGAAATCATTTCCCCATTGGAAATTTACGCCATTGTTCTTCAAAATTTCAACCGCTTCATTGTAAGAAATTCTTGGGAAAGGCCGCTTAATTTTTTCAAGTGGTTCAGTATTTCGCTCCAAAATTTCAAATTCTTTCTTGCTTGTCTCAAGCACTCTCCCGACGATATATTCAACGAATTCTTCCGCGAGGTTCATTATATCTTCAAGTTCATAAAATGCAACTTCAGGTTCAACCATCCAAAACTCCGTTAAATGCCTTCTCGTTTTCGATTTCTCCGCCCTGAAAGTCGGTCCAAAGCAATAAACTTTTCCGAAAGCCATCGCTGCAGCTTCAACATACAACTGCCCCGATTGAGAAAGATATGCCTTTCCGAGGTCGAAATAATCGGTTTCGAAAAGCGTCGTCGTGCCTTCACAAGCTGCTGGCGTTAAAATAGGCGCATCGATTAGAACGAAGCCTTTTGAATCAAAGAAATCACGTATCGCTTTAACAAGGCGATGTCTAATCCTTAAAATCGCATGTGGCCTTCTCGAACGAAGCCAAAGATGCCGATGGTCCATAAGGAAGTCAATCCCATGTTCCTTTGGCGTTATCGGATAGTCTTGGGCGATGTGAATTATCTTGATATTTTTTATGTGAAGCTCATAACCGCCAGGCGCTCTTTTATCTTCGTTTACAATTCCGCTTACGATTAGAGATGTTTCCTGCGTCAATAGGTCATATTTATCAAAAACTTCATCTGGGGTTTCTCCCTTTGCCATCACGCATTGTAAAATTCCTGTCCCATCACGAACTAAAATGAATCGAATTTTACCGCTTGACCTTTTATTATAAACCCAGCCATAGATTTCAACCTCTTTTCCAACATGTTCCGATAGATTTTCAATATAAACTTCTGGCGCCATAACTTTCGAAAATTTTATTTTAAAAAATCCACCTCTGCATTTTGTCGAAAAGTTAAAAAAAGCAATTTGAAAAAACAATTAAACTTGACTATTGCCACGAGCTTTCATAAATTCTAAATGAAGAAAAATTAAACTCCGAAAATCCCGAGATGAAAAATAGACTTGCCCAAATCACAGCAATATTCCTAATAGCGTTTTCCCTGACCTTTGTTGATGTCTACCATTATTCAACCGCGCAAGAGGCTTACCAATTGAAAAGTGCTTTCAAAATCGGTAGGCTTAAATATCGAGGCGGCGGTGACTGGTATAATGATCCATCGGCGGAAGTTAATCTGTTAAAGTTTATAAAAGAAAACACAAATATCGACGTCATTCCGGTTTACGAATTTGTCGACATAGGAAGTGACAATATCTTCTCCTACCCGTTTCTATTTATGACAGGGCATGGGAATATAAACTTCAATGAGGACGAAGTTAAACGATTGAGGACATATCTTGAAAACGGTGGTTTCCTCTATGCGGATGATGATTACGGAATGGACAAATCCTTTAGACGCGAGATAAAAAAAGTTTTCCCAGATAAAGAACTTGTTGAGTTACCATTTTCATATGGCCTTTTCAATTGCTATTTTAATTTTCCCAATGGCGTCCCAAAAACTCATGAACACGATGGAAAGCCTCCGCAAGCGTTTGGAATTTTTCACAACAGCCGACTTGTCGTCCTTTACACTTACGAATCAAATCCAAGCGATGGATGGGCTGACCCAGAAGTCCACAAAGACCCCGAAGAAAAAAGACAAGAGGCTTTGAGATTTGGAACAAACGTGATCGTCTGGGCTTTAACAAATTAAAATTATTTTTGCAATGAACGAAATTTATTTACAGATAAAATCAAGGCTCGAAAGATTAAGAAAAGCGTTAAATTTTGAGGATTTCAAAATAAAATTCTCAAGATGGCTTGTAAGCGTTGTATTTGTCTCTGCTTTGGTTGGCTTTCTCGAAATGGAGTTTTACTTCACTTCACCAACGCGAAAGGTTATCTTTTATCTCATCGCTTTGGCAATCGCTTTAAGTTTTGGTCTCTATATTTTGCCATCGCTTTTAAAATTGCTTGGCTTGATAAAATCAAGAAGTGACCTCGAACTTGCGCGATTTGTTTGGATAAAATATCCAGAGGTTGGAGATAAATTAATAGATGCGCTTCAAATCTATGAGCAAAGGTCGAAGGAAAAAACATTTTATTCAAAAGAGTTACTCGAATCCGCTTTCGTTCAACTTGGAGAAGATGTTCTTAAAATCAATTGGGACAAAATTGACGAGTCTAATTCAAATAAAAAAGTTTTATTTTCACTTTCTACGTTTGTCTTGTTCATCTCGAGCCTGATTTTGATGCCCGATTTTAGGGGGTCCTTTGTTCGAATTTTAAACTATGATCAAAAATTTTTGAAGCCGGAAGACTTTGTTATAGAGGTCAAACCAGGCGATACAACGATAGCCAAAGGAGCAAACGTCAAAATAGAAATTCAAGTGACGCCACATAAAGCAAACCTTCCAATCCCCGACGAAGTTGAATTATACATCGCTCAAACCGGCGTAAAAAATTTCGAGGTTAAAAAAATTAAAGGGAAGGGCAAATTTGAGTATGAACTTTACAACCTCAGATTCCCGTTCAATTACTTCGTTAAAGTCAAAGATTTGAAAACGCCGAAATTTAAAATCGATGTCATCGATCGACCTGTTGTAAAACTTTTGAAAGTTCAACTTATTTATCCGTCTTACACAAAATTTGAGCCTCAATATCTCGATGACAATTCCGGGGATATCACCGCAATCGCAGGGACGCTTGCAAAGTTTGAGATTTTATCAAGCAAACCGCTTGACTCAGCAAAAATTGTCCTCGACGACGGTTCAACGTTTAATCTTTCCGTTTTCGGAACATCTGCAAAAGGCCAAATTAAACTTGTTAAAAGCGGAGCGTACCACATCGAACTTAAAAGCAAAGATGGTCTCAAAAACGACCAACCCGTTGTCTACAAAATCAATCTAATCCAAGACGAATATCCCAAAGTCCAAATATTAAGACCGGAGAAAAACGTTGATCTGACAAGAGAAATGGAGCTTGGAATCCTTGCAAGGATAAGCGATGACTTCGGGTTTACAAAGTTGCGCCTTGCATACAGGTTAAGTTTTTCAAGGTATGTCAAACCGCGTGAAGAGTTTAGTTATATCGAAATTCCGATCGATAAGAATTTGAAAGAGCAAGAAGTTCCGTATCTTTGGGACCTATCCGAACTTGAGCTATCCCCTGATGACGTCGTAAGTTATTATCTTGAAGTTTTCGACAACGATAATGTAAACGGTCCAAAATCGTCCCGGACGGAGATTTATTCGGTGAGATTCCCATCTCTACATGAGATTTTAGCTCAAGCCGAACGCTTTCAAAACGAAATTTATCAGGATATAAAGGATGTGCTTGAGATGGCGAAGAAATTGAGAAAGGAGATGGACGAGGTTGAGCGCGATTTCAAAAAAGGAAATTTGAAGAGCGATTGGCAAAGGGAACAAAAACTTCAAAACATCGCAAAACAATACCAAGAACTTAGCAATAAGTTAAAAGAGACATCGCAAAAATTGCAAGAACTTGTTCAAAGGCTGGACGAAAACCGATTGCTTTCACCTGAAACGCTTGAGAAATATCTCGAGCTTCAAAAGCTTTTGAACCAACTCAATCTACCGGAGCTTCAGGAGTTCATGAAAAGGCTTGAGCAAGCGATGCAAAACATAAATCCAGAATTAATAAGGCAAGCGCTTGAGAAGTTTCAATTTTCAGAGGAAAATTTCAGACGAAGCATAGAGAGGACATTGAGCCTTTTGAAGCGAATTCAAGTAGAGCAAAAGTTGAACGAGATTTTGAAACAAACGGAGGAAATTTTAAACAAACAAGAGGACTTAAGAAAAAAGACAGCGCAAACTAACCCGGAGGATAAATCAAGCCTCAAACAATTAAGTGAAGAACAGAAAGAATTAAAGGAGGACATAAAACAAATAGAGGAAAATCTTGAATCGCTGAAGCAAAGGATGATGGAGTTTAAAGAAGAGATGCCGATCGATTCGCTTGAGAAAATTTTAAATGAGATGAAAGAGAGAAACTTCACCGAAAAATTTGAAAAAGCTGGGGAAAGGATAAACTCCGGGAATTTGAAAGAGGCAATGCAGATGCAGTTTGATATAGCGCAGGGATTGATGCAGATGCAAAGCGGATTGCAATCGCTCCAACAACAACTGATGCAGAATCAACAGCGTCAGATAATCACGCAGATGCAGAAAATCCAAAAGGATTTGCTTGAAATTTCGAAAAAGCAAGAGGAGATAAAACGCGAGACACAAAACTCTTCATCGGGCTCATCAAAACTCCGCGACCTTGCGCGCGAGCAAATGGATTTGATATCTGGTTTAAATTCCGTGGCAAATTCGATGATAGAACTTTCGCAAAAGACATTTGCTATAACTCCCGATATGGGGCGCGAAATTGGCTCCGCTTTTTTGAATATGCAAAAATCGCTTGAATCTCTTTCCGCAAGGGATAACGCAAACGCTTCGAAATTCCAAAACGAAGCGATGAGCTCTCTTAACAGGGCGATAATTCAACTTGGCAACGCTATGCAAGCGATGATGCAAGGTGGCGCAGGTGGAGGATTGCAATTTTTACTTCAACAGTTAAATCAAATAGCTATGCAACAACTTGGTCTTAATCAGGCAACTCAGGAATTGTTGCAAAAGCTTTCGCTTGAACAACAAGCTGAACTTGCGAGGTTAGCAGCTCAGCAAGAACTCATCAGAAAATCTTTACAAGAACTTATGAAAGAAGCTGAACTTTCGGGAAATAGAAGCAGAATACTTGGGGATTTGAACAAAATCGCAGAGGAAATGAGAGAAATAGTAAGTGATCTCGAATCAAATAGACTTAGTGAGGAAACGATAAGAAAGCAGGAAAGGATTCTTTCGCGACTTCTCGATGCGCAACGTTCAATCCATGAGCGTGATTTTGAGAAACAACGCGAGTCAAGGCCGGGACAAAACATTACGAGACAAAGTCCACCAGAACTTGAACTCCAAGAAGAGAAAGATAAAATCTTCCAAGACCTCCTTAAGTCACTCCGTGAAAATTATCACAGAGATTACGAAACATTGATCAAAAAATACTTCGAACTCTTGCGCTCTCTCCAAAAATAACTATTCCATTTTTGCCACATTTAAAATTCTTGAGACATTTTTAAACTTTTTCATTCATGAATTTGGTTAAATTTCAATTATTTCACTTCTGGCACGATTTTTAAATTGCATTACGGAAAGTAAAAACAAAAATTCAAAAAACTAAGATAAATGATAGAAATAAGATGGCACGGTCGCGGTGGTCAAGGAGTAAAAACAGCAGCGATGCTTTTCGCGGAAACAGCTATTGAAGAGGGAAAATTCGCCCAAGGTTTCCCTGAATATGGCCCAGAAAGAATGGGAGCGCCCGTTAATGGATTCACCAGGATCGATGATAAGCCGATAAGAATTCACAGCGGGATTGAAAACCCACAAGTTGTTGTCGTCCTCGATCCAACACTTCTTGAGACGATCGATGTAACTGAGGGGATGCCCGAAGATGGAATCGTGATAATAAATACCGAGTTAAGTCCACAGCAGGTGCGGGAAAAGTTCGGGTTAAAGAAAGGGAAAATTTATACCTTAAACGCAACAAAGATAGCACTCGACACAATAGGTAGACCTATACCGAACACGGTTATGCTTGGTGCTTTAATCAGAGTTACAGGGGTTCTCGACCTTGACACACTTTTAAAAAATCTTACCAAAAAGTTTAGCAAAAAATTTAATCAAACGGTTGTTGAGGGAAATATCCAAGCGATAAAAAAAGCATTTGAGGAGGTAAAAGGAGAATGAGCGAATTAAAGAAATGGTTTGAACTTCCGGTCGGAGCTGTAATCGACGAGCCGGGAAGCGCGGTAAAATATAAAACCGGCTCTTGGAGAACATTTAAACCTGTTCTTGACAAGGCAAAGTGTAATGACTGTTTAATCTGTTGGATTTACTGTCCGGATAATTCGATAATTGTTCAGGATGGAAAACTTGTCGGTTTTGACTATGACCATTGCAAAGGTTGTGGAATTTGCGCAGAGGTGTGTCCTGACAAAAGCAAAGCTATAACAATGGTTCTCGAACATCAATAGCTAAAAAATTTGGGAGGAAGAGGAAAAATGAAAGTAAAGGCTTTAACTGGAAATGAAGCGGTTGCAGAAGCGATGCGCCAAATTAATCCCGATGTCGTCGCTGCATATCCAATTACACCGCAAACTGAATTGATGCACAAATTTACTGAATTTGTAGCGGATGGACTCGTTGATACAGAGATGGTCCTTGTCGAATCAGAGCATAGCGCTTTAAGCGCAACCGTTGGAGCAAGCGCAGCAGGTGCAAGGGCGATGACAGCAACAAGCTCGCAGGGGCTTGCTTTGATGTGGGAAATTCTTTATATCGCAGCTGGATTGAGATTGCCTATTGTTATGCCGGTGATAAATAGAGCTTTAAGCGCACCGATAAATATACATGGCGACCACTCCGATACGATGGGAGCGAGGGACTCCGGATGGATTCAAATTTTTTCCGAAAACGCACAAGAAGCTTACGATAATACAATCATAGCAATAAGAATTGCAGAACATCCAGACATACTTCTTCCAGTTATGGTGACGATGGATGGATTTATCATAAGCCATACGATGGAAAGGGTTGAAGTCCTCGATGATGATATCGTTAAAAGTTTCATAGGTGAATATAACCCAAAGTATAAACTTCTCGACGTTAAAAATCCCGTGACAATTGGTCCACTTGACCTGCAAGATTATTATTTCGAGCATAAAAGAGCTCAAGCGGAAGCGATGGAAAACGCTTATGAATTGATAAGAGAAATCGATGAGGAATATTTCAAAATCAGTGGAAGAAAATATGAATACGTTGAGCCATACGAAATAGATGACGCTGAAATTGTCTTGATATCGCTTGGTTCAACAGCAGGGACGATAAAAGATGTCGTCGATAGGCTCAGGTTAAAAGGGCTAAAAGTAGGCGGATTAAAAATAAGAGTTTACAGACCTTTCCCAAGAGAAGAGATAAAGGAATTTCTTTCAAATGCGCTTGTTGTCGGCGTGATGGATCGAGCAATTGCTTTTGGTTCACCTTTCGGTCCTGTTTGCCTCGATGTAAAAGCAACATTGCAAGGTTCAAAACTTTCAAATCTTCCTGTTGTAAACTACATTTATGGGCTTGGTGGAAGAGAGATAAGCCCGAGGGACATAGAAAAAATTTTCTATGAACTCGAAAGAATCAAGGTCGCTGGCGAACATCCAAACGCTCCACGCTATATTGGAGTTCGAGGCGAGGAAGATTACTCAGGTCAAAAAGCAGGATTTAAAATCAAAAATTAAAATCCAAAAATGGCGAACTTAAAAGAGTTATCCCAAAGAGAGGTAAAATTCACCGCAGGGCATAGAGCCTGCGCCGGTTGCTTGCCGGCAGTAGCGTTAAGACAAGTAACTCTTTCGGTTAATTATCCATGCGTCGTTGGATTTGCAACTGGATGCATGGAGGTTGTCTCAACAATTTTCCCTTACACAGCATGGAACGTTCCCTATATACATGTCGCATTTGAAAATGTAGCTGCGGTTATGAGCGGGGTTGAATCAGCATACAAAGCCTTGAGGAAAAAAGGGAAAATAGACGGCGAAATAAAGTTTATAGCATTTGGTGGCGATGGCGGAACTTATGACATTGGATTTCAAGCTCTGTCTGGGATGGCGGAAAGAGGTCACGATGTACTTTACATTTGCTATAACAATGAAGCCTATATGAACACCGGGATACAAAGGTCAAGCGCGACTCCATTTGGCGCACAAACTTCAACAACTCCGGTTGGCTCCGTCGAATTTGGGAAAAAACAATTTCCAAAGGATTTGACCCAAGTGATGGCTTCGCATGGAATCCCATATGTCGCACAGGCATCCGTTCACAATTGGAAAGACCTCAATATGAAAATTGAGAAAGCATTGTCGATAAAAGGTCCGAAGTTTATAAACATACTTACGCCTTGCACTTTGGGTTGGCGATATCCCGCTGAAAAAGGAATTGAGGTTGCCAAACTTGCTGTTGAAACCTGCGTCTGGCCCCTTTACGAAGTCGAAAATGGAAAGTATAAAATTAACTACAAACCAAGGGAAAAGAAGCCCGTCGTCGAATGGTTAAAATTACAAGGTAGATTCTCACATCTTTTCAAACCGGAGAACCAACACTTAATTGATGAAATTCAAAGAGAAGTTGACAAAAGATGGGAACGCCTCTTGCAATTAGCAAGCATTTAAATTTCAACCACCCTTAAACCTAATCCACGGTCGCCGGGGAAAACCTGGCGACTTTTTATTTTTTAATAATTCCCCAATCCCCCACGCATTTTTTTAAGTTTGATTTTTTGTTTAAATTTCAAAAAAGAAAAATTGCTCGCTGAAAAGGGCATGTATAATTTCTATCCGCTGCTTTCGAAAGAGAAAATTCTCACGGTCTCGGAGTTAACATATAAAATCAAGAAATTCCTTGAGCCAAACTTCGAAGATATATGGCTTCAAGGTGAAATCTCAAACTATAAAATTCATACCTCGGGACATGTATATTTCACGCTCAAAGATGAAAACGCAGCGATAAATGCAGCGATATGGAAAAGATATGCGGATATATTCCTTCGAAATTACACATTCAAAGATGGGGATAAAGTTTTAGTCCACGGCAAAATTGAAGTATATGAACCGCGTGGCGAATATAAAATCATCGTTGATTTCATCGAACCTTTAGGAATTGGAGAGCTTCAAATAAAGTTTGAAATGCTAAAACAAAAACTTGCTGCAGAAGGATTATTCGATCCAAAATTTAAAAAGCCAATTCCGGAATATCCAAGTAGAATTGGAATTGTCACAAGCCCGACAGGCGCTGCGATAAGAGATATGATAAACATAATTTCACGAAGGTTTCCAGCAGTTGAAATAATCCTTTATCCGGTGAAAGTCCAAGGCGAGGGAGCAGCGGAAGAGATAGCCCAAGCAATCCGTGATTTTAATTTTTATGGTCAAGTCGATGTGATAATAGTCGGAAGAGGCGGTGGCTCAATTGAAGATTTGTGGGCGTTCAATGAGGAGATTGTAGCAAGGGCAATTTTTGAGTCGAAAATCCCGATAATTAGCGCAGTTGGACATGAAATTGACTACAGTATAAGCGACTTCGTAGCGGACTTAAGAGCTCCAACACCATCCGCAGCTGCAGAACTTGTCGTCAAAAATCGCGATGATGTTATTGAAAATATCCAAAATATTTGGTATACTATTCACCAACGATTGATTGACAAAATAAAAAATGCCAAAAAAGAAGTCGAGCATCTTGTCAAAAGCTATGCTTTCAATAGACCGCTTGATTGGCTGAGGCAATATACGATGCGAATCGACGAATTAACAAGGGCGCTCGATGTGGCGATGAGCCATAAATTTGAACTGGTCAAACATAATTTCGAACAATGGCTTAAACGATTTGAATCCGTGAACCCGGAACTTGCTTTAAAAAGAGGCTATGCTATAGTTTATAAAGATGGGAAAATAGTCCACAGCATCGAAGAACTTAAATTAAACGATGAGTTTAAAATAAAACTATCGGATGGAATAATAAAAGGGGTGGTCAAAGGATATGACGAGAAAAAATGAAAAGATGGAAAATTCGATCGAAAATCTAACTTTTGAACAGGCTTTGAGAGAACTCCAAAATATAGTTGATAAACTCGAAACCGGCGAAGTCACACTCGAAGAGGCTATTGAGATGTATGAGCGTGGGGTTAAACTTTCAAAATACTGTATTCAAAAGCTGACGCAGGCTGAACTTAGAATCAAGAAAATTATCAAAGACGAAGCGAACGGATTCACACTCTTAGACTTTGACGATTTTAACAACAAAATTTAATTAAGGAGGGGGAATAAATGGAATCGTTAAATTCGCAGACCAATCTGAACTTTAAAATTTTGCCAAAGATAAATTCGCCGGATGATTTAAAAAGTTTAAGCATTCGCGAGCTCGAAATCCTCGCGAGCGAGATAAGGGAATTTATAATTGATACGATTTCGAAAGTTGGGGGACATCTTGGAGCAAGTTTAGGTGTAGTTGAATTAACACTTGCGGTTCATTATGTTTTCAACGCTCCAAGGGATAAAATAATCTGGGACACAGGTCATCAAGGCTATGTGCATAAAATAATTACGGGAAGAAGAGATGTTTTTCATACGATAAGACAGCTCAAAGGAATTAGTGGGTTCTTGAAAAGAAGTGAAAGCATTTATGATGTGTTCGGCGCTGGACATGCGTCAACATCAATTTCAGCTGCTCTTGGTATAGCCACTGCAAGAGATTTCGATGGGCAAGACTATAAAGTTGTCGCAATAATTGGAGACGGGGCAATGACAGCTGGACTTGCATACGAAGCTATGAACAACGAAGGTATGCTGAGGAAAAATTTAATTGTAATTTTAAACGACAACAATATGTCGATATCGCCAAATGTATGGGCTGTATCAAAATACTTCACAGATTTAATATCAAGTTCACATTACAATAAATTCAAATCCTTCGTCTGGGATTTAACTGGACAACTTGATGGAATGGGAGATAGATTAAGGAAAATCGTTGCGCGAATCGAGGGCGGTGTAAAAGCTATCATAACCCCAGGGATGTTGTTCGAAGCGCTCGGTTTTAGATACTTTGGTCCTGTAAATGGGCATAACATCGCAAAACTTATAAAAATCTTGAGCGAGATAAAAAATCTAAATGGCCCAATTCTTCTCCATGTCATAACCCAAAAAGGAAAAGGCTATAAACCGGCGGAAGAAGATGCGCCCAAATATCACGGCGTTACACCTTTCGACAAAATCACTGGGAAGATGTATAAAAGCGATAAACCACAACCGCCAAGTTATACAAAAGTCTTTGGCGAAGCGGTTGTTCAACTCGCAAAGCAAAACAAAAAAATCGTCGGAATAACTGCTGCGATGCCAGAGGGAACCGGGCTTAACATTTTGCAAAAAGAAATCCCGGAGAGATTTTTCGACGTTGGAATAGCGGAACAGCATGCGGTGACGTTTTCCGCGGGGCTCGCAACCGAAGGATATATACCGATTTGTGCAATTTACTCGACATTTTTACAAAGAGCTTTCGACCAAATAATTCACGATGTCGCACTTCAAAATTTACATGTCGTTTTCGCAATCGATAGAGCTGGGCTCGTTGGCGCAGATGGACCAACCCATCACGGCGCTTTTGATTTAAGTTATCTACGACTTATACCGGGTATGGTGATAATGGCTCCAAAAGATGAAAGCGAGTTAAGAGATATGCTCTACACAGCAACGATTTATAATAAAGGACCGGTGGCAATTAGATACCCGCGTGGCAATGGCGTCGGGGTCCCACTTAAAGATAATTTTGATTTGATCGAAATCGGAAAAGCAGAAATTTTAAAAGATGGAAAAGATTTAGCTATACTCGCAATTGGAAATATGGTTTATCCAAGCCTAAAGGCCGCGGAAAAACTTGGCAAGTATGGAATAGACGCAATGGTCGTAAATATGAGATTTGTAAAACCTCTCGATGAAGCGCTACTTGACGAGATATTTGAAAAATTTGACAAAGTCGTCACTGTAGAAGAAAACACAATTAAGGGCGGTTTTGGAAGCGCGGTTGTTGAATATGCTGTTTCAAAAGGAGTTAAAAATGTCGAATTTTTAATCCACGGATTGCCCGATGAATTTATCGAACATGGGACACAAGAGGAACTTCACCGTATCTTAAAACTTGACCCAGATGGGATAGTAGAAAAAATTCTCGATAGATTTGAATTTGAAAAAGTCAATATCCAGATAAACAAAAATTATCGCGATCAATGAACAAAATTAAATTTGGAATAATCGGACTTGGTGGAATTGCACAGGTTGTACATCTACCCATCTTGTCAAAACTTGGAAATGCTGAAATAATCGCTGTATGCGATACGGATAAAACAAAAGCAAAAATGCTCGCTGAAAAATATAATGTCCCGTATTTTTATACCGATTATGAAAAAATGCTAAAAGAGGTTGATGAAATAGAAGCGGTTGAAGTGCTAACCCCGACAAATCTACATGCTGAGATGGTCATAGCTTCAGTCTCTGCTGGAAAAGATGTCTTCGTCGAAAGACCATTAGCAAGGACATACAAAGAAGCTGAATCGGTCGTCAAAGTGATAAAAGAGACGAATCGAAAGGTTATGGTTGGAATGAATTTGAGATTTAGACCCGATTGTATGTTGATGAAAAGTTTTATCGAGCAAGGTGACCTTGGTTCCGTTTTTTATGTCAAAGCAGGATGGTTCAAAAAACCGAACAACAGAAAATGGATTCTTATGAAAGATAAAGCAGGCGGAGGTGTAATGCTTGACCTTGGGATAAGTATACTCGACCTTGCCCTATGGATGGCTGGATATCCCGAAGTTAAAAGCGTCAACGCAATTTGCTACAAACATCAGACGAAATCCGTCGAAGATAGCGCGATTGTTTTTATAAAATTTAAAAACGATGCAACACTTTTCATCGATGTCAGCTGGTCGTATGAATTCGAAGAGTCGATTTTCTATCTAAATATCTTTGGGACGGAGGGAACCGGTGAATTAAATCCATTTAGAATTTACAAAGATGTTCAAGGTAAACTTGTAAGCCTATCTCCTGCGAAAATGGATAGACCCGATGTGCTTTATTGGAAATCGTATGAAAATGAACTCAAACACTTTATCGGCGCTGTGCGCGAGCTTCATCCACTCATCTCAAGCGCTGAGGACGCACTTTACAGAAATAAAATAATTGATTCAATTTACAAATCCGCTGAAAATAGAAAAGAAATTGTGTTAAAATAAGTCAAAATGTTCATAACTTTCGAAGGAATAGACCTTTGTGGGAAAACAACGCAAGCGGAAATTTTGGTCAAGAGATTAAAAAGTCTTGGTTATGATGTCCTATTCGTGCGAGAGCCAGGGGGAACAAAAATTTCTGAGGAAATTCGAAACATCCTTCTTTCCGAACAAAATCAAGAGATGGACCCAGTCACAGAATTATTTCTTTTCTCCGCAAGCAGAGCACAACTTGTAAAAGAAGCTATAATCCCAGCCTTAAAATCGAATAAAATTGTAATTTGCGATAGATTCTACGATTCGACCCTTGCTTATCAAGGCTACGGGCGCGGAATTGACATCGAAAAGATAAAAGTCATAAACGAATTAGCCTCGTCTGGCATTACCCCTGATATCACTTTCTTAATCGACATCCCTGTAGAAGAAATTTATCGAAGAAAAATGTCCAAGTCGACAGCGACGAAAAAAGATAACAGCGACAGGATGGAAAATTCTGGTTTTGATTTTTTTGAAAGAGTTAGGAATGGTTATCTTGAAATTGCAAAGAGAAGCGAAAGGTTCATCGTCATAGACGGGATGAAGGGAATTGATGAGATAAGTCAACAAATTTGGTCGATTGTTCTTGAAAAATTAAAAGCACAGGTAAAATGAGGAGAAATTTTTTCATCTTTGGCTTTGCTATTTTCGCTATTTTAATTTTTGCTAAATTTGAACTCTTTCAACCCCGCGAGGACGACATTTTCTTCAAGATAAATAAAAGCGTCGAAATCTTTGGGAAAATTTACAAAGAGGTTATCTTAAACTATGTCGATGAGGTCGACCCAGAGAAATTTATGAGAGCGGGGATAAAAGGGATGCTTAATGAGCTCGACCCATACACAGTTTTCATAGATGAAAAACACACAGATGAAGTCGACGCCATAACGACAGGTAAATATAGCGGGATTGGAATTTCAATCTCAAAGTTTGACACAGCTATAGTTGTGACGAAAGTATCCAAAGGCTACCCCGCAGATAAAGCAGGACTTAAGGTTGGAGATATCATAATTCAAATCGATAGTATACCATTAAAAGGAAAATCTCTCAACGACGCGAGAACTTATATGATTGGGAAGCCTGGTACACCGATAAAACTTTATATCATCAGAGAAGGCATCCAAAATCCTCTCGTATTTGAAATGCTCAGAGCTGAGGTTGAGGTGAAAAATGTAACTTATTATGATTTTATAGACGATGGGATAGCGTATATAAAGCTTGAAAGATTTTCAAGAAACGCTGGCGAAGAACTGAGAAAGGCTATAAAAGAGCTTCAAAGCAAGGGAGAAATAAAAGGTTTGATTCTTGACTTGAGAAATAATCCTGGCGGTTTGCTTGACGCAGCGGTTGACATCGTTGAAAAATTTGTCCCCGAAGGAAGTCTCATAGTCTCGACGCGAGGTCGCAAACCTGATGCTGTGCGAAATTACTATTCAAATGAAAAACCAATGCTTCCGGATGTCCCACTGTGCGTGCTTGTAAACAATTCAAGTGCGAGCGCAAGTGAGATTGTCGCTGGTGCAATTCAAGACCTCGACAGGGGCGTAATTTTAGGAACAAAAACATTCGGCAAAGGACTTGTTCAAACGATAAGTTATCTCTCCTACAACACCTTTCTAAAAATGACAACCGCAAAATACTACACCCCAAGCGGAAGATGTATCCAAGAGATCGATTACTTCCACAAACCTGACGGCGTTTTTATTTCAAAACCTGATTCAGAACAAAAAGTTTTCAAGACTAAAAATGGAAGAATCGTTTACGCCCAAGGTGGTATAATGCCTGATACTATCGTTGAGGAAAGAAAAAGAAGCGATTTCGTCGAGGCTTTAGCTCAAAAGAGAATGTTTTTCAAATTTGCAAATCGTTTCCTCGCAAAGCACCAAACTTTGCCAGAAAACTTTAAAATCAATGAACAACTTTTGAAAGAGTTTTCAGAATTCGTCAAAGAAAATAATTTCACATTCAAGGACAGTTTCGAAATAAACCTCGAGAAAGCACTCGAATATGCGAAAAGACAAAAATACGCCAACAGTTATAT
The DNA here is from genome assembly GCA_041640855.1 of Candidatus Kryptoniota bacterium. GTDB lineage: Bacteria > Bacteroidota > Ignavibacteria > Kryptoniales > Kryptoniaceae > Kryptonium. Next base: position 21,935 of record JBEPZK010000031.1, read on the forward strand.
AACCGATGTCGAAGCAACGCTTAACAAGATGAAGTCTCAAAAAATTGATTACTTCAAACTTTACAGCGATGAAATCGCAAACGAATTGATGAGGGAAATCCTTGCGAGATATAAATATGAAGACGAACTTATAGCCTGGGAGCTTGTATATGATCAACAAGTTAAAACCGCAGTTTCAATTTTAAAGGAGAAAAAAGTTTATAACTCATTGCTTAATACCAAATGATGTTTTGGAAATTAACACTTTTTGTTTCAGGTCTTTTAGCGGGATTTCTTGCCGGATTTTTCGGAATCGGAGGTGGGATAATACTTGTTTTAATTTTGATGTATTATTATTCCGCGATAGGATTTCCCAATGAGATAATCCCTAAAATTGCGGTTGCCACAAGTTTATTTACGATAATTTTTACGTCCATCTCAAGCACAATAAAACAATATGAAAATCGAAACATAGAATGGAAATTAACATTTACGATGGGTTCGGGCTCTGTAATATCAGCTTTTGCGGGAAGTAAAATTGCCTCCGTTGTATCTGGAAATTTTATCAAAGCGTTTATTCTCGCAGTTGTAATTTTCGCTGGATTAAGGATGCTCTTTGGAAACAAAGAACAAATTGATTTGGATGATTTATCAAATTATAAGGCTGAGGTCAACCCAATTTCAGCTTTTTTATGGGGGCTTGTAACTGGCATAGTTTCAATATTTGCTGGTGTCGGTGGTGGAATTTTGCTTGTCCCAGTTATGAACAACATTATGAAAATACCGATAAAAAGAGCCATTGGAACATCAAGTTCAATCATCATCCTCACATCGATATTTGGAACGATTGGCTACATAGTCAATGGTCTTGGGAGACCTGAGCTTTCCTCGCTTGGGACTATAGGTTTTGTCGATTATACCGCTGGGATATTAATCCTGACTGGGTCAGTTATAACAAGTAGATTTGGAGCTCAAGCATCTTACAGGACAAAATCAAAAATATTAAAAAAACTTTTTGCTGTGCTTTTGATAATTGTCGCGATTGGAACATTTTTTAAATAAAAAATTTTCAAAAATATGCTTTTAAGATATCGCACATTCGAGCTTAAACTCAAACACCCATTTAAGATAACACGAGGCGTTAGGACATCCAATCAAGTTGTTTTAATTGAAATTGAACACGACGGTGTAATCGGCTACGGAGAATCATCGCCATCAGCAAGATACGGTGAAAATGTCGAAACCGTGATAAACTTTTTGAACAAAATTGATTTATCAAAATTCGACGACCCATTTCAAATCGAGGACATATTAAACTATGTTGATTCAATCGAGCCTGGGAACACATCCGCAAAAGCTGGGATTGACATCGCGCTACATGACCTCATTGGGAAATTGCTTGGCGTTCCACTTTATAAACTTTTTGGTTTAAACAAAGAAAAAACGCCGGTAACATCATTCACAATTGGAATAGACGAGCCAAAAGTCATAGAACAAAAAGTCAAAGAAGCAGAAGAATACCCAATTTTAAAAGTTAAACTCGGTCTTGAAAACGACGAAGAGATAATTCGAACTATAAGAAAAGTTACCGATAAAACGATTCGAGTAGATGCGAACGAAGGATGGAAGACGAAAGAACTTGCGCTTGAAAAAATCAAATGGCTTCAAGATGAAGGCGTTGAATTTGTAGAACAACCGATGCCCGCGGATGACCTCGATTCTGTCGCTTGGGTGAGGGATAAAGTCGATATCCCGATAATTGCGGATGAAAACTGCGTTCGAATGTGGGATGTTCCTATTTTAGGAAAGGCTTATGACGGAATTAACATAAAGCTTATGAAATGTACCGGAATTAGAGAAGCGATAAAGATGATAAACACAGCAAGGGCGATGAAAATGAAAGTGATGCTTGGATGTATGAT
>JBEPZK010000032.1:0-23620 GCA_041640855.1 Candidatus Kryptoniota bacterium
AACATCAAGAGGTCGTAAACCCTCCTGCCTAATTCAAAAACCAAAGACATATTTTTCAAAGAAATCGCGGTAAAGTTCGAGATAAAATTAATATAATCGATTTCAGAACTTGAAAATTCTTTCCTCCTACCGCCGAGCAAAATCAAACCAAGAATTGATCTTTCGCCATTTGAGTCAATCCACTTTATCGGAATCAGATATTCAAATCCATTCCCCTTGACAAAATTTTTAAGTTTTAAGTTGAATTGTTTTAACTTTGTCTTGTCTAATTTTGTAAACTCAATCGGAATTTGCGCAGGGCTAATTTTAGGGACTTTATTTATTCTAACTCCGAGGGCGTATGAGAGTTTAAATTTATCACCTTCGACGATGAATCCCGCCGATTTTTTTATTTTTAACTTCCCCATCAACGAGAAAACCGAAAGTTTGAGCACTTCATCAGGGCTTTTCGCTCTGCTAAAGGCTTTCCCGAGGTTAAAAATTGATTCAAGCGTAAAAATTGCCTCCTTCTCACCTATCATCATCTTTCAAAAACTTTGTTAAAGTTACGACATTTTTGCCCCGCTTTACTTGATACTTCACATCGTCCATGAACTTGTAAATTATATACAATCCCATCTTCCCTCTTTTGATTTTGCCTGTCTTTTGAATTTTTTTGATCGGTGATTCAACTTTTATTTTCGATGGATCAAACAACAAACCGTTGTATAAGACGATCACGGTGAATCTATTACCGACCGTTTCTATCTCGATTGTGATTTTCCCACTGGGTTTATTTTTATAGGAATGCTTAATCGAATTGGTGCAGACTTCGTCAACCGCGAGAACTATTTTTTCCGTTTCGATTTCATCAAAACCAAACTCCCTCGCATACTTGCCCACGAATTCGCGGACAAATTTCAAATTTTTCAAATCGCTTTTTATCTGAATTTTCTTATTTCTTTTTTCCTTTTCGAACATCTTTCCTTGTTTCCTTTTCAAATGATTTTATCGCGGTGTCATCATCTTTGTATGTTTCAAAAATATGTTTAAATCCAAGGAGTTCAAAAATTTCATCTATCTTTTTCGGCAGACAGCAAAATTTTATATCACCATTATTTTTCCTCACCTCATCGACGAAAGCCATGAATACGCCAAATCCAGCACTACTTATGTAGGATAGATTTTTCATATTCACAACGATTTTATATCCTCCCGATTTCACAATCTCGCCCATTAGTTCTTCAAACTTTAAAGCAGTGTACGCATCGAGATAGCCCTCAAGATTCAAAACTTTTATCGAGTTTTTCTCCTCAATTTTGACATCGAAATTTTTCTCTTGAATTTTCTTACCCATTTTAATTCTCCCTATTTTTTCCATTTAACCACGAGGACTGTTATATCGTCGATTTGATTCGCCTTGCCTTGATGATTTACGACATTATCAAGGATAGCTTTGACAATTTCTTCTGAATTTTTTCGATGGACCTCGCAAAGTAATTTTTCAAGCCTTTCATATCCAAATTCCTCATTCCGCTCGTTCATTGCCTCGACTACTCCATCGCTGTAAAAGACGAGGACATCATCTTTTTTGAGTTTTAATTTAACTGTTTTAACAAATTTTTTTAAAAGATCCGTCTGAATTAAACCAATTGCGACTCCGGGCGATTTCAAATAATTGACTTTCCCATCTTCAACTAAAATTGGCGGAGAATGTCCAGCTCTTGCGATTTGAACGATGTTATTTTTTAAATCAAAATATGCGTAAACAAGCGTAATAAAAAATTTTCTATCGACTTGACTGAAAACAATCTCGTTCAACTTTGAAAGAAATTCCAACGGCTTTGGATATACCTTTGCAAGCGATTGAAAAATTCCCTTTATCTGCGCCATATAAAACGCTGCGGAAACCCCTTTCCCAGAAACATCTGCTACAATAACAGAAATGTTGTTATTCCCGTGAACGATGAAATCATAGTAATCACCACCAACTTCAAACGCCGGGACAAAAGAAACGGAAATTTCAAATTTATCTGAAGTAGGCAAAAACTTGGAAAGAAGCCTATTTTGCATCTGTCTTGCAAGTTCAAATTCACGAGTCAAGCGCTCCTTTTCGATCAGTTCCTGAATCAATCTTGAATTTTCAACACCAATGGCAATTTGGTCCGCAAGTGCAAGTGAAAGATTTATTTCGTCATCATCAAACATTTTATCGGATTTCACAAGATACATAAACCCAAAATTTTTCCCATGCGTAATAAGCGAAATGACCAAAATATTTTTGCCTTCGAAATTTTCTGTAAGATATCTTCCTTTAAAATTTTGCATTGCAAATTTGTTTTTTATCAAATCAATCTCATTCGTCAAAATTTTAAATTCATCATCGACCCTCGGACTGTGGTAAATTTCCACGCCTGTTGGAAGTTCTAGTTCGATCCATGCTGATTTTGAATTTGTAATCTCCATTGCGATTCCAAGTGCTGTCTCAGAGAATTCTTTCACATCCAGGACTTGTGCAACAAGTTTGCCGATGTTTTGAAGCGTGTAAAGTTCGGTGACCTTCCTTTCATAAATTTCCGTCGTTGGGAGATGAAAAATTGCGCTTCCGAAGGCGAAAAGAAGGTAAACTATCAAAAATGGTTGAAAGTAGAAATGAGTGAAAGAGAAAAGGAAGGAGGAATAAAATTTCATCGCCTCGGAACTATTTCCAGTGATAAATGGGCTTTGCAACAAAAACGAAAAAAACATCGCGAAGAATGAATAAAGCAAAACTTTATATTTTTCTCTCTTTGGTAAGCCTATAACCCATGGGATTTTAAACGAAATCCACATAAACAAAAGCAATTGTATAATCAACAATATCTGTGGAAGAAAAGCTATGTTTTCCAAAACTCCTTTGAATAATTCAATGATAGCGAAAAAAATTAGCGAAGCAACAAACTTTATCTTCACTTCCCTACCCCGACCAAAGTAAAGAACTTTTAAGAAGATTGAAAACACAACCGAGGCAAGGAAAATGTAAATCAAACAATAAACATTGGTCAAAACAATGTCGGAGTAAGACCTAAAGTTTATGAGGTTGCCCTCTTTCTGAAGGTTAATAAAATTTTTAAACGCAAACGAAATTCCAACAAGTGGAAGAAGAAAAATTGATATAAACTTTATACCTTCGACTGGCTTTTTCTCAAACTTATTTGCAAATGGCTGAACTATCAATATAACTGTGATCAAAAGCGCAGTGACAACTATACCTGACACGAAATCGAAAATTGAGAATGGGAAAACCTTCTTAACCAATGTTATCGCAAGTAAGATAAATGAAAGTCCAAGGGCAAGCAGAATTTGCTGAATAAAATGGGATTTACCTTCGAATATTTTTGAGTTCTCAGAGTTCATCGCATAAGTACGACTTTTCGAACAGTTTTATATCTTGGCGATTCAAGCCTACAAAAATAAACTCCACTTGGTAGATTTTTTCCGCTGTCATCTTTACCATCCCAAGCTATCCTATAACCTTTGACAGGTTGAGGGAAAAATCTATTTTCAAGCGTGCGAACTTTTTGGCCAAGGATATTGTAAATCGATATGCTTACAAAAGAAGGCTCCGGGATATCGAGCAGGAAAATCGTCCTTGAATTAAAAGGATTTGGAAAGTTTTGCGAAAGATAAAAATCCTTCGGAGGCTGAGCATCGGTATACACAGTTAAAAAGTTTCTCTCGTTTTTATTATCAACTGCGATGATTAAAAAATTCGATGGGAGACTTTGAAGTATGCCAAGGTATTTATTTTCACCGATGTATTGCATCGGTATTTTTTGGTTATCTGCCATTATGAAAACTTCTTTTATCCCATTTTTCGACATCGCATAGACAGAAATCTCGTACCTACCTAAATTTTCTCTTATCTCTGGGAAATTGCTCATAATTGGTCCGTGGTACAAAGTTGCCAAAAGTCCGTTGACGATTCCCCATCCGTAATCGTTATCGGGATTATCTGCGCGACTTGCGGTATTTCTTATGGCATCTCTTACTTCGAAAGATGTTAATTCTGGATGAGTTGAAAGAATTAAAGCTGCAATTCCTGCAACAATTGGACAGGAAAGTGAAGTTCCAGATGCATAAACATAACTACTCTTCGAACTCGTTGAAGCTCCGAAAACCGAAACACCCAAAGCGCAAACATCCGGCTTTATCCTTCCATCATAAGTTGGGCCCATCGAGCTAAACGATGCTATTCTTCCAAGTGAATCCACAGCCCCAACCGCTATTACATATTTCCCATCCGCGGGTGCGACGATGTATTTCCAAGGTGTGTTTCTCTCATTGCCAGCTGAATTTACGACGACTATCCCCTTTTGAAATGCGATGTCCGCCGCTTTTGTTATCTTCGCGGTATTCCCATCCATATCTTCGTAAGTATACCAATCGATGTAGCCCAAAGAACTTGAGACGACGTCAACTCCGATTGAATCCATCCACTCTATAGCCCTGACCCAATTATCTTCTTCTGCAGGTGTTTCACTTCGCACATCTTCAGTTTTCGCAAGGACGAATTTTGCTCCAGGCGCAACTCCAAAAATTTTTCCATCCTTCTTCCCACCAAGAACTGATAATGTCAAAGTTCCATGAAAATCTTGGCTCGGTGAATCACCAGGCTGATTTGCTGTAACGGAATCGTTGAAGATAAAATCATATTCCGCGATTACTTCAACCTCTTCAAGAGACTCATGCGTCAATCTAAAGCCTGTATCCATCATTCCAACTATAACATCTTTCCCGATGATATTCATTCGATGGAGTTCTTTTACTCCCGAAAATCTAATTTGCAATTCCGATGGGCCATAGTTATAGTCAACAAGCGATTTTTCAATTTTCAAATCATCAAGCGATGTTTTAGCTAATTTTGCAACTGGTTTAACTTCGAGGACGAAAGGCAAATTTTTTATTTTCTCAACCTGTTGACTGTCAAGATATGCGCTTACTGCGTTTAACCATTTTGAGATGACATTTATTTCAATGCCAAATGATTTTATTTGTTCGATGTATCCTTCGTAAACCGGCAAATCGAAATAATCAATAACTTTCGATTCATCTTTCACATTTTTCAATCTCCTCTCGTAGGCTCTTTTTGAAATCGAATTCTTCAGACTCTCATAAAATCCGCTTCCCTTTGCAAGCGATACATTTTCATAAATCCCCTTATCTTTGAAAACTATCCAATATTTTGTCTTATCACTGTTAGCAAATACAAATGAAAGGGCAAGAAGAATAAGCGCGCATAATTTTTTCATTCGCTCTTTGACTTTAATTTGAAATGGTCCCATCCCCCAGATTCAAGGTCGATTTCGGTTTTATCTTCTTTTATCAATTTTACACCTTGCTCACGGTCAAGGATTCTACCGATGACTTTCACATCCTGATAAAGTGCGTCAAGTTTTTTAAGTTCACTTTCTGAAACAGTAAAAAGAAGTTCGTAATCTTCGCCGCCGTGTAAAACATACGGGAGATAATCTTCGCCGAATTCATCTTTGGCAATTTTTTTAACTAGTTCGTCAACAGGTAAACTTGTCTCATAGATTTCCGCGCCCACATTACTTTGCCTGCAAATGTGAAGGAGGTCTGAGGATAAACCATCGCTTATATCTATCATAGCGTTAACTTTCACCTTAAGGTCTTTCAATTTATTTGTCACATCAAGCCTCGGGTTAGGTTTTAGATGTTTTTCTATTGCTTTTAAAAAAGGTTCGAAGTTTGGTTTAAAATTTTGTTTATCTTCCGCCTCAAGAAACTTCTTTTTCTCTCGAATAAGTATCTTTAATCCAGCATACGATAAGCCGAGCGTTCCTGTTACACAGATATAATCTCCGATCTTCGCCCCGTTTCGATATGGTATGTCATCCTTATCAGCCTCACCTATCATAGTGACGGAAATAGCCATATTCCCAAACGTCGTCGTTGTGTCCCCGCCGATCAAAGCAAAATTAAATTCATTGCAAGCAGATTTTATCCCAAGGTATAAATTTTCCAGCATCTCGACCGAAATTTTTCTCGGAACAGCTATTGTGATTAAAGCATATCTCGGGGTGGCAAGCATCGCTGCAAGGTCGCTCAAATTCACAACCATTGATTTCCATCCAAGATTTCGCATCGAAACATATGTGAGGTCAAAATGAACTCCTTCGATTAAAGCATCAGTTGTCACAACTTGAACTTTATCTTTTGCAGGGATGTAAACCGCTGCGTCATCATCAATACCTTTGATGATAAATGAATCTCGATAGGGTTGAACTATTTCACTTAACCTTTTGATAAGTCCAAATTCCCCAATTTGCGAGATATCGGTGAAGTTTTCGCTCATAAATTTTATTCGCCAATTATTTGGATGACTACGTTTCTCGTCCTAGGTCGATTATCAAAATCCACAAGCACAATTTGTTGCCATGTCCCAACCAAAAGCCTTCCCTCTGAAAATGGAACGGTAAGAGACGCGCCAAGTATCGAAGCCCTCACATGAGCATAACCGTTATCATCGCCCCATCTTGAATCATGATGATATCTCTTATCCATCGGAGCGATTCGCTCAAACGCTTCTGGCAAATCTTTCAAAAGCCCCGGCTCATATTCAATTGTTGTAACCCCCGCAGTTGAACCGGAGACAAAAATTGTCACATTTCCATTTTTGACTTGATGTTTCCTCAAAACTCCTTGAACTTGCTCCGTTATGTCGATTATATCGTTGAATCCCTTTGTTGAGACGACTATTTTATCAGTTATCACTTTCATAGCCCAAAGGTAATTTTATTGCCACGAGTTCTTTTTGATTCCGAACATAAAATACGAAATCATCTTTGACGAAGAAAGAATCCGGGACGAAATATGACAGGTTATCATAAAGCAAATCTTGATATACCAAATCGCCCTTTTCAATATCAATTATCTTCAAAATGTTCGCAAATTTATCCCCTTTTTGAAAGTTATAACTTATGATTGAAAAATTTTGCTTAACCAAAATCTCTGGCGGAAACCTACCCGTTGCGTCTTCGATAAACGGTTTGACTATGTCCTTTATCTCTTCATAGTTCGAGTGAATTTCGTCGAAAGGCTCGGATGTTTCGATGAAGTTCATGCTTTTAAGTTTTATGTCCTTTGCACTGTTTATAAATTCAATGTCTTCACCGTATTCCTGTACAATTTCCCCGGTTCTTGAGTTGATTTCAAAATAAATTCGCTTATCGATTAAATTTTTAGAAGCGTAAACTTTTCCATTTAAAGCGAACAAGAACTCGTAATCATCATTTTCCCATAAAACTTTTCCATTTTCGGAATCGACAGCATAAATTTTGCCTTGCACCGGAAAATCCGGACGTCTAAATTCGCAAAGGAAAAACAAATCTTCATCCGTATCCGAAATCTGCACCCACCACGGCTCATCAAGATTTAAATTTTCCCAAACTTTGACCCCATCATCCACCGAAACGCAAACGAACTTGACGAATTTTTTATCAGTATCTCTCAACTCACACAAGATTTTATCGCCCCTTGATGGGAAAACCTTCCAAAATTTTAAATTTTCAGGAGCTTTGAAAATCCACTTCGGTTTCAATTTCTTTTGAGAAAATAGCCCCATTTCTACTCCTTCGTATATTTCATTTCTGGTTCAGCATGGACGATGACTTTAGATATCTCTTTTATCTCAAGATAAATCTTATTTTCAATCGTCGTAGCAATCTCATGAGCTTCGGATAGGCTCAAATCGTTATCAAGAAGACAATTCATCGTGACCTTATACTTGCCATCGATTTCCATCACCGTGACATCTCTACAATCGACGACGCCTTTATAAGATTTTGCTATTTCAAGGATTTTTTTGACCATTTCATCGCATTTATCATTTACAATCCGCGTCTCTTTTATCATATCGCTTTCCTCGTCGATGTGGATTGAGATTTTCTCAACATTTGGGATTTTCTCTTTTATCATATTTTCGATTTTATTTGCGACCTCGTGGGCTTCCTCAAGCGTTTGCTTGCTCCCACATTCAAGATGAAGGTCAACGAAGTATTTATCCTTAACCTTTTGAACTTCTATGTTATGCGCTGACATCCCAGAGCCAACTAAAATCATTCTAACTTTGTCAATCACCGTCTCATCATCTGTTTCGATTGGTTCAGCATGGATTACGATGTCAACATTTGGGATTAAATTTTTAACTCTTTCCTCGATCAAGTTCATAATTTGATGCGCGTGTTCAAATGGAATCGTCCTTTTCACATCGACGACCATATCCACAAACGATTTAGAGCCCGATTGCCTAATTCTGATATTTCTACAATTTACGACGCCATCGATTTTTAAGACCTCATTTTGAATTTTATCTACGAGGCTTATATCCGGAACTTTATCCGTCAGCATGTCGATTGTCCTTTTTCCAAGCCTCAAACTTATCCAAATAACAATTCCAGACACAACCAAAGCTGCAAACGCATCTGCCTTATGAAATCCAAAACTCGCACCTATCAAACCGAAGATTACAACGGACGAGCTTAAAATATCCGTGCTAAAATGAAGCGCATCCGCCTCGAGGGCTTGGCTATTGTACTTTTTCGCAGCTTTAAATAAAACTCTCGAGCGAGAATAATCAACAATTATCGCAGTTATCATAACCGCAAAACTCCAAAAGTTCACCTCTATATGAACCTCGTGGAAGAAAATTCGATCCACAGCTTCATAAATTATCCAAGCGCATGTCAAAAGCAAAAGCAAAGTTTCAAAAAGTGCGGAAAGATTTTCGAATTTACCATGTCCGTATGTATGTTCTCTATCTGCGGGTTTATCAGCGACTTTAACGGCAAAATAAGTCATAACCGCTGCGACGAGGTCAAGTCCACTATGCGCAGCTTCTGAGAGAATTCCCAAACTTCCCGTCATAAGTCCGACCACAAGTTTAAAACCTGTCAAAAATACCGCTGCTACGACAGAACTTAACGCTACTTTAACTTTTTCTATGCTTGAACTGATTTCCATTTTCTAACAGATTTTGACTTCGTTTTTTTAAATTTATTCAAGAAAATGCTTGCAAACAAATTTTTTCGCGCAAACCGAAAATTCAAAGGTTGACAAAATGAGAAACCTCAAACTTTTAATCGAATACGACGGGACAAATTTTGTCGGATGGCAAATCCAACCCAACGGGAGAAGCGTCCAAGGCGAGATAAAAAAAGCGATAAAAGAAATAACCGGCGAAGATGTAAATTTAATTGGGGCAAGCAGAACAGATGCCGGCGTCCACGCGAGAGGTCAAGTTGCAAATTTCAAATGTCAAAGCGAAATTCCAACGCAAAACCTTAAAAAAGGATTAAACTCCATCCTACCTGATGATATCGTCATACATTCTGTCGAGGAAGTTGATTTAAATTTTCACGCAAGATATAGCGCGGTTGAAAAAAACTATCGATATTTTATAACACAAAATAAAGTCGCAATTGGCCGAAATTATTTTTGGTTCGTCAAGTATGAGCTTGACATTGAAAAACTTCAAAGATGTGCGGAATTAATTCTTGGAAGGCATGATTTTGAAATTTTTTCAAAAAGAGGAAGCAATGTTAAAAATTATATTTGCGATGTCAAAGAAGCGAGATGGGAAACGAAAGACGACAAGTTAATTTTCAGCATAACAGCAGATAGATTCCTCTACGGTATGGTCAGAGGACTTGTCGGAGCTATGGTGGATGTTGCAAGGGGAAGATTTGATTTTGAAATTTTCAAAAGGATGCTTCTTGAGAAATTTAAAGGGGTTGAAATAATGCACGCTCCAGCGTGTGGGCTAATTCTTGAAGAAGTCAGATATTAAAGTTATATTAAAAATAAAAAACTATGACTGAACAACCGATCCCTCAACAAATTAACATCGAGCTTGGAGAAAAGGAAGCGGAAGGAATTTATTCCAACCTTGCGATTATAACTCATTCCCCTGCGGAATTCGTAATCGATTTTACGAGAATTCTTCCTGGTGTCCCAAAAGCAAAGGTTTTTGCAAGAATCATTATGACGCCTCAACACGCAAAACTTCTCTTAAAAGCGCTTGAAGAAAACATAAGAAAGTACGAATCCACATTCGGCGAGATAAAAATCTACGGCGAATCGGACCAGAAAACACTTGGATTTAAACCATAAAAACAAATCTCAAAAGCAATATGTACGGATATTTCGTCCTCGTCCTTCACACACACCTACCTTATGTAATTGGTCATGGCAGATGGCCACACGGGATGGACTGGCTAAATGAAGCGGTAAGCGAATGTTATATACCTTTGCTCAATGTCTTCAACGAATTGAAAGATGAAGGCGTAAATTTCAGGGTCACAATCAACATCTCCCCAATTCTTGCGGAACAACTTATGAGCAGAAAATTTGTCGATGAGTTTTTGGATTATTTAAATATGCGAATAGAATCAGCAAAGCAAGATGAGGTCGAGTTTAACAGAGTTGGCAGAAAAAATCTTGCCAATGTCGCAAGGTTTTGGGTCGAGTATTATCAAAACGTAAAAAGAAGTTTCATGGAAAGATACGATAAAAATTTAATCTCCGCTTTTCGTCAACTTCAAGAGTCAGGGCATATCGAAATAATAACTTGTGCTGCGACGCATGGTTATCTTCCGCTTCTCGCTCTCGACACAAGCGTTCAAGCACAGGTGAAACTTGGGGTTAAAGTTTATGAAAAATATTTCGGCGTAAAACCAAAAGGGATATGGCTACCTGAATGCGCTTATAGACCTGCCTACAGATGGAGAATTCCAGTGCAACCAGAGAAAGAACTACCGGAATACGAGTACGAAAGAAAAGGTGTAGAAGAATTTTTATCTGAAAATGGGATCGAATTTTTCTTCATCGATACAGCAACTTTAAAGGGTGGGAAAACGATTGGTGTTTACCTTGAAAGATTTGAAGGGTTGAGAAAACTATGGGAGCAATTTGAATCACAAGTTAAATACAGACCTGAAGAAGAAAAATCGCCGTACGAGCTTTATCTTGTCAGCTCGGGCAAACCTGAGAAAAAACCGGTTGTAGTTTTCACGCGCGACCCGAAAACAGGTTTACAAGTTTGGAGCGGTGAATGGGGATATCCAGGAGATGGTTGGTATCTTGATTTTCACAAGAAAAAATTTCCAAGTGGTTTAAGATATTGGCGCGTCACGAATTCCAAAGCAGACCTCGCAGACAAACTTGAATATGAGTTAGATAAAGTCGAGAATAGGCTCGAGGAAAACTCATCTCACTTCGTTGAATTGATAACTGCGACTTTGAAAGAGCACTTTGATAAGTCGGGTAAAATTGGGGTTTTGACTGCGCCGTATGACACAGAGCTTTTTGGTCATTGGTGGTTTGAAGGCCCAAGGTTCCTGAAAAAGGTCTTTCAAAAGTTAAACAATTCAGAATTTGTCAAACCAGCAACTGCGTCAGAAGCGGTTGAAAAACTCCAACCTTCAACTGTCGTTTCACTCCCAGAGGGCTCGTGGGGCGAAGGGGGTTATCATTACATTTGGCTAAATAAAGATACAGAATGGACATGGAGACATATTTACGCAAATGAATTTAAAATGAGGGAACTTGCCCGAAAGTATGCTAATTCAAATGATGATAAATTAATTTTTATGCTTAAACAATTAGCCAGAGAACTTTTGCTTCTTCAGGCTTCGGATTGGCAATTTTTGATTTCAACTATATCTGCAAGAGATTACGCTTCCACAAGGGTTGCCTATCATAACGAGAACTTTGTGAGAATTGCGGATATAATTGAAAGATATGCGAGCACGGGAGAGTTGGATTATGAGGATTGGAATTTTATCGTTGAATGCGCTGAAAAAGATGATGTCTTCGACGATATTGATATAAAATGGTGGGCTGAGGTCGAATTTCCGTAATTAGAATTTTTTTATTAATTTAACTTTAGCACAACAAGTGAGCAAAACGCATGCGATGAGTGTAAGAGCGATACTTATAGATGAAATTTATGTCGACCCTGAAATTGCAAATTCTTATTTTGCTTGTGATGTTGAAAAGTGCAAGGGAGCATGTTGTTTTATGGAAGGAGATTTCGGGGCACCGCTCCTTGAAGATGAAATCGAAATAATTAAAGATGTTTTGCCAATTGTAATAAAATATCTTCCCGAAAGAAATGTGAAATTCATCGAGCAAAATGGATATTATGAAGAAACAGATTTTGGATATTCGACAAAATGCATCGATAAAAGAGAATGCGTCTTTGTGTACTGGGAAAATGGCATCGCAAGATGTGCTTTTGAAAAGGCGTTTCTAAAAGGTGAAATCTCTTTCAGAAAGCCGATATCGTGTCATCTTTTCCCACTGCGAAATTATAGCTTAAATGGCATACCTTTAGCTTTAAAATATGTTAAAATATCCGAATGTAGACCCGCGGTGAAAAAAGGAGAAAAAGAAAAGGTAAAACTTTACGAATTCCTCAAGCCCGCGATAGTGAGATACTTTGGACAAGATTGGTTCAACAAAATGCAAAAAGTTTTTGAATCACTAAATTCTCGGAGGTGAAATAAGGATGCTAAGATACGGACAACATCAAACCTTACAACAAAAATTAACACCTCAACAAATCCAGTACCTAAAACTTCTCCAAGTTCCAGTAGCTCAACTTGAAACAAAACTTAAAGAAGAACTTGAACAAAATCCATTTCTCGAGGAGGGACTTGAAACATCGCTCGATGAAACGCTTGAACTTGAATTAAACGAGGAACAAAATCTTGAACAGGCAGTAAAAAAAGAACTTGAAGAGGAATATGAAGAGCTGACCGAGGACAAACTTCCAAAACCGGAAGAAGAGTTTACGCTTGAGGATTTTATGAAAAATATCGAAGATGAAGAATACATACCAAAACAATCCTACACCGACGACGAAGAAGAAATACCTTGGCATCCACCAGCCCCGGAGCCACTTCAAGAAAGACTTTTAAAACAACTCGCTCCAATGGTAAATGAAAAAGAACTTAGAATCGCGGAAGAAATACTTGGAAACATTGACGAGGACGGTTATTTAACGAGAAGCGTCGAAGAAATAGCGGAAGATTTAAGGCTTGGTGAGAAAATTGATGTAACAGTTGAGGAGGTCGAGGAAGTTTTAAAGAAGGTTCAAAGGCTTGACCCGCCCGGAATTGGCGCGAGAAATTTAAAAGAATGTCTCCTTGCACAACTTGATGTCGCTGATTTGCCGGAGGATAGAAAAAAACTTGCAATGAAGATTCTTGATGAATCGTACGATGACTTTATGAAGAAAAGATATGATAAACTGATAGAGCGATATGGTTTGAGTGAGCAAAGGATGAAGGAGATAGTTCAAATAATTCAAAGATTAAATCCGAAGCCAGGCGAAGGCGAATCAACATTCCAAGAATACATCATTCCTGATTTTATTGTCGAACGAGTTGGCGATGAACTCGTTGTAACTTTAAATGAAAAAAATGTTCCAACGATTCGCCTTAACAGAACTTATTACAATCTTTTGAAACGGCAGAAAAACCTATCTCCCGAATTGAAAGAGGAGATAAAAAAGCAATTCACGCGGGCTAAATGGTTCATCTCCGCGATTTACCAGCGAAGGGATACATTGCTTCGAATAATGCGCGCAATAGTTGACTTACAAAGAGAATTTTTTGAAACAGGCGAAAACTTAAAACCGATGATTTATAAAGACGTTGCGGAAAAGGCGGGCGTAGATATCCCAACCATAAGCAGAGCGGTAAATCAAAAATATGTTCAAACTGACTTCGGGATTTATAAACTAAGGGATTTATTCAGCGAGAAAATCAACACCGTAGATGGAGGGGAGGTTTCAAGCAAAGAGGTGAAAGAAAAAATAAAAGAGATAATCTCCTCCGAAGACCCGCGAAAGCCCTTAACCGATGACCAAATTGCGGAAATTTTACGCTCCCAAGGCTACAACATCGCAAGGAGAACTGTCGCAAAATATAGAGACCAACTTGGAATCCCAACCGCAAGATTGAGAAAAAGAATTGAATAAAAACAAATCATAAATCAACTCGTGAAAAAGGTCATTAAATCAACGACAATTCTTGGCTTAATCCACAATGGACAGGCTGTTATGGGCGGAGACGGACAGGTCACGCTATCTGATACAATCATGAAACATGGTGCAAGAAAGGTAAGAAAAATTTACAATGATAAAATTCTCGTCGGATTTGCTGGAGCTTCAGCTGACGCGCTTGCTCTGATGGAGAGATTCGAAGCAAAACTCGAACAATACAAGGGCAATTTATTACGCGCTGCGACGGAACTTGCAAAGGATTGGAGAATGGATAAATATCTGCGTCGTCTTGAGGCTTTGCTTGCTGTTATGGACAAAGAGAACGCATTGATAATTTCTGGAACTGGAGATGTAATCGAGCCTGATGATAAAATCGTCGCCATCGGCTCTGGTGGAAGTTATGCGCTTGCAGCCGCAAGGGTTTTGGTGAAACATTCAAATTTATCTGCGCGAGAAATCGTTGAAGAAGCTTTGAAAGTTGCAGCGGACATCTGTATATACACAAATCATAACATCGTCATCGAAGAATTGTGAAAACAAAATTTTAACTCAAAAAATGGCTTATAATTTGAAAAAAGAGATAGACACAGTCGAAGTTCATCAGAAAAAAGATTTAAAAGATTTGACACCTGAAGAAATCGTCAAGGAACTTGACAAATACATAATCGGACAGGAGCAAGCTAAAAAAGCGGTCGCGATCGCCCTGCGAAATAGATGGAGAAGACAGCAAGTCCCGCCCGAACTAAGAGAGGAGATAACACCAAACAATATAATTTTAATCGGTCCAACAGGGGTTGGGAAAACGGAGATAGCACGAAGACTTGCAAAACTTGCAAACGCTCCATTTGTAAAAGTTGAAGCATCGAAATTTACCGAGGTTGGTTATGTCGGTCGAGATGTTGAATCGATGATAAGGGAACTTGTCGATATCGCTGTAAATATGGTTAGGATGGAAAAAATGGAGGAAATAAAAGATAGGGCAAAAGAACTTGCAGAGGAAAGATTGCTTGATATTTTGCTTCCAAGGAAGAAAAAAAGAAAATACGGTGAAAACGAATATGAAAGCGATTATGAAGAGGATGAAATGATGAGGACAAGGGAAAAATTAAAAAAACAACTTCAAGAAGGAAAACTTGATTCAAGGATGGTCG
This sequence comes from Candidatus Kryptoniota bacterium, assembly GCA_041640855.1. Taxonomy (GTDB): domain Bacteria; phylum Bacteroidota; class Ignavibacteria; order Kryptoniales; family Kryptoniaceae; genus Kryptonium. Next base: position 15,202 of record JBEPZK010000032.1, read on the forward strand.
AAATCGAAGTCCAAACTCAGCTATTCTCGGGAATGCAAGTTATAGGTCCATTTCCGATGGATGAGCTTACGACGACGATGCAAGATTTTCTCGAAAATGTTATGCCGAAGCAATATAAAAAAAGAAGAATGACGATCGCTGAAGCGAAAAATTATCTTATGCAAGAGGAGGCGCAAAAATTAATCGATATGGAGGCTGTAATACGAGAGGCAATTCGAAGGGTTGAAAATCTTGGAATTGTTTTCATAGATGAAATCGACAAAATCGCAAATCCCGGGGGCTACACAGTTGGTCCGGATGTTTCAAGGGAAGGAGTTCAAAGGGATTTACTTCCGATAATTGAAGGTTCAAATGTGATGACGAAATACGGAATTGTTAAAACAGATCATATACTTTTCATCGCTGCAGGAGCTTTTCACGTTGCAAAACCAAGCGATCTAATTCCAGAACTTCAAGGTAGATTCCCAATCAGAGTTGAACTTAATCCTTTAACCGAGGAAGACTTTGTAAAAATTCTAACCTTGCCTGAGAACGCTTTAATCAAACAATATAAAGCCCTTCTCGCAACTGAAGGAGTTGAGCTTGAATTTACGGAGGAAGCGATAAGAGAAATTGCACATTACGCAGCGCTTGTGAACGAGCAGCTTGAAAACATTGGCGCAAGGCGACTTCAAACTGTTATGACAACGCTTCTTGAAGATATCCTATTTAACGCGCCAAAACTTAAGGGTCAGAAAATTTTAATCACAAAAGAATTTGTTCAAGAAAAACTTTCCGGAATAGTGAAAGACAGGGATTTAAGCAGGTATATCTTGTAATTTTAAACGCATTTTTTATGGCTCAACTACGCCTTGAAATCTCCAGTGACTTTGACGAGTTCGAAAAATTTAATCTCTCTTCCCCACAATCCAATCCATTTCAAAGCATTGGATGGCTGAAAGCTTTCAGTGAAATTTTCGATATCTCGCTCGAAATCCTGTTTGCAAAAAAAGGCGACGAAATCGTTGCGGGGTTGATTCTCCCGGTCAAAAAGAAGCTTATCTTCCCTGCCTCAACCCCGCTTCTCTTCACATATTACAGCGGAATTTTGTTCAAAGATTTCTCCCGCGAAAAAAGACAAAAGCAGATAATCGAAAAAAATGAAGCTATCGAAAAAATTCATCGCTATCTTGAAAGCAAACTTAAACTCTTCATCTTTAAACTCCATTACACAATTGACGATGTAAGACAATTCAAATGGCTCGGCTACAAAATCAAACCAAGGCACACATTCATACTCAACATTGAATCTCTCGAAAGGGCCTGGGATGGTCTGAGCAATTCCCTTAAAAGAAAAATCAAGGAGGCGCAGGAAAGGGATTTCAAAGTCATCAAAACAACGGATGTTGAAAAACTATCCGAACAGCAAATTTTAAGCTATGAAAAAAGCGGTGGGAAATTTTTTCTCGGGTTTAAAGATTTAAAAAAACTTTTGGAAAAACTTGTGCAAAACGGAACAATTCAAGTTTACCATGTGGTCGATAAAAATAACACGGTCCTTGCATCGCGTGGGATTTCAATTTGGAAGGACAAAGGTTACGATATAATCGCAGGGATGAGAGATAGAGAGGTCGATGTCGCATCACATTTTCTCTTGTGGAAAATTCTTGAAGATTTATCGTCAAATGGCGTAAGAGAATTTGACTTTTGTGGCGCTGATATCCAGAGCGTGTCTTTTTTCAAAACTCAATTCGGCGGCGAGATAAAAATTTCTTTCGAGGTCGGTTATGCCAATGGAATTTTCAAAATTTTAATCCGATGAAAAATGTCGTGGGGAAATTTCGCGATCGTGAAAAAAGCCAGTTTTATAAGTCTCTCAAGAGTTGTGAATTTACTTGGACTTTTGATTACGACTATGATTCTTGCGAGATATTTCTCAAAATCAGAATTTGCGTCCTACGACCAACTATGGCTTATATTTAACACGATTACGCCCGTAATCTCTTTTGCTTTTACAAGCTCGATTTATTTTTTTGGGGCTCGTGAAAACGCCGGAGAATATATCAAAACCATATTTTTAACTTTAACCATCGCCGGTTTTGTGTTGACAATTTTTTTGTTTTTTCTAAGATTTGAAATCTCCGCGCTTCTAAACAATTCGAAATTCGCCCAGAATTTTATTTACTTCGCTCCGTTTTTGATATTTTCTATTTCCTCGCTCTTGCTCGATGCAGTTTTAATTTTAAAAAACCAATTTAAAAAACTTTTCGCTATAACTTTAGCGACAACCTCATCTTATCTTCTCGTCATAGTAGTTGCTATTTTTTTCAAGCAAACTATCCCTTTCATTTTCGTTGGGCTTTCAGTTATATCGTTTGCTCGATTTATTTACTTTGGATATGTGATAAAAAATTTTTTCCCCCATTCAACATTGAACGGAATTCGCGATTTAATGTCTTATGCGAGCGAAATTTTTATGTATTCAACTCCGTTGATAATCGCTCACATTGCGGGGTCGCTTTCAAGGCAAGTAGATAAATACATTGTCGCGAACAATTTCCCAGCGGAATTATATGCAATTTATACAATCGGGGCGAAGGAATTGCCCGTTGTCCCATTGATAACAAGTTCTTTTACCGCTGTTATCTTCCCAGAAATTAGCAGACTTTATAATTCGGGAAAAAATTCCGAAATCGTCAAACTTGCAAATGATACAATTAAGTCAACGTCCGTTGTAATAGTTCCAATTTTCGTTTATCTTCTTTTCTTCTCGAAGGAATTTATTTTGATTCTGTTTTCGGAGAAGTATGTGGAAAGTGTCGCGATTTTCAGAATTTATCTTTTCTTCCTTCCGATAAGAATTTTGATTTACAGTTCCATCCTTTCCGCGCTTGGCAGGCAAAAAATTTATATGCTCATTTCATTTCTTGATCTAACCTTGAACTTAACACTTGGCATCGCCTTGGTCAAAATAATTCACATAATTGGTCCAGCGGTTGCGGTTGTGACATCGACGTATATTGAAACCTTTTTTATGTCCTTTTTGATATCGAGGATACTTGGAAGCAAACTAAGTCATCTATTGCCGTTGAAATTTCTTTCCTTGCTTTTTCTTTCCACATTTGCGATCGCGTTTTTATGTTATCTGTTTGGTTTGTTCGTCCCGAATTTAATTTTGAGGTTTCTCATCACAGGTGGAATTTTCGCGCTTGTTTACGTCGCAGTTTTAAGATTTGGTATTTTGCGAGATATAAAAGGCTTTAAATAACCGCTTGCCTATTTCCCCGCACAAGATTTGAATTTTTCATTTTTATTTTCAAAATTTTAACTGCAAAGCACGAAACAAAAATTTAAGGAGGTATGGAAAATGTCCGAATTCAGAATTGAAAAAGACGCACTTGGGGAGGTAAAAGTCCCAACCTGGGCGCTTTGGGGAGCCCAAACTCAAAGGGCGGTTGAAAATTTCCCAATTAGTGGAATAAGGTTTCCGAGATTGTTCATCAAAGCAATTGGACTTGTAAAATACTGCGCTGCAAAAGTTAACAAAGAACTTGGCCTTCTGGATGAGACAAAAGCGAATGCGATTATGGAAGCATCAAAAGAAGTTATCGATGGGAAACTTGACGAACATTTCCCGCTCGACATATTCCAAACCGGCTCGGGAACATCTACAAATATGAACGCAAATGAAGTCATCGCAAATCGAGCATGTGAAATACTTGGGGCAAAAAGAGGTGATAAAACAGTTGTACATCCGAACGACCATGTCAATCTCGGACAATCATCGAACGATGTCATCCCCGCTTGCATTCACATCTCATCTGCGCTTGCCTTGAAAGAACTTCTTCTCCCGAAACTTGAAAAACTTCACAACGCTCTTAAAGAAAAAGCCAAAGAATTTGACGACATTGTAAAAACCGGCAGAACACACCTTATGGATGCAATGCCAGTACGACTTGGACAGGAGTTTTCTGGATATGCCTCGCAAATTGAACTTGCAATTGAAAGAATTAACTCTGTTCTTCCGAGATTATATGAACTTGCACTTGGTGGAACAGCTGTTGGAACTGGAATTAACACACATCCCGAGTTTGGACGAAGAATAGCAGAAGCTCTTGCGCAGGAGACAGGGATTCCATTTAAAGAGACGAGAAATCACTTCAGCGCGCAAGCATCGATGGATACCGCAGTTGAATTAAGCGGTGCTTTAAAAGCTCTTGCGGTCGCGCTTTATAAAATTGCAAACGACTTAAGATGGATGAACTCAGGTCCTCAAGCAGGGCTCGCGGAAATTAGGCTCCCAGCGCTTCAACCGGGCTCATCAATAATGCCAGGAAAAATCAACCCTGTCATACCTGAAGCGGTCATAATGGTTGCGATGCAAGTCATCGGAAACGATTCCGTTGTTACGCTTGCCGGTTCATCTGGAAACTTTGAATTAAATGTTGCTCTTCCCGTGATAGCGAGAAATCTTCTTGAATCGATCACAATACTTGCAAACGCAAGCGATGTGTTCGTCGACAAATGCATAAATGGAATTGTTGCAAACAAAGAACATATGGAACGACTTGCAGCGCAAAACGCGATTTTAGCAACCGCTCTTACTCCACATCTTGGCTACGATAAAGCTGCACAAATCGTCAAAAAAGCAATGGCTGAGAATAAGACAATTCGTGAGGTTGTGCTCGAACTCGGTTGGATGAAAGAGGATGAACTTGATAAAATCCTTGACATCAGAAAGATGACAGAGGGTGGATTTGTAGCTGGTGTTTCAGGTGGTGGTTAATTTCAAATCTCACGGGGCGCCCCGCCCCACATTTTTTATTTTTTAACCAATCAAAAAATTAATCGGATGTGCTATGAAAATTGACGAGATTCAAAAGGCTATCGCAAAATTCGGTCTCGATGGATGGTTGTTCTACGATTTCCATAACAGAGATAAAATCGGGATGAAAATTCTCTCTCTTCCAACACATGGACTTGCAACGAGAAGATGGTTTTATTTCATCCCCGCGGAAGGCGAACCTATAAAACTTGTCCACAGAGTCGAACCTGATAAACTTGACCATTTGCCTGGGAAAAAATTTTATTACTCTGGCTGGGTTGAACTTCATAACAGATTAAAAGAAATTCTTGGCTCGCCGAAGAAAATCGCCATGCAATATTCGCCTTTGAACTCTATTCCATACATTTCAATCGTTGATGCAGGAACAATTGAACTTATTCGAAGTTTCGGACACGAAGTTGTTTCATCAGCTGACCTTGTTCAAATTTTCGATGCTTTGATAGATGAGAAAACAATTCAATCACATTTTGAAGCTGGAAAACTTGTCGACGAAACGCTCGATGAGGCTTTCGAAGAGATAAGAAAAGCGGTTAGAACGGGGAAATATAAAACCGAATACGAAATTCAACAATTCATCTTAAAAAGATTTCATGACAAAGGTTTAACATCTGATGAGGACCCACCTATTGTTGGAGTTAACGAACATCCTGCAAATCCACACTTTTACCCAACACCGGAAAACACATACGAGATAAAACCCGGCGATAAACTTTTAATCGATTTATGGGCGAAGAAAAATGAACCTGGCGCGATATTTTATGATATAACTTGGTGTGCATATATCGGGGATGAACCACCTGAAGATTATGTCAAAATTTTCCATATCGTAAGAGACGCAAGAAGAGAAGCGCTTGCATTTTTGCAAAATCGCTTAAATCAAAATCAAGAAGTCGCAGGTTGGGAGGTTGATGATGTTGCAAGGAAATACATACAAGAAAGAGGCTATGGTGAATTCTTTACACATAGAACAGGTCATTCAATTGGTGAAAATGTCCATGGAAATGGGGCAAACATTGATAATTTTGAGACACAAGATTTAAGAAAACTTGTCCCAGGTTGCCTATTTTCCCTTGAGCCGGGCATTTACATTCCGGGGAAAATGGGCGTAAGGTCGGAAGTAAACGTTTACATCAACTCGGATAAAAAAGCGGTTATAACGGGAAGAGAACAAGAGGAGCTCATTTTGATTTTCTAAAACTAAACGGAGACCCAGATGTTTTTAGCTGCTATAATCGTCTATCTCGGACTTCTGTTAACCGTTGGAATTTACAAAACAAAAGCAGTTAAAACGCAAGATGATTTCATGGTGGCAGGCAGAAGCACGCCTGTTTACAAACTCGTTGGAACCCTGCTTGCGACATGGATTGGTTCGGGGAGTATAATCGCTGGAGCTGGGCTTGCTTATCGAGTTGGGTTTTCAGAGCTTTGGCTTTCCGCAGGCGCCTGGGTTGCAATCGTGATAGTTTACTTTCTCGCTGGAAGAGTTAGAAAAATTGCACAATATACGATGCCGGATATCCTTGAGCAAAGATACAATAAATGGGCAAGAATCCTCGGGACCATTACCATTGTTATCGCTTATGTTACAATCGCAAGTTATCAATTCAAAGGGGGCGCGTTCGTTTTAAATCTCGTAGCAGGAATCCCTGTAGAATATGGTATAATCATAACCGCGACTTTCGTTGTTTTATTCACTGCGCTTGCTGGTTTAGTTTCGGTTGTGACTATGGATGTAATCAATGGGACATTGATGCTATTGGGAATAGCATTTGCGGTGCCTATAATTTTAAATGACATCGGCGGATGGACAGTTGTAAGGGAAACTTTGCCGCCGGATAGATTTGCGGTCTTCGGGCAGAAAGATTTCATCTGGGCTATGGGCGTCTTTTTCCCTACTTTCTTCCTTTTGCTTGGCGAATCAAGCATGTATCAGAAATTTTTCAGCGCAAAAGATGCAAAAGCTGCAAGACAAGCGGTCATCTTTTGGGTCATCGGAACAATAATAATCGAAACATCAATCACAGCACTTGCTGTCTTCGCAAGCGTAAAATTTAAACTTGAAGAATCTGAAAAAGTGATAATCCATCTCGCAACCCATGGAAATGAAATAGGACTTCCGCCAATAATCGGGATAATGTTAATTGTCGCCGCAATGGCTATAATAATTTCAACTGCAAATAGTTTCCTTCTCACACCGAGCACAAATCTTGTAAGAGACATTTATCAAAGATTTATAAATCCGAACGCATCGCACAGACAGATAATAACTCTGCAACGAATATTAATTTTCGTTCTTGGTTTTCTTGGATATCTTCTTTTGACGAGATTTCAAACTGTGCTTCAAATGGCTTTGACCGCATACACGATGATAGGGGCAGGTCTTACGCCAGCATTGCTCGCAGCATTTCTTTGGAAAAGGGTAACCACAGCCGGTGGAGTGGCAAGCATAGCAACTGGAATGGGGATAACTTTAATTATTACGCTCATCAATATGTTCAAAAAAGAACCACTGCTTGAAGCAGATTACATAGTTTTACCTGCAGCCGCAGGTTCAATTCTTGTTTTGATAATCGTAAGTCTTCTGACCCCGCCCGACCCGCCAGAGAAATGGAAGCCTTTTATGGAAAATAAAGGATGACCAAAAATGAAAAAAATTATCTTTTCTATCATAGCGATATTTTCGCTTGCGTTTTCACAGCCGGAAAACCTTGAAATACTTCATCGAAAAACTTTCGAGAAGATAAAGTTCATCGCGGATACAACGAATGGCGTAATTGGAGTTGCTGTTAAAAACCTTGAAACAGGCGAAACATTTTTAATCAATGAAAATCTCGTTTTTCCACAGGGAAGCGCGATAAAAATCCCAATTTTGATCGAGGTCCTAAAACAAGCAAGCGAAGGGAAATTCAAATTGACAGATAAAATCAAAATCGAAAAGAAACATCAAGTTGGTGGAAGTGGCGTTTTAAAGGAATTCGGCGATGGACTTTCGGAATTAAGCGTGTATGACCTCTGCGTTCTGATGATAACCGTAAGCGATAACACAGCGACGAACATTTTGATAGACCTCGTCGGGATGGAAAATGTAAATAAAACGCTCGAGAAACTCGGCTTCAAAAATACGAAACTTCAACGCAAGATGATTCGCCCTGACGCTTCCGCAAGAGGCGAGGAAAATCTATCCACACCGTTAGAAGCGATGAAATTTATGGAGATGCTTTACAAAGGTGAAATAATAAACAAGGACATCTCAAACCAAGCCTTGGAAATCCTAAAGAAAGGAAAAGAAGGAAATCTTAACAAATACCTGCCTGCCAATGTTGAGCTTGCAAATAAACCTGGCGGGATAGAAGGTGTAACATGCGAATGGGGAATTGTTTTTCTCCCGAGACATCCATATGTCATAGTCGTGATGAGCAATTACAATTTAACTTCAGCTGGCGAGACTATAGCGCAGATTTCAAAAGTTGTTTATGAACATTTCTGGAGGACTTCACTATCGACGAAGTATGGGACAAGGGTCCCGATTGAACTCTTGAGGAAATAATTCACCTGCCTAAAATCCGTTTTTTCCTCATTTGCCTCTTGACAAAA
>JBEPZK010000033.1:0-23229 GCA_041640855.1 Candidatus Kryptoniota bacterium
ACCTCTTAAAAATTTACACTTTGCACTTCTATTGATTTTATCCGACAGAATGAGTAATTTTAAAACTGTTGAAAATAAATTTAACTCACAAATGTTCAATCAAATTATATACGAAGTCGAAGGAAGAATTGCGCTCATAACTTTGAACAGACCTGAAAAAAGAAACGCTTTAAATCCAGAATTGATCGATGAACTGGGGAAGGCTTTCGATTTGGCGATGGATGAAAACATAAGGTGCGTAATAATGACTGGGACTGGAAATTCGTTCTGCGCGGGGGCTGACCTTGAATACATCCAGAAGATCGCAAACTTAAACGCATATGAAAATTATCTCGATGCGGATAAGCTCGCTCAACTTTATCTAAAAATTTTCACCTTTCCAAAGTTGACAATCGCAATGGTAAATGGCTACGCACTTGCTGGCGGATGTGGGCTTGCAAGCGTTTGTGACTTTGTCATCGCATCAAAAGAAAACGCAAAATTTGGCTACACTGAATCGAGAATTGGCTTCATTCCAGCAATCGTTATGGTTTTTCTCTCAAGAAGAATTTCGGGCGGAAAAGCAAGGGAGCTTCTCCTGCGCGGAAACATAATCGATGCTGATGAAGCGGTTAAAATTGGACTTGCAAATTATTCCGTTCCAGATGACGAACTCAAAAACTTCACATTTAAGTTTGCGCAAGATCTGATCTCGGAAACAAGCCCTGAATCGATTAAATTTGTAAAAGATATGCTTTCTAATTTATATTTTATGGGTTTGCAACAAGCTATCGAATATGCAAAAAACATTAATTCAATTTCAAGGTTAACCCAAGATTGCAAAAAAGGTATAGAAGCATTCTTAAAAAAAGAAAAAATCAGGTGGTAAAATGAACGAAACTCAACTGTTGGAGGTCAGCCAGAAATTAAAGAGCATAATCCGAAGTGTTCCAAACTTTCCTAAGGAAGGAATCGTTTTCAGAGACATCACAACGCTCTTAAAGGACAAAGAAGCGTTCAAACTTGCGGTTGACACGTTTTATCAAAAGTATAAAGACATAAAAATTGACAAAGTTGTAAGCGTTGAATCCCGCGGCTTTATTTTCGGTTCAGTTCTTGCATATCTACTCGGTGCAGGGTTTGTCCCGATAAGAAAACCCGGAAAACTTCCAGCTGAAAAAATACGCCAAGAATACCAACTCGAATACGGAACGGACGCGATGGAAGTTCATATCGACGCAATACAACCTGGAGATAAAGTCCTTGTCCATGATGATTTGCTCGCAACGGGCGGAACCGTATCCGCTGCATGTAAATTGATAGAAAGGCTTGGCGGAGAAGTCGTCGGAATTTGCTTTTTGATCGAACTGAGCTTTTTGAACGGAAGGGAGCGACTTAAAAATTACAACGTATTTTCAATCGTCCAATATAATAGTGAACAAGAACTATAATGGAGGGCGAACTTACAATAACCGTGACTCAAGCAATTCAAGCGATATTATCACCTGCGGTTATGATTAGCTCAAGCGCCTTCTTTCTATCTGGCTTGAACGCCAGACACTCAACACTTGTCAACAGAGTGAGATTGTTAAATGATGAGAAAAGAAAACTTGTCAAAGAACTTGTAAAACATGGAGAACTTGAATACACGGAAAATGTCCGATTCATAAGCATAAAAAATCAACTGGACATACTCGTACGTAGGATTTGGTATATAAGAAATGCGATGCTATGCCATATAACCGCTGCGATATTTTTTGTTTTGACTTCGTTTGCGATAGGTCTTAACATATTTTTCAGGACAAGTTTAATCACAGAGATTCCGCTTTATCTTTTCATAGCGGGGCTACTTTTCGTTTTATTCGGGGTTTGCTTTCTCGGGGTCGATGTTCTAACTTCGTATCGTGTAGTTTTAATTGAAGTTAAAGGAGAGGAATGAAAAATTGATTTTGCAATTTAAATTTTTTAAAATTAGTTCCAAAGCAAATGGAAGACAAAATCAAAATCGTCACGACAAATCGCAAGGCGTACCACGATTACGAAATTCTTGAAACAATTGAAGCAGGAATAGTTTTGAAAGGAACTGAGGTGAAATCCCTAAGGCAGGGAAAGGTGAGCATTCAAGACAGTTATGCTATAATTAAAGATGGTGAGGTTTGGCTTTTGAATATGCACATAAGCCCATATGAATACGGAAACATCCACAACCATGACCCTTTGCGCGATAAAAAACTTCTGCTTCACAAACGCGAGATAATACGACTTTGGACAAAAGTCAAAGAAAGGGGCTTGACTTTGATTCCTTTAAAGGTTTATTTTAAAAATGGGAAGGCGAAGGTTGAGCTTGCGCTTGTTCGCGGTAAGAAAAAATATGAGAAGAAAGAGGACATCGCAGAAAGAGAATTGCAGCGCGAATTGAAACGAAAATATGCGGATAAATACAAAGAGTGAGTTTAAAAACAAAATTTAATCCTCCATTGAAGTTTCCAAGTGTAAATGAGCAAATGGATTTAATCAAAAGAGGCGTCGTAGAGATAATCCCCGAAGATGAACTTGTAAAAAAAATCGAAAACTCCATAAAAACCGGAAAACCGCTTAAGGTGAAGTTGGGCTGTGACCCGACAAGACCAGACCTACATCTTGGGCATTCGGTTGTGTTAAGGAAATTAAGACATTTTCAAGAACTTGGGCATATCGCTGTTTTGATAATTGGGGATTTCACCGCTATGATAGGCGACCCATCCGGAAGAAGCAAAACAAGACCACAACTTTCATTTGAAGAGACCAGAATCAACGGGCAAACATATTTTGAGCAAGCGAAAAAAATTCTGCTCCCGGAAAGAGTTGAGATAAGATATAACTCCGAATGGCTCGGTAAAATGACATTTGAAGATGTGATACGACTTGCAAGCAAATACACGGTTGCGAGAATGCTTGAAAGAGATGATTTCAGCAAAAGATATAAATCAAATGAACCAATAAGCATACATGAGCTTTTGTATCCGCTTGCGCAGGCGATGGATTCAGTTGCGATAGAGGCGGATGTTGAACTTGGGGGCACAGACCAAAAGTTCAACTTACTTGTTGGAAGAGATATTCAAAGGGAATATGGACAAGAACCACAAGTTATAATAACGATGCCACTTCTTATTGGAACCGATGGCGTCGAAAAAATGAGTAAGTCCCTTGATAACTACATAGCCCTCAACGACCCACCATCGGAAATGTATGGAAAAACGATGTCGATTCCTGATGAATTGATTTACGATTATTTTCTTTTGACGACCGACCTTCCTATGGAAGAGATCGAAGAGATAAGAAGACAACTTCAAGATCCAAATGTCAACCCACGCGATTTAAAAAGGAAATTAGCTTGGGAACTTGTCCGAATGTATTACAGCGTTGAAGAAGCAAATAAAGCACAAGAGGAATTCGATAAAATTTTCGTAAGAAAAGAAATCCCCGAAGAAATCGACGAATTCGAAATTGACTTCAAAGATGGGAAAATAAGGGTCGTTGAACTTCTCGTTTTAACTGGGCTCGCGAATTCAAAAAGTGAAGCGAAAAGATTAATTCAACTTGGTGGCGTAAGCATAGATGGGGTTAAAGTAAGCGACATAGACGCACAAGTAGGGCTTGAAAAACCATTTGTCATAAAAGTTGGTAAAAGAAAATTTTTAAAAATAAAAATTAAAGGAGGAGGTTAGCTAAATTGTACGTCCCAACAAAAATGTTCTTGACCAAAGGGGTCGGGCGCCACAAGGAGAGATTAACAAGCTTCGAGATGGCGCTCCGAGATGCGGGAATCGCTCAATTCAATCTCGTCCGCGTATCAAGCATCTTCCCACCCGGATGCAAAATAATCCCTAAAAACAAAGGACTTGAATATCTAAAGCCAGGTCAAATCGTCCATGTTGTGATAAGCCAAGAGCAAAGCAATGAGCCGAATCGTTTAATTGCTGCCTCTATCGGTGTTGCAATACCAGCGGATTCGGAACAATTTGGATATTTATCAGAACATCATGCTTTCGGTCAAACGGACGACAAAGCAGGCGAATATGCAGAAGATCTTGCTGCGACAATGCTTGCGACAACGCTTGGGCTTGAATTTGACCCCAACACAAGTTGGGATGAGAGAGAACAGGTGTGGAAAATGAGTGGAAAAATAGTTAGAACTTTCAATATAACTCAATCTGCAATAGTTGATAAAACTGGATTATGGACAACAGTTGTTGCTGCTGCTGTTTTAATTCCTTAAAAATTTAGGAAAGGTAAAGGGCAGGCGGGGGGAACCTGCCCTGCGGGGGAACCCAGGGCGGGGGAAACCCTGGGTGAGGGAAACTCTTTTATCAATAACCTGATATAAATATAATACATCTTTCAATAAAAGTCAAATTTCAAGGCTAACTTCACAAAATGCAAAATGAAATAAGAAAATTTCTTGAATACTTGGACGCAGAAAGAAACTATTCCCCAAGAACAATTTTAGCATACCAAGATGCCCTTTACGACTTTTACAACTTTATCTTGAACACCGAGAAACAAAAAGTGGATGTAAATAAAATCGACAGAACATTGATAAGAGGTTATCTCGCATATCTACATTCAAAAGGCTTGAAAAAAACAAGCATATCTGCAAAATTATCCGCGATAAAATCGTTTTTTAAATTTTTAATAAAATTTAAAATCATCTCATCAAACCCAACAATTGGATTTTCAATCAAAACAGATAAAGTGCTCCCACTTTTCCTCGAAGAGAACAAAATCGAAAAATTGATGAATCTACCAGATTTAAAAACTGATGAAGGAATAAGAGACCGCGCTATACTTGAAACTCTCTATAGCACAGGGGTCAGGGTAAGCGAACTTTGCGGAATGAACATTGATGATATAGATTTTGCAAACGAAACGATAAAGGTGCTGGGTAAAGGCGGGAAGTTCAGAATCGTCCCTTTTGGGAAAAAAGCGAGGTTAGCACTAAAAAATTATCTCAACATAAGGACGAATTTCAATAGCCCCCTACAAACCGAAGACGACAAAAAAGCCCTTTTCCTGACAAAAAGCGGAAGGCGGATGAAACCACAGGATGTTTATCAAGTCGTAAGTAGATATATCTCCGCGGTTGCAGATATAGAAAAAAAAGGTCCGCATATTTTGCGACATTCGTTTGCCACACATCTTTTAAATCATGGCGCGGATATAATGGCTGTTAAGGAACTTCTCGGACATTCAAGTTTATCCACAACGCAAAGATATACACATGTAACAGTTGACCATCTCAAAAAAACTTATAAACTTGCGCATCCACGCTCGGAATAACCTAAGCAAGCCCATATCTCTTTCTCAAAAACCACTCTATCGACAACAAAATTATCACAATTAAAAGAGGTTCAACCCTCGACCATAAAACATATTCTCTTCTCCTTTCGATAACCGCTGGTTTAAAATCTGGAAGCGACGAAATAATCTTGGGCAAATTATCAATTTCGTCCGGCGTTAAAAATTCTCCCCTTGTTTTCTGAGCTATCTCCCTCAAGAGTTTTACATCCATTCTCGTATTTAAAAATTCAACTTCAGACTCACCGACCGTAAAGCGACCGGAGAAATCTTTCAAATCCTTACCCTTTCTTGAAACAACCGCTTCATATCTGTAATCTCCCCTCGAAAGATTGACAGAACCGGAATAAAGCCCAAATCCAACTTGCTCAAGGTTAAATTCACTTACAAGTTCTCCGCTTGACTGATTTAAAATCTTAACCCTGACATCAGCATCGCTTATCGGCGAATAATCCTCGCTATAAACTTGAGCTGAAAATTCAACCGATTCATCCTCGCTGTAAAAATTTTTCGCAATTTTAAATTTTATAAACTCCTCCTCAGCAGGGGCTATCAACCACCGAGCGACATTGTCGACAAAAGTTTCAAAGAAACCCTCGAACTCCTTATTTGGCGCAGTTAAAAGTTTCCATCTCCATATCCCATAGCATAAAACCACAACAGTCTTCCTATTCCCAAGATGATTTGCAATTATCAACGGTTCATCGGTTTCAACATTTTGATATTTAGCTTTCGCAAGAACGATTGAACCCGGGGTTGCTCCAAAAGCCCCTCGCAATTTGAAGATCGGCGGCAAGATATTCCAAATGTAATTTTTATCTTTAAAATCTGTGATCGAATGATTTCTGCCATCTTCGGTTATAGATAGATTGACGATATCTTCGTCACCTGAAACATTTGAAAATCTAAATGGCAAAATATCCGCAAACGTCCTCAACTTGACAAAGTCGATATTTCTACTAATCAAAAAGAAAAATGGTTTATTTCGAGATGTGATTATGCTTTTTAATTTGTTTACTATCTCGATATCGGAAGTCTTAACTGGATAACCAATGAAGAAAATCGCATCAGATGTTTCGGCGATTTTAGCATCGAAGTTTCCTTCGATGAACTCTCTGCCCTTTTTCTCAGTGTAAGAGATGACATCATAACTTTTATTTTCGACCAAAACTCTTTTAACAAAAGCCAAATCTGAGCTTGGCGCGCCACTTACGATCAAAATTTTATATCTGCCCTTCAAAATCTTAACATAGATAGATTTTTGATTATTTTCATAAGTGATTTCACCGGGCAACTGCTGAACTTTAACCGTAAGTTTTCTCATCCCCTCCTCTTGTGGTATGAATTTAAAATTCACGGTATATTCATTTACCCCAGCTTTTAAATCCACTTTTTCCCTGGCTACTTCCTTCCCCTCGCTATAGAGGTATACGTCTGCTTTACCTTCACTAAATCCTGCGGATTCAATTCTGACCAAAACCGGCGTTTCATTTCCAACGTATGTCACTTCGTTAGTAAGAACATCGACAATTTTTAAATCTTTTTGAACGCTTGAATCTCCAACTCCTACTGTAAAAACCGGAATGTTAAATTTCTCGGAAAAGTAAACTGGATTTTCCCCAGAATTGTAAACGCCATCGCTGATAAGGACAATTGCCTTTATATTTTCCCTCGTTGAAATCTCATGTATCTTTCCCAACGCTTTAGCTATATCTGTCAATCCACCTGAAAATGTAAGGGAATCGGGAGTTAAATTTTTCTTCTCTTCAATATCTCCGGCGAAGATGAAAAATTTTTTCTCGCCTTTAATTTCAAATTTCGAGATTTTATCCGCTATGCTTTTAACTGTTTTCCCTCTGTCGCCTAGCCTATCTTTAATTCCCATGCTTTTTGAATTGTCAAATAAAAACGCAACTGCTGGGGATTGGTTTGATTTCAAAATGAAAGTTAAAATCGGTTCGGAGATCAACAAGAAAGTTATGAAGACTGCAAATGTTCGAAGTATGAAAAGAAAAACAACTATCTTTTTCCCTACTGGAAGAAAAATTTTGTAATATGAAATTAAAGCGATCGAAAGCGAAAAAATCAAGGCAAGCAAAAGGACAATCACATTCGCACTGAAAGACAAAGAACCCATCGGAAGAATTTTTTATTTTGAATTTAAAGCCAAAGCAAGGTAAAAACAAAAATGGAGCTTTTTGTACAAGCGAATAATCACTTATCACTTTCATAATCTTTTCATTTCTCAAACGAAATTTTTAACTTTGTATCAAAAACAAAACTTTTTACGTTTATGCAGGTAAAAGAAAGACGCCCCGACTGGCTTAAGATAAAACTTCAAGTGAACGATTCATTCACAAATGTGAGAAACATAGTTAATTCCCATAAACTCCATACCGTATGCGAAGAAGCAAAATGTCCAAATATGTCCGAATGCTGGTCGAAGGGAACAGCAACTTTTATGATTCTTGGCGATGTATGCACGAGAAGTTGTGGTTTCTGCGCTGTTAAAACCGGAAAACCCACGTGGTTCGACCAAGAAGAACCCATAAGAGTTGCTCAAGCGGTTAAACTAATGGGGATAAAGCATGCGGTTATAACATCTGTGAATAGAGATGATTTGAAAGATGGCGGTGCGGGAATTTTCGCAGAGACAATTCGACAGATAAGAAAACTTGTCCCCGGTTGCAGAGTTGAAGTTTTAATTCCCGATTTTAAAGGCGACGAATCAGCGCTCGACTTGGTAATCGAAGCAAAGCCTGATATTTTAAATCACAATGTCGAAACAGTTCCACGACTTTATAAAACCGTCAGGCCACAAGCGAAATACGAACGAAGTTTAAAAGTTCTCGATTATTGCAAAAAACATGGGCTCGTGACGAAAACTGGAATGATGCTTGGGCTTGGTGAGACAATCGATGAGGTAATCGAGGTTATGCAAGATCTGCGAGCAATCGATGTGGACATACTAACGCTTGGGCAATATCTACAACCGACGAAAATGCATCTGCCGGTTGTAAGATATGTCCAACCAGAGGAATTTGAAATGCTTAAAAAGATAGGGCTTGAGATGGGATTTAAATATGTTGAGTCAGGTCCACTTGTGAGAAGCTCATATCATGCGGAATCCCATGTAATCTGGTAAAAAATGCTCCCCCAGATAAAACAACTTGGAAAAGAGACCGCAATTTACGGGATAAGTACAATCATCGGAAGATTTATTAACTTCCTCCTTGTCCCATTCTATACAAATGTCTTGAAACCCGACCAATATGGGATAGTCACAACAATCTACGCTTATATAGCCTTTTTAAATGTGATTTATTCGTACGGGATGGAATCAGCATATTTAAGGTTTGCGTCTTCTCTTGAAATCGGGGATAAAAAGGGAAATTTCAGCACACCGTTTATCTCAATTTTTTTCACATCTTTGATTTTTTCGGGTTTAATCCATCTTTTTTCGAGTGAGATTGCAAACGTAATTGGAATTCCGGAGAAATTTTCAATTTGCATTCGATATTCCGCATGGATATTATTTTTTGATGCTCTGTGCATAATTCCGCTTGCATACCTTCGCCTTGAGGGCAAAGCGTTAATTTTTTCGACAGTCAAAATAATCAACATCATCATAAATGTCGCATTAAACATTTTGCTTCTTTTAAAGTTTAAACTTGGAATTTATGGGGTTTTTATAAGTGGGCTCGTCGCCTCTGCATCCACATTTGTAATGCTAATACCCGCGATTTTGAAAAATTTTTCGCTCTCATTTTTAAAAAATCTTTACATCGAACTTTTAAAATTTGGTCTCCCGTACATACCCTCTGGACTTTCCGCGATGATAATTCAAGTTATAGATCGTCCCATTTTAAAGGCGTTAACAGATGATAGCACGGTTGGAATTTATCAGGCAAATTACAGGCTTGGCATTTTTATGATGCTTTTTGTCTCAATGTTTGATTATGCATGGCGACCTTTCTTTTTGAGAAATTCAAATCGTCCCGATGCAAAAGTTCTCTTTTCAAAAGTTTTGACTTACTTTGTTTTTTTCGCCTCTTTCATTTTTCTCCTCGTTTCATTCTTCATTGAAGATTTCGTCCGCATAAAAATTTTAGATAGATACATAATTCATCCTGATTATTGGAAAGGGCTTGGGATAGTTCCAATAGTTTTGCTCGGCTATCTGTTTAACGGAATTTATGTTAATTTAATTGTTGGAATTTACATCGAAAAAAAGACAAAATATCTTCCGTATATCACCGGGCTCGGTGCAATTTCAAATATAATTGGGAATTACGCTTTGATACCGATACTTGGGATGTATGGCTCTGCGTGGGCGACATTCATAAGTTATTTCGTGATGGCAATCTCTCTTTTTGTGATAGTTCAGCGAATTTACCCGATAAGATACGAATATAAAAAATTGCTCTTGATTGGAATTGCAACCACCTTTTGCTTTGCTTTATTCAAATTTGCACAGCTGAAATTGACTTACATCACATCACTGGGATTGAGGTTGACAATGTTGGTTTTATTTTTTATATTTCCTTTGAGTATAAAAGCTCTTACCCGAGGAAAGGCAAAAAGATAGACGAGATAAAAATTATGAGATTGATTTTGTTAAGTCTTATATTAATTTACGGTTGTTATCTTGGCTCATCAACTCAAGATTCTCTGCCAATAAGGGGGAAAATATATGTCACCGGGAACGAACCTTTTACTGAACTTGCAATTCAAAGCGACGACGGTAAAGTTTATATCATCTCTAAGAATTCACCTGTTTACAAGCAATTGTGGGAAAATCAAGGTAGCATAGTTATCCTTGAAAAAGGAAAATTCGAAACGAAAGGAATGGAAAAGGGAAAAATTTTAGTTCAAGATTTCAAAGTTTTATCAAAATAAAAATTAGGAAAGCAAAATGAGGGCCAAATTTTTCTTTCTTTTGGTACTTTTTATAAATCTTTCATTCGCTCAAATTCAACAAGTAAGCGGAATTACTGGAACAACGCTTGAAAATTCCCAAACCGAGATAGGGGTTCCAATATGTGGGACAATTTTTCTAAATGATGAAATCGCAAAAATTGCGCTTGAAAACACGCGAATTTATAATCCCGAGGTTTATGCATTGATGCAGAAAGCAGTTTTTGAGAAATCAGCTCCGGTTAAAACAGCTGACACAATTGGGACAAGAAGAAGCTTTTTCGTTCTCAATTTAACCACGAATCAATTTGACAATGTCGTCGCAGAGTTAAGGGCAATTGGTAATCTGACACAAGTTTGGGTTGATACGACGGAACTTAGCAATGGCCATGTAACGCAGACAGAAGTAAACGCCATTTTAAACGCGCTTGAGAATCAAACCCCACCCGCTTCAAGAGACCCAAACAAAGGAATCGTTGCGCTTGACCATCAATATTTCGGAAACCCACCAAACAAAGATGGAGATGGAAAAACAGATTTTCTAATAACTGACATAAAAGATGGTTGGCAACCTGGAGGAAGTTATGTTGCAGGATTTTTCTTTTCCTGGGACCAAACGAATAACTCGGGGAGCAATCAAAGAGATATACTTTATATCGATTCATATCCGGGGATTTACTATAACGGAGTTCGAGACCCTCAAAGACCCCTAAGCACGCTTGCCCATGAATATCAACATTTGATTCATTACAATTATGACAAAGATGAGGTCACATTTATAAACGAAGGCCTTTCCGAAATTGCAGAGGTCATTTGCGGATATCCTTTGAGAAGCCCTTCTACCTATTTTAGCAAAACAAATGTTCCGTTGTTTGATTGGAATAATATAAGTGGCAATGTTCTTGCTGATTACGCAAGAGCTGCGCTCTTCACGCTTTACTATACTGAACAACTTGGTGACCCTGTCTTAAAAATGGTCGTCCAAGAACAAGCAAATGGCGAACTTGGACTTAACAATGTTTTATTAACGATAAGACCCGGATATACATTTACACAACTTATCACAGATT
Organism: Candidatus Kryptoniota bacterium; assembly: GCA_041640855.1. Taxonomy (GTDB): domain Bacteria; phylum Bacteroidota; class Ignavibacteria; order Kryptoniales; family Kryptoniaceae; genus Kryptonium. Next base: position 11,304 of record JBEPZK010000033.1, read on the forward strand.
GGTTTGTAGCAAACTACCTAAACGATAAAACGGTCGACCCAAAATATGGATACGCATACCCAATTAGCGGGAAACCGAAAGAGGCGAATTATCACACCGATCCAAATGTAAGTGTAAGCAACAAATTAATCTACGGTTATGCAGTTGACTATGTCGTTTACGCTTACGGCGAATCATTGAAGATAACATTTACGTCGAGTTCAGCCCTTGTCAAGGTAAAAGCGATAAAATTAGGTCAATCGGTGAAAGAAGTGGTTGATGTTCCTGTTGGGTTGGAATTCAGCGTTCCCGAATTTGGTAGAACGGTTACAACTGTTATATTTGCGGTTATAAATACCAGTTCATCAAGTGCAAATTATTCATATACCTCGCAAGGGAAACAAACCGCATTTTATGTTGAAACAGCTTATGATGATGGGACACCAGACAGATTTAGCGGCCAGGCGACTTTCCTTGGCTTTGGAAATTCACGCGAAGGCTATGGTTGGGCAGTTAAATTTATTCCAGAGGTGAGTGTAAATCAACTTGTAAGTGCAAAAATTTTAGCTGCTTTCGCCCAAGAATTTTCGGGCTCAAATATCCCAGCGAACGCTCCAAAAGGTTTCTACTTCCATGTTTGGGCTGACAACAATGGACTTCCCGGAGCGGATATAATCACACCATTTATCTTCTCGACCAACAGGTCTGGCTATGATGGGCAATTTTTAAGCATCGATTTAACCCCATACGCATCTCAACTTAAAAACCTCGGCACGATTTACATTGGTTTCACAGAAAATGACACCATTGGAACGTATGTGGGTATGGATAGCACGACAAAGACAAATTATACCTATGCATTTTTCGGTCCGACGCACCCAACGCGACCAAATACTTGGGTTCCGATGGAAAACTTAACATTAAGCGATGGAACGCCTCTTAGAGGTTGGAATATGATGATGAGAGCAACTTTCGCTTACACAGATACTACAAAACCGTATCTCGCTGTCGGATTTTTCCAAAACCCAATTTTCAGTGAACAACTTGATGTTTTCGTAGCAAGTCCAAACAAGTTAAATAAAAACAACCTCTCTGGAACGCTCACCCAAGGCTCAACAGTTCGGAACTTATCATTCCAAACTGTACCAAATTCAAATGATAAAGTATTCGTCGATAACAGTGTAACTTTAACATCAAGCGGAACAGTTGAGATAAGAGTCAGAGGCACGACAAAGTATGGTTTTATTTATTCCGACACCGCTTATACTTTCAACGTCCAGTTCTTGCAATCCGTCAATGGTGGATATATAGCTTCAACCGATGGGAAAATGGAAGCAGAGTTTGGAAGAAATTCTCTTAAGGACAACATCTACATAATAGCATTTGCTGGAAATTCAGATGTGACAAATAACGAGATTGAAAGTGCCATTAGAACCAAATTAAGCTCAATTTACACATTAAGCCCTGTTGGTTATGAACTAAATAAACCTGCGGTTTTGAAAATTTATCTTGACCCCGCAAAAGTTAATTCAATACCTAAGGAAGAATTGATAATTGCATATTGGGATGGGACGAAATGGGTTGGTTTAAATTCTGTACTTTCAAGTTCTGGCGAATTCATCAGCGCTGAAATCAATAAACTTGGGCAGTTTGTTGTAACGCGGAAAAACGAGGTCTCAGAAGTTAGCTCTCCTGTAGTTGAGATACCAGATAAATTCGAGCTTTATCAAAATTATCCAAATCCGTTCAATCCGTCAACGAGCATAACATTTGATTTGCCGAAAGATGAATTTGTAACCTTGAAAATTTACAATATAATCGGCCAAGAAGTTAAAACGCTTGTCAATGAATTTAGAAACGCCGGAAGACACACCGTTGTTTGGGATGGGAAAGATAATAGTGGGAAAATTGTTCCATCTGGAATTTATCTTTACAGAATAACTGCTGGTAATTTCAATAAAACTCTAAAAATGGTTTTAGCAAAATAAAAACCGAGGGAAAAATGAGAAAAGTTTTCAAAACCGGGCTCTTGGTATTAACAATCTTGTTTTCATTTTCAAGTTGCCAAAAGGAAACTTCTGGACCAAGCGAAACAATTTTGGGGAATATTACTCCAACTTCGCTTGACTTTGGATATGTTCCCTTAAATCAATCCAAAGACATGGGAATCACAATAAAAAATCAAAGCAGTTCAACAGGAAGGTTGACAGGGACCTTAAGCGTAAGTGGGACAGGATTTTCGCTCTCAAGTGCCTCGCAGTTTAACCTTGCACCAGGTGAATCACTCATTGCTTATGTTAGATTTATCCCGACATCCGAGGCGGTTTATTCAGGGACCTTGACGATAAACCATAATGCGACCAATTTATCCTCGCCATCGACCGTGCAATTGAAAGGAAATGGCGATGCAACCATTCTGCAGATAATATCCTTAATCCAATCGGGATGGCAAAGTTTTAGCAATCGAGATTATAACGACGCTTTCAATAAATTCGACCAAGCTGTTTCGCTTGCGCGAACAAGTTCAAGATATGATAGTTTACAAGCGGAGGCTGAATGCGGTCGCGGTTGGGCAAGGGCTTACAACAGGAACTTCTCCCTCGCTAAGAACGACTTGCTTGCCTCGCTTGCCCATCAAAGCATTGCACAACGAGTGAGCTTAAATTCAAAAGCTGGACTTGCGTTTGTTCATCATGCACTTAACGAATATGCATCCGCTATACAAAGAGCACTTGAAGTTTTAAATGTGAATCAGAATTACGTCTTTGAATACGACCAGCGTGTTTATTACAAACGATTACGACTTGTGCTCGCGCAATCTTATTACTCGCTTGGGGATTTCCAAAACGCAGCGAAACAACTCGACATAATTGACCCCGCAAATGCACCTCACTCGACTGACCCGGTTACTCTTCTTAAGCAAATCCAAGATATGTGGAGCAGATTGTAAAAATATTTGGCAAATTTACATCTTTTTGAAATCAAAAAGGATAGCGAAAATGTGCCTCGGCATTCCGGGAAAGATAATCGAAATTTTCGAGGAAAATGGATTGAAAATGGGAAAAGTTGATTTCGGCGGCGTTACAAAAACGGTTTGCCTTGAATATATACCTGACGCACAAGTTGGAGATTACACCGTCGTGCATGTTGGATTTGGAATAAGCAAATTGGATGAACAAGAAGCGAAAGAAATGCTTTATTATCTCGAAAAAATTGGCTTCTTAAAAAACGAACTTGACGATTAGAAGATGAGCTTAGATTGCACAAGCCTTATTTCAAGTTATGACAAAATTCTCCTAGGGCATGGAAGCGGAGGGAAATTAACAGCGGAATTGATAAAAAATATCTTTTTACCCGCATTTGAAAACCCATATCTTTCCGAACTCGGTGACCAAGCGATAATCGAGATAAATGGAGCAAAAATTGCTTTCACCACCGATTCCTATGTTGTAAACCCAATTTTCTTCCCTGGCGGAAATATCGGAGAACTAGCTGTAAATGGAACGGTAAACGACCTCGCTGTAGGTGGCGCAAAACCTCTTTTTATAAGCGCGGGTCTCATCATTGAGGAAGGTTTCCCGCTAAATGACCTATGCAAAATAGTTGAAAGTATGAAAAACGCTTGCGAAAGAGCTGGCGTAATACTCGTAACGGGCGATACAAAAGTTGTGGAGAAAGGGAAAGGGGACAAAATTTTCATAAATACATCCGGAATAGGAATCATCGAACATAATATCGAAATCTCACCCCGAAAGGTCAAACCAGGCGATAAAATTTTGATCAACGGTCCAATCGGGTTGCATGGTATAGCGATATTATCAAAACGAGAGGGACTGGAATTTGAAATAGAAATTGAAAGCGACACAGCTCCACTAAATTTACTCGTAGAGGATATTTTATCAGTAAGCGAAAAAATTCATTGGATGCGAGACCCGACGCGCGGTGGGATATCAAGTGCTTTAAATGAACTTGCTCAATCAGCAAAACTTGGCGTTGAAATTTGGGAGTCGGAAATCCCAATACCTGAGCCAGTTAAAGCAGCTTGCGAAATGCTTGGACTTGACCCTCTTTACGTGGCAAATGAAGGCAAACTGATTGCAGTTGTAGACCCTGAAGACGCTGAAAAAATACTTGAAGCAATGCGAAACAACCCACTTGGCAAAGAAGCAAGGATAATCGGCGAAATAACAAGCGAACACCCGAGAGTTGTCCTCATGAAAACATCCATCGGTGGAAAAAGAGTTGTCGATATGCTCGCTGGAGAACAACTCCCGAGGATTTGCTAAAGCTATTTCAACAATATCATTTTCTTTGAATCGACAAAGTTATTTGCTTTCAACCTGTAAATGTAAATCCCACTTGCCAAATTATCCATTCTAAAGTTAACCTGATGCTCCCCTGCTTCCAAAACACCATTCACAACATCACAAATTTTTCTACCTGCGATGTCGAAAATTTCAAGTTTTACATCCGACTTAGCGGGCAAACTAAATCTTATCGATGTAACGGGGTTAAATGGATTTGGATAGTTTTGCTCAAGCCTAAATGTCATTGGGATTTCTTCATCACTTTTAACAAATGTAATAGGTGAAATTCCAACACCATAAACATCGCCATCAGTCATAATGATATCGCCTTCTTGAGTGAACTGATATCTAACCCTTGTCGTAAACGAAAGATATTTCTCACCAGTATAAACGGAGTAACCTGAAACTGGATTTTTACCTTGAAGCGTATCAAACACGGTAAATTCACTGCTTTTTGGATTTAAAGAGAGGTCAAAAAATCGCCCTACAACCTTTGAACTAAAATCTTCCCTAAATCCGGTGCATGTGAAAAGCAATTCTCCATTTCCAACAACTGCGCAAGGAACAAGATGTGCGTTAGATGTAATGAAAAAACGTTGGCTTTGAACTGTTCCATCTGGGTTCACAATCCTTGCGTATGTTTTCCAACCCGTTGTTTCTTCATCTGGGAAAAAGCAAATGAACTTCGTCCCATCAAAAATTGCAAAAATGGGGTCATCACTTGGTTCGGGGCTTCCATCGATTAAAAAACTTGACCCAACCGGCGAACCATTTTCGTTGATTATCTGACCCCAAACTTCATTATCATAATTTCCTGTTTCTTTAACAAAGCAAACAAGATATTTAGAATTTCCATATGCAAGTGAAATTTCCTTACGTCCAGCTATGCTTGAGATTTGGAACGAGTTCTCCATGGTTCCATCAGGTCTTATAAATATGCCAACTGGATAATAACCACTGCCTGCTCTAATCATAAAAGCGAGGAAATACTTGTTAAGTGATGAATTAAAATGCAATGTTGATATGCCGGTCAAATAAGCTGGCAAGGTTGCATCTGAATACAAATCGCTTAACGTAAGTGTTCTCGCATTGATAAAACGATATTTGATTCCGCCATTCTCCGCATCTGTCCAAACAACAAGGTAACGATCGCCATCAAAAGAAACTTGTGGAATTCCATGCTCAAAATCTTTAAGTGCAATTTTCGTTTCTCCAAGCACGATTGGATTTCCAAGCAAGGAATTATCAGCCTTCGATAAAAATTGACCAATTATCTCAGCTCCACCTGTCGCTAATTCTCTTCTCATAATGATGAGGTACTTCTCAGAGTCATAAGCTCCTCCAACAGCAAACACTGAATCAATTCCATTTTCGATCACAAATTCATTTCCAATTACAGGTGCCTGTGAATTTAAAAAATTTGAGGTAAAGAGGATAAAAATTAGGATGAAAAGTGCTTGCTTACCCATGATTGTTTCCTCCTGAAAAATTTTGAATTTTTTACACAAAAGCAAGGTATGAAAAAAATAAATTCAAAACAAAAAAGGCGTGCAAACGCACGCCTTCGTAAAAATTACTTTTATCAAGCTTCAAGATTTTACTTTCTCACCTCAGATATCCTCCTTATCATCGAAACGATGAACCCAGCAAGGATAACAATAACCCCAAACCAAACGAGATTTATAAATGGTTTGACGCTCGCCTCTATCACAAGAACTTCAACTGGCTCATCCTGAACTTGTAGATTACCATCAATTGACTTGAAACTCACAGCAATTTGACCTGATTCAACATTTAAATTAACAAATGTCAACTGCCTATCTCCAATTTGAACTGGCTCGGGCATCGGCATATTGTTTCGATAGTGAATCTTCGGTATGACCTGTTGCTTCTTACCTTTATATACAACTTCGATTACCGCACCAATTGCAAAATCTTGCCCGCTCATCATTTTTGCCATATCCTCCGAGGTTATATCAAAGCGAATAAACTTAAGCGCGTAATCCCCAATTTTCTTTTCCTGTTCTTTGTCCAAAATAATCAAATCACCAGTTGCATGCGGATTAAAACCTCCACCTTTCTCCAAACTCATCGGCGAAAGATATAAATCGCTTGTAAGCATATTCTTAATCAAGAACGCTGGTAACTTCGGATTGCTAAAAATGTCGTAGTTTAACAGGCTGAAAATATACGGATGTCTCATAATTCCTTGATTATATTCGCTGAAATACATCTGCAATGGCGCAATAAATGAATCTCCGCCTTTCTCAACTTTGACATTATACGCAACCCTTTCTTTGTCGATTTTTTGGTTTCCAATGTAAGTAAGTTTATACCCGAAAACGCTCACCGGTTGACCCTTTGGTAAGGAAACAACTTGAGTTTTGTCGTACTTCGTCGACGCTATAACTCCGAGGAAAAATAATCCAACTCCAATGTGAGTCAGGGATGCACCTATAAATTTTGGATTTCCTCGGGCAATCTTGTAAGCAATTCTCAAGTTGACGAAAAATGCAAAAGAGGATGTCAAAGCAAAAAGCGCCATCAATATGTCCCTCACACCTACGACAATCAAAATCGATGTGAATATTGTTGAAGCTGCTGTCGGAAACATTAAAGTTTTCATCAATGCTTCTGGCTTCGTCTTTCTCCACCACAGTACCTGCGCAAGCCCAATGAGCAAAGCCATTATTATCCCAAGTGGAAGTGTTGTTTTGTTATAATATGAAATGTCAACAGCGCTTGCCTTACCTTGAAATATCTTTGTTATAATCGGAGATGATGTTCCTGCTATTACAAATCCAGCGATCAAAACAAGTATAACAGACGCAATGAAAAGATTATATTCCCTTGATAAAAGATCTGATTCAACTTTAACCTTTGGTATTTCTTTTCTCCTTGCAAACAAAAGTCCAAATCCAATCCCGGTAAATATCACCATCAAAGAAATCAACAAAGAATAAACCCACATCCCAGGGTCAACAAACGAATGCACAGATGTGTCACCGAGAACTCCGCTTCTTGTAAGAAATGTGCTATAAAGGACAAGTATAAAAGCAAGTATTGACATAGCAAGGTTCCATCTTACATATGCGCCGGTTCTTCGTTGCACATACATTGTGTGAATTGTCCCGACCGCTATAAGCCATGGAACTAAAGAAGAATTCTCCACAGGGTCCCAACCCCAAAAGCCACCCCATCCAAGTGTCTCATACGCCCAAAAACCACCTATCGCAAGCCCAGCCCCAAGCGTTAAAGCTGCAAAAATCGTCCACGGCATCGCAGGTTTAACCCATGTCAAATACTCTCGCCTTAAAAGTGCTGTCACTGCATGTGCATAAGGTATCGCCATCGAAGCGAAACCAATAAAAATTATCGGTGGATGTATGACCATCCAAAAATTTTGAAGCAACGGATTTAATCCGCGCCCTTCCGGTGGAACGAAACCCTCGTGAACTTGCCCTGGCCAAGTCTCCCACACATATTCAAACGGACTTTTGACAATTAAAATCAAAAGCAAAAAAACTTTAACAAGCGAATAAACGCTCATTATCTCAGGTTCATATCCATTCCTACGTGAATACCGCATCAGAAATAAACCAAGTATCGCCATATAAAATGTCCAAAGCAAAAAACTTCCTTCCTGCCCAGCGTAGAAAGTTGAGATAAGAAGCGGTGTTGATAAATCTGTAGAACTATAACTCCAAACATAAGTATACTGAAATTGATGCGTTAGAATCAAATACAATAAAAATGCAGAGGCTAAAACAACACTAACTGCTGAGATATGATAACTTACCCTTGCCTTGTTCAAAAGATTTCGCTTGCCTTTAAAACTGAGGTAATATGAAATCGTTGAAAAAAGAGCGGTGGCAAAAGCTATATATATTAAAATTCTTCCTAACATTTCGAGCACCAAAATTTAATTTTGATATTGTTTTAACGCATCAGCGGATTGGTACTTTGACGGGCACTTCGTCAATATCTCCTGACATTCGAAAACCCCATCTACATAGCGACCTTTAACGACGACATGCGAAGCTATTTCAAAATTATTCGGTTTAGCTCCATGATGAATAACTTTAACTACATCGCCGTTATCGTCTTTCAAATAGAAAACAAATCTATTCGTTTTCCCATCGTAATAACTTTCCATATCTCTAACCCATTCGCCGACGATTTGAACTTTTTTCGTTGTCTTTTTCGCTTCTTCTATGCTCGCATATTTAACATTGCTTTCGATAAACGAATAAGCCCCAAAGATTATGAAACCAGCGATTAAAAGCGAGCCGATTATTATTTTAAGCTTCATCTCTTTTCGCTTCCTTTGTTTTCTAACCTTGTGAGTTTTTCCTCAATTCTTTTCAACTTTATATCAACCCTCAAAAGATAACCGAAGACGGAAAGCCAAACAATTAAAGCAATTATCAAAACCAGATAGATTGAATTTTTCTCAAGAAATTCATACAAGCCCAATTTAACCCTCCTGATAGATTTTGTTTTCAATTTTTATCCTTAAAATCTCGGATTTAGAACGCAATTTAAACATCCACAGATAAACGAGCATAAAACCAACCAAAGATGCGAAAAACAGTATCCGCATATTCGGGTCCATCTTAAATGTAACAACGGGACCGGCTCCTTCAGGGTCGCCCTTTGAACCAGGGTGAAGCCCAGGCATTATCCTTGGCATTATAAATATAAAGAAAGGAACCGTGACAAATGCAATTATCGAGTAAACCGCGGAAAGCGTGCCTTTTCTTTCTTCCACTTCGATAGCAGACCTCAAAACGAAATATGCCCCATAAATTAAAAGAAGGACAAAGATTGAGGTCTCCCGCGGGTCCCAATTCCAAAATGAGCCCCAATTGAACTTCGCCCATATTGCTCCAGTAACAGTTGTGACAAAACAAAATAGAAAACCAATTTCAGCAGACGATGCAGATTTGACATCATCATAAATGTTTCTGGAGCGAAGGTATCTTATCCCATAAAACATAGAAACAAAAAATGCTACAACACTTAGCCACGCGGAAGGCACATGGAGGAAAATTATCCTCGCCCTTTCACCTAAACCAGGGATAAAGCCAATCGGTATTACAAACGCCAAAACCGTTATCACTGCGATATACAAGCCGAGCAGAATTTTTAAGAACATTGATTTTCGCGATTTTGTTTTATCATCTTAATTAAAAATTCAACTTCTATGCCACAAAGTAAAAATTAAAAATTTCATTCAATTACTTCAAAATTTTCTCGGAAAAGCGACATTTTATGTCCAAATTTTCAACTCATTTCTCTCATAATAAACAAATACGACACAATCGTTATTCCTTCCATATGTAATCGAAAAGAAGATAAGACGCGATGACTACAACCATAGAATAGGAAATTAAAATCCTCAGATGTCCAACTGTGTCTGCAAGCGTTGCCCCTTCAATTGAAAGTTGGGTCATATTTATTGTCGTCATCAAAAGAGGTAAAAGCACGGGAAAAGAAAGAACCGGATAAAGTGTTCCTTTTGTATTTGCCTTCGCTATTATCGCAGCTATTATCGTTGAAGCTGAAGCAAGCCCAAACCCACCAAGAACTAAACAGACCAAAAAAACATCAAAACTTTTGACCTTAAAATTTTCCATCGTCAGAAGATAAGCCACGACGATAAAAAAGTTCAGACCAAGTATCAGGACAAAATTAAAAAGCAACTTTCCGAAATAAACTACGCTTGGCCTTGTGGCAAGTTGAAGAAATAAAACCGTCCCCCTATCTTCCTCGCTTACAAAAGCTCTCGAAAGTCCAGACATCGCCGAAAAAAATATCACAACCCACAATAAGCCAGACAACAAAGTCTCACTTATAACCTCTCCAGCGGTTGAAAACAAAATCATCGAAATTGTAACCACAACAAACATAATCAGCGCGTTTATCGCATACCTTGTTCTAAGCTCTGACCTCAAATCTTTCAAAAATATCGCCCAAATGCTACTTAACAATTTGCTCCTTCATTTTTAATTTTAATTCGTCAAGGTTTATAACCTTTTCACACATTTTAACTTCGCCAGGTTCATTTGTAGCGATGATTAAAATCCCATTCCTTTTTTGCTCTTCTGCTATCGCCCAAACCATCTCAACTCCCTCAAGGTCAAGGTTCGATGTAGGTTCATCCAAAATTAACAAAGGTGGTTTATGCAAAAGGGCAAGCGCATACTTGAGACGCTGTTTCATCCCGGAAGAATAACCGCGCACGAGGTCATCTTTACGGGAAAAAAGATTAACCCGATTTAAAATCTCATGAATTTTGTCCTTGTAATTTTTCATCCCTCTTATCTTGGCGATTATCTCAAGATTTTCATATCCGGAGAACTCATCGTAAATCTGCAGATAAGGCGCGACAAACCCAACATATTTAAACCAATCGAGCTTATCGACAATTTTGCGGTTCAATTGATAAATCACTTCGCCTGAGGTTTGGCTTAAAAGCCCAGCTATTATCTTAACAAGCGTTGATTTTCCAGAGCCGTTCTTGCCTGTTATCGCAAGCGAGTCCCCAACGCCAAGTTCAAAACTAATGGAATCAAAAACGGTTAGTGGGCCGAAATTTTTTCTCACATTTTTTAAAATTACGTTGAATTCCATCTACTCAAAATTTATTTTCTGATCAAAACGAACTTACCAAGTTTTTCACTACAGCCGTACGAAACAAAGTAAATATAAACTCCGGTTTTGACGAGGTCACCTGCGCTGTTTCTTCCATTCCAACTCACAAAATAATTTCCGAAATTAAATTCAGGTTTAACTTTGCTGGAATAAACGAGGTCAAGTCCAGCGGTGAAAATTTTCAATTCAACATCATCATTCCAATTTCCAACCGGAATCAAAATTTTTTCAACTCCATCAGCATAAAACGGATTCGGATAAACATTATCATTTTCAGCGAAAACGATGCGCGAACTCAAGATATTCAAATTTCCCCAGTTGTCAAAATCGTTGACCTTTAACTTTGCCTTCAACCCATTTCCAATAGAGGCATAGTCCCCACTCGGAGCGTTAACGGTTATGTGATATTGAAAGATAAATTCATCTTCAGAGCGATTAAAAGCCTCGCTAAGATTGACATTTGAAATTATCGAAACGATGGTGTCATTTCGCCAAACGAACATATAATATTGCGTCGAAAGCGGACCCGCAGAATTTTCAACTAAAGCCTCGCCTCTTGTTATAACAATCGGTTGTGTTTCAAATCTGATCTCAGGATAATTGCTTGCTTCTTTATAATATCCAATTTTTGCCCTGCTTCCTGTGTAGTAATTCCAAAGCGAAAATTCGACAAATTCTCGTTTTAAACTGCTGTTAAAACTGTTCAAGGCAAGTTCAAGCGCTGGAAGTGGTGAATAATTTTTCACATTCTCCCACGCCCTCACAATTACTTTATGACTAAATCTTTGCTGTAAAAATATCCCCAAAATTGCGAGATCGTAGCCGTCGTGAAAATAAATCGGAGTACTCGTAAACTTGAAAAATCTCGGCAGATAAGCATAATAATCGTTAACTTCATCAAAGACAGCTTCTTCAAGCCACGTCGATGTCATCTCGTAAAACCATAAATCATCTTCCCATAAGCCATAAGATAAAAGTTGAAT
>JBEPZK010000034.1:0-22218 GCA_041640855.1 Candidatus Kryptoniota bacterium
TTCTTTATAATCTTGGGAAGAATTGCAACGCTTTTACCTATAGCTGAAAACATTGCAAAGAGAGTTAATCTCATAAGTAGTTTTACAAGCGCTTTAACGGTTATGTTTTTATATCTTATAACTGTTAGATTGGTTTTGAGATGGAAACCCAATCTTCAAACTTTTATTGATAAACTTGCTGTTTATGGCGCGCCTGTTGTTGGAGCATTGGCTTTTGCTTTCAGCGATACTTTTTGGTTCAACGCAGTTGAAGCAGAGGTTTATGCAACAAGTTTATTTTTGATGACATTTGCAATTTGGCTTGGAATGGTTTGGTTTGAAAAAGCAGATCAAATCGAAAGTGATAGGCTCCTTCTTCTCATAGCATATGTGATTGGTTTGTCGATAGGAGTTCATTTGTTGAGCATTTTGGCAATATTTACGCTTGTGATGTTTGTCTATTTTAGGTTTACTGAAAAAGTCGGTTTGAAAAACTTCACAATAATGGGCGTAGTTGCGATAGCTATATTCTTTTTGATTTATAAGGTTATAATATTTTGGATACCCTCGATGCTTGATGATATGCCAATGGTTCCAGCTTTAATTGCGGTTGCGGTTTCATATGGAATTTATTATGCCTATAATCATAAGCAAAGAGTTTTATTTGGGTTTTTAACTGGCGTCCTTCTTGTGTTTTTGGGTTATACGACATATGCACTGATAATTATAAGAGCAAATGATAAACCTGCGATAAATGAAAATGCTCCGGATAATCTTGTTAGATTTGTTAAGTATCTCGAAAGAGAGCAATACGGTGAGCAACCATCGCCATTTAAAAGAAGATGGAGCCAAGACCCTTCACATCAAGAGAATTATCAAAAATATCAAAGTGATTGGGATTTCTTCATAAGGTATCAATTAAATCATATGTATTTGAGGTATTTTCTCTGGAATTTTGTCGGTCGAGCAGGTGACATTCAAGATGCTCCTGTTGCTTTTATAAAATCTGAAAGCGGATGGGGGAAGTCGAACGAGTTTCCGAATAGATATTTTGCTTTACCGCTTCTTTTGGGTCTTTTCGGTTTGTATTATCATTACAAAAAAGATTGGAAAATGTTCCTTTCTTACCTTGCTTTGTTCCTTGTGACGGGTATTGGGCTTGCGGTTTATTTGAACATGCCAGAACCACAGCCGAGAGAAAGAGATTATGTCTTCGTTGGTTCATTCTTCGTGTTCGCGATATGGATCGGAATCGGTGCGTCAGGGCTAATAGACTTTTTGGGCGATGTGATTAAATCAGGCGTTAGGAATGTTTATGCCATTGGACTTTTCGTTGTTTTAATTTTCGTTGTTCCATTTAATATGTTTTTCCAAAATTGGGATGACCACGATAGAAGCGGGAACTTTGTCCCATGGGATTATTCATATAACCTTTTGCAAAGTTGTGAAAAAGACGCAATTTTATTCACAAATGGAGATAACGATACATTCCCACTTTGGTATTTGCAAGTAGTTGAAGGAGTGAGAAGGGATGTCAGGGTTGTTAATTTAAGTTTGCTTAACACGGATTGGTATATACTTCAGTTGAAGCACGAAGAACCTTACGGAGCAAAAAAGGTTCCGATAAGTTTAAGTGACGAAATTATAAGACGTCTTGGGCTTGTTCAATGGGAGCCGAAAGATGTCGTCATCCCAGTTCCAAAAGAAGTTTATGCAAAGTTTGGAATTACTGATACCGCAATTGTAAATCAAGGTAAAATTATATTTAGGATGCCGAATACACTTCAATTTGGTGATATCAAAGCGATAAGAGTTCAAGATATAATGGTTCGTGATATCATTGAGACAAATAAATGGGAAAGACCAATTTATTTTGCTGTGACTGTTTCGCCGGACAATTTTATCGGGCTTGATGATTATTTGATGATGGAGGGACTTGCTTATAGAGTTGTCCCGTTTAAGAATCCAAAGGGGTCACCGACATTTATTAATGAAAGTGTAATGAGACAGTGTCTCTTTAACGAGCCGAAGGGATTTTATCGCGAGCCACATTATGGGTTTAAATTCAGGAACCTCGATAATCCAAGGGTTCACTTCTTTGAAACTGATAGAAACCTTATGCAAAATTATAGAAACGCGTTCCTTAAGCTAGCGATTTATTACTATGAAAATAATCGCGATACTTTGAAAGTTGTTGAAGTCCTCGACCGTATGGAAAGCAAAATCCCGAACGATGTTTTGCCGATGGATTATCGACTTCGTTATGATGTAGCTCGATTATATGATATCGTTGGAGCAAGGGATAAGTTTATGAAAATTGCAAAGGAAATTGAGCCGATCGCGCTTGCTCAAATAGAGCGCGACCCTATGAACATTTATGGTGAATACAATCCATATGTGATTCTTGTAAATTTATATGAGATGATGGGAGAGTATAAAAAGGCGATAGATATATTGAACAAGGTTTTGGTTTACTATCCACAGCAATATCAGCATTTGATAAAGGATAGGATAGCTCGGCTTGAAGCGAAAATGAATGAGAAAAGATAAAAAATATAAGCGCGCCCGGCAGGACTCGAACCTGCAACCCACGGCTTAGAAGGCCGTTGCTCTATCCGTTGAGCTACGGGCGCGCAATTTTCAGGTATAAATATAAAATTTTTTTAGCAATAAATCAACTTTTTGATTTCTCAACCCTTTGGAACAAGAAATATCTTTTTACCTCAATCACTTTCCGAAAATTAAACTTTTCCAGAATTTTTACTAAGGAATCGATCTCTGCAAATTTCTCCGACTTATCCTTCGCTGACCTTTCCACCAGCACAGTTGGATTCTTCGAATTTAAAAGAAAACTCTCTATGGCTTTATAATTATACCTTGGTATTTCAACCCAGTTTATCGAATTTGAAATTTTTCTGTAAGAGTAGAAAGTCAGTTGTGGGTTCATTCCTTCAGTTGAATGTTTCGTGTAAAGATAAAAAAGCGTATCAGTTTTTGAAGAGTCGATGAAGTTGCAAATTGCTCTTGCACCGTCATTGTATCGACTATAATCAACGAATATTTCTGTTTTTAAGATTACCCAAGTCCCAATCAACACTGAAAGATAAAGCACACCGTTTGCAAAATTTTCCCTTTTAACTAAGCTGTTTATCTTTTTTATGATAAATGGCGAAAGAAAAACAATGATTAAAAATACCGCAGTTAAAGCAAGCGATTCATTTGTTATGTTAAACTTTAAGAAGTTTTTAACCTCATCCCTTAATTTCTGACTTGACGACCAAATCACCGCAATTAATAGCATTGACAGCGGAAGCAGATCTTTATTCTCTTTGATGATTTTGATAAGATAAATCGAAGCAATTATCGTTGCGGGGACGAGCGATGGAAGGGCATAAGTTGGTATTTTCGTCTTTGAAAAAGATGTTATCAAAAAAGTGCTCCAAAACCATGCGTGAATTAAAACCTTTTCTTTGCTCGCTTGATTTGGATTTTTAAATAAGTCGATTATATCAAAAAACACCAAAACAACGGGAGGAAATTGAACAATAAGTTGATTCAAAATATAGAGATACCCAAGTTCAGGTATATTCCCTTCAACCCCTTGATATAACCTCTCCACGATATGAAACTTGAAAAATGTATTTACGAAATCAAGCCCGTGAATTTTGAACATATAAATATGCCAGGGAAGGGCGAGCAAAAGCCCGAGCGAAGATATAATCGCAACTTGCTTGATGACCTCCTTAATTGAGACTTCTTTTTTCAAATACATAAACATGAGAAAAATCCCAATTGTGATGACCGAGAAAAATCCAACAATTATTTTAGTCATCAATGCAAGTCCAAATGTAAGTCCACAAAAATACAGCGCTTTCCTTTTGCCATTTAAAAATTCAAGATAAAAATAAATCGAAAGCGTGATGAAAAATATATATGGTATATCAAGTTGTGCTTGTCGTGAATAAAAGTTGAAAAGATAAACCGAGCCAAGAAATATGGTGGAGAAAATGCTTGCGCTGATCGATAATGGCTTTGTTCCTTTATCGAATTTGTCAAAAAATTTTTGAGTTATTAAATATGTTAAAATCACAGTAAAAGAACCAAACAGTGCAGGGAAAAATCTCGTCGTGAATTCGGTGACCCCGAAGAGCTTGTAAAGCAAGGCGATAAACCAAATCAAAAGTGGTGGATGCGAAGATGAATATAATTTGCCGACCGCATGTTCTGTTTGGTCAAACCAATCATTGAAATAATAAATTGACTTTGCGCGAACTCCATAGAGAGATTCGTCCCACATTTGAATTTCTTTAAAACCGAGATTGTAAAATCTATGGAAGGAGAAAAATAGAAGTAAAATTAGAACAAAAAGTTGGTTTTTGTTATTAAACTTTGCCAGCAAAATTTCACGAAAACTTACTTTTCAAAAATTGCATCAACAAAAGTTTCAGCATCAAAAGGCTGAAGGTCATCGATATCTTCTCCCACGCCGATGAATTTGACGGGAATTTTTAGCTCATCTACAATTGCAAATACAACCCCACCTTTTGCAGTTCCATCAAGCTTTGTTATGATTAAACCTGTAACCCCGATCGATTGAGTAAATTGTCGGGCTTGTTGTATCGCATTTTGACCTATTGTCGCATCAAGCACAAGCCAAACTTCATGTGGTGCATCCGATATGACTTTTTGCATAACTCTTTTTATTTTCTTCAATTCCTCCATTAAATTTATCTTCGTGTGAAGTCTACCGGCAGTGTCTATTAAAACTACATCTATATCTCTTGCGAGTGCTGATTTTAAAGTATCGAATACGACCGCTCCAGGGTCTGAGCCTCGTTGTTGTTGAATTATATCGACGCCGGCTCGTTTTGCCCAAATTTCAAGCTGTTCATTTGCTGCTGCGCGAAATGTATCCGCTGCACCAATTAAAACTTTTTTCCCACGCAATTTGTAATTATATGCAAGTTTACCAATCGTAGTCGTTTTCCCAACACCATTTACACCTGCTATCATTATCACAAATGGCTTTTTATCATCAGGTATAAAGAATGGGTCGTGATTTTGTTGGTTGTCGACCGATTTTAGAATTTTTTTGAGTTCGTCTTTCAAAATTAAGTTTATTTCATCGATTCCACTTGTTTTTTGTGATTTCAACCTTTCCTTTAAACCTGAGATTATTTTCATCGTCATATTAACCCCGACATCAGCAGTTATGAGTATCTCCTCAAGGTTCGAGAAGAAGTTTTCATCGATATTTTGCGCTGCATTAAAAAGACTGGCGATTTTGTTGATGAAATTGTCCCTTGTCTTTGTCAGCCCGTCTTTGATTTTCTTAAGCCCAAGTTTATCAATTATCCCCATAAACTTTTACTGAATTAACTTTTTTAAGGTTTTCGAAAAATCTTTTGCCATAAACATATAAGGATGTAAAAATCATACAGATGCTTATAAAAATCATAACATTCATCAGCGTTCCCCTTGCTTTAAGCATTGCAAGCGCTATCACAAGCGCAATCGATGTCACAGTGTATTTCCCAAATTTGTTTGATGGTAGAACAAATTTTATCCTCGAACTTAAATATGCTCCGGCGGATAAAATTACCAAATCTCGACCTATGACTACCCCAACATACCACGCTGGCAAATCGCCCTGCTGAACCAAACTTAAAACAATTGCGCCAACGCAAACTTTATCGGCAAGTGGGTCGATAATTTTGCCAAACTCTGTTATTTGATTGAATTTTCTCGCAAGGTATCCATCTGCAAGGTCGCTTAAATAAAGCAACAACATAAAGAACATAGAAATAGCCCGGTTTAAAGAAAGTTTTAATCCATATCCTTCGAAAAGTATTTGATCGGATTCGGAAGTGAGAAAATAAATCGCTGGTATCAAAATGATGAAACGGCTAAAACTTAAAAGGTTTGATATGTTTAAAATTTTAGGCTTCATCTCAATCAAATTTTTCAGTTGCTTCTTTTATATCTATTTCGTGTTCGTATTTTTCAGGTTTTTCTTCAATTTTGGTCGGATAATTTCCGGTAAAACAAGCGGTGCAAAAACTCAAATGTTTCGGTGCCGACTCAAGAAGTTTTTCGACAGATAAATATCCAAGCGTTTCAACTCCAAGTTCCCTTCGTATCAATTCAACATCTCCATTTAATCTCGATGCTATCAATTCATCTTGGGTTGGGAAATCCATTCCATAATAACAGGGAAATCTAATCGGGGGAGAAGCAACTCTAAAATGAACTTCTCGAGCTCCTGCATCCTTTATCAATTTAACGAGCGCTTTTGACGTCGTCCCACGAACTATTGAATCATCAACTATAACAACCCGCTTTCCTTCAAGGACTCCTTTGACCGTGTTAAACTTTACCTTTACTTTTAACTCCCTCATATTTTGCTGTGGCTGTATAAATGTTCTGCCGACATAGTGACTCCTTATTAAACCAATTTCAATTCTTACATTGTTACCAAGTTTATTGCTTTCCGTTACAAACCCAAGCGTTGCGGTGTTACTTGAATCTGGAACATTTATGACGATAACTTTATCGTCATCGGTAGATTGAGGGGCTGGATGTTCATGCGCAAGGAGTTTGCCAAGTTTTCTTCTGACTTTGTCAACATTTTCTCCGAAAATTTTGCTGTCTGGCCTTGAGAAATATATAAATTCAAAGATGCAAAAGGCTTGTCTTTCAACTTTTCTATCGATCCAAAAAGATTTTGGATTTCCAGTTTTTAAAGCCTCATCATCAATCACGAGTATTTCACCAGGCAAAACATCGCGGATATATTTTGCATTTATTAAATCAAAAGCGCAAGTTTCGGAAGCAACTACATAACTTCCATCTTCCATAATCCCAAGCGAAAGAGGCCTAAACCCGTAAGGGTCGCGCACCGCTACAAGTTTATCATCTGTCAAAATGACGAGTGAATAAGCGCCTTCGATTTGATTTAACGCATCCTTTATTTGCTCGATTTGTTCTTTCTTTTGGCTTTTTGCGATCAAATGTAAAATTATTTCTGTATCTGTCGAGGATTGAAAAATTGTACCTTCAGATTGGAGTTTATTCCGCAGATATCGTGTGTTTGTTAGGTTGCCGTTATGAGCAATTGCAAGATTTCCACCTTTGTAATGAACGACGAAAGGTTGAATGTTTGCTTTGCTTGATGAACCGGTTGTAGAGTAGCGATTATGCCCAATGGCAGATTTTCCCTTGAGGTATTCATTTATAATTTTTTCATCTTTGAAAACATCAGCGACAAGGCCAATTCCTTTGTGAAAGTGGAATCTTGTTTTTCCTGTTATCTCATCTTTTTCGCAAGTTACAATACCTGTTGATTCCTGTCCTCTGTGTTGAAGAGCATAAAGACCATAATATGTAATTAACGCTGATTGAGGATGCCCATATATTCCAAATATACCGCACACTTTTTAAATCACCCCTTTCTTTCCGATTCTAATGTGATTCGAGAAAATCCACGGCTTATTGTTATAGTAAGCTTCAACTCTATAAACACCAGTTTCTCCAACCTCATAGATTAATTCGCTTGCATAAGTTCGGGTTACAATTTCTCCATTTCTTAACAATTTTATATCCGCGCTTTGGGGCAAAATGGCTTTTAACTTTATCATCGAATCGTCAAGTTCTATGTAATCTCCCATTTGAAAAATTTTTCCGTTTTTCTCCGCGAAAAATCTAAATCCTTTCGGGTCAGCAAAATAAGCATATGCTATAAAGCAACGCGCATTTTCTATGGCTGAAAAAATTTTTTGCTTGTAAATCTCAAAATTTTCTTTTTTCGTCTTATCTATCGGCTCATCAAGTAACACATGGGTTCTAATTCCCCTAAACATCACCTTATATGGGAAAACCTCAACTTCGAAAAGCTGCCATATCTTATATTTATGCCCATGCGCGTCCACACCCCCAATTCCCACAACCCTTCTTCGTCTTGCCATTTCATCCCAACGCTTTAATGTCACTTCGTATGGGCCTTTGAGCGATTTCAAAGGATGGATAAATCTGTGGAACTTATTCTCTTGCGTTAAACCCTCGACCCATTCCGACATATGATTCCAAATTTCGATCCCGGTGAATTCATCAACATCCCATTCATTCCAAGGATATGGGGGATACTCCTCAAAACTATTTCTCCTTTCATCCGGATGCGCAATTATCCCAATTCCATTTAGCTCCTTTACCTTTTTGACATATTCTTTCGCTGAGTTATTTGGGTAAAGAACCTTGTCAACTCTGAAGACTAGATAATGGTTTTTATCGTTTGGGTCATTGAGTTCGTAGCCGATTATGAGCATAGTATCACCGTACCATCCTTCATAACCATCGAGTTTTGGCTTTAACGTATTGTGGTCGGTCATCATCACGAAGTCAAGATTAAGCTCATTTGCTGATTTGACTATTTCAGGGATTGTTCCGGTTCCATCTGAATAAATGGAGTGAACATGGATTACGCCTGCGTATTCGTACATTTATTGAAAATAAATTTTTTATCGACGGAATAAAATTAAAATTTTGTAAGTTTAAAAACAAAAAGCGGGGAGCGTAAAGCTCCCCAGCAGGAGAAATTTCATTTTTCTGGAATAAACCTACCAAGCAAAATATTTTTCTCAACAATATCATCGGTTTTTACGATTTCAACGCCTTCTGCGCGCCATTTTTCAATAAGTTGCTTCCCTCTGTCCTCATAAATTGGTTTTGATGCGTCTTCGACGAGATAAATTTTATATTTCCCTCTCTTTAAAAATCCCTCAACCGCATATGCATCACAAACATCGAGCGCAACCCCAAAGACAACTATCTCTTTCGGGTTTACTATCTCAAGAACTGTGTCGACATTTGGATTTGAAAAAACATCAAATTTTTGTTTTCTAAAAATTATCTCACCTGTATGTTCTTTAACCATCCTTTCGAGCTCTTCCTTAGGATATTCTTTGCTATCAATCCAAAGTGGATTCAATGGTTTCGTCTCCTCAATTTTTTCCCAGCCTGGGGTATCTTGCAAACAGTGCGGTGGGAATGTATTTAAATAATCGGGATTGTCTGAAATTTCCTCATCTTGAAGGGTGTGATAATCCGCAGAGCCCATAATTTGAATTTCATTTTTCCGCGCGTAGTCATAAAGCTTTTTTAGGTTTGGAATAATTTCCTCAGCATTTGGGACATAAAGTTTCCCGTCTCTCATCATAAAATCATATTGAGTATCGACATCCCAAAAAATTATTTCCCGAACCATAACGCACCTCCGCATTTGTTTTTTGAGTTCAAAATTAAAAACACTATTCAAGGTTTTATTGTTTCTCTACGCTTTCATCCTCATTCCACGCTCTTCGCGGTCAAGTATCCAGCCAGCAATTTTACCTTCGTTAATTGTTTTGAAATCTTCCCAATATTCCCTCGTTCTTACAAACCTTGAACTTGTGTCCGTTGCGGGAATCATTTCAACCTCGTTCATTATCTGTATAAATCTCCTCTTCCATATCTCCATATTTTCAACCCTTAAATCGACCCATCCATCGTAAGCCCACTGATTAATTCTTTCAGGGGTTATTTCAATTCTATTTTTCCCGCGGTAGGGCGGGATTTTAATTCTATGTCCGCGAATCAAAGTTTTTCCGTCAGGCATTAAAATTGGAATTCCGATTGAAATGATCTGCGCTCTCAATTTTTTATTATTTTTGATCAAATCCGCACATTTTTCGCTCATATCTTTGGGGTCCTGTTTTACAACGTTTTCCATGCTACCATAAACAAGTTTCAAAAGATGTGCTTCATAAAGAAGTTTCGATAGCCTTGGTGGTCCGAGCAATTCAAAAGCTATGCTTTCAACCCCATGTTGCTTTTCAAGTTCTTTCATTTGTTTTAGAGCTGCCTGAGTTAAAAATCCCGCCCTATATGTTGGCTCAAGTGTTGCATGGTCTAAAGCATTGATTATATCGTGACCAGTGTTTCCGCCTTTTATTTCAAAGATTACAGTTTCAGCTATTTCCTCCGGTGTGACATACTCCATCTGTCCAGGCGTTGAAAGTGTCTCAAATTCAGCTCTTGAGAAAAGCCCATTTTCACCGGTGTCGATAAAAACGGAGCGAAGTGTTTCATTGAGTTTTTCGAAATTGTTTTCCGCAATTTTTAATTCGATTGAACCATTTAATTTGAATGCTTTTTCGGGTGGGCAATCGACCAATTCGATAGGTTTACCACGGACGAGAATTTCGCCATAGCCAATTTTCTTCCACGCTATCGCTGCTGTCGGCTTTATTTCCTTTGTTATAGGTGCATCTGGAGTTCTTCCCATAAGGAATAAAAGCAAAGTATGAGCGCCTGCAACAGCTGACTTGCTTAATAAAACTTTTGAAGGTCGTTCCTCACTGTGAGTGTATGGGATGTTCAACCCCATTCCACCGGTTCCACTTGTTCCTATCTTAACATAGATTTTTGTGCCAACTTCTTGCATCGATCTGTAAAGTATCTGCACATGTCTAATTAATTGCGGAACATACAAAGTCGCAAGCAATCTTTCTGTTAACTCGATCAGTTCCTCCGTTGTTTTTCCGGCTTCATTTGCTTTCGCTCTGTCGATTGCGTTCAATACATCGAGACTTATTGTGAAGATATCCTGATATGCTATCGCAGTTGCAGTGTTGACACAATCGATCACGATTTCGGGGGAAAATTGTTTGAGCAGTTTATAAAGTGCGGATTCTTTTAAAACATCATCTGTTAGTTCACCAATTATGTCGTTGATTAAAATTCTGCGATATTCTGGATTTGATAAAATTTCTTCTCTGTCCATATCTTTGAATTGTTCTCTGACAAAGATATTACCCCACCAAGGGATGAAAAAGTCTCGCCCGAGCTCTGGGAACTCCTTCAGCAATGTCTCAACTGCCTCTTCAGCCTCCCACTGTTTGAGAGAGGCGATGATTATCTTTTTGGGTTTTTCTTGGATAATTTTGCGAGTTACCGCAGAGCCAACAAGCCCCCAGGCTCCGAGAATTAGGACTGTTTTTCCTTTGATATCCATGATAGGTGTGGTTTTAATTTTTAATGCACTTAAAATATAGCCAGAGGTCATAAAAATTCCAAAGTTTTAAAAAATAGGCATTTTGAAATGTTTTGGGGATTTTGTTAATTTAATTAAGTAAAGGTTAACGATTACTTTATCGCAATGATAAAATTGAGAAAAATGGAAGCCTAATTGATAAACATTTGAAATTGTTGAATGGTTACGATATCTGATTTTGTTTAGCTACCGTTGTTGATTTGGTTGTTAAAACAGTTGAAAGATTTGAAAGACTAAGGGAGAAGAAGTTTTTGGTTTATCATGGGATATCAAAATATGGACTAACGACTTATTAAAAACTTTCAACAATTGAAGTAAAAGCACAAATAAAGAAAATTTGAATCATTTCACAAGAATATTTTTACAAATAAAATTTCTGCAAAAACTGTATGTCAAAATTTACCAAGTTTATCGCTGGTTTTTCGCTGATTTTGATCGTCGTTCTTATAGCGATCATAATTTTATCCTACAGGTTCATAACTAGGTCACACCCACAACTTGAGGGAAAAATAAAATCGGACATGCTAATTGACACCGTCTATATTTACAGAGATGAGAATGGGATTCCACATATTTTTGCGAAGAACGAACACGACCTCTATTTTGCACTTGGATATGTCACCGCTCAAGACAGATTATGGCAAATGGATTTGTCAAGAAGAATTGCAAGCGGAAGATTATCCGAAATCTTTGGGACACAGACACTTGAAATCGACAAACTTTTTAGAACGCTTGGACTTGCTGATATAGCTCAAAAAATGCAAAGATACTTAAGCGAAAAATCGATTGAGATTTTGAGGTCATACTCGGATGGAGTTAACTATTTTATTAGAACTCATAAAGATAAATATCCAATTGAATTCGAGCTTTTAAGATATGAACCTGAGGAATGGATGATAAGTGATTGTCTTCTTATCACAAGGTTGATGGCGTGGCAATTAAATTTTTCGTGGTGGACGGAACCTGTGTTTTCAGAAGTTTTATCAAAGGTTGGTGAGGAAAAATTTAAAAAGCTAATTCCAAAATATCCCGAAACAGCCCCGCTTATAATCAAGAAGTATATTCCATCGACAAGCAAATTCGTTGAAGCGAATATAAAGTTTAGAGAAATTTTTGGTTTACCATCTGAGGGGTTGGGAAGCAATTCCTGGGTTGTCTCTGGCGAAAAATCAATTACAGGTAAACCTTTGCTTGCCAATGATCCACATCTTCCATTTTCTTTGCCCTCGATTTGGTATCAAGTGCATTTAAATGATGGAACTATGGATATGGTTGGAGTTTGTATACCCGGAACGCCGGGGATAGTAATTGGAAGGAATAATTACATTGCTTGGGGATTGACAAATGTTATGCTCGATGATACAGATTTTTATGTTGAGAAATTTGATTCATCGAAGACAAAATATCTTTATAACGGTAAATGGATTGAACTTAAAGTTCGCGAAGAAACTATAAAAGTTAGAGGCAAGGGAGAATATAAATTTAAAGTTTTATCCACGCATCGAGGTCCAATAATAAGTGATGTTTACGAGTTTGGTTTCACCGAATATATCCCTAAACCTGACGCAAAATTTATCACTTCTCAAGCTGTTTCAATGCAATGGACTGGGAATTTGATTTCAGATGAAATACTTGCCTTTTATAGAATTTCTCATGCCAAAAATTGGAACGAGTTTAAAGAAGGATTGAAATTTTTCACAGTACCTGCCCAAAATTTTATTTATGCTGATATTTACGGAAATATCGGATATTATTGTGCCGGTAAAATTCCGATTAGGAAAAATTTAAATCCGTTGCTTTTAAATCCAGGAGAAACCGATGAATTTGATTGGGTTGGTTTCGTTCCCTTCAACGAACAGCCGAACACCTTTAATCCACCCGAGCAGTTCGTTGCAACTGCAAACAATAAGGTTGTCGGGGACAACTATCCTTACTATATAAGTTACATTTGGGAGCCAGAGTCAAGAATAATGCGGATAAATGAAGTGTTAACATCTAAAGAAAAGTTTTCCGTCGATGATTTTAAAAAACTACAGCTTGATTATTTCTCGCATTATGCGAAAGAAATAACCCCATATATAATTAAGGCTTTTGAGAATGTAGAGATTAAAGAACCGCTTGTAAGCGAAGGACTTCGATATTTAAAAAATTGGAATTTTAACTTCTCCCGCGACGATATCGCCGGGACTATTTTTAGTTCTTTTCTCGTCTCGTTAATGAAGAATACTTTTGAAGATGAATTAGGTTCGGAACTTTATAAAAGATTCGTATTTTACTCGGGTATCCCTGTGAGAATTTTAAAACAGTTGGTTGTCGATGGCGATACCTTATGGTTTGATGATGTTAGAACCATTGACAAAAAGGAAGATATGTATGAGGTGATAAGGAAAAGCTTTGTCGAGTCAATTTTTAACCTAAGGGACAACCTTGGTGACGACATCTCCAACTGGTATTGGGGAAGTGTACATAGATTGAGGTTGATTCATCCGCTTGGATTAAAGAGCCCGTTTGATAAAATTTTTAACCTTGGACCATTTGAAATCAGTGGAGCTGGAACGACGGTTAACAATACCGGGTTTAGTATGCTAAAACCCTTTGATTGCGTTCTCGGACCTTCAATGAGACAAATTGTTGATTTTTCCGAAAATTTTTTATATTCAATTATACCTGCGGGACCGTCTGGACGGATTATGAGCAAATTTTACGACAGTCAGACACAGCTTTATTTAAAAGGCGAGTACTTGAAAATTGAAATGGATATAGGCAAAATAAAAAATGAAAAAACGAAAACTTTAACTCTGCTACCGGAGTAATGAAAAAATGAAAATGAATATGAAAAAAACATTGCTGTTTGTAATTATTGGATTAATTGTAGTTGGGCTTGTTAGTTTTGGCATTTTGAAGTTTTTGAATTCTGATGATAAATTCTCAAGTGAAAGTGAGGGTAACCAAAATCAAAATCTTAATTTTCAAATTAATGTTTTAAACGGTTGCGGAGTTGAAGATGTCGCTTTTCAGGTTGCCCAATACCTGAGGGTTAAAGGTTTTGATGTTATTGATTATGGTGACTATGAAACGACAGTAAATGAAAGTTTCATAATTGACCGCATCGGGAAACCTGACATAGCGAGGTCCATTGCAAAGGAACTTGGAATAGATGAAAGTCGAATTGTAAATTCAAAGTCAAAGTATTACAACGAGTTCACCGTTGTGATTGGAAAAGATTATATTATGTTGAAGCCATTTAAAAACAAACTTGAGGAAGAGTTTTGAGGCCAAAAACACTTGCTAAAAAAGTGGCACAACTTGCACTTGAGAAGAAGGCGGAAGATGTGGTCATAATGGATGTCAGAAAACTTACGTCAATTGCTGATTTCTTTGTTATTTGTTCTGCTGAGTCATCAGTTCAACTTAAGGCGATAGTGGACCATATAGTTGAAGAACTTGAAAAGAAAGGGATTAAGGCTTGGCATGTTGAAGGTTATACGAATTTAATTTGGGTTTTAATCGATTATGTGGATGTCGTTGTTCATGCTTTTTTAAAGCAAGCGCGGGAATTCTATGGGCTCGAAAGATTTTGGGGAGATGCTAAATTTGAATATATAACCGAGGATAATGTTAAATCGAAAGGGAAAACAAAAAAGAAATCAAAACAAGAAGATGCTTCCATCACCGAAGGAATATCTGAGGGAGAAAGTTGAAAGTGCCTTGAAAAAAATGGGAGTTCAACTCGATGGACTTCAAATCGTTTTTGATAAACCAAAAAATGAAGCTTTTGGTGACCTAGCGACGAATGTTGCGATGTTAATTAGCAAAAAACTTGGCAGAAGCCCAAGGGAGGTAGCAAATGAGATTGTTTCAAATCTTGAGTTTGAATCCGGTTTAATCGAAAGAGTTGAGGTTGCAGGTCCTGGGTTTATTAATTTCACGTTTTCTTCCAAGTTCTATATCCAGCGAATTCGTGAAATCTTAAACCAAGGTGAAAACTATGGAAGGTTAAACATCGGTGCCGGGAAAAAGGCTAATGTCGAATTCGTAAGCGCTAATCCAACAGGTCCGCTTACAGTTGGGCATGGTAGAAATGCTGTTTTGGGAGATGCGGTTGCAAGCATCCTCGAATGGGTTGGATTTGATGTGACACGCGAATATTATTTCAACAACGCCGGCAGACAAATGAGAATTCTTGCGGACTCCGTGCGTCTGCGTTATCTTGAATTGCTTGGGGAGAAGATCGAATATCCTGATGAATATTACCAAGGCGAATATATAAGAGATATCGCCAAGATGTTAATCGATGAATATGGGGATAGTTTGAAAAATGAGACGGATTTGAAAATCTTCAAGGAGAAAGCGGAAGCGGTTATATTCGATGATATAAAAAGAACTTTAAAAAGGTTGCAAATCGAGTTCGATGTTTATTACAATGAAGACTGGCTTTACAAGGAGAAGATATGGGATGTCGTTAATGAACTTGAAAAAAGAGGTTTTGTTTACGAAAGAGATGGTGCGAAATGGTTCAGCGCTACGAAAGCGGGTGGGGAACAGGATAAAGTTTTAGTTAAAAGCACAGGCGAACCAACTTATAGATTGCCTGATATAGCGTATCATATTGAAAAGTTCAAAAGGGGATTTGATTTGATCGTTGATGTCTTTGGCGCTGACCATATAGCTGAATATCCAGATGTTTTAAGAGCCCTTGAAATTCTTGGATATGATGTTTCTAGAGTTAAAGTTTTGATTTATCAATTCGTTACCGTTGTTAAAGATGGAAAGGCTGTTAAGATGTCAACAAGAAGGGCAAATTATATAACTCTTGACGAGTTAATCGATGAAGTTGGACCCGATGTTGTAAGGTTTTTCTTTTTGAACCGAAGTAGAGATGCACATTTAAATTTCGATTTGAACCTTGCTAAAACACAAACCGAAGAAAATCCTGTTTATTATCTTCAATATGCACATGCTAGGATAGCCAGCATTTTGAGATTTGCAAAAGATTCCGGGCTTGAGATGGAAAATCTTGATGAAGTGAATTATGATTTGCTTAATGAGAAAGAAGAGGTTGAGCTTGCGAAGTTATTAGGTGAATTTCCTGAAGTAGTTGAACTTGCTTATTTAAGTTTGGAGCCTTTGAAAATTATAAACTATCTCAATGATGTCGCTGAGGTATTCCACAGATTTTATCACAAGCATAGGGTTGTTGGCTCATATAGAGAATTATCTTTGGTGCGTCTTTCTTTATGTCTCGCCGCTAAAATTGTTATTGCAAACGGATTGAAAATCTTGAAAATATCCGCACCTGAAAAAATGTAATTTTTTTTGAATCTAAAATTTTTAAGCTTTTTTTTGTTGACTTTTAAAATAAATTTTCTTAATCTTAGGTTGAAATGTAAACAAAAAATGGAGGATACGCTATGTGGCGTAAGTTAACAATTTTAGCAATCATTATCTTGCTTATCCCATTTTATCTTGCCTTCTCGGATGTTTATCCCAGTAACGTTAGGATAACTCAACCGTGGGGGAAGGAACCTTTTGATGGGAGATTTGATGATTACACTGGTGCTAGAATATGGTTCACGCTGAATGATTCCGCAAGTAAGGTTACTGTTAAAATTTACCACGACGCTAACCCGGCTCATGCGAAGACTTTTGAACTTTACAATTTAAAGATGGGAGAATATTCTGTATACTGGGATGGTACCCTTGATGATGGAAGTTTAGTTCAAACTGGTTGGAGAATGGTTATTGAAATTAAAGCAGAACAATTTGGAGGATACTCAGCCTGGACAATGTACTATGACGATAGTACTGGTGATAAAGGATTAAATATTTATACGCGTGGTGTCGATATTAACAAAGACCCGAGGAGCAAAGATTTCGGTTTCATCTACGCTGGAAATTCCGGTGGACCCATTGGAAATGGAATTCTACGTTATAGGGCGGATGGCGCTCCAGCGGGAGACGATGGGAAACCATTAATACTTTCGACAAAAGATGTGCTTGGGACAAATAATGTTTTCAACGCAACGATTGACTATCTTGGAAGAGTATATGTGTCGAGAGCAAACACTGGTGATGGTGTTTATAGGTATGACCCAAGAGATGGGAGCTTGAAAAGAGTTGTTGGTTTCTCCGGTAGACCTAAGGGATTATCAGCTGTTGGAACCGGTGATAATTTCAAACTTTATATCGCAAATGGCGACCGATATAATATCCTTGTAGCGAGACTTGGAACTAAAGATACACTTGATATCCCATTGGATACCATTGCAGTATTTTTACCTGATAGCCTTTATGTTAATGACTTGGTTGTTATAAATGATTCTGTTATGTATGTAAATTTGAAAAAAGGAACAGGTGTTTTTGGTTTAAATCCAAGTTGGACAGAAAAATATATAATCTACGGGAAAAATCGAGTAACAAGGGCTGACACTGTATGGTCAATATATTGGGGTTCAGCTGCTAACATAGCTGGTATAGCGTATTATAATGGTCAGTTGTTTATCTCCATTCGCGAGTCGCCCGCTGGAAGTATAAATGGAGTTTGGAGAGTGTGGAACTTAGATTCCCTAAGGCCAAGTTATGAAAGGATATTTAATCCGCCAACCGGTACAATTAGCTCAGCTGCGGATTTGACTGTTGATGTTGTTGGCAATATAATTTTCTTCGAAAATACCAGTGAGCATATTTATTTCATCGCTCCACCGAACGGACCGAACTCATATACTTTGACAGCTCCGGATACAATTGTTGTTTTGGGTTCGGGCAAAGCTGCAAAATTTGTCTCTATTGCAGAAGCAAGAAAAGATGAAAACGGAGATTTTATACCCGATTATAAACTCACAGGGGATACATTGTTAGTTGCTGGAACTGTGTTTAGTCCAAATTATACTTTGCCAAGCAACACTTCGTATTATATCTATGATAATACCGGTGCGATTAATGTCTTCAAGAGCGGTGTAGTTTTAAACTTTGATCCTGGTGATTACATTATGGTTGTTGGTAAAATTGACCAGTTTAGAGGATTGACTGAGATGGTGCCTTTGACAACCGATTCGACCACCATAAGGGTTATCGCCAAAGGGTATCCATTGCCGACGCCTAAGAAGTTAACGGTTGCTGAATTTCTTACGAACTTTGAGCAGTATGAAGCGCAACTTATACGTCTCGATTCGCTTTGGAAAGCTTCTAATTCACCGGCATGGCCATCTGCAGGTTCTGATGCCAATATGATTTTCACATCTTTTGCCAAGACTGAAACTTTAACAGTTAGAATTGATAGAGATACAGATATTGATGGTCAACCTGAACCACAATATCCTGTTAGTATAATCGGTATTGCAACGCAGTACACATCTGGAACTACAGTTGTTACCGGTGGGTATCAAATTTCCCCAAGATATTATGCTACAGATTTCATAACTGTTAACTTGCCTCCAACAGCTTCAACTTTAATTTCGCCTGCTGACAGTGCTTTCCTGCATATACTTTCAACGGATACGGTTAAATTTGTATGGTCAAGCGCATCAGACGGTAACGTACCACCAGATCCGTTGACTTATATTTTCAAATTAGCGAAGGATAAAAACTTCACATCGACAAGTACTGTAATGGTCGACACTTTAACTGATACGGTTAAATATGTAAGAGGAGCGGAACTGTTCCCATTGTTCCCGTCTGGCGATACAACGCTTGTGCTATATTGGAGAGTTGATGTTACCGATAAAAAATCTCCAGCTGTTAAATCAACCGCTTACAGATTAAATCTCTCCAAACCGACATCTGTTGAAATTGTCGAAGGTGAAATTCCAACGGATTATTATCTAAGTCAAAACTATCCGAACCCATTTAACCCGATGACGACTATCAAATTTGGCGTGCCTGAAGATGTACACGTCGAACTCGTCGTTTATAATATACTTGGTCAAAAGATCGTAACGCTTGTCGACGAATTTAAGCGGGCTGGCCATTATGTGGTTCAATTTGACGGTAGCAATTATGCCTCTGGAACATATTTCTATGTTTTGAAGGCTGGTAATAAAGTTTTGAAGAATAAAATGCTTTTGATCAAGTAAATTTTCGAATCCTATGTTTTCAAAAGCCCGGGGTTTTCCCGGGCTTTTTTATTTTTGTCTAAGGAATCCACATAGGGGGAAAGATAAGTCCTATTTTTTCACAATTTAGCGGGGCGAAGTTGAAATAAATTATTGAATTACAATAATTTATACGGTGGTATAGGTTTTGTAAATCTATAACTATAGATATAGTTTTCCTATAATTAAAAGACTAAGTTTATGAACTTGATTGATAAAAACGAGCCAGTATTTACGATTGGAGTCGTTGCCCAAAAACTCGGTATTTCAGAGCATGTGATCCGGGTATATGAGAAAGAAGGTTTAATCATACCGTATAGAAAAGAAAGCGGACACAGATTATTTAGCGAGTATGATATAGAAAGGATTGAGTGTATCAGGAGAACAATTGCTGAAAGAAAGATTAGCATTGCAGGTATAAAGCGTTTATTAGCTTTGATTCCATGTTGGGAAATAAAAGGTTGTTCGATGGAGATAAGGATTAAATGTCCATCGTATTTTGATTATGAAAAACCATGCTGGTTGAATAAAGAATATCTAAAAGGAGAATGCGCTACGAATGAATGTCGTGAATGCCCGGTTTATAATTCAATTAAAAGTTGTGATGAGCTTAAAGAACTCTTAAAAAGATACATTGTTAAAAGCGAACATATTTAAAACAAAAAATTTTTAGCCATGGAGCAAAATAAACTTTCAATGGTGGTTTTTAGCGGAGATATGGACAAGTTGATGGCTGCATTCATAATTGCTACTGGTGCAGCAGCTTCGGGCATGGAGGTTACAATGTTTTTCACATTTTGGGGTTTACAAGCGATAAAGAAGTCAGAAAAAACTGGAAAAAGCTTTTTTGGTAAGTTGCTTGGCTTTATGCTTAAGGATATCAGTGGAGTCGGGCCAAGCAAGATGAATTTCGGTGGCATTGGAAGATGGATGTTTAAAAAGATGATGAAGGCTAAAAATGTAGCTCTATTAGAGCAATTGCGTGATATAGCGATTCAACTTGGTGTTAAGCTTGTTCCATGTCAAATGAGCATGGAGGTTATGGAAATATCATCTGATAATTTGATTTCACAAGTTTCTGCACCTGTTGGAGTAGCGTCTTTTCTTGAGGAAGCGAGAAATTCAAAAATAACTTTATTTATCTAAAACTAAAAAAGGAGCAAAAAACTATGAGCGAACAAATAAAAGTCGACCTTGTGCTTGACCTAAAAGGATTGCTTTGCCCCTTGCCCATTGTTAAGTTATCTCAAGCGATAAAGGATTTACCTATTGGTGCGGTTATAGAAGGTGTGGCAACAGACCCAGGAGTTATGGCTGATGTTCCTGCTTGGGCAAAGGCAAGCGGGCAGGAGTTAATATCTATTGAACAGCAGGGCAAGGAATATAAATTCCTAATTAGAAAAATAAAGTAATTAAGAAAAATGCTCGAAATATCACGTTTATTTGCAGTTGCTGGATTGATATTTTTCGTCTTGGGATTGTTTTACCATTGGTATTCTACTAAGAAATTAAAATCCCCAATCGATAAAGCAAGACCAAAAGGTTCGCAAACAGTTGGAATTATTTATGCATTTACAATTGGAATGCTGCCTTGGGTAAAAGAAAGTACAAGAAGACACTGGGTTGCTTATTTGAGAGGCGTTGTATTTCATCTCGGAATTTTCGTCGGTCTTTTTGTGTTAACTTTTGGCTTGTTCGTTAAATTTGACAAGAATTTATCTTTGATTTTTGCCTTTGTAACAGGGTTAGGAGCGATTATGGGTTTTGCTGGTATTGTTATTAGATCTCTTGAGAAAAATTTAAGATTGATAAGCACGATTGATGATTATCTCTCTGTTTTGCTTGTTTCGATTTTTTTGAGTTTTGTTTCTTTGAGCTTACTTGATGATAAATATATGGAGCCAATGTATCTTTTTTCTGGTTTGATGTTATTTTATGCTCCGCTTGGTAAAATAAGGCACTGTTTATACTTTTTCTTTTCGAGATTTTTCTTCGGTAAACATCTCGGTCGAAGAGGCATAGTCCACAAATATGCGGAGGCAAGCTATGGCAAATAATGAAATACTTCAAAAAGCCCTTGAAACATTGGAGAAGCAATTAAATCAGCCTTTAAAAGCTGCGCTCGAAGTTTGCGCAAGGTGTGGCGTTTGTGCCGAAAGTTGTCATTATTATATTGCTGAGCCAAAAATTGAACATGTCCCTGCTTATAGAGCAGAACAGGTGAGAAAAATTTATAGGAGAAAACATAATTTACTGGGCAAAATCTTTCCGAAACTTGTAAATGCGACAGATCTTGATGAAAATGCTTTGGATAAACTTATCGAAATGGCTTTTTCTGAATGCACTCTTTGCAGAAGATGTACTTTCAATTGTCCGCTTGGTGTTGATACGCCGTTGGTTATGAGGACAATAAGGTCAATAGCGACTTCCATAGGGAAAGCGCCCGAAATTCTTGTTATGCTGGCTGATTCTGCTATCGCAAAGGGAGAAAATCCGGAAATATTTAAGGAAATGTTTTTAAGCCAAATTTCTGAACTTGAAAAAGAACTTCAGGAAATAACGGGCGATCCTGAGGCGAGAATACCCGTTGAGAAAGAGGGCGCAAAAATTTTATATGTCGCTTTAGCTGGAGCTCATACAATATTGCCACCTGCGATTATATTTAACGAGGTTAAAGAAGATTGGACTTTAAGTTTATTTGAAGCTGCAAACTATGGTGTTTTTCTTGGCGATGTCGAAAGAGCTAAAAAGATAGCTAAAAGAATCATCGATGAAGCAAAGAGATTAAAAGTCAAGGAAGTTGTTGTTGCAGAATGTGGTCACGCTTGTGCTGCATTAGTTTGGGAAGCGCCTAATTGGTTTGGGGAAACATTTCCATTTAGAATAAGAAGTATTGTCGAACTCTTAGCTGAGTATATTCAGAAAGGAATTTTGCGAGTTGACCCTAATTCGCATGATGAACCTGTGACTTACCATGACTCGTGTAACCTTGCAAGAACTGGAGGAATTTTTAAGGAACCGAGAATTATCCTTAATGCGGTTGTAAAAGATTTCCGTGAGATG
>JBEPZK010000035.1:0-20644 GCA_041640855.1 Candidatus Kryptoniota bacterium
AGTATTAACTCGATGGGTGCAGAATATATTTGGGTTACTGATATTAACAATGCACCATGTGTAACTCAAAAGAAAGAGGAACTAAAAGGGAAGTATGGCAATATAGATACAAGTAGAATATTGGTTGAATTTTTAGATAAAGCTAACATTCTAACTGAAACACTAAAACAAACTACCTTGCTCGGGTTTTCTCACTACACCTGGTTTTATCTCTCCACGGCGTAATGCGTTGACAAGGTTATGGGCACGTCTTGTTGGCTCAGGAATTCTGAAACCTTTGACAGTTTGTAAAATTATTTCTATCGATTCTTCAAGCGTGATTTTGTGCCCAACTGAGACGAAAACAGGTTGAACATTATCTCTTGTCCTTAAAGCAACCCCGACAATTTCACCTGAATCGTAAAGATAGGAATAACTTCCCGCTTTTTCCGACGGTTCATCATATCTGCCGACAAGCAAACTCTTTGCACAGCCAATGGTTGGTCTGTCGATTAAAACTCCAAAATGGGATGCTATCCCAAACCTTCTCGGATGAGCTATGCCTTGTCCATCGATTACGACGACATCTGGGACGACTTCGATTTTCTCCCAAGCCTTGATTAACGCTGGCGACTCGCGAAATGACAAAAGCCCCGGAATATACGGAAAATTTACCTCCGTTATCACAAGCGAATGCTCTATCTCCTCAAGTTCTTGGAATTTTAAAACGACTATGCCAGCGTAGACAACATTTGAACCTTTGTCAAAGGATATATCAGCGCCAGCGATGTAATTGATTTTGCTTTTCAAGTTTTCAACTTTGACAAGACCGCGAAGTTTGTTTTGTATCCTTATCGCTTCATCCGGGGTGACATCCCAGGAGTGTAAAATTTTGTATTCCGCCATTTTGAAATTGAAAAATTCGTTTTTATTTTAATTTTGTGTTAAAAAACACATTGATAGTAAAATGCGCAAAACTTTTTTTCTAATTTTGCTAATTTTTATTTTAAGTTGCAACTCTGAAAGAAAAGCAAAACCTCAACCTGAACTTGAGTCACGAACTTATGAAAACATCCCGGAATTCGATGCAAATTCTGCTTTTGAATATCTCAAAAAACAGGTTTCATTTGGTCCAAGGGTCCCGAATTCGAAAGCGCATGAAGATTGTAAAAATTTTCTCGTAAATGAACTTTCGATGTATGCGGACGCCGTGAATTTACAAGAGTTCACTCATTTTTACTTAGGGAAAAATTTTAAACTCACGAATATAATTGCTTCGTTTAATCTTACTTCGGGGTTTAGAATTTTGCTTTGCGCTCATTGGGATTCAAGACCTTATGCGGATGAGGAAAAAGAAGCGACAAAGAGAATTCAGCCCGTGCCGGGTGCAAATGATGGAGCAAGTGGGGTTGCGATTCTTCTTGAAATTGCTCGAATTTTGAAAAATAATCCACCGCCAATTGGCGTTGATATAATCCTTTTCGATGGGGAAGACTTTGGGATTTCCGGGGACCTTGATAACTTTTGTATTGGCTCGAAATATTTTGCAAAAAATAAATCGCCAAATTATAATCCGCAATTTGGGATTCTGCTCGATATGGTCGGGGATAAAGATTTGCAAATTTTTAAAGAAGAAAACTCGGTGAGATATGCTCCAGATATTGCAAATTATGTCTGGTCAATAGCTCGCGAATTGGGAATATCTGAATTCAAAGACGCAATAAAGCACAGTATCTACGATGATCACATCCCTTTAAATGAGGCGGGAATAAGAACTATAAACATAATCGACTTTGATTATCCATATTGGCATACAACAGAAGATACACCGGATAAATGTTCACCCCAAAGCCTTGAAAAAGTTGGAAAAGTTGTTTTAAATGTGATTTTTAGATACAAAACGAAGGTCGCTGGAAATTGAAAATAAAAAATCAAAACTTGTATGCAGGAGGATTTGAAAAAATTAAAGGAAAAGTGGGAAGAAAAATTTTTAAACTCCGGAAGGTTTAAGGAGAGAAAAGAAACATTTGAAACCGACTCAGGGATTAAAATAGAGCGAATTTATCTGCCCGATGAAAGCTTTGACTATGCTTCAAAACTTGGTTTTCCCGGTGAATATCCATTTACAAGGGGCATTTATCCCACGATGTATAGAGGAAGGCTTTGGACGATGCGCCAATATGCGGGGTTTGGGACTGCGGAGGAGACAAATAAGAGATTTAAATATCTTCTCGAACATGGACAAATGGGGCTGTCTGTTGCTTTTGACCTTCCGACGCAGATGGGCTATGACTCGGACCATCCGATGGCTGAAGGTGAGGTTGGACGAGTTGGGGTTGCGATCGATTCTTTACAAGATATGGAGATTCTTTTTGACGGGATAAACCTTGAAAAGATTACAACTTCAATGACGATAAATGCAACTGCGGGAATTTTGCTAGCGATGTATGTCGCTGTAGCCAAGAAGCAGGGAGCGGATTTGAAGAAAATATCTGGGACGATTCAAAATGATATTTTGAAAGAATACATCGCTCGCGGAACTTATATTTATCCGCCTGCACAATCGATGAAATTAATTGTTGATATTTTCGAGTGGTGTAATAAAAACTTGCCCAAATGGAATGTAATCTCAATAAGTGGTTATCATATTCGCGAGGCTGGTGCTAACGCTGTTCAAGAACTTGCTTTTACATTTGCGAACGCAATTGAATATGTTAGAGCAGCGATAAAAGCAGGACTCGATGTAAATAAATTTGGAGAGCAAATTTCTTTCTTTTTTAACGCACATAACAATTTCTTTGAGGAAATCGCGAAATTTAGAGCGGCGCGAAGAATTTGGGCTAAAATAATGCGGGATAAATTTGGGGTGACAAATGAAGAATCCTTGAAACTTAGATTCCATGCACAAACTGGCGGGTCAACTCTCACAGCCCAACAGATAGAAAACAACATAGTTCGCGTGACAATCCAAGCTCTTTCCGCAGTCCTCGGCGGGTGTCAATCTCTGCATACAAATGCAAAGGATGAGGCTTTAGCTCTTCCAACGGAGGAGTCAGCTATGACAGCATTGAGAACTCAACAGATAATAGCATATGAAAGCGGAGTAACCGACACCATTGACCCTCTCGCTGGAAGTTACTATGTTGAGTATCTCACCGATGAAATTGAGAAAAGAGTTTGGGAATATATCGAAAAAATTGAAGCGATGGGAGGAGCTATAAAAGCTATCGAAGCAGGTTTCATTCAAAACGAGATAGCAAAAAGTGCCTATGAATATCAAATGAAAATTGAGCGAAAGGAGAAAATCATCGTCGGAGTAAATGAGTTTAAAACTGATGAAAAGCAAAAAATTGAAATTTTTAAATTGAACGAAGAGGCAATAAAAAAGCAATTGGAGAGATTGAAGAAATTGAGGGAGGAAAGAGATAACGATAAAGTTAAGTCGACACTTAAAAGATTGCGCGAAAGTGCTTTGCTTGGAGAGAATTTGATGCCGCCGATAATCGAATGTGTTGAAGCATATGCAACACTTGGTGAAATTTCCGATACTTTGAGAGAAATTTGGGGAGAATATAAGGATAGATGAAAATGAAAATAAGCAGGCAAAAGTATTCGCAACTTCAACTTTTGAAGAATAAAAAATACAGGTACAAAACGGGTCTTTTCATACTCGAAGGTGAGAGGATTATAAAAGATGCCGTAAAGTTCGGCGCAGAGATATCGTTCGTTGCTTATTCTGGAAAATTTTTGAAAACTCCGCGAGATGAAGAGTTTTTAAATTATCTAAAAAACAGAAATATCGAGGTTTATGAAATAAGCGAAGGTGAACTTGAGAAGGTTTCGGATTTGGAGACATCGCAGGGAATAATCGCAGTGGTAAAAATGTTTGAGTATAGCGAAGATAACATCATAAAAAACATTCGCAATAAAAACATCGCTACGGTTGTAGCACTTGATAAAATTTCAGAACCGGGAAACCTTGGTGCAATTTTTAGGGTTTGTGATTGGTTTAAAGTTGACCTTGTGTTGATTTCTGATAACAGTGTTGATGTCTTTAATCCAAAAACTCTTCGTGCAACTATGGGTTCTGTTTTCAACGTTCCTTTTCTGCAGAATGTTGATTTGAAAAGCTTTATTGAAAAGATGAAAAATTTGAACTTTAAAATTTTTTCGACATCTCCAACAGGAAAAATTGATTATCGCGAGATTAAAAAAGATGAAAAAATTGCGCTAATATTCGGAAGCGAGGCTCATGGTGTAAGTAGTGAGTTGATAAAAATTTCCGACGGGACGATAAAGATAAAAAAATTTGGCAAGGCTGAATCTTTAAATGTCGCGGTTTCAGTTGGGATAATTCTCGCGGAAAGAGCATATTCTATTTTTGAGCGATGATGAAAATCCCGGGATAGAGCAGGTGATTTTCGGGAATTAAATCGATAATTTTAAATCTGGTGTTTGTGAGAATTTCAACGAATTCGTCAGGGGTGATATAATTTAGCGTTGGAGTTACATTCGAACCGTAGATTTTTAATTTTATCTTCAATTTCTCCTCAAAGTTTGTGTATCTAAATTTGAAGGAGTTGGATTTAAGCGTATCTTTTATGAAAACAATTCCGTTGGTTTGAAGGGAGCGGTAAAATTTTTCGAGCAAGTTTATTTTTTGCTCGGTTGGAAGGAAAAGGAGGACATCGATCAAAAGGATAAGTTTTAAATCCTCGAAGTCAAAATTTTTCAAATCATCTGTAAATTCAACCCCCGTCGCTTTTGCCGATTTTCTCGCTTCATTTATCCTTGTTTTCGAAATGTCAAAGCCAACCACATTCAAATTGGGATTTTTCATCTTGATGTAATTTGAAAAAATCCCATATCCACAACCGTAATCGAGAACTGTCCCGGAGTTTGGAATATATTTATCGAGGTGTTTTTTTATTTGAGGAAAGTTAAAGATTATCCTTGCGTAAATTTTTGGTTTTTCAGTTGGTGTTGAATCTTTATAAAGTTTAAATAATGCAAATCGTTCATCTAAAATTTTCATATCGTTTGAGTTTCCATCTGTTTACGTTTTTCTCGGCATTTGCAATTTTTAATGAGTTCTTTTTCAATTCGAGCTTTAAAATTCCGGAAGCAATTGCAACCGCTATTTGTCGGGTTAGTTTGTCGTCAGTTGAAATTTCAAAACTTTCGATTAATTCCATTGGATTGAAATAATTTTGGATGAAATGGGTATCGTATTTTCCTTCGCGGAAGAATTTATTTTTCATGGTCCAAAGGCAAAACGGGATGTTCGTTTTAACTCCGACGATTTTATATTCTTCAAGCGCTGTTTTCATCCTATCGATAGCTTCAATTCTATTTCTTCCCCATGCTATAATTTTTGAAATCAAAGGGTCGTAGTGAATTGTTATCTCATTTCCAGGTTCGATTCCTGAATCAACCCTAATCCAAGGTCCGCTTGGTTGTTTAACATTCGTGATTTTGCCAGTTGACGGGAGGAAGTTGTTAAATGGGTCCTCGGCGTAGATTCTGCATTCGATGGCGTTGCCGATTGGTTTTATATCTTCTTGCAAAAAACTTAGTTTATTCCCAAAGGCAATTTTTATCTGTTCCGCAACGATGTCAATTCCCGTGACCATTTCGGTGATAGGGTGTTCGACTTGAAGGCGTGTGTTCATTTCAAGAAAGTAGAAGTTTCGATTTTTATCAACTATGAATTCTATCGTCCCAGCGTTTTCGTAGCCAACAGCTTTTGCGATTTTAATCGCGGACTCAAAAAGCTTTTCTCTTAATTCAGGTGTGACGATGGGGGATGGGGTTTCTTCTATTACCTTTTGATGTCTTCGTTGGATTGAACATTCTCTTTCGCCAAGCGCGACCGTATTTCCAAATTTGTCCGCGAGGATTTGGACTTCGATATGGTGTGGTTCTTCAACATATTTTTCGATATAAACCCTGTCGTCTCCAAATGCGAACTTAGCCTCGTTTTTTGCTCCTCTTATTGCGGATTCAAGTTCTTTCTCATCGTGGACAATTCGCATTCCTTTACCGCCACCGCCAGCAGCAGCTTTAATCAAAATTGGAAAGCCAATCTTTCTTCCAATTTCAATTGCTTCATCTATGTCTGAGATTGGTGATTCAGACCCTGGGACAACAGGGACATCGATTTTCTTTGCGATTTCTCTCGCTTCAAGTTTATCTCCCATTTTTTTAATTGCTTCGGGGGACGGACCTATAAAAATTATCCCGTTTTCAACAACAAGTTTTGCAAATTCATCGTTTTCGGAGAGAAAACCATAGCCTGGGTGAATTGCATCTGCTTTTAAATTTTTTGCCACGCTGATTATTTTTTCCATATTGAGGTATGTTTCTGCTGGGTTTGCTTCGCCAATGCATTCTGCATAATCAGCCATTGCGACGAAAGGTTTATCCTTGTCGACCTTTGAATAAATAGCTATTGTTTCAATTCCAAGGGTTTTGCAAGTTCGTATAATTCTCACCGCAATTTCCCCTCGATTTGCGATTAAAACTCGCATCTTGGGCTTTTATTTTGTTTTTGAATTAGTCGGTCTTTAACTCAACTATTGTAACTCCATCGCCTCCTTCCTCC
Source organism: Candidatus Kryptoniota bacterium (assembly GCA_041640855.1). Lineage (GTDB taxonomy): Bacteria > Bacteroidota > Ignavibacteria > Kryptoniales > Kryptoniaceae > Kryptonium. The sequence continues at coordinate 6,584 of JBEPZK010000035.1, forward strand.
CAACTTCCAGGACGAAATGATTTAATATTTGGATGACGCTTTAGAAATTCTGTTATCTCTTTTCTTAATTTTCCTGTCCCTTTACCGTGGATTATTTCGATTTGTTTTAATCCGTAGAGGAAACTCGTGTCGATAAATTTATCAACCGCGCTTATCGCTTCATCAGGTCTCATACCTCTTACATCAATTCTCGTCGAAATAGGAGCGAACAAATCCGGCTTTAAAGTTAACTTTTTAAGTTCTTTTTGCTCAACTTTTTCGAGGGCATCTGATTTCAAAACCATTTTCACTGAACCAAATGAAACGATGACATTTGAACCATCAACTTGCAAAACTTCGCCAACTTGAGTTCCATCTTTCATTTTTACAAAGTCTCCGGGTTTAATCTCTATTTTTTCACTTTCAACGGTTTCAAGTTGTTTCAAAATTTGATCAAACTGTTTTTCGACTTGTTCTGCTGTTGAATGTGCACGTTTGATGCTCTCTTTAGAGGCGCTTGTTTGTTTTATCTCTTTTATCGCCTCTTCAATTTTTGCTCTCGCGGTTTCAGCTATCTCTCGAATCTCAGCGATTGCTTCGCGCTTTGCTCTTTTTCGTTCACGTTCGACTTCAATTAATTTCTGTTTATATTCCGATATCATTTTGTTCAAGTTTTCTTCTTTCTCTTTCAATTCGGTAACAATTTTTTTGTATTCAACTTCAAGCGATTCAAGTCGAGACAAAATTTCTTCAACTTTAACCTGTGACTCATCAAGGTTTCTTTTTGCGTTGTTTATGACTTCTTCATCAAGACCGAGACGTTTTGCGATTTCAAATGCGTAACTGCTTCCTGGCACGCCGATTCTTAATTTATAAGTTGGGGCAAGCGTTTGATGGTTGAATTCCATCGCCCCACATTCTATTTCGGGATTATTGTATGCATAGAACTTTAAAGCGCTATTGTGAGTTGTTGCGATTACAAAAGAACCTTTGTTTTTTAATTTCTCAATTATTGCAATTCCGAGAGCTCCGCCTTCTGCTGGATCGGTGCCAGAACCAAGTTCATCGAGTAAGACAAGCGTTTTGGAATCCGCCTCGGAAATTATCTTTTTGATGTTTTTTATATGCGATGCGAATGAAGAAAGATCTTTTTCAACAGATTGTTCGTCCCCGATGTCGATGAAAATTTTTTTAAAAATTCTTATCTTGCTCGATTCATTTAGCGGAGCAGGTATTCCGGCCTGAACCATAAGTGTGAGCAAGCCGACCGTTTTGAGAACAACTGTTTTACCGCCGGAATTAGGACCTGATATCACAAGGACCGAGGAGCCATCGCCAAGTTTAAAGTCTAGCGGGACGACTTTGTTTTTGCCATGTTTTAATAAAAGAATTGGGTGGTAAGCTGAGTTTAAAATTATCGGATTATCTTCGGAGACATCTGGGGCATAGCCATCTATTTGAAGTGCAAATTTTGCTTTTGCGTATATAAAGTCAATTTTCCCGAGAATGCTTACATTCGTTTGAAGATATTTTAAATTTTCTCTCGTCTTGTTTGTCAGTTCTCTGAGGATTCTTTCGACTTCTTTTTGCTCTTGAAATTGGAGTTGTAAAATTTCATTGTTGAGTTCGACGATTTCTGCAGGCTCGATGAAAACAGTTAACCCAGTAGATGATGTGCCGTGTACAACTCCAGCAACATGTCTTTTATGCTCAACTTTAACAGGTATGACAAGCCTTCCATCTCTTTGAGGAATTATATCATCCTGCGTGTAATCTTTTTCCGAAATTTGTTTCAAAATTGCGTATAATCGTTTTCGGACATAATCTTGCTTCTTCAAAATTTCTTCCCTTATCTCTCTTAACTCCGGACTTGCGTTATCACGGACGTTCCCTGATTCATCGATGATTTCTTCAATGTTGTATTCGAGTACGCGATTGATGAATATATTTTTGGCAAGCTCCCATAGGTTCGGGTATTTAGTGGCTCTTTTACTTAGGTATTCCCTTATCAATCTTGAAACAGCGAGGACGGATTTTATGTCTAGAAATTCTTGCGGGGATAAGAAACTTCCCTCGATTTCACACCTTCGTAAAGCAATTCTTATGTCTTTTATCCCATCGATAGGGAAAGGGTCATCGTATGCGAGGATGTCTTTCATTTCAACCGTGAGTTTGAGTTCGCGTTCGATGACATTTTTATTCGTCATCGGCGCGATGTTTTCTATCAATTCTGTACCTAATTGTGATGTGGCGAAGTTTGAGATGTATTGCTTTATTCGATCGAACTCGAGTTTATTCAATGTTTCGCTCAGCACCTTTTAGCGATTCTATTGTTTTTTGAATCTGTTCTTTAAACTTAATTTTTGAGCCGAAATTTTTTTCTATAAAGTCGTAAATGTATATCGTCGCTTTTGTGACCGGTTTATAAAGTTTTGATGTTTTTTGAGCTGATTCCGATGGGAAATTTAACGAGCTGAGAAAGATAAGCAAAACTCCAGATATCAACAAACCCTGCAAAAGTCCAAGCGTAGCTCCAAGGATTGCATCAATTAATTCAATGAAGACCGAGATATTACGTAAAAATTTTGCTATTAAATTTGCGATTATTATGCATCCAAGAAAAATTAGAAACATCGCAAGGTATGGTGAAACCTCAGAAGGCACGCCCATATCTTTTAAAATTTGTGCGATTTTAATGTTATGTTTTACCCCAAGCCATATACCTAAAATGACGCCTGCAAGCCCGAGAACTTTTGTTAAAAATCCTTTTCTGAACCCGCGATAGACAAATATCGCCAGGAAGATAATTATCGCATAATCAAGCCAATTCATTTGGGTTGAAGTTTTTCTTTTACAATTTTTTGAACTATTTCACCCTCTGCTTTTCCTTTCAATTGTTTCATCACTGCGCCCATAACTTTGCCAATATCCTTCGGTCCGGTTGCCCCAACTTCTTGAATAACTTTGTCCACGAAATTTGCAATTTCTTCCTCTGACATCTGTTCAGGTAAATATGTATTTAAAATTTCAAGTTCCTTCTTTTCTTTCTCCGCAAGGTCCATTCTTCCGCCCTTTTCAAAAAGTTCAATCGCTTCCTTTCTCTTTTTAATTTCCGACCTTATGACTTGTATTTCATCGTCTTCTGTCAATTCTTTTCCTTCTGCTCTTTTTTCTACTTCTCTTCTTTTCAACATCGTTTGAAGCATACGGACGACTTCAAGTTTGATTTTGTCGCCGGATTTCATCGCGTTTTTGAGGTCATCAGCAAGTTTTTCTTTTAATCCCATTTTAATCTTGTTTTTGTTTTAAAAATAAATAAGGCAGGACGAAGCCTGCCTTTGTGAGTTTGCTTTGTTTTATCTTTAATTTAATAACCTCATGCATAATTAAGTTGCGTGAGCGCAACTCAGTTATAATTTTTGCAGTGTTGAATAGTTAATTCTCAAAGCGTCCGCTTTCCTGAGGCGTTGCTGTATATCGATTACTATGCCCATCTTCGAATCTTTGTCAATTCGCAGTGATACAATAACATTTGGATTTTCCTGTCTTTTTCTATACATAATATCAATAATATCGTCAAGTTGAACAATATTATCATCAACTTGGATTCTACCATCTCTCCCAACCCAAATGTATGAAACCAATCGTTTGTTCTCAATTTTCTCAATGGCAGCTGCCTCCGGTAAAGTATATCTCACTTTAACATCGTAGACCTTTATAGTCGTTGTCACCATAAAGAATAAAATTAACTGAAAAATAACATCGGGCAGAGATGCGGTCGGTACCCTTGGTTTCGTTTGCCCAAATTTTTTCTTGAATTTCATTGTAAATCACCTTGTTTATTTAACCTCTTCTGGTTCTGCAATTGAAATACGAATCGGGATTTCCTTTTTAACTTCTTCTTGCTGCTCTTTTGTCAAATCTTTATAGGATTTTCCAAATGTTCTCAAAGAATACTCTTCGCGCAAATCGTTATATGCAAGTTTCAACTCATCAAGGACCTCAATGTATCTGCTATAATTAGTCTCGCGATCGGTCTTTATTGAAATAATAAGTTTTGGATTCTGCTTGATCTTGTTTTTTATCGTTTCTCTTATCTGCGCAACGGTTATAAGTTCCCCGTCAAGCAGAACTTCCCCAGCAGCATTAACCAAAAGTTTTGCGATATCGCTCTGTTTAACTTTGACTTGCTCGGTTGTTTCAGCAGCCGGTGGAAGCACAAGTCCAATTCCTGTATCAACATCAAAAGTTGTTGCAACGAGAAAGAATATCATTAATTCGAATGCTATGTCAGCCATAGAAGCTGACGGAATTTCCGCCTCAACTCTTTGTCTTCTTTTAAGCATAGCTTGTTTTTGTTACTATATTTTATGAATTATTTTGCTGTATTCTTTGTTTCTACCGTGCTGACCTTTTTCCCTTGTTGCATCGCTGCAAGCGCATCGATTAATTCAATCGAGCTTTCCTCCATATCAATTACAATTTTGTCAACCTTTGCTACGAAGTAGTTATAGAACGTTTGAAGAATCATAGCCGCAACGAGACCAAACAGCGTTGTTAAAAGAGCGATTGAAATACCACCGGCGACTATTTCTGGTGAAATATTTTTTGCCTCTTTAATTGAGTCAAACGCAGCTATCATTCCTTGAACAGTTCCAGTGAAACCAAGGAGTGGTGCAAGCGAAATGAAAAGCGACAACCAAACAAGCCCTCTTTCAAGAAATGCCATTTCGATTCCACCATAAGCAATTATGGCTTTTTCAGCTGCTTCAATGCCCTCGTTTGCCCTTAAAAGGCCAGCTTGAAAGATGCTCGCAACTGGGCCGGGGGTTTTTTGGCAAACCTCAAGTGCCTTTTCGATTCCTCCCTCATCAAGGGCTTTCTTCACCTCTGTAAGAAATTTCCTTGTATTAATGCTTGCCTTGCTAAGAGAAATCCACTTCGCGATGCTTAGCGCTAAGCCAATGATTAAAATCGCTAAAATTGGATGCATAAAGAATCCACCTTCAATATACTTCTCAACCAAAAGATTGGCTACATACTCAACTACACCTTTTTGCTGGGCTTGAAACAAAAAAGCTAACAAACCTTGCGATAAAAGCATATTTTTAACCTCCAATGTTTTTTTTACAATTTTTGTGTTACGTTTTGTGTAATAATAATAAATAATTTTCTAAAAATCAAGCAATTCAACGATGCAAGCGACTTCAAATAATTTTTGAATTTTGGTGGAGATTTCGTTAATTTAAATTAAAATTAAAGAAAAAGGATTTCCAAATGCAGAGGTTTTTGCTTTCATTGGTTTTTTTAACATTTTTCATTGAGTTTTTATCATCCCAAGGTTCTGCTGGGGCTTCAGCAACATTTGAGCAAAGATTCATTGTTGATATGCCAACCGCCGGAATTTTGAAACAAAATAGCGTTTCTCTCGACGCGGATTTCTTCTCAAACGGTGGGCTTATGCTTAGACTCACAGCCTCAGCGTTTAATCGACTCAACTTCGGCATCTCATACGGTGGGAGCAAAATTATTGGAAATGGAAAAGTTGAGTGGTATAAATATCCTGGTGTTAATTTTAAGGTGAGAATAATTGACGAGGCTAAAGACTTTCCTGCGATTTCAATTGGATTTGATTCGCAAGGAAGAGAAGGTTATATTGATAATTTGAAAAGATACGATTTCAAATCTCCGGGGTTTTTCGCGGTGGCGAGTAAGTCATTTAAAATTATGGGTTATGCGTCAATTCACGGCGGAATTAACTACAGCCTTGAGAAAGACGATGGCGACGCTTCATTAAATTATTACATCGGTTTTGATAAAACTATCGGAAGCGATGTAACCTTTTCCGCTGAATACAACTTCGCGATGAATGATAACTCCGGAAAAAATGATAATTCTGGAAAATTGGGACAAGGGAAGGGTTATCTAAATATGGGAATTAGATGGTCACTTGGAAATGGGTTTACAATTGAATTTAATTGGAAAGACATCTTGGTAAATAAAGAGCCGGGTAATTCAAGGGTTGTGAAACTTGAATATATCCAATCGTTTTGAGAATTTTTTGTGGTTTCGGTTTGTTTAAGTTGGTAGAGAAAACATTTTATATAAGTTAGGAGGTGTTAAAGATGAAAAAAATAATTCCTCTCGCTTTTGCTCTTGTGATTTCGTTAAGCGGTTGTTATACGCAAATTGGAACTTTGAAAGAAGATGAAGGTTATACAAGTTCAGAAAGGAAAAGAGAATATGTTTATTCGGACAATTACGAACTTGATTCATGGGTTTACCAAAGTTATGCTTATCGATATTATCTTCCTTATCCGAGATATTATCTCTTTTTCAGATACTACACTCCAGGATTTGCGGTGGGTTGGGGTGAGTGGTGGTATTATGACCCGTTTTGGTGGGATTATTACTGGTGGGATAGATATTATTGGTATTCGTATTGGTATCTTCCAGCTTGGTATTATAATCCGTGGTGGTATTGGTCGCCTGTTAATCTATGGTGGTATAGAACTCCAGTAGTTGTGATAATAAATAATCCTCCTGCTGTAAGCAAACCTGTTATTTATAGAACTCGTACTTTCGGGTCAACACGAGGGGTTGTGAGAGATAGAGAATTTGGCTCTGGGGCAGGTGAAAGTTCAACTATTTCACCGCCTTCGAGAACTATTCCAAGAAGTTCCTCAAATGCAAATGTCGGTGGAACAGATGAAGGAGCTACTTTAAGAAAACCAAGTAGTTCGGGGCGTGAGACTCCTTCTATCGATAGAGGTAGAGAAGGTGAGAAGACGAGAACGGGAACGCGGGAAACTGGTTCAACGAGAACTTCATCAACTCCAAGAATTGTTCCAAGGTCAAATGATGGAAGTTCCGGAAGCCCAAGGCACGATTCAACTCCACCGCAGAGAAGAACACCACCACCGAGAAAGATTGAAGGTTATCAAAGAAGTTCAATCCAAACTTATAGAGATTATAACACCGGAAGAAGCACGCTTATAGAGATGCCGAGACATAATTTGCCAAGAAATGAAAGTTACATTTCAAATCAACCTAACTCTTCAAGTTATCCGAATTTTAATGGAGCGGTTCAATCTGAGCGAAGAATTGAACAAAGAAGACAGATGGGAAATAGAAGATGAAAAAATTTTTAATCTTAATGCTCGCTTTGTTTGCTGGTTGTTATACCGTTATTAAACATCCAAGCATTGACTATACAGATTCATCGGGCGAGGTTTACACTTCACATGTTTCTTACAGAAGTAATTGCGCAAGTTGTCATTCTCCATCGGAACTTTCTTATTTTTACTCATTTATTCCCTCGCATAATTCATCGCCTTGGGCTTATTACAATATGCCTTGGTGGTTTCAGTGGGGTAATAATTTAACAGATACAAGCCAAACAACCGTTGGTAGTTCACCGCAAGAGGAAAGGCTCAGAGATTTTGGAGTGCATAGAGGTTCAAACACAAATAGTTCATTCACACCTCCAACCCCGACGAGGTCACCATCTAGTTCAGGAAATAACGCAAATTCATCTTCATCTGGTTCAATGGAAAAGAGCTCGAAAAGTGGGGAAAGCAGAGATTCGGTTCAAGGCAGGACTTCTAGCGATAGCTCAAAGTCTCAGGATAAAGAAGAAAGCAAAGATGGAAAAAGAAACATTGGATCGAGAAGGAAATGAAAAAATTAATCGTTCTTTTGATTTTTTTGTCTTTTAATCTAGCACTTTCACAATATCCAGATGATGCTTTAAGATATTCGTTATTAAACTTTGGCGTTGGAGCAAGGGCGATTGGACTTGGTTTCTCTTATATTGGGGTTTCTGATGATTATTCTGCGATTTTTTGGAATCCAGCTGGGCTTGCACAAATAAGAAGATTTGAATTTGCGGGAGGTGTAAATTATCTCACGCTGAAAAATTCAGCGGTGGTTTTAAATTATTCCAACTCGTTTGAGAACACCGCTACAAGTTTAAATTCAATCGCCATTGTTTTTCCTGTCCCCACGATACGGGGGAGTTTGGTTTTCGCTGGTGGATATGCGAAGGTTTCCGATTTTACAGGTACGCTTTCGGTTTCGCTCTTTAACACGCAAAGTTCGATTGTGCCATCTCTTTATGACCCCAACCCAGAATATGACCTCGCTTGGCAACTTGGACTTGAGGACACGACCGGGGCAACTGAAATTTTGAACAATGTACAACAAAAAATAGAACTTTATGAAAGCGGGGGGTTAAACAATTGGTTTGTCTCCGGCGCTATCGATATAGCGGAAAATTTATCCGTTGGCGTGACGATAGCAATTGTAACAGGTGGTTACAATTACGATAGGCAGTTTATCGAAAGCGATACAAGAAATTATTACAAAGACTACCCTTGGGATTTTAAACAATTAACTGTCTCAGATTTGATTGATGCGACGGTGAGTGGTTTTTCCGCAAGTGCTGGTTTGATGTATAGAAGTGATTTCTTCAGGTTTGGGTTGATGATGAGATTACCGTCGTCTTTGGGTGTAAAAGAAAACTACTCAAGAAATGGAGAAAGTGCTTTTGACAATGGCGATTCGTTTTCGTATTCGTTCTCTGGTGTTTCAAGATATGATGTCGTTTCGCCTTTCTATTTTGGTGGTGGAGTTTCATTTAATATAAAAGATGTCATTTTGCTTGCTGGTGATGTTTCATATGTTGATTGGAGACAAATGGAATTTAAGAATAATCCTGACCTTGTTAGACTAAATAGGGATATAAAACAGATTTTCACTCAAACGGTAAGCTTAAGCGGAGGGGTTGAATTTATGATTCCATTTTTACAGCAGGTGAAGTTTAGAACTGGATATAGTTATAGACCTTCGCCTTATGCTGAAGATAGGGGAATCTCGAGCCGGGCGACAAGATTATTAACATTTGGTTTAAGCTTTCTTTTGCAAAAGACATTGCTTATCGATTTTGCCTATGTAAATGGGAAATGGGAAACATTGCATACCCAGTATAGTTATGTTTACAACGATAGATATTACAGCCTGGTCACAGATGAGAAAAACAAAGTTCGAAACTTTGTATTAACTTTGCGTTATAGATTTTAGCTAAACAAAAAGCAAATTGCTTATGAAGCGATTTTTAGCTCTGTTTTTAATCATCTTGTTTGGTTGTAGTAGCTCAAAACAAATGTTAAATCAAGGTCCTGGCGTTCAAAATTCCCCAGGAAAGAGCGAAAATAACTACCCGTACGGGAAAAAGTACGAATATGTCTACAGGCTTGTAAAACCAGTCTTAAAAGACAAACTTTTCTTTTCGGACGGAAGCATCACGGTTGAATTTGTAATTGATGGTTCATTTATCCATTTGCGATTGAGGAACAAGAAAAACGAGAGAATTATAGTTTCGCTGGATGATGCGCAGATTTTCGTCAATGCTCGAGCATCAAGGGTTGTCAACTTCAATTATCTTAGCGAGTTTAGTTATTCCCCGAATTTTAGGTCGAACGTGCTCGATATTTTCCCAAATGCTTTTGTTGAACTTCATCTCGCTCCAAGTGATAATGTAATTGAAGATGGCGGAAGTTATGATGTGGCAAGTTTTTATCCTGTTGCGGATTTTAATGATAAAGGAAAGAAAGAAGAAATTTACAGCAATGTTGGAAAGAAGGTTGGGCTTTATTTGCCTGTGGAGACAGAGGATGAAATTTATGATTACTATTTTGAGTTCCAAGTTGTTGATGTTAAAGAAGCGGGTCCTTATTACCCGAAGAAAAGGCAAGTTGCAGTGCAACCCCAGATACCTTCTGAAATCGTTGTAAAAAGTGAGGGTTTAAACCCATCAGAAAGTTTTGTTGCCTCAACTTTGATATCGTTTTTCGTTCTTGTTTCCGCATATTTTATCTTCGCGAGAGAAAAGGGGAAGATTTAAATGCGTAATCGTAAGACAGATGTCAAGTTGAAAAGTATATACGAGGACAAGACATCTGGCGCGTCGATTCTTTCCAAAAAATTGTTCAAAATTTTAAGAGAAAAATCCTCAAAGGTCAAAAGTAAGCAAGATTTTTTTAATTTTCTCGCAGATTTAAAAAATGGGCTTGAAAAACATCACCCACTTTTATTCCAACTCCATAATCTCATTGAAACCATCTCAAAGTCTATATTAAATCCTGAAATTACATCCGTCTTTAATGAGATAAAAAGTATTGAAAAAAATTTCTACGGGGCTGGGGACAAAATCGCGCGAAATTTTTCGGTGTTGTTAAAAGAAAAGGGATACGATAAACTTTCGCTTGCCACTTTAAGTTATAGTGGAACTGTTTTAATTTCGCTTGCGCATTTGAAGGATAAAATTTCAAAAGTTTATGTTTTTCGTTCTTGTCCGAATTGTGAAGGGGAGAAAATGGCGGGGCTTATTGCGGGTTTGGGTTTAAATGTTTCGCTTGTAAATGATTTTGGATTGGATTATGTATTGAACAAGGTTAATTTGGTTGTTTCGGGATGTGATGCGGTGTTTGTGAATGGCGATGTTTTAAATAAAGCAGGGACATCGGCGATTTTTAAAATTGCAAAAAGTTTTGGGAAAGAAACCGTTGTGTTATTCGATTTTTTGAAAATCATACGAAAAGAAATCACGCGCGAAAAAATTTTAAACGAGATGGTTGAAACCAAAAAGCGTAATAAATTTGAAAAGATTGATGTAATTTTCGATGTCGTTAGCTTCGAGTTTATTTCATATTATGTGACCGATTTCGGTATTTTTTCAAACAAAGTCATAGATAAAAGTGAAATCGTTTATCCTTTATCTCAAATGTTCAGTTTGCGGTGAAAAGTTTGACCATAGGCAGATACAACGGTATTGTTTTAATTGCAACGAACCATTAATTGCGGTTTACGATTATGATGGAATAAGGAAGGAAGTCAAAAGGCATGGTTTCAAAGACAGAGTTACAAGTATGTGGAGATATTTTGAGTTTTTGCCTGTCATCGATGAAAGAAATGTTGTAAGTTTAGGGGAAGGTTGGACGCCACTTTTAAGGTTGAAGAAGTTCGGGGATATGATTGGCTTGAAAAATTTATTTTTGAAGGATGAATCTTTCAATCCGACGCTTTCTTTTAAAGCTAGAGGGATGTCATGCGCTGTTTCGAAATGCGTTGAACTTGGAATTGATAAAATCGCGGTGCCCACCGCAGGGAATGCTGGTAGCGCTTTGAGTGCATATTGTTCAAAGGCTGGGATAAAATGTTTCATCGGCGCTCCGAAAGATACGCCTCATTTGATTTTGAAGGAGTTGGAATTTTATGGAACGGAGGTGCAACTTGTCGATGGTTTGATCTCGGATGCTGTTAAGTTAATTCAGAGCAAAACTGAATTTTTTGATATTTCAACTATGAAAGAGCCATATCGTTTGCAGGGGAAAAAGACGCTTGGGTTTGAAATCGCTGAACAGCTTGGTTGGGAGTTGCCAGATTGGGTGATTTATCCTACAGGTGGGGGAACTGGTTTAATTGGGATTTGGCTTGCGTTTAAGGAATTGGTCGACGTTGGGTTGGTTGAGAAAAAGAACACAAGAATAGTTGCTGTCCAGTCGTCCAGATGTGCTCCACTTGTCAAAGCGTTTAAGGAAGGTAAGGAACGAACGGAGTTTTGGGAAAATGCTAAGACGATTGCATACGGATTGCGGGTTCCAAGACCTTTTGCGGACAGATTAATACTTGAAATAATTAGAGAAAGCGGTGGAACTGCAATTGAAGTAACGGATGATGAGATAATTGATGCCGTTAAAAATCTTGCTAAAATTGAGGGAATTATGTTTTGTCCGGAGGGTTCAGCAACTGCTGTTGCGGTGAGAAAACTTGTCGAGGGTGGAATTATTAAAAGCGATGATATTGTTGTAATTTTTAATACTGCGTCAGGATTGAAATATGCTTAAAAACAAAAAGTGTGAAAGTTATGTTCGATGGAAAAAATGTTGTTGTAACTGGAGCGACAGGTGGACTTGGTTCCGTAGTTGTGAGGTATTTTCTTGAAAATGGAGCAAAAGTTTTCGCAGTCTATCGGAAAGGGAAAAAATTCAAACGAATTTTTAAAGATGTCTTGAAGAATAAAAACCTTGTTGGGATTAAAGCAAATTTGACCAGCGAAAATGATGTGAAGAAAATTTTCAAATATGTGAGGAAAAGTGGAGGAGTTGATTTTTTGATAAATTGCATCGGTGGATATTCTGAGGGGAGGATGATTTTTGAACTTGAAGAGGATGAATTTGACGAGATGCTTGATTTAAATCTTCGTTCGGTTTTCCTCTGTTCGAAGTGGGCTTTGCGCGATATGATACCAAAAAGAAAAGGAAGAATTGTCAACATATCTGCACTTCTTGCTGTTAAGCCATCTCCGGGAAAGGGAGCTTATATTATTTCAAAGGCTGGATTGATCGCTTTAACTGAAGTGATAGCTGAGGAGGTTAAAGATTTCAATGTGACGTGTAATGTTATATTGCCGAGCATAATTGCAACGGAAGAGAATAAGAAGGCGATGCCTGAGGCTGATTTTTCGCGTTGGGTTGAACCTTTAGAACTTGCGAAATTTATCAGCTATCTTTGTTCTGATGACGCATCCGGTATAAATGGAGCGGTGATTAAATTTCCGGGTAAAATTTGAGATTTTGAAAAGTAAGCTTTTTTTGTTAATTTTGAACAAAAAATAAAACGAAAATAAGAACCTTATGGTCAAAGTTGGAATTCCCAAGGAAACTTACCCAGGGGAGAAGAGAGTAGCACTTGTTCCTGCAAACATTCCACAATTTAAAAAAGCAGGAGCTGAGGTTATAGTTCAATCTGGAGCTGGGGAAGAAGCCGGCTATCCTGATTCAGAATATGTTAAAAACGGGGCGGAGGTCGTAAAAAGTCGTGAGGAAGTATTTGCAAAAGCAGATATCATACTTCAGGTTCGCGCTCTAGGTGCAAATCCCGAACAAGGTTTAAAGGATATTTCTCTTATGAGAGAGAAGCAGATTTTGATTGGCTTTATGGAGCCATTTTTTGCGAAAAATTTGATTGAGGAAGCCGCGAAAAAGGGGGTTATATCTTTTGCGCTTGAACTTTTACCTCGAACTTCGAGAGCTCAAAGCATGGATGTGCTTTCATCTATGGCTACAATATCAGGTTACAAAGCGGTTATCCTTGCAGCAAGTTATCTGCCAAAGATGTTTCCGATGCTTACAACTGCAGCTGGGACAATTTTACCTGCGAACGTTTTTGTGATAGGTGCGGGTGTCGCAGGGCTTCAGGCGATCGCGACTGCGAAAAGGTTAGGTGCTGTCGTCAGAGCATATGATATACGACCTGCGACAAAACAAGAGGTTGAAAGTTTGGGAGCTAAATTTGTTGAACTTGGCCTTGAATCTGAAAAAGCGCAGGACCAAATGGGTTATGCTAGGGATATGGGAGAGGAATTTTACAGAAAGCAAAGGGAAATGCTTACGAAGGTTATAGCTGAAAGTGATGTCGTAATTTCAACTGCAGCGATTTTGGGCAAAAGAGCTCCAATTTTGATTACAGAGGAGATGGTCAAGGGAATGCGCCCTGGTTCTGTCATAGTTGATATAGCTGCTGAAAGAGGCGGAAATTGTGAGTTGACAAAACCAGGTGAAGTTGTCGAAAAATACGGCGTTACTATAATTGGACCTGTAAATATCCCATCAAGCGTTCCATATCATGCAAGTCAGATGTATTCGAAGAACATCACGAATTTCTGTATGCTTTTGATCAAGAACGGCGAAATCAACATTAACTTGAACGATGATATTATATCAAGCACATTGCTGACAAAAGATGGAAGTCTTGTAAATTCAATTTTAAATTGAAAACAAAAACACCTTAAAAAAATGGATAGCTTTATCGCAGCGTTGACAATTTTCGTCCTTGCTATATTTGTGGGATTTGAAGTTATAACTAAAGTTCCACCAATCCTTCACACTCCGTTGATGTCTGGTTCAAATGCAATCTCCGGAATCACGATTATTGGTTCGATAATTGCAGCTGGAGCAAAGTATACAACTCTCGCAGCTGTGCTTGGTGTTATAGCTGTTACGTTTGCAACTATAAATGTTG
>JBEPZK010000036.1:0-20434 GCA_041640855.1 Candidatus Kryptoniota bacterium
GATGATGCTTTAATTGCTGCTCAAACAGACGAACCTGTTTTGATACTTGGTGAAACTGGGACAGGAAAAGAAGTTCTCGCAAGATATATACATCAAAACTCAAATCGAAGGGACAAAATTTTCATTCCGATAAATTGTGCAGCGATTCCACCGAGTTTGCTTGAAAGCGAACTTTTTGGGTATAAAAAGGGTGCATTCACGGGGGCTGATAAAGATAAAAAGGGGATATTGGAAGAAGCTGATGGCGGAACCGTTTTCTTAGATGAAATTGGGGAATTACCGATTGAATCTCAAGTTAAAATTTTGAGAGCTATTGAGGAGAAGGAAATAATACCGGTTGGCGACACGAAACCAAAGCAGGTTAATGTTCGCTTCATCGCTTCGACGAATGTCGATTTGAAGTTGAAAGCTGAAAGGGGGGAATTTAGAAAAGACCTTTATTATCGTCTTTCTGTTTTTGTTTATAAACTTCCGCCTTTAAGGGAAAGGATTTTTGACCTTCCGGAGTTTGTTAATTATTTCATCAAATCTTTTGGAAAGGAAGTTAAAATTGATAACGCGGTTATGGAGCTTTTCTTTTGTTATCCATGGCCAGGGAATATAAGGGAGTTGCGGAGTGTGCTTATTTACTCGATCGCAAAATCAAATGGTGGAAAAATCGAGGTCGAGCATCTTCCTGATTATTTAATTCATTTTTGTAAACATCCCGAGATTTTGCGTGGGAACAATGCGCGGGAAAAACTTGAGTGTTTCGAAGCGTATTTAATTTCGGAGACCTTGAAAGAGTATTCGGACCCAAAAGAAGCGGCGAAATCGCTTGGTATAAGTTTAAGGACGCTTTATCGCAAATTGAAGAAGTATAAACTTATTAAGTGAGCCCGTCGAGGTTTTCCTTCCTTGCCAAATCTGGCAATTTAGCCCGCTTTTTTATTGTCAATTTTGTCAATTGAGTTTTTAATTTTGTTCTTTTTACGGGGAAAAATTTTTGGCACGGTGATTGAGTTATCTTTTAAAAAATTTAACTTTGGAGGCGATGATAGAAAAACAACTTGTTGAAATATCTGTTAAATATGCTGGCTTATTAAAGCACATCATCAAAAAAAGGATTGAAATTGACATAGATAGATTAAAGGGGTTGCAGGACTTCATCGGGTTCACAGCACCTGCGGTAAAGCCTTCCCAAGTTTACGAACTAAGCTTTACTTGAGGTTGAAATCACGGCTTTTTGAAAAAGTCAAGACGAAAGAATTTACACTTGAAGATATGAATTTGATTTTAAAAATGCGTGATGAGTTGAAGGAAAGAGAAAGTTACAGCGTCGCGTGTGAGAAAATGTTTGAAGATGTTTTGAAAGAAGTGCAAACATCTGGGACTTTGTTTGGAAGGGTTGCTTATTTAAACGATAAGCTAATTGGTTTCATTTTCGGAGATGTTCAGCCGAAATGGTATCTTGGTTCGGATTGTGCTTGGTTGATTGCGCTTGTCGTTCATCCTGATTATAGAAGACAGGGAGTTGGGAGACGGCTTCTTGTGGAATTTCTTGATAAGGTTAGAGAGCTTGGCTTTAAGAAGGTGTGCATATTTTCGGAATTTATTGATGAAGGTACATTCGCATTTTTGAGGAAGATGGGATTCAAGCGAGGGAGACTTGTTCAATTTGAAAAACAAATTTAAAGGAGGTTTAAAAATGCAAAAACAGGAAACTTTCTATGAGGCGGTAAGAAGAAGTGGGATTTCAAGGCGAGATTTTTTAAGATTTTGTCTCCTGACAACCGCTTATCTTGGACTTGAAAGCAGTATGTTTTCAAAGGTTGTTCGCGCTCTTGAGACGAAACCGCGCCCGCCAATTTATTGGTTGAATTTCGCTGCTTGCACTTGTTGCACTGAATCGTTGATCAGGTCAGCCCATCCGTTAATATCTGATGTTATTTTGAATGTTATTTCGCTCGATTATATGGAAACAATTCAAGTTGCAGCAGGACATCAGGCAGAGGAGATAGTTTGGGAGGGGATGAAGAAAAACTTTGGAAATTATATCCTTGCTGTTGAAGGCTCGATTCCAACAAAAGATAGCGGGGTATATTGCACTGTTGGTGGTATGACAGCGCTTGAATATCTGAAAAAAGCATCCCAAGGTGCGAAAGCTATAATTTCTGTTGGTTCTTGCTCATCGTTTGGGTGTGTTACAACCGCTCATCCAAATCCAACAGGTTGTAAGCCGGTTTATAAGATAATCACAGACAGACCTATTGTGAATATCCCTGGCTGTCCACCGATAGCTGAGGTCATCGTTGGAACGATAGTTCATCTTATCACTTTTGACGCGCTTCCCGAGCTTGATTCTTTGAAACGTCCAAAAGTTTTCTATGGTCAAAGGATTCATGATAAGTGCTATCGTCGCGCTTTCTTTGATGCGGGGATGTTTGTGGAGAAGTTTGACGATGAAGGTGCAAGAAAAGGGTGGTGCCTTTACAAAGTTGGTTGCAGGGGACCTGTTACATATAACGCTTGTTCCGTTGTAAAGTGGAATGAGGGAACAAGTTTTCCAATTCAATCGGGTCATCCGTGTCTTGGTTGTTCAGAGCCAGATTATTGGGATAATAGACCGCTTTATCAACATGTTGCTGATGTGCCATTGCCCGGATTTGCGACCGCAGATGATATCGGTAAGGGATTTGCAATTGGTGTCGCGGTTGCAACAGGTGCTCATTTAGTTGCATCGATTGTTAAAAAAGCGGCGCAGAAATCAAAGCAAACACAGGCAGAAGAAAAGAAACAAAAGGAGGAATGAAAAATGGCGCAAAGAGTTGTAATAGACCCAATGACCCGAATCGAGGGTCACCTCAGAGTTCAAGCAATTGTCGATGGTAATGTTATAAAGGATGCATCTTGTACAAGCGCTCTATTTAGAGGGATTGAGATAATATTGCGCGATAGAGACCCAAGAGAGGCATGGGCTATCGCGGAAAGAATTTGCGGTGTTTGCACGCTTGTGCATGCAGTTACATCTGTAAGAGCGGTTGAAGATGCCCTCAAGATAAAAATACCAAAGAATGCAAATCTTATAAGAAACATAATGATCGCAACCCTATTTGTTCATGACCATGTTGTTCATTTCTATCATCTTCATGCCCTTGATTGGGTTGATGTGGTTTCAGCTTTAAAGGCAAATCCTAAGGCTACAGCTGAACTTGCTCAGAAAATTTCGAATTGGCCGAAGTCATCGGTTGGATATTTCACAGATATTCAAAATCGTTTGAAAAAATTCGTTGAATCAGGTCAACTTGGAATTTTTGCCAATGCATATTGGGGGCATCCTGCTTATAAACTTCCTCCCGAAGCGAATCTTTTGGCGGTTGCTCATTATATTGAAGCATTGAACTGGCAAAAGGAGATTGTAAAAATTCACGCTGTGTTCGGTGGAAAGAATCCACATCCGAACTTATTAGTCGGTGGTATGCCATGCGCTATCAATTTAAATCATCCAGATGCAATTAACATTGAGAAACTTGCACTTGTCAAATCTAAAATCGAGGAAGCTGAGCAAATTGTTGAACAACTTTATTATCCTGATCTTCTCGCTATAATGTCGTTTTATAAAGAGTGGGCTAAATGGGGCGGCGGTGTGAGCAAGAAAGGAGTGCTTGATTATGGCGAATTTCCCGAGGATTCAGGCGATATAAAGACGATTTTGAGAACGAACAGATGGAAAGGTGGTGCTGTTTTAGATGGAAATCTCAACGAAGTCCATGAAGTAGACCCGACTGACCCGGAGCAAATTCAAGAATATGTCGCTTATTCATGGTATGAATATTCGAAAGGAGATAAAATTGCATTTCACCCATGGGATGGAGAGACAAATCCAAAGTATACTGGACCGACTCCGCCTTGGGAATTTCTCGATATGGATAAAAAATATTCTTGGATGAAAGCACCGCGGTGGAGAGGAAGACCTATGGAAGGCGGACCACTTGCAAGGGTTATAATCGCTCTCGCACATAAAGATGAAGAAGTAAAGACTTATGTAGATGAAGCGCTCAAAAAACTTGGCCTTCCATTTGATGCAATGTATTCCACGCTTGGTCGAACACTCGCAAGAGGAATTGAAACGAGAAGAGCTATAACGATGCTGAAAAAACTCTATGATGAGCTAATCGCGAACATAAAGGCTGGCGATTACCAAACAGCAAATATGGAAAAGTGGGACCCCGAGAAATGGCCAAAGGAAGAAATAAAAGGGGTAGGAACTTATGCAGCGCCTCGTGGGGCTCTCGCACATTGGGTAAAAATTAAAGATGGTAAAATTGCTAACTATCAAGCGGTTGTAGCAACGACTTGGAATGGCTCCCCTCGGGATGCATTAGGTCAGCGTGGTCCAATGGAGGAAGCTTTGGTAGGTGTTCCTCTCCATGACCCACATAAACCGCTGGAAATTTTAAGAGTTATTCACTCTTTTGACCCGTGTCTCGCTTGCTCAACTCATGTTCTCGATGTGGATGGCAACGAGATAACAAAAATTGAAATTTTGTAAAAACAAATGGGGTAAAAACAATGCAAGCAAATCAAATATACAGGCTCGAATCAGAGTGCGTGACAAGATATTATGTATGGGATGCGGTTGTAAGGGTCAGCCACTGGATAAATGTAATCGCTGTTGGTGTTTTGATTTTTACAGGCTTTTACATAAGCACTCCTTTTTATCGACCAACAGCTGATGAGCCGTTTGGTGCAACGGTGATGGCAACGATGAAAAACTTACATTTTTTGTTTGCGATAATTTTCACTTTAAATGGATTATTCCGGGCATATTGGTTTTTCGCTGGGAATACATATCGGCAGTGGTTTAGGTTTCATATTTGGAAAGCGGATTTTTGGAAAGAAGCATGGTGGAAGCTGAAAGACTATATAACTTTGCGTTACACTGATTATGAACTTCATACCCTCGGGCATAATACACTTGCAACATTGACATATGTGATTCTTTTTATAGCTGCGTCTGTTCAAGGAATCACAGGTTTTGCGATGGCTGGGAAAATTAACCCCGGTGGCTTTTTTGATACACTATTTGGTTGGGTGATACCACTTTTTGGAGGGGAAGCAAATGTTAGAATGATTCACAAGATGATAATGTGGGGAATAATTGGCTTTATGATTCATCATATAAGTTTTGTTATCTACCTTGAGGTGTTTCGTGAGAAAGGAATGCTTTCCTCTATGATTACGGGGCTTAAGACAAGACCATTGGGATGGGAACCCGTTGAAAAACCATGGGAGAAAAAAGAAAAATGAAAATTGGCGTTCTCGGTATAGGCAATCCATTGCTCGGAGACGATGGCTTTGGGGTTGAAGTTGTGAAAAGATTGAAAGAAAGAATCGGGGAGCTGCCGGATGTTGAAATAATCGATGGTGGCTCCCTCGGCATTTATTTATTGCCGTATCTTGAAGATAAAACACATCTTATCGTTGTTGATGTTGTAAACTTTGGTGGAAAAGCGGGAGAAATCGCGAAATTTAAGCTTGAGGAAATTCCCGGATATATAAGTTTGAAGGTTTCGGAACATCAAATAACTTTTCACGAGGTCATCGCGTTGATGGGTTTGCTCAGTATAAAACCTGATGAAAGCATTTTGATTGGGGTTCAACCTAAAAATAATCAATGGGGTGGGCAAATGAGCGAGGAAGTTAAAGGTGCAATAGATGATGTCGTTGAAGAGATAAAAAGACAAATCGAAATTTGGAGGACAAATGCGATCTGACTTAACAAATGCAATTTTTCTTTTAAACGAGATAAAATATGCTTTGACCGAATTAAAAAACGAAGGCAAGAAAAGGACGATAAACTTAAGCAATTTCCCCTTATCTTACGAGGAGGCGAAATTTCTTGATGAAACCCTTGGGAAAGGAAGCATTAAAATTATCTATGAAAGTGGTGAGTTAACTGTATGGCAGGAGACAAAGATTTCAGGCGTATGGTGGGGTGAATATAGAAATTCAAGTGGGAAGATAATTTTGCGCACGATTGAGATTACATTTTATCCAGAGCTTGCGATGTCTCAACTCGAAGATATCGAAGAGGGAATAAAAAGACTTGATGATATCATTGTTGATATTAACTCAAAATTTTGATTTTTCAAGCGCGGTTTTTATATTTATATTCGAAAAAGGCGACGTACCCAAGTGGCTAAGGGGGCGGTCTGCAAAACCGCTATTCCTGGGTTCGAATCCCAGCGTCGCCTCAAAAATTTGTTAAATAAAATTAACGATTGAAAGAAATGGCAAATATATGTGCAATTTGCGGCAAAAGACCTATAACAGGGCATAGGATAAGCCACGCACATAATCTCTCAAAAAGAAGATGGATTCCAAATCTTCAAAGAGTTAGGGCTGTTATCGACGGCGAAGTGAGAAGAATAAAAGTTTGCACAACTTGTATAAAATTAGGTCGCATCCAAAAACCAGCTTGATTTAAAAATTAGCAATAGTTCGACTTGGGAAGAAGCAGAGTTCTTATAGAATTATTTTATGTAAAAATATCGGAACATGACAAATAAACCATTTTATCGGGATCAGGCATATAAATACTAACCTCGCCAAATCGCTTAAAACGTTTACTCAAACTTACAATCTCGCTTTAAATTTCAATGTATTTTTTAATTCTCCTACTCTCTGTTGTTGGATTTTACATTTCACTTTATTTTATACTCGTTCATTATCATATCATACCATCTTCAAAGTTTCCTCTTCCTAAAGTATGCAGACTTCCCAATGATGCCTGCTTGTTGATAACTCAAACAAAATATGCCAGAATTTTGGGCTTGCCAAATTTTCTTTACGGGCTTTTTTACTATTCCTTCCTGATTTTTCTTGCTATTTTTGAGGACAAAGGTTATATTAAAGTAGTCTTTGTGGTGATAGCTTGGTTCGTGGTAGCTCTCGGAGTTTATTTGAGTTATGTCTTGGTTAAGGTTTTGAAAATCAATTGCGTGCTTTGTTTTATAAGCCATATTTTGAATTTGGCGATAGCGATTTTGCTCTCTTTGAAATGAAAAATTTTTATTTTTTGTATGAAAAAATTGGGACTAATATATCACGAGGACTATCTAAAACATGACACTGGGGCTGGGCATCCCGAAAGAAGGGAAAGATTAATTGCTATCGTTGAACATTTGAAGAAAACAGATTTGAATGAAAAAATCGAATGGATTTCACCTTCAATTAAAAATGATGTTGAAAAATGGATTTTAAAAGTCCACTCGCCTCGACATCTTGAATTTGTGAAAAGTTCTATATACGCAGGGATTAGATTGCTTGACTTTGGGGATACCTACGTTAGCAGAGATTCTTATGATGTTGCGTTGCTTGCGGTTTCAGGCGTGATGGAAGGAGTTGATAAAATTTTTAATGAAGGATTTGACAAAATATTTTGTGCTGTTAGACCGCCGGGTCATCACGCGGAAAGTGAAAGGGTTATGGGATTTTGTCTTTTCAACAATGTTGCAATATCTGCAAGATATGCGCAGGAGGTTTACAAGGTTGGAAAAGTGGCGATAATCGATTGGGATGTGCATCATGGAAATGGGACGCAAGAGATATTTTATGAAGACCCGAGCGTTTTATACATAAGTTTGCATCAATATCCTTTCTATCCGGGGACAGGTTCTAAGGATGAAAAAGGGAGTGGTAAAGGCTATGGCTTTACTTTGAATTTTCCTATGCCAGCAGGTTCAACAGATGATGATTATTTAAAAATTTTTGGTGATGAAATTGTCCCAGCACTTGAGAAATTTAAGCCGGAATTTATAATAATCTCTGCTGGTTTTGATGCGCATCGCGATGACCCGCTTGCTGGGATGGAACTTACAGAGGACGCATTTGCAAAAATGACGGAATTTACGAACGCAGTCGCAAAAAATTTTTCAGAAAATAAAATTTTATCTGTGCTCGAAGGCGGGTATAATCTCGATGCCCTCGCTCGCTCGGTTGAGTCTCATTTAAGGGTATTCTCAGAAAAAGGGTAAGGCATTAGATGTGATCTTAAACACACAATAGTCGTGTGGGTTTTAACTAAATTGTGAATAGATAAAAACAAATATGGTCAAAAGTAAGATGGCGAAAAATTTTTTATTTTAATTTCATTATTCGTTTTCTTTTATGGGTGTGTCGAGAAACCATCGGAACCAGTGTTACCTTCTTGGGATGTTGACTTGACTGTTCCGATACTTGATAAAGCATTTAAACTTGGTGATTTAATCGAAAAAGATACCACTTATTTTAAAATTGGCTCTGGAAATCAAATTTATTATTCCACATCTCAAAATCTTGATGCTATAACCGTTGGGGATAATTTAAAGATTTCCGATATTTCAACATCTGCCTCGACTCAACTTGGAAATTTTGAAATCAAAGACCCCGGCACAATCAGCGCTAAAATCACCGCAACGCAAGTTTTCCCAAGTTTGCCGTCAAACCTTCCACCTGGAAATTACGTTATCCCGTCAAATTCTCCGGGACAAACTGTTTCGACGAATTTCACAGCGTTTGATAATTTTCAATCTGTAACTTTTGATGGTGGTTTTATAAGAATTACGGTTGACAACGGTCTTCCGGTTCCATTGCAATTTCCAGGTGGACTTAAAATTTATTCTCAAAACGACCCGTCAACTCCAATTCTCGTTTTATTTGAGAACGATTCTATCGGTCCAAATTCCCAAAAGACGGACGTTGCAAATCTCGCTGGAAAAACTTTGCCTGCGAATCTAGGGCTAACCGTTACAATACTCTCGCCTGGTAGCGGTGGGGATGCTGTTTATCTTGATATAAACCAAATGTTTCTCTCTGTCTTTGCATCTCTTGAAAATTTGAGCATTGCTTCCGCAACAGCGAGGATACCAAGTCAAACAGAACCAGTTGTTATCGATGATTCATTCATCCTTGAACCGAATGAACCTCAACCAAACTTGATAAACGAGGTCACTTTCAAAAGTGGTCAAATGAAAATCGAAGTCACAAATAATATCGACCTTGGGCTTAACGGAACTTTGACGCTGTATAACTTCGTAAACAAATCCAATGGGTCGCCCTTACAAATTTCGCTTAACATAGGTAGAAAGAATTCAACGAATTCAGTCGTAACTCAAAATGTAAATCTTGCCGATTATAAGCTTTCTTTTGGTAATCTTTCAAACCAAATTTTATATCGTGTTGAGGTTAGAACGGAAGATACTGGGGATGAATTTAGGGTTATAAGCAAAAACGATGGAATTAGCGCAAAGATAACATTAACAGATGTTGTGATTGAGTCGATATCGGGAAAAGTTAAACCGACGAGGATAGATTTTGATGAGCAAAGAATTGACCTTTCTGGATTGAAGGGTTACAGGGAGAAATTTAAAGGTGAGTTGAAATTTGATGATATTCAAGTCGATATCAACCTTGGAAAAACAGCGCAGATCGTTTTCGATTTGAATCTGAAAATTAAAGGCGTAAATATGAGAACCGGAAAAGTTGATTCCATCGAAATTCCAGTTGACCAGAGAAGATTTTCAGGGACAACCCATAGGATATCTCTTAACAAAAGTAATAGCAATATTGTAGATTTCATCAACTCCTTTGGAAGCACAGAGCTTCCGGAATATCTGCTTGTGACTGGTTATATTTTTCTTAATCCGAATTATGAACTTGGACGAGTTTCTTCAACAGATTCAATTTACGGTTCGGTCATTGTAAGTCTCCCAGCAAGCATTGGCATTTCAAATGCTGTCCTAAGAGATACGAGCGAAATCGACGAACTTTCAGATGATGCGAAAAAACAACTTGATAAAATGGGCTATGGCAAATTATTCGTTGAAGTGGAAAATGGGCTTGGGGTTGAATTAAAATTTAGGGCGACGATATTGGGCTTCGTTATGGATTCTCTTATCTCGATACCAAAAGGAGACGATTTCAATATTCCACCTGCGCCGATTGATAACAACGGGTTCTCGGTCGGAACTTCGAAGTTTACAAACGTGATCGAACTTGAAAGAGACGAAATTCAAAAGTTCAAAGATATGAAATTTGTTCGCTCATTTTTCTCGCTTGCGACAGCTGAAAATGGTAGAGTTGTTAAATTTAGAACGACGGATTCAATTAAGGTTAAAATTTACGGTAGACTTAAATACAAAATCGAATTTTCAAATAAATGAAGGTGAATAGAAATGAAATTTAAAACACTAATTTTTCTTCTGCTTTTATCATCAGCGATTGTATATGCTGGTGATGAAAAGTCAAACGTTCGCGGGCTTGGTATGGCTGGGGCTACAACTGTGACAAGTAGAACTATCGATGCCATCGGGGTAAATCCCGCTCTTTTAGGTTATATGGGAGTTGCTCAAGGTGCGGAGTTTAAAGGCAAAGTCGTCGACGCGGATACAAAACAACCAATCCCTGGAGCTCAAATTGAGATAAAAGGAAAGGGGGTAAATTTAAGCGCCCGAACGAATTTAAGCGGTAATTTTTCGATTGTAAATATACCGCCGGGTAAGTACACGGTCGTTGTGACGAAAAAAGGGTATCAAACTATCACGATAATTAATTTCCAAGCCAACCCAGGTTCGTCAATCAATGGCGTAATTAGAAGTAAGCTCATTGGACCGGGGAAAGATTCTCAATCATCTCAAGAGGAAAAAGTAATCACTTTTGAAGAAACTGGGTTCGAAGTTAAAGGGGTGAAGGCGCTTATTTATAATGACAGAAGTGGATTTACGATGAATTTAATTCCGCAATTTGGAGTTGGCATTGGAGCGAATTTTTTGGGCTATCAAATCTATCTTGATTATTTCACCGGGGTTGATAGTGCTGGTAAAAAAGTTGGCAAATATCTAAGCGATATCGATAAACAAAAAATACTTGATTCTTTCACTGAAGACCTTGGGACATTGTTAACTCAAATTGATGTGAAAGCTTTGAGCTTTGCGTTTAGAGTAAGCAATGTTGGGATTGGGCTTGCTCTTCGAGAAAGGGCTTTTTCAAGATTTGATATGCAGAGGGATTTTGTGAGATTTCTTTTATATGGCAATTCACCGGGATCAATTTATTCCTTTGATGTCGGCGTTGGTGGAGCATGGCTTAGGGAGTATTCTGTTTCGATTGGGACGAAGTTACCATTTGAATTGATCGCAGTTAAAAATATCAATGTTGGTGTTGGAGTTAAATTTATTCAAGGTTTTGGATTCGTTGGTTCGGAAAACTTAGGCCTTACGATCGAGACCGCAGATTCATCTCGTGGATATGAGATGACTGCAAATATTAGAGGAGTTGTAAAAAGGGCAGGGGTTGATTTTTTTGACCCAGATAAAGAAGCCAAGTTTACACCATTTCCAACGCCAGCAGGCACTGGACTTGGTTTTGACCTCGGTGTCAGCGCAGAAATTTTGGGATTGTTTACTGCTGGAATAAGTGTAACAGACATTGGCTCGATTAATTGGACAAAAAATGCCGTCATAGTATCTGGAGATACAACGTTTAAGTTTTCAGGTTATACTACACAGGAGAGAATAGATAGTTTGAAAGAAAGTTTTGAAAACTATGTAAAAAGCTCGGAAAGGAAAAGATATGAAAGTTTCTCAACCGGTCTTCCAACTGCGATAAGAATTGGTGTTGCAACCGACCTTAAAACGCTTATTCCTCTATTCCCGGGTCGAATGTTAATCTCTGCAGATTATTTCCAGCCGATAGGAGATGAACAGATGATGTTTAAAAAGCCAAAACTTGCGCTTGGTCTTGAGTGGCGACCTATAGGTTTATTGCCTTTAAGAACTGGTATTTCAATCGGTGGATTTGAAGGTTTTGCTCTTTCTGTGGGAACGGGATTAAATCTTCCTTTCTTGGAATTTAACATTGCGACTGGAAATTTGAACGAGATAATGTCAGGTGGTAACTTGAGAAACTTTTCATTTGCGACAGAGTTAAGGTTAAAGTTTTAGCAAGGTTTGAGGTTGAAAATTTGTATTTGACATTTTTAAGGCGAGCGCTTGCTCGCCTTTTTTATTTTTGTGTAAAAGTTTTTAAAATTGAAACACAAAATTGAAAAGTTCGTCTTAATTAGCAAAAACAAAATTCAGTCACAGGATGAAAAAGTTAACGCTTTTAACTCTGCTTGCTCTCCTCGTATTTATCTCACAAAGTTTTTCGAGCGCTTATTGGCAACAGCATGTTCATTACAAGATCAAAGCGAAACTTGACCCAGATAAAAATTTGATAACCGGCTCTGAGATTTTGACTTACACAAACAATTCTCCCGATGAACTTGACAAGGTTTATTTTAGGCTGTATTGGAACATCTTTAAAGAAAATAGCCACGGCTGGAAATATGCCCAAAAAAGAAAAATGTACCAACGACTCAAGAAGGATTATAAAGGAGTTGTATTGAAAAAATTTTCAATCGTTTCAAATGACGTTGAAGTCCCTTTGGATTATAAAATTGATGATACGATCCTTGAGGCGAAATTACCGGAGAGTTTGAAACCTGGTGAAAAGATTGCTTTCAAAATCGAATGGGAAGAGGAAGTTCCCCCAGGACCGGGAATGAGAACTGGGGTTACGAATCGTTGCTTTGATATCGCTCAGTGGTATCCGCAAATCGCAGTTTATGATAGATACGGATGGCACAAAGACCAATACATTGGAACAGGAGAATTTCATAATGATTTTGGAGATTTTGAAGTTGAACTTGAAATTCCGAAAAGTTTTATCGTCGCATATAGCGGTGAACTTTTGAATCCCGCAGAAGTTTTACCGGACAGCGTAATTTCAAGACTCCAAGAGGCAAAAAATAATCCTGGAAGAATTTATAGAATTGCCAATTTTTCAAATAGGGAGATAAAAGATGAGGAGCGGGAGACATATGTGACTTGGAAATTTATCGCGCGAAATGTTCGCGATTTCGCCTGGAGTGCATACGAAAAATATATTTGGGACGCGGTTTTTTGGAAAAATGATGAGCATCCGTATGGCGGTGTAATGATTCATTCGCTTTATTTCAAAGACAACGAAAAACATTGGAAAGACGAGGCGGTTAAATTCGGTTTACATGCGATAAAATTTTTCAGCGAAAATTTCGGTCTTTATGTTTATCCTAACGCATTCGTTATGTCAAGTTATGCTGTCGGTGGTGGAATGGAATATCCAGGGATTGTTTTCATCGGATACAATATAACAAATTCTCCTTATCGTGGACTTTTTGGTGTTATAGTTCATGAGCTTGGGCATCAATGGTATCCAATGATGATAAGCAATAATGAGACAGAATTTGCTTTTATGGATGAGGGATTTAACACGTTTATAACGACCCTTGCTTATGAAGCCTACTATGGCAGAAAAAATAATCTCCTCGATACGACACTTTGGTACGTTCGTTCATTGGGTATTTACACAGACGAGAGAGAAAGCAATCAACGGCAGTATTTAATGCTTGCAAAAACTGGTTATGAAGAACCGGTAGCGACACACGCTGACCACTGGGATGAAAATTATCCCGCAACTACTGCTTTCTATCCGAAGACAGCGACAATTATGTTTATGCTACAATATGTCCTTGGTGATTCAATTTTTGCAAAGTTGATGAAAGAGTATTATAACAGATGGAAATTTAAACATCCATATCCCGAGGACTTTTACAACCTTGCAATGGAAGTAAGCGGAAATAGAGATTTGAGATGGTTTTTCGACCAATGGTTTCATAGAAGCTACACTTGCGATTACGGA
The DNA here is from genome assembly GCA_041640855.1 of Candidatus Kryptoniota bacterium. Lineage (GTDB taxonomy): Bacteria > Bacteroidota > Ignavibacteria > Kryptoniales > Kryptoniaceae > Kryptonium. The sequence goes on from JBEPZK010000036.1 coordinate 13,744, forward strand.
ATTAAATCTTTGAAATCAAAGCAAACTTTGAAGGATGGAAAAGAGGTTTATGAAACGGAAATTAAAATTGTTCGAAAGGGGAAAGCAGTAATGCCACTTGATATCGAAATCAAGATGAGAAATGGCGAGGTTAGTATTATTAAACTCCCCGTTGATATTTGGCTAAATGATGAATGGGAAAATAAGATTAAAGTTGACTTGCCCTCAAAACCTGTCTCAGCTGAAATCAACCCGGATTTAAGAATTGCGGACATTAATAGATTAAACAATAGATATCCGTTCCCGAAAGTAAAAATTTCGCTCGACAACACAATCCAGCTTGCACAGTTCGTAGCTCCTATCGATGCGTATTGGCTAAGGTGGAGACCTTCGCTTTGGTATAACATTGCGGATGGGGTCAAATTTGGCCTTAAGTTCAACGGTTCTTATTTGCAAGATGTGATTTCACACAAATTTTGGGTTCTTTATTCACTAAGAAGTAATAAGTTTGATTTTTATTTAAGCGGGAGCAGGAGGATTCCGTTTCAAATTAGCAGAAACACATTTGCGGAATTTGAAATATTTAAAATCGAAGGAAGATACGGGGGTGGCTTTGGATTTAGAAAACAGTTTTCGAGAACTTTGACAATTTCACCAACTCATAACTTTAGTTTTAAGATCCAACTATTTAAATCAACAAGCGAAGAATATCTTGACTCACTATATCGATGGGAAAAGGGAAGATTAGCACGTGTTGTAACTGGTTATACATATTTCAATTATGGTGAGTTTTGGAGAATGAGGTTTTCTTTGTTTTTTGAATCATCGACTATGTTGACAGATTTCAATTATTCGAAAGTTTATTCTGAACTTGTTCAATCGTTTAATCTTCCGTTTGGACATTTATTTTTGGTCAGGCTTTTCGGAGGATACGGGAATGGGAAAATTCCAAATCAAGTGAAGTTTTTCATCGCCACATCTTCGCCGATCGAGCAATTTTATAAGCCAATTTACAGAAGCAAAATTTTCCCAGCGGACTTTAGAAAGCACATTGAACCTTACGGTGGCGCAGGATTGCGTGGATATATTGAACAAAACCTTAACGACGATAGAGTATATTCTGCAAATTTTGAGTTGAGATTTCCGTCGCTTCTACCATTTTTCAGAGGTTTTCCGATTGTGGGAGGATTATTCAAAACTGTTCTTTTCTTTGACGCTGGCAAAGTTTGGGGGCAGGGCGAGAGAACGAGCATAAAAAATGTTAAGTATGATTTTGGGTTTGGGGTGAGAAGTGATTTGTTTGGACGGGTTTCATCGATAACGGATGTTTTCTCTGAGATTGGTTTAAACGCGATAAGAGTTGATTTCCCAATTTATGTAAGTCATCCGTTAAATGGAGAGAAGAAGTTTAAATTTAGATGGGTTTTGGGATTTGAAGGAACGTTTTAGCAATGCAATTTCTTTTTGATATTTTTTGGCGAATGATTTAAATTTATTTGCACCGAAAACAAATTTAATCCGCAGACAGTGTTTGAAAAGCTTGAAAAGATGAAAAAAAGGTATGAGGAGCTCACCCAGCTTTTGGCGCAGCCAGAGATTATTTCAGAGCCAGAGAAATATAAAGCGCTTTCAAAAGAGTATCACGAACTTTCCGGAATCGTTGAACTTTACAATAAATATCTTGAAACTGAGCGAATTTTAAGCGAGACAAAATCACTTTATAAGTCTACGGATGACCCTGAATTAAGAGAACTTGCGCAAGAAGAGATTAATTTGCTTCAAAATAGGCTTAAAGTTTTTGAAGAGCAACTTAAGGATGCTTTGGTCCCGAAGGATCCAAATGACAGTAAAAACGCGATAATTGAAATCAGGGCAGGAACAGGTGGGGAAGAGGCTGCGCTTTTTGCTGCGGACCTTTTTAGAATGTATTCGAAATATGCGGAGAAAAAGGGATGGAAGGTTGAAGTTATGGATTTTAACGAGACGGGGCTTGGTGGGTTCAAGGAAATTATTTTTTATGTTACTGGAAACAATGTTTATGGAACTTTAAAATATGAAAGCGGAGTCCACAGAGTCCAAAGGGTGCCGATAACTGAATCAAGCGGTAGGATTCATACATCCGCAGCAAGCGTGATTGTTTTGCCCGAAATTGAAGATGTTGAGATTGAGATAAACCCAGATGATTTGAAAATAGAATTTTATCGCGCGGGTGGGCACGGTGGTCAAAATGTTAATAAAGTTGAAACAGCAGTTAGAATCACACATATACCAACTGGGATAGTGGTGCAATGCCAAGATGAACGTTCGCAGTTTAAAAATCGCGAGAAGGCGATGAAAATTTTGAGGTCAAGATTATACGATAAGATGCTTATGGAGAAAGAAGCTGAACTAACTGCACATAGACGGAGCCTCGTCAAAACAGGCGATAGAAGTGAAAAAATTAGAACTTATAACTTTCCCCAAAATCGCGTCACCGACCACCGAATTAACCTAACTCTTTACAATCTTCAAGAAATACTCGATGGCGAACTCGACCCAATTATCGAAGCCTTGAAACTTGCTGAAAAGAGTGAAAAACTTGAACAGAATTAAAAAATCTATTTTGGTAGATTAAACTTTGCATATATCGATAGTTTCAATGTATCATCGCTTGGTATGAAAAGCAAAGTTGGGCGTTTGACTTTGAAATCTGTTAGACTTATTTGGAAGTTGCCTTCAACGATTAAAGTTTTATCATCGTTAAATTTAGCCTTTCCAATCATAGTTATCTCACGTGTTACACCGTGAAATGTTAGTAAACCTTTTGCAATTATGTTTTCGCCCTCAATTTTTATATCGTTGCTTTTGAAACTTACGGTTGGATATTTTAATGCCTCTATGACCTCCATAACATGGGAGTCGCGGTTTGAATTCCCGCTGTCAAATTTCGTTACATCCGCAATTGCTTCCGCCTTTAAAATTTGGTTTTCTTTGACATCGAACTCTATCAAAAATTTAGCCTCGTTATTTATCGCCCTTACACTGTGAAGTGGATGGCGAATAAAGTATTGAATGTATGAAGCTTTGTCTCCCTGTATTAAAATAGTTTGCGACCGTAAATTTGAATTTGAAATTAAAAAAATCAGTATAAAAGCGAATAACCTCATAATTTGCCTCCGAATTTGTTTTTTAACGAAGCATTATCACGACCATAGAGGTAGCAAGCGAGGTGAAAGTTGCAATTGCAACCCCCATATGGATTTTCTTTAATTTGTTGTAATCGGTGGTGCTATACCTTGTATTTCTTCCAAGTATAGCTGTTGCTATCATTCCAGTTGAATGGAGCCAAGCAAGTGTTTTATGTATCGCTATACTTCCACCGCTTTTTTCTCTTCTTATCAAAGGTGGTGGTGAAGCAAGCGCAAGAAGAGCGGTAAGCGTGTAAGATGCGATCGTTACTCTGACGAACGTTCGATGTTTATCAACGAATTCATATTTTCCATCGTAAACTTTTTTGCCGTAGTAGCCGGATAGAGCCATAAGCCCAAGCGTTGTGAAGCCACCGAGTTGATGCATTGTAAGCATAATTCTTCGAAATTTTAACTCCCTTTCCCTTGCCTCAGGTGTAAGCGGGGCAATCCCTGTGATTCTGAAAAATCCTTTCTTGCCCCAAAGCGATTTTTCAACTATGCTCATTTTATTAGGAAGGAGAGCTATAGATGTATCAGTTTGTGAGTGTAAATTTTGCAGGGCAAGAAAAAATAGAAGCAAAAAGAACAGACGCATAGCACCTCCGTAGTTTATTGTTTTTAAAATTTAAAACATGTTCAAAATTGAATCAGTTCTTTTTACTCCCATCTCACCGCTTCGGATGGAACTACACTCGCAGCTCTTTTTGCGGGGTAATATGAGGCAAGCGAACAGAGAAGTAATGCAGCAATTCCAACAGCGATAAAATCGGTTAAGTGCATCTCTACAGGCAGAGATGGAATTATATAAACGGTTGGGTCAAGTGGGAAGATGTGATATTTTTCTTGAATTTTACAAACAGTATATCCAATCGCACTTCCAATGCTTGTTCCAATTATCCCAATTATTACTCCTTCAAACATAAAAATTTTCACGATGTCTGAATTTTTCGCTCCCATAGCTTTTAAAATTCCAATATCCCTTGTCTTCTCTATGACTGACATCGTAAGCGAACCAAGTATATTGAAGGTTGCGACGAAAATTATCAAGGTCAAAATAACATAAGCGGTCCATCTTTCAATCTGCATAACTGAGTATAAATCCCTATGGAGATCATACCAAGTTTTCACTTGGAATTGTTCCCCGAGTCTTGATTGAATTATTTTTTTCACATTCTCGGATTGATTTATGTCGTGGAGTCGAATTTCAACGCCGTTGATTTTCCCCTTCATATCGAAGAATTCTTGCGCTGATTTAACAGAGATAAAGGCGTAGTATCCGTCGTAATCTTTATTGTTCGATTCGAAAATTCCGGAGACGATAAATTTTTTTACGTTTGGTTGAGCAAGTCCGAAAATAGATGAAAAACTCGGGCTTACAAGAATCACCGTATCCCCTACGATGGCATTTACTCTGTCCGCAATTGTTAGGCCAAGAATTATTTTGGGAAGTCCTTTTGAATCGGAAAGGTCAAAATTTCCAAGAACGATTTTTTCCGGCAAGCCTGAGACAAGCCCGGCTTTTTCAGGGTCGATTCCTTTGATATATATGACGCGGTTGTTTCTATCGGATATCAACATTGCTTTGCTGGTTATGAAAGGTGCGTATCCTTTAATTTGTTTGATATCAGAAATTTCTTTTTCTATCTTTGCAAAATCATCAGTGCTTAAATTTAATTTTTTCTCGATTCTTATATGGGGGTCAAATTCAATTAAAATTTTTGTGACAAGACCGTTGAATCCGTTGAAGACAGACAGAACGATTATCAAAGCTGAAACCCCAATTGTGACCCCAATCAGAGAGATTAAACTTATGATTGATATTAGCGTCGTTTTTCTTTTGGATTTGAGGTATCTCCAAGCGATGAAACTTGTGAATGGAAATTTGAACATCAATGCGTTTTATTTGATTAAAAAGCAGGAGCGACCGCTTTGATGGCGGTCACCCCGAAAATTAATTTAATAATTTCCAGCATAGACGGACAAGTTTGTAGTTCTTGGTTTATTTACCTTTACCCATGCTTTGGCGTCAGCGACAAGGCGGTCTCTTACTTGTTGAGGTGTTGCGCTTGGATTTTTCGATAAGTAAAGCGCAGATGTTCCCGCAACATGTGGTGTTGCCATCGACGTTCCGCTTAAAGTGGCTGTAGAACTTCCAATGTAGGTTGATAAAATCCTCACACCTGGTGCATTTAGGTCAAGCAATGAACCCCAATTTGACCAGGTAGCGAAGTTATTGTTCTCATCGTAAGCTCCAACCGTAATTGCTTCTTTTACATGGGCTGGGCTATAATTTTTCGCATCTGCGCCATCGTTTCCAGCTGCAATTGCGTAGACGACACCAGCTTCTATCGAATTAACAACTGCATAATCAAGTGAGTTATAACTTGTCCCAGTTCTCGCACCAAGGCTCATATTCGCAACCATCGGCAAGTTCGGGTTATTTATCTTTTGCTGAGTCACAAAATCAACTCCAGCAATTACATTTGAGAAGCTACCTGAACCATCATCTCCGAGCACCTTAACAGCGAAGAGTTCAACTCCTGGCGCAACCCCAACAACATAACTATCATTATCTTTTGCACCAATTATCCCGGCGACGTGAGTTCCATGTCCATTGCCATCGTCAGCGGTGCCTTTGCCGGTGAAATCAACTCCGCCAACAACATTTAAATCGGGATGATTTAATTGAATGCCTGTATCGATCACGTAAACTATAACGCCAGTTACAGTGCCAACTCCATCGCCAGCTTTGGTTGAGCTTATGTCAGCATCAATTCTGTCAATTCCCCAAGGCAATGTTTGGGCGAAAGTATGAACGATTCCATCTTCTTCGATATAGCTTATCCTTGGGTCTGCTCTCAAAGCGGTAAGTTTATCTTGCGGTATTTCCGCGGAAAATCCTTTGATTGTATATCGGTATACATGGTCAAGATTTAAGCCATAAGCAGCTGCTATTTCGCCTGCGACTTTGTTAACTGCTTCAGCGATGTTTTTAATATCGCCTTTTGGAAGGATGTTATCTTTAAAGACGACGATATATCGCCCCGGGATTGTGTTTTCCGCAGATTTAATTATTGGAGCAAGCTCTTTCTGTTGCTGTGTTAATTGTTCTTGATTTGTCGGTTGGCTGCAACCAGAGATGAAGCCAATTGTAAATCCAATTATTAAAGCCAGTATAACTGCTAAATAACCCCTGCGCATTTTTTACTCCTTTTTTGTTTTTGTAAAAGATAAAAGCCCAACCGCTAAGGGTTGGGTTTTAAAATTAAATCTTGCTCTTTACTTTCCTGTGGGCAAAGTATAAAGAACCCCGACTTCGATACCGAGATAGTGTACTGTTTTCACAACAGCGTTATATTTAACTGTTCCAACAAGCTTTACATTTGGTGCTGTACTATATGCAACAAATCCACCGAGGCCACCCGCAATCTTTGTTGCACTTTCTGGTTTACTGACGAAAGCAACGCCCAAATCACCAAAAACTCCAAGTTGAACTTTATCTTGCGTGTACGCAGTGTAGCTTATACCATACTTAATCGGAA